>JBEVVS010000108.1:0-20264 GCA_040507005.1 Candidatus Thiodiazotropha sp.
TCCCCGATCAGATCTTTTATGCCCTGGATAATATTCTTGCCGACGGATTGATGCCCGAAAAAGACCCTTGCACCTGACAGGGTCTTCAAATCCTTCTCCAATGTCTGTGGCACGCCTGACGCCTCCCCTTGATGAGTCTTCTTTCAGGCCAACGCCTGATAGCCCCGTTGCAGTAGCTGTAGTGTGGTGTCCCAATCGATACAAGCGTCAGTGACCGAAACACCATACGCCAGATCGCCATCGATATCCTGCCGGCCGGCATTGATATGGCTCTCCAGCATAGCCCCAAGAATGAGGGACTGGTCAGCATCGCTCCGGGCCTGACAGATCTGTTGTATAAGATTATCCCAAACCATCACCTGGCGCGTGTAATCCTTGCCACTGTTGGCATGAGAACAGTCGACCATCAATCTTGGATTGAGCTGCTTTGATCGCAGCATCTCCGCCGCATTGAGAACGTCTTGCTGATCGTAATTCGAACCGCGACTGCCACCACGCAGAATCAGGTGGGTGTCCCTGTTGCCCGTGGTCTCCACAATGGATGTCTCACCCAGTTCATTGATCCCCAGAAAGGTATGGGAACTGGCGGCGGCCAGCATGGCCTCTACCGCGACTTTGGTATTGCCGTCTGTGGAATTCTTGAATCCCACCGGTGCCGAGAGACCGGATGCCATCTGGCGATGGGTCTGACTCTCGGTGGTGCGTGCGCCAATCGCCACCCAACCGAGCAGGTCGCCGATATATTGCGGGGTGAACGGTTCAAGTATCTCGGTGGCCGTAGCCAGTCCGAGGGCATTGATATCGAGCAGCAGCTGTCTGGCGAGGCGCAAGCCCTTGGCCATGTCGAAGGATCCATTCATCTCGGGATCATTGATAAAGCCTTTCCAGCCGATGGTTGTGCGTGGCTTTTCAAAATAGACCCGCATCACAATATAGAGCCGGTCGCTGAGGGCGTCCGCCACCGGCTTGAGCCGTCGCGCATAGTCCATGGCGGCGTCGGGACTATGGATCGAACAGGGTCCGACAATCACCAACGGGCGCCGGTCGGCACCGGTCAGGATCTCATGAATCGTAGCGCGCACCTTCAGCACATGCTCATTCACGGCATCACTGACAGGCATCTCCCGTAACAGATCAATAGGACGAATCAGTCTGTGGGTAGTGGAGACCCGGATATTGGATACACGGCTCTCAGTTGTCGCTTGCTGACCTTTCATGGCAAATACCCTGGATGGTGCTTTCGCTTCAATAACGGAAACTGATTGAACCCATTATACTCAGCTATCAAACCCAATACCTGCGCATGTTCATGCAAGGCCGCGCCGGCGGCCTGGTAAAACCGCACCAGGTTATTTGGCGATGTCGGCCAGGCGCGCATCCAACAAATGCTGCAGATCATCAGCGGCCAGTTCTATCTCCAAACCACGCCGCCCGGCACTCACATAGAGGGTGGGAAAGTCGCGAGCAGAACGATCGATCACGGTCAGCAGGCGCCTTTTCTGACCCAACGGGCTGACCCCGCCCAGCACATAGCCGGTGCTGCGCTCCACCAGCTTGGCATCGGCCATGGCTGCCTTTTTCCCATTCGCGGCCTTGGCAAACGCTTTCAGATCCAGCTGGGATGCCACCGGAACCACGGCCACCGCCAGCGCCTTGGCATCCAGCTGGACCACCAGTGTCTTGAATACACGCTGCGGGGAGACGCCGAGCTTTTCTGCCGCCTCCAGGCCATAAGACGGATGCTTCGAGTCGTGCTGGTAAGCGTGGGTCTGGTATTTTATCCCGGCTTTTTTGGCACTGTTGATTGCGGGTGTCATGGTGTTGGTGAATAGCCCGCGATACGGTGTGTGATGTACATGATGAGCAACACCGCGGCAGCGAACAGATAGAGTCCCGTATGCAGCTCGATCTCGGCAATGACATCCAGTTTAACCGCCACGATCATGACTGCCACCACCATCACATCCAACATCCCCCAGCGTCCGTAATCGTGCATCAGCTTCAGCAGCTTGATATAGCGCGTCGAGTTGACTTCTCCCAATTGCAGCAACAGAAACAACAGCAGGATCTTCAAGATAGGCAATACCACACTGAACAATCCAACCACGGCAAACAGGAACCAGTGCCCCCGGTGGAGTAATTCCACTATCCCCGAAATCACTGAAAAAGAGTTCGCGATAAAGAGAAACTTGGTCAGGGTCAGCATCGGCAGGTAGAGACCCGCGAGCAGCAGGCCGGTGGAGATCACAAGCAACCAACGAAGCCATCTGGCCGACTGCTGTGGAATCACCATTGGCTTGGTTTCATCCATAGCGGTCATCGGTATCGCCTGCCCTGGTGCTCGATCCAGCCTCCCTGCCTCCTGCCCTGGGGATCATGATGGGTCCAGTGCACCACGCCTCCCCGTTCATTCCACTCGTAGACACCGGAAAACGCGATCCTGTCACCGGCATCAAGGAGATCGATCCTCGGTGCAAGATCGATGTTATGGGCGATCAAAACCGTGTGCCCGGAAGTCAGACGAACAATGAAACGCTGGTGCCTGCTGCCGTCCAGGTCGTCGGCGAGCAACCTCACAACCTCGCCACTACCCCTTACCTGTACGTCATTCGCCCGTTGCCTGTAGGCGCGTCTGATCTGATCATCGCCAGTATGCTCGCTGGTTGCATCGGGAAGTGTTGGCGGCGGGGTCTGCTGACGCTCCTGCAAGCCTATATAGCCGGCGGCCAGAATAATCAGAACGCCAACGATGACCTTGTGGGTTTGTGACAAATTGGTGTTCCCCGGTCAGTTGACTCGTCGGCCGGTGACATACCTGCCATCCACGAAGTCATGAAAAAACTCTTTGATCAAGGGATGCTCCACCGGTTCGATATTGATATCGGGTGTCAGGTTTCGCTCTGCCACATAGGTCTCATCATTGGAGCTGTGGACCAACACCCGATACCAGGGCTGATCCTTTGGTGGCCGCGAGCGGGCGACCTGGTCGTACCACTCATCGCTGAGCATGAATCTTGCGTCCACATCCACAATCACGCCGCGGTATTCAAATAGACGATGGTAGACAAGCTCTCCGACACCGAACTTCGCTGTAGTTGTCTCTAAATCTTTAGCCATCAGGGGCAACTCCGGGGTGAATCGATGGCGCTACTTTAGCATATCAGCCTTGGATTCAGTTCCAGGATAGACAGCGCAGCCGACACTTGCCTCGCCGGCCCCGCGATAATCCCATATCGATCACACTGTTATAGGGAATCCAGCTATGCTGACAAAACAGCTCCTGATATGATCGCGCACGTCTCAAGCAATGGGAATACTGCCATGGTGTTGGCCAACTATTTTACTGCCGAGGGTAACAAGGTTCAGTTTACCCGTGATCAAGCCAGTCGCTTTGCGAAAGATATTGCAAATGATTTCAATCCGTTACACAACACGGATGCAAAAATGTTCTGCGTCCCCGGCGACCTGCTCTTTGCCGTAGCCCTGAACCATCTCGGATTGAGCCAACAGATGCATTTTACCTTCTCTGGGATGGTGAGGGATCATGCGGTGATTTTCCCCGACAGTAGTGCAGCGCAGATAGAGGTTGTCGATGAAGCGGGCAAGCAGTACCTCTCCATTGAGCGCGAAGGTGAAACCACCCATGACCCACTGCTGATCGATCGCCTCTCCAGCCGCTATGTGGCCTTCTCCGGCAAGGCCTTCCCCCACATCCTGGTACCACTGATGGCCACTGAGGGGGTTATGATCAATCCTGCCCGCCCATTGGTGATGTACCAGAGCATGGAGATCAACCTGCATCATCTGGACTTCGAGGATCCCCAATTGGAATCTACCGGATCACGCATGGATGTGCAGGGCAAAAAGGGATTGGTGCGTCTCGATTTTCGCTTTATGGAGGCGGGTAACGAGGTTGGACATGGCACCAAGCATATGGCCCTGAGAGGGCTGCAAGCCTATCAGGATGATGCCATGCAGGGGGTGATCGACGAATACAACGGCTACAAGCAGAGCTATATCACAGCAGGAAACGGGTGATCGATTGACCCGCAATAATTGGGGAATAGATGGTGGCGGGAAGTACCAGCCACACCCCGGCACACGATGCCACTGCTGCCGCTGCTCCCTTCCGGGCCTGACGGGGTTCACAGCTTCTCGTTGCGGGGGGACCGATACCTACCGCCATAGGAGCTGGGGATTATACCCATTATTCGGGGCCATAAAAGCTTGAGCCCGATATTTTATCCCCTGGGCACTGACGATTGGGTGCTCATAGTCAGTGACCGATGTTCAATCTTTACAGCCAGCCACCACGCCCCTATCCAGTATCAGGGAACTCAGTTCAGGCCAGACATTGTCCAGAAGAATGGGTTGGGCCTTGTCATTGGGATGGATGCCATCGGCCTGCATGAGCTCCTTTTCCAAGGCGACGTGCTGCAAAAAGAAAGGCACCAGGGGAACCGATTCCGCCTCCGCGACATCATAATAGACTTGATGGAAGGCGTTGACGAACGCCTCCCCATAGTTAGCCGGCAGACGAACACCCAACAGCAGGACCGCAGCGTCGGCCTGTTTGGCCAGGCTTACCATCTGTTGCAGATTGTGCCGCATGGTTTTGATGGGAATACCACGCAGACCGTCATTGCCGCCAAGTTCGATGACCACGATTGCGGGACTATGATTCGTCAACAGGGCGGGAAGTCTGCTCAACCCACCCTTGCTGGTATCTCCACTGATACTGGCATTGACGACCCTGAAGGGTCCACAATGCTGTGCCAAACGCCGGGTCAGGAGTGTCACCCAGCGCTGCTCGGCGGTGACGCCATAGCCGGCACTCAGACTGTCACCCACGACCAACAGGTTGGGTGTGGCCGCATTCGACCCTGTAGACCATTGTAGAGATAAGAGTAATAACAGCAGTAGGATCTTTTTCATGTCGCAACCATCATCCAATCAACATCCTGTGACCACAAGGGACCTGGTGAAGTTCGTCGATACCTCCGCAGGCCGGATAGATATCCTACAGGGGATCGACCTGGCCGTATCCCCCGGCGAGGCCGTGGCGATCCTCGGTGCCTCCGGATCCGGCAAATCCACATTGCTGGGATTGCTGGCCGGTTTGGACCAGGCCTCCGCCGGCGAAGTCACCCTGTTCGGCACCCGGCTCAGCAGCTTGGATGAGGATGGTCGAGCCGCTCTGCGCGCCGGCAGGGTAGGCTTTGTGTTTCAGTCATTTCAGCTCCTCTCGGGCATGACGGCTTTGGAGAATGTCATGTTACCCCTGGAGCTGTCAGGGCACAGAAAACCGGAACAGGCGGCCAAGGCTGCCCTTTCAGAGGCCGGATTGGCGCAACGTCTGCACCACTACCCCTCCCAGCTCTCGGGGGGTGAACAGCAGCGTGTAGCCTTGGCCCGGGCCTTCGCCCCAAACCCCCAGGTACTGTTTGCGGACGAACCCACCGCCAACCTGGATGCCCATACCGGAAAGCGGGTGGCCGATCTGCTATTCAAGTTGCAGGAGCAGAGCCAGACCGTGCTGATTCTGGTTACCCATGATGAAATGCTGGCGGATCGTTGCGATCGCCGCCTCTACCTGCGCGACGGCAGCTTGGAGAACGAGGCTTGAATTCACTCCATTTTGCGCTCAGGTTGTTGCGCCGTGATTGGCGTGCCGGGGAACTCAGGCTGTTAGCCACCGCCCTGGTGATCGCGGTGGCCTCGGTGACGTCGGTGGGTTTCTTTACCGACCGCATCGAACGGGCCATGGCGCGCCAGGCAAGCGAAGTATTGGCAGCGGATATCAGGGTCGAGAGCAATCAGCCGATACCTGAAGCCTTTATCCGGGAAGCCACAAGACGTCAGCTACCCCACGCTTCGACCCTGAGTTTCCCCAGCGTCATCCTGCATCGCGAAGTAACACAGCTGGTGCAGGTCAAAGCGGTCTCGAATGACTATCCCCTGCGCGGTCAGATGCGGGTGCGTGACAGCATAACCGCGGAAGATCAAGTGGCCGAAGGTGTTCCGGCTTCGGGGGAGGCCTGGCTGGAAGAGCGTCTGCTACCCCTGCTGGGATTAGCATTGGGTGACGAGATCAAGGTGGGAAAAAGCAGTTTCCGGGTGAGTCGCATCATTGTCTATGAGCCGGACCGTTCGGCAAATCTGTTCCGACTGGCACCCCGGCTGCTAATCCCCATTGGGGATATCCCAGAGACCGGTTTGCTCGGTCCCGCAAGCCGGGTCAGACACTACCTGCTGCTCGCCGGTTCTCCATCTCAGATGAGCGACTACCGGGTATGGGTGGAGGATCAGAACATCAGCGGTCTGCAGGTTGAGGATATCCGCTCCGCCCGGCCGGAACTGCGCAGTGCCCTGGACCAGGGGGGACGCTTCCTGCGTCTTGCCGCTGCCACCGCTATCCTGCTCTGCATGGTTGCCGTCGCCCTATCCAGCCGTCGTTTCGTGGAGCGCCAATCGGATAGCAGCGCCCTGCTGAGATGCCTCGGCGCCAGCCGCAGGCAAGTGACCCGGATATTCATCCTGCGGCTGTTGAGCCTGGGGCTGGTCGCCAGCCTGATTGGTGTGATGATCGGATTGGGCGTACAGACCCTGCTTATTCAGCTGATCGGTGACTGGTTCACCACCCAGATCCCGACACCCACCGCATGGCCGGTGGTATCGGGCCTTGTCACCGGCATACTGGTGCTGATCGGATTCTCCCTGCCCTCCATCATTCGCCTCGGTGAGGTGCCCCCGCTGCGGGTTTTCCGGCGCCACTTGGCGGCGCCCCCCATCAGTTACCGTCTGTTTCTCCTGGTTGCCCTGTTCTCCCTGAGCATCCTGCTCCTATGGCAGATCGGCGATGACAAGATGGCGTTGCGCCTGATCAGCGGTCTCCTGGCCGGGCTGGCGATCCTTGTCTTGATCTCACGCCTGCTGGTCTATGCACTGGCACCCTTGCGCCATCTCACCGCAGGTTCCTGGCGCTACGGGCTGGCCAGCCTTTCCCGCAATCCCGCAACGACTACCATCCAGCTGACCGGTTTCGGTTTGGGCTTCACGGTATTGCTGCTGCTGGCGATTGTCAGGGTCGACCTGCTAACCAGTTGGCAGGGGGCGCTTCCCGCTGACAGTCCGAACCAGTTTCTGATCAATATTCAACCCGATGAGGTCGCGGCGGTGCGTGAACTGTTGGCCAAGGGTGACATAGAGACCAACGGGTTGTTTCCCATGATCCGCGGCCGCCTGGTCTCCATAGACGGGGACCCGGTGAGCCTTGAAGATTACGACAATCCCAGGGCCCAGCGGCTCGCAACCCGGGATTTCAACATCAGCCATGCATTACGGCCACAGGATGACAACAAGATCGTCGCCGGCCGTTGGTGGTCGGATACAGAGCTGAACGAGGCCTGGTTCTCGGTGGAACAGGGACTGGCCGAGACCCTGGGCATACCCCTTGGGGCTGAGTTGGAGTTTGAGATTGCCGGCATCCGGGTCATGGGTCGCGTGGAAAGCCTTCGATCCGTGGAGTGGGACTCGTTCAATGTCAATTTCTTCGTCATCGGCACGCCGGGATTGCTTGCTCAAAGACCCGCCACTTACATCACCAGCTTCTATATGTCCGCTGAAAAGCGGCCGGTGCTGCACCGCCTGATCCAGCAATTCCCCAGTGTCACGGCACTGGATGTCACCGCTATCATGGCCCAGGTGCGAGCCATCATGGACCGGGGTGCCCTGGCGGTGGAGTCGGTATTTCTTTTCACCCTTGCTGCCGGATTGATCGTGCTCTATGCGGGCATTCAGGCAAGCCATGAACTGAAGGTACAGGAGACCGCGGTATTGCGCACACTGGGGGTCAAACGCAGCGTACTCTATCTCTCCACAATGCTGGAATTTGCCCTGCTTGGCGGCTTGGCGGGGCTGGTCTCGGCGGCCTTGGCGAGCGCCATCAGTTTTTCACTGGCCCAAGCGGTGTTCAATCTACCCTGGGAGTTCAATTTCAGGATGTGGGTCGGCGCCCTGCTGGCAGGCGCACTCTGTGTCGCTGTCGCGGGTACCCTGGCCAGCCGGTCACTGTTGAATACGCCACCCCTGGTGACCATGAGAAAGATATAGAGAAGAAGCGTTGCAACACAACATCAACGGGACATCGCGCGACCGCTGTCAAGGGCAGACTGTGTCGGCTTTGTCAGCGTCAGGTAGGTATGATCATAGATTGACCTTACCTCAGGATGGCAATGGGGGGATGCCAGCAGAACAGCGAATATCTGTTGATAGATGTTACTTTCCATCATCTCACCATTCCTCAGTAGCAGCAGTTCCATCTCAGCCTCTTCTGTCCTGTCCTTGAACTCGGGATAGACATCAAACAGTTTGCTGGGACCTAAGATGCAGTAAGCGATTGCCCAAGCGGCGGAGCAGACGATATTCTCGGAGACAACATGCGCTGGCTCATTATACTTCTTCGATACCAACAACACCTGTTGATGGACTATCCGCAGCAACTGCTTGACGATGCCAGGCTCTACTTCATCCAGGTCGAGATCGACAGCAAGCAGGTAGTTGAAGAGTACCCTCTTCTGTAAATTTTTCTCAAGAAAACTGAACATATTCAACTCCCTCCCTGTTGCTTACCCGGTCAGAAAAGACCGGTTTTCTGCACTACCGTTCAGATTATATGATCACCAGATAACGGTAGGAATCCAACCATCCTCGAATAACAGCTATGATCCTAGCGAAAGATACTTAAGGCAGGCTTAAGGAAGAATAAATAAACTGCTCTCGATACCCCGAAAGAAGTAGTGGTATCATCCCTCTGTCTGGCTGGTATTCTATGCCCAGACAATATAACTATAAACCTGGCCAAGCCGGGGCAATACAATGACCACTTGGAGGAAAGTGAATGCTCAGTCTACTGAAATGTAAATGTTTGCTTGGATATCTCTGGACCAGCGCCATCACCGCCGGTCTGCTCACCATCATCTTCTTCACCTTCATCGATCCGCTGATTGTGGGCAAGCTGCTGGAGTTGGACAATGAAGTTGCCCTGTTCGAGGTCAAGGTCTATGGCGCGATCTTCGTCTTCATATGGTTCACACTGAACACATCCACCTATCTCAGCCACTATTTCCGTCAGTTGCTCAAGACCCTGGAGCAAGAAGAGAAACAGCAGCTTGAGAGAGAGGGTAAGCCGGTCAGCCATACCCAACTGGAAATCAGTTAGCTGCCATCCCTGGGCTGGTACAAGGAGTGACCAGCCTAATCATCCCCTATTCAGGCATATTCGGCGGATCGAGATCCTCCAGCGGCGGCTCCTCTTTCAAACTGGTTTGCCACTCCCTTAGCATCTCTACATGCCACCCCTCCTCCTCGACCATCTCCAAGGCAATCTTTCTCACCTCGTCATTTGCGGTATTGTCCGCCACCTGCTGATAGAAATCCCTGCCACGGACCTCGTTGAACAGGGCGATCTCCATGGCTTGGGCGATAGTCATCATATAGCTCGCCTCTTCCATGCAGAACGATTCCGGTGATGAGGGACACTTCCACTTGAAATCCCATGGGGTAATCGTCGGCAGCTCGATACCTTCGGTACGCGCATGCACCTCCTTCGCATGCTGCCGGCTATAGTCCCCCAGCTTTCTGAACAGTTCCGCAACCTTCAGATTGTTGTGTATCTCCATACTGTCCGCCAACTCGTCGTAGTGGTCGCTGGAGGCCTCCTCCAGTTCCAGGGCATGCACCAGGAACTCAGCCACCGAATCGATGACAATTTGTGGATCATCACTCATATGCAAAACTCCTCTTCCAGGAGACTCAGTTCCGTTACCTGCTCATTGTCAGGTTGCCAGACAGGGAAGGGAGATGCATAGATAACCCCTGTTGCCTTGCCTTCATCCGCTTGGATGATCTGTGCCGCTTTTATCCTGTCCCGGGTCGGCACATCGTTGATAAAGGGATGCACAACCTCTTTCCAGCCCCGTTGGTCAGGCCTGAATGTAACGCAACCGCTCAACACTTGGACGAATGCGAAACCTGGATATTCCATGGCCTCTACCAGCAACCGGGTCATCTCCTTCGGTTCCCCCGAGTATCCCCGGGCAATGAACCCGGCCCCAGCTGCCAGGGCGATTGCGGCCGGGTTGAAACGGGGTATGCCGGTACCATGGGGAGTCATTTTACTGTTGGTCCAGGTAGGTCTGGTGGTGGGAGAGGCCTGGCCCTTGGTCATGCCATAGACTTCGTTATCCATAACGATGTAGGTCATATCCATATTCCGCCGGCAGGCATGCAGAAAATGATTGCCGCCAATGGAGAAGCCGTCGCCGTCTCCCCCGGCCACCACCACCGTCAAATCGGGCCGCGCAGCCTTCAGACCGGAGGCTGCCGCCAGTGCGCGGCCATGGATGCCGTGAAAACCATAACTGTCGATATAGGCGGGCAGGCGCGAGGAACAACCAATACCCGAAACTACCGCCACATTCTCTTTTTCAAGCCCCAGGTGGGCCATGGCCTTGGTCAATGCGGCCAACACCGCAAAATGTCCACAACCAGGACACCAAACCGGCTTGATACCCGATTTGTAGTCCTTCGCTTTTAACGCTG
Source organism: Candidatus Thiodiazotropha sp. (assembly GCA_040507005.1). Taxonomy (GTDB): domain Bacteria; phylum Pseudomonadota; class Gammaproteobacteria; order Chromatiales; family Chromatiaceae; genus Thiodiazotropha. Next base: position 10,603 of record JBEVVS010000108.1, read on the forward strand.
GTACCGGCATTGCAAACCCTCCTCAGAAGGAAAGACTAAAGAACCCTGATGATGCGTCCCGACCTGAGTGGCAGGGGACCAGGTTGAGCCAGGGACTCTGCATATTTGGGCAACACCCCTTGAGCATGCAGATAGTGAAACAGCTGGCCGCCGTGGTTCTGTTCCACTACCAGGATCCTGTGCGCTCCTTCCAGGGCCTGGCTCAGTTTCTGCCGCTGCAACGGGGCGAGCAGGCGGATGGCAATGATCCGGATCTCCCTGCCCTGCTGTTTAAGTTTACGGGCGCTCTCCCTGACAACCCCGGCGCTCGATCCCCAGGTGATGATGCACTCATCCCCATCCCCCTCGATCTCCGCCCAGTCATCCCCATAGTCGAATCCCTCAAGCTTGTTCAGCCGCTTATTGAGCTGCTCACGATGGTCCGCCGCCATACTCGAGGGTGTGCCGTACTCATTGTGCTCAAGACCATCGGCGGTATACATGCCTTCCGGCGTACCGGGAAGTGTCATGGGGGAGATGGCATCCGCCGTGATCTGGTAGCGCTTGTAGTCCCTATCCGGTGTCGCCTCGACGGCACGCCGCCAAGGCATTTCCGTTGCAGGCGGCGCCTCGATGATTGCCTGGGACTGACCCAGGGATTGGTCCGTGAGCACCAGAGAAACCGTCTGCAGATGCTCCGCCAGTTGAACCGCCCATTGGGTGGTAAAGACACAATCCCTTATGCTGAGCGGTGCAAACACCAGATGCGGCGCATCACCGTGCAGACCATACAGGGCGATATCGAGATCGGCCTGTTCCGACTTGGTGGGGATGCCGGTGGAGGGCCCTCCCCGCATCACATTCACAACCGTGACCGGGGTTTCGCTGACCAATGCCAGCCCCAGACCCTCAACCATCAGGCTCAAGCCAGGTCCCGAGGTTGCCGTGAGAGAAGGCACACCGCCAAAAGAGGAGCCGATGATCATATTGATGGAGGCCAGTTCATCCTCTGCCTGCAACAGGGAACCACCCAGTTTTTCCAGTCGCGGCGCCAACCACTCGAGCATCTCACTGGCCGGTGTGATGGGATAGGCTGCAACGAACCTCACACCACCCCGCAGGGCGCCGACACCACAGGCCTGGTTGCCGGTGATACTCCAGGTATCCTGTTGATCAGCGGGTGACAGGGGTGCCTGCATAGGACGCCGGTCGTGATTGTAACCCAGACTCAGTGCCCGCAAGGCTGACTCAACAACCTGCTCGCCCTTGCTCTGCAATATCTGTTTGACGCTCGCCTCCAGAGCTTCAAGCTGCAAACCGCAGACCATCGCCATGGCCCCCAATGCGACCATGTTTATGCGCCCCTCTGGCAAGCCGGAGGCAAACACTTTGAACGGAACCTCACGGATTTCAGCGCCATTGCTGCGTAGTTGGGATGGCACATCCCCAGCGGCGGGATCGCAAAGTATCAGGCTCTTATCCGTGAGGGGTATCTCATCGGCAAAACGTTCGATATTCAACCAATCGAGGGCGACCAGCAGATCATAATGATTGCCCATGCACTCCACCGGACCAGGAGCGAAACGAATCATCGCCGCTGACTCGCCACCGCGGATCTGCGGCCCCGCCGACCGGGTCATCAACCCTTGATAGCCGCAGCGCGCGGCAGCTTCTAAGACGATGCGCCCCGCGGTAACCGCACCACTGCCCCCAGAACCTGTAATTGCTACCGAAAAACTGCTATTCGACTGAGAAACATCGTTATTGTCATTCATTAATTATCAACACTTCGATGCGCCTGTTACTCTTGCGTCCTCGTTCACTTTCGTTATTCGCCACCGGGCGGGATTCGCCATAGCCGATGGCGGTCAGGTGATTCCTATCGACACCGCCCACCTTCTCCAGGAACGATGCCACCGTCTCCGCACGTTGCTGGGAGAGTTGCAGATTGATCTCTGCTCCTCCCACCGAATCGGTATGCCCGGAAACAACCACATCCGGATTGGGAAAGGATTTGATAGCAGTCACTATCTTGTCGAGCAAGGCGAAATTTTCAGACTGGATATCTGTCCCGCCACTGGGAAAATTAAATGCCCGCAATTCAAGCAGCACATTGTGCCCCTGGCGATAGACATTGGCCTCGGCGGATGAAAACAGATCCTGTATTTTGTCGAAGCGTGCTTGTGCCTCGCGATTCTCCCGCTCCACGGCCTCGAGCCGACTCTGCAGATCCATTCTGGTGGCCAGGTCTGCCTGCTGCATCTCTGCATAATTGAGCAATTTGTTTCTCAAGGCAGAGATCACCTCATGGTTGGGTTGGTGAAATGGCAGCGCTTCTCCAGTCGGTTCATTGACCAGGCTAATCTGTTTCTGATACCAGATTAAGATATCTTCCATGCTGTATTCACGGCGTTCGAAGTCCTTGATCATCTCCGTGATTTCCACACTCCGACTCGCCAGTCTACTCGCCTGCAAGGCATGGTTTTTTGCCTTTTCCCGCTGGGTCCTGTTTGTCTCCAGTACCGCGACCGATAGCGCCAACTCCTCCAGGGCACGCTTCAGTGTCTTCGGCGCATATTCATCCGCCTCATCCTCGGTGGCCTGGGCAATATCCTGACGGGCATTTTCAGTGGCATCCTGTTTCAGGGCCTCCAGTTCCACATCCGAATAACCCTGCAGCATCTCCGGTCGCCACTTCTTGGCATCCTCGATCTCACCCTGCTCTACCAGCCTGGAGGCCTTGCGCAGTTTCTCATCCAGTTTGTCGAAGCGTTCCTGCAACATGGTGTCGGCGCCCGCAGCCACTGCCAACTGACGTGCCTCGAGCACCTCACGCATGAGTCGTTTGGAAAGGGTGGCATCAGACTCCGCCTTATCAAGGATCTGAACCACTTCGGCCACCTTCTCAACCACCCCGGTGTCATTCCGGGCCTGTCCTAGGACGACTGCTTCTGCCAATTTTGATTGAGCCGTGGCAAACCCCACGGGTGCAAGATCAAACAGGTCATTCATCTTGTCTTCATTCAGGCGGGACTGGAGCAGTGCAATCTGTTCATATTCTTCGAAGACCTGGGATTTGGAGAGTGTCGGTGTCGATGCACAACCTGCATAGAACAGACTCACCAATATGAGAGACAACAACCTCAGCCTTATCGCCATAGTTCACTTCTCCTCAGAATTAGGCGCTTTTTGTACCCAGTCGATGGCAGCGACCACCTGGCATAACATTTGGGACTGCCAATAAGCATCGATAGTCTACCAGATTTCCGTCAGCCACAGACGTATGCGCAGGGTCAAAGGCAAGGTATATCCGACACTTGTGAACCTGATCCTGCTATCGGCGTCGATAATATAAGTTGTCGGCACGCCTTTCACGGCCCAGGCAGCCGCAAGGGAGCCATCCGAATCGCTAATCACAGGGAGTTGCAACTCGCGTTGATCGAGGAATTCTCTCAGCTCCCTGTCGCTTCCGGACTGCATGGCGACAGTCACCACAGGATAGTTCTGTGACAGGGAGGCAATCCCCCCTGATTCGAATTTACAAACCGGACACCAGGTTGCCCAGAAATGGACCAACAACGGCCATTGGGTCTGTTTGCTCAGGTCAAACCGCTCACCCTGCAGGGTTTGACCGGAGAGCGCAGGCGCAACTCCCTCGACCAGATCGCGGGTTTGCCAGAGATGGATCAGATACACGGCCATGACGATCGTGCCAATGTGCATTAGCCAGGACAGCAATCTCCTCTTGATGCTACTGCCTTTTTGTTGGTCGCTGGTCATGTTGTTGAGTCAAACCTAGCCTGCTAATAGGATCAAGGCACGTCATTCAAACGCCAATCATAGTCAAGAAATTTTATCCTGACTTTAGTCTGTCGAAGTCGCTCAGCATCTGCCTCGGTTAAGCCGAAGGATGCCCGGTAGCGCAAAAAGAAATCCGTCAGAGAGTCTATGTCTAGCCAGCCTCGTTCGAAGTCTTCTCGATACCATTTGAAGATAGATGATACCTGGAAACCATCACCTGTATAACGGTTGCGTGTCATGTCCGCAAGAAACAACTCGGCCTGTTGCTGTAGTTGTTCATCGAGTCGCCCTCCGGTGTAGGCCTCTGGACGCAGTGCGGGACAACCTATGCTCGCGCAGTTTACGGCGAAGTGTATGCGAGGATCGTCGTAGCGACCCGGCTGGCGAATCATCCCATGCTCGATATCATCCAGGGAGTGTTTCCCACCGAACAAGGGTATGAAGGCCTTTTTCCAAGGGGAACTGAAAAACCCTCCCAAATCCTTGATCGATTCAAGATCGGGATAACGAGTCAATATCAATTCAAGGGTCCAGGCATTATAGGCGTTGATCAAAAATGCCAGTTGCTCTGGTTTTGACCAAGCCTCGAAGGATGATTGATCCACATGCGACAGGGAGTTCAAATACGCTTTCAAGCGGCTTCGCTCCCCGCGCAGACTGCTGTAGTCCACTGAGGTTGCCTCTCCCTCACTTTGCGTTACTACAGTTTGGCGCAACAGTGCATCCCAGGCACCGTGATCAAAGGCCAAGACATCGTCAATGGCAACAACCAGCCACATGACTTGTATGATTTGTGAAAGTCTAGCCATCCATTTGCCCACTCTTGATGCCGTAGCTTAGATAGACACTTCCCGAGACCATTTGTCACTGCTGAATTGTCAGTAATGACACCGAGTGGCAATGGCAATCGATAGAATGGTAATTGAAACGAGCAGTCTATCCACAGCTGAGAATGAATCGCTGTGATCGGTCACAGTTTTAGACTGAGCAGTGTACCAGTCGCAGACAATTGTCCGCGTATTCGTCAATGGTCGAAGCGGGCTGTTTATACTTCCACGGTTTCAAGTAACGCTCTTGGACCATGGTCAGCAACATGATGGCGAGAAAATCGGCCGGGTAGCGCTGATCGACGTCGCCCTGTAATTGCCCTATCAACCTCTCAAGCTCCGCCAGTTGGGTGCGTTCCAGGTTCTTGGAGTCTTTCTGGTGTTCCTGCGGCAGGCTTCGGGTCTCAAAATAGAGGAAGTGAAACCAGGGTTGCAGTAGCAGTGATGAGTAGAGATAACCCTTGACCAACATCTCCAGTGCCAGGGCTGGATCGGATTCGCTACGCGCCTGCTGAACGATATCCTCACACACCAGGGTCACTGCGTCCTTGACGATGATGGCGATATTGTCCTTGTTGGTGATGGTGAGATAGACCCCCCCCATGCTCAGACCGGTCTCTGCCAGGAGGTCTCTGAGAGACATCGCCTGAAATCCGATCTTCGGTACCAGCTTGAACGTGGCACGAAAGATTTTTTTCAGATTCCTGACCGCGAACTTTTCTCTCCTTATACCGATAAGCTTCTGATTTCGCTGAAATAACAAAGCATAGAGCCTATCTTCGCCATAATCGAAGCGCCTTTTGTAATCGGTAAATGTCAATACCCTTTCAGCTACAAAATCGATTGTCATAGATAAAGTCTATGGTCATTTCTTGGAAATAGTCCTTGACAGGAGATTGTAGCACAATTAATTTAACAAAAAAAACGAACGCTCGCTCTTTTTTTGGGTCATACTACAGACAGTAACCCATAGATTTTCTACGCTTCTAACTGGAGTTGTAACAATGATCACGAACCTTGTCTTAGCCACAATCGCGATCGGCACACTGTTGATCCTGACCTATCGTGGCAACAGTATAGTCACCGCCACCCTCGCCATGGGCGCACTTGCGGCAATATCCGCAGTGACCACAGGTTTCGGTGTTCTGTCCTGGTTGTTCATCGGTATCTTTCTCTTTTGCCTGTTTTTCGCCATCCCCTCCCTGCGCAAACAATATTTCTCCTTACCCATTCTCTCTCTGGTAAGGCGCATGATGCCGCCCCTTTCGGACACGGAAAAGGAAGCGATCGATGCCGGGAATGTCTGGTGGGATGGAGAGCTATTCAGTGGCAAACCCGATTGGCAGCAACTCCTCTCAGGGGATAAACCGAGTATTAATGACGAGGAGCAGGCCTTCATCGATGGCCCTGTTAAAGAGCTTTGCCGCATGGTCGACAAGTGGCAGATCAATCACCAGCTGAATCGCATACCGAAACCGATCATCGACTATGTCTGCAAACACGGCTTTCTCGGGATGATTATCCCGAAGCGCTATGGAGGGTTGGAATTCTCTCCGGTTGCCCAGTCTGAAATTCTGTTGAACCTGAGCAATACCGGCAGTGGTGTCAGCTACCTTGTGGGTGTACCCAACTCCCTTGGACCTGGCGAGCTGTTGATCAAGTACGGTACTGATGCACAAAAGGAGTATTACCTGCCCCGCCTTGCCAGTGGCCAGGAGATACCCTGCTTTGCCCTGACCGGCCCCACCGCCGGCTCCGATGCCACATCGATACCCGATACCGGTACGGTTTGCATGGGTGAATGGCAAGGTGAAGAAGTGATCGGTATGCGGCTCAACTTCTCCAAGCGTTATATCACACTCTCATCGATTGCAACGCTGGTCGGACTCGCCTTCAGATTGAAGGACCCCGATGGCCTGATTGGTGATGTCAAGGACTATGGGATTACCTGTGCGCTTATTCCTCATGACACACCGGGATTGCAGATCGGCCGACGTCATCTACCCATCGGTGATGTGTTTCTGAATGGTCCTTTGCAAGGAAAAGATGTATTCGTACCACTGAGCTTTATCATTGGCGGACCCGAAATGGCGGGTAAAGGCTGGCGTATGTTGGTCAACTGCCTATCCGTGGGTCGAGCAGTCACCCTGCCCACCACTGCCGTTGCAGTGAGCAAGCGTACGTTGCTCGGCACCAGTGCTTATGCCAGTCTGCGCCGACAGTTCGGTATCCCTATTGCCCAGTTCGAGGGTATCCAGAAACCACTGGCGCGAATCGCCGGCCTGAGTTACATCATCAATGCCTCACGTCTGCAGACCATTCAATCCATCGTGGAGGGTAATAAGCCGAGTGTGGCATCTGCGATTTTGAAATACCACACCACGGAAATGGCCAGACAGTGCGTGATCGATGCCATGGATATCCATGCAGGCAAGGCAGTCATCAAAGGCCCGAAGAACTATATCGCCGATTTGTATGAGTCGATACCGGTGGCTATCACTGTGGAGGGAGCCAACATTCTCACCCGTAATCTGATGATCTTCGGCCAGGGAGCGATCAGATCTCACCCCTATGTCATGCAGGAGATGACCCTGGCCCATGCCGAGGATAACCCAGAAATCTCAGCCAAGTTCGATGCCACCCTGGCTGCCCACATGGGTCACTCGATCAGCAATTTTGCACGCACACTGATCATGGGGCTCGGTCTGTCACGGGAGGCTGCATCGACTGACAACCAGCATCTGCTCCCCTATTATCGCCATATCAACCGCCTCAGCAGTCTATTTGCGGTGATTACCGATATAGCCTTACTCGATCTGAATGCTAAGCTGAAATTCAAGGAGATGCTTTCGGCCCGTCTGGGAGACCTTTTGAGTATGCTGTTTTTGAGCAGTATGGTGATCAAGCAGCATGAAGAGAGTGAAAACCCCGATCAAGAGTGGCCGGTGGTGCAGTGGGCCCTCGATCACCTTCTTCATCAGTATCAGATCGCCTTCGATCAGCTGATGGATAATTGGCCAAATCGAATGGTACCCGCCGTGATCAAACGACTCGCATTCCCCATCGGTCGTCGCTTTGCGGCACCTAGAGACAGTCTGGAAAAGGCGATTGTCAAACTGATTACGGTTGACAGTGAAACACGCAGAGAGATGACCAGTGGCCTGTTCATGGAGGCTTCTGCAAATAATCCCCTGGGCGAGGTCAACCAGGTATTTCTTGAGAGTCTTAGCCTGCAACCGATTATCAAGCGGCTGCACCAGGCGCAAAAGTCGGGTGAATTGGTGATAGATGATGATGTTTCGCTAGCCGATGCCGCCCTTGAGGCCGCCATGATAACCGAACATGAGGCCGAACAGCTGCGGCGTTTTGATCGCCATTTGATGACAATCATCCATGTGGATGATTTTGATGAATCAGAACTGGTACGCAACCCGTACCACGACCACAATCAAGATGATCTGCACCAGATTACCGGATGACACTCCTCTTCTAAGAGGAGACGCCCAGGAGGATAGAGGTAAATGAACTCAACCGCTCGGTTAACCACTGAAGAAGTGACCAAAACAACCACCCGCATACCGACCTACAAACAGGTTGCCGTGCTGGGGGCCGGAGTGATGGGGGCCCAGATAGCGGCCCATTTCACCAATGCCGGCATTCGTGCTCTGCTATTCGACCTGCCCAAGGAGGGTAAGGATAAGAGCGCGATCGCAAAACAGGCAATCAAGGCACTCGCAAAACAGAAACCGGAACCCCTGGCAGCGGCGGAGTACGCCGCCAGGATCACGCCATGCAATTACGACGACGACCTGGAGAAACTCAAGGATTGCGATCTCGTGATCGAGGCGATAGCGGAAAAAGTTGAATGGAAAACGGATCTCTACCAAAAGATCGCACCCTATCTCAATGACGATGCGATCCTTGCCAGCAATACCTCCGGCCTCTCGATCACGCAACTGGCAGAGACCCTGCCGGATAAATTACGTCACCGCTTTCTTGGTATCCATTTTTTTAATCCGCCCCGTTATATGCCGCTGATTGAGTTGGTCGCACAACCCGATACCGCTGCTGACGTCACCGATAACATTGAGAGTTTTTGCGTTTCCACCCTAGGAAAAGGTGTGGTCAGGGCAAAGGACACGGTGAACTTCATTGCCAACAGGCTCGGACTCTTCTCTATGCTGGCCACCTTTTATCACGCACAGCGCCTTGGCTTGAACTTCGAGACCATCGATGCCCTGACAGGGAAATCGATCGGACGACCTAAGAGTGCCACCCTGCGCACCGCTGACCTGGTAGGACTCGACACCTTGCGACACATTCTCAGCAACGCGGTTGAGAATATCGGTAACGACCCTTGGGCATCGATGTATCAGATTCCGAGCTGGCTCGACACACTGGTTGAAAACGGCGCCCTGGGCGCCAAAACCAAGGCAGGCGTCTTTAAAAAGCAGGATGGAGAGATCCTGGTCTACGAACCCAAAGACAACAGTTACAGAAAACGCAAGGTGAAGATACCGGGCAAGGTGGAAAAGGTCCTGAAGGACTACAAGAACCCCGAGCGCTTTGCAAAACTGCGCGCCATCAAAGATCCCCACGCCGAATTCCTCTGGTCGATTCAGCGGGATGCCTTCCATTATGCAGCCTATCTGCTGGATACCATTGCCGATAATGCCAGAGATGTGGACATGGCCATCCGCTGGGGTTTCGGCTGGAAACAGGGTCCGTTCGAAATCTGGCAACATGCCGGGTGGCAGAGTATCGCAGATCTGATTCAACAGGATATCGATGCGGGCAAGACCATCACCAGCGAACCCCTGCCGGCATGGGTCAAGGAGATCGATGCGGTACACACGCCAAAGGGTTCATGGTCAGCTGCTGACAATAGCTATCACCCCCGCTCAACATTGCCGGTCTACCAACGTCAACGCTGGCCGGAATCCCTGGTGGGCGAGCATGCCGAGCCGCGTGAGGTACTGTTCGAAAACGATGCTGCACGCTTCTGGCTGATCGATGGGGATATCGGGGTACTGAGTTTCAAGACCAAGATGCACA
>JBEVVS010000022.1:0-20206 GCA_040507005.1 Candidatus Thiodiazotropha sp.
GAGCGCCTGATCGAGATCTTCAAGGCCCATAATATTGGCTACTTTTTCTACAACGGTGGCGGCGATTCAGCCGACACCTGCTATAAGGTCTCCCAGCTTTCTGAAAAGATGGGCTTTCCGGTTCAGGCAATACACGTACCCAAAACCGTGGACAATGACCTGCCGATCACCGACAACTGCCCGGGATTTGGCTCTGTCGCCAAGTATATTGCTGTTTCCACCCTGGAGGCCTCTTACGACGTGCGCTCAATGGCGGCAACCTCAACCAAGATCTTCGTGATCGAGGTGATGGGCCGGCATGCAGGTTGGATTGCCGCCGCTGGCGGTCTGGTGGAAGACAACGGTATACCGGTGGTGATTCTCTTCCCCGAGGTGGAGTTCAACCAGGAGAAATTCCTCGCCCAGGTGGATGCCAAGGTCAAGGAGTTCGGCTACTGCTCCATCGTGGTCTCTGAGGGGTGTCACTGGCCTGACGGCAAATTCCTCGCCGAACAAGGTACCCGGGATGCCTTCGGACACGCCCAATTGGGCGGCGCTGCTCCTGTGGTTGCCAACATGATCAAAGACGCCCTGGGTCACAAATTTCACTGGGCCGTTGCAGACTACCTGCAGCGTGCCGCCCGTCACCTCGCTTCTGCCTCCGATGTGGAGCAGGCCTATGCCTTGGGCAAAGCGGCGGTGGAGAAGGCCCTGGAAGGCAAAAACTCGATCATGCCCACCGTGGTGCGCGAGTCCACCAATCCCTACAAGTGGAGCATTGGAGAGGCGCCCCTCAGTGAGGTGGCTAACGTGGAGAAGATGATGCCGATGGAGTTCATCACCGATGACGGCTTCGGCATTACCGCCGCCTGTAAGGATTATCTCTATCCGCTGATCAAGGGCGAGGCCTATCCCCCCTACACGGATAAAGGCATGCCGGACTACGTCACCATGAAGGGTGTGGCAGTACCCAAGAAGCTAGATAGCTTCACTCTTTAATCTAGATCAATTAAGGGGCTCAATAAGCCCCTTTTTTTGTACGCCTAACCCTGCCAGAATGGTGCGCTTATCAAACCCGGACCTTTAAGAGGAGCACAGCAGGGCCTGGAGGTGGTGAAAATGATTTGTTACCCATACCATTTCGTCTCATTGGAGGATGTATAAGTGAACACTGAACTGATCTTCGCCTTAGCTTGTGCGATTGCCGCACTTGCCTATGGCTTCATGTCCGTAAAATGGATACTTGCGCAGCCAGAAGGCAACGAGAAGATGCGTGAGATTGCCGGTGCTGTACAGGAAGGCGCCAAGGCCTATCTCAACCGCCAATACACCACCATCGGCATCGTCGGCGTTATCCTGCTCATCGTACTCTGGTATTTCCTGGGGACCGCAACGGCCATTGGTTTCGCCATCGGCGCCGTTTTCTCAGGGGCCGCCGGCTACATCGGCATGCATATCTCAGTTCGCTCCAATCTACGCACCGCCCAGGCAGCGGACAAGGGCATCAACGACGCCCTGCAGATCGCCTTTCGCGGCGGCGCCATCACCGGCCTGCTGGTGGTTGGTCTGGGACTCCTGGGTGTGGCAGGTTACTACGCCATTCTCGTTGCCATGGGTGTTGAAGATCCCCTCCACCCCCTGATCGGCCTGGCCTTTGGCGGATCGCTGATCTCCATCTTTGCCCGACTCGGCGGCGGCATCTTCACCAAGGGCGCTGACGTGGGTGCGGACATCGTGGGCAAGGTAGAAGCCGGTATCCCCGAGGATGACCCCCGAAATCCAGCGGTTATCGCCGATAACGTAGGCGACAACGTGGGTGACTGCGCCGGCATGGCGGCTGATCTGTTCGAAACATACGCGGTGACCGTGGTTGCCACTATGCTGCTGGGCGGTCTGCTGATGGCTGACGCCGGTTCCGCCCCGATACTCTATCCGCTGGTGTTGGGCGGTGTCTCGATTCTCGCCTCCATTGTCGGCACCTTCTTCGTCAAGGCGAAGGCCAGCGACACCAATGTCATGCCAGCGCTCTACAAGGGGCTGATCGTGGCTGCCGTGTTGGCCGCCATCGCCTTCTACTTCGTCACCGATTCCATGATGAACGGTGTCGGTGGTTTCAATACCATGCAGCTGTTCGGTTCATCCATGATCGGTCTGGTCCTGACCGCCGCGATGGTCGTGATCACCGAGTACTACACCTCAACCGAGTATGCCCCGGTACGGGCCATCGCAAAGGCCTCCACAACCGGTGACGGCACCAATGTCATCGCCGGCCTGGGTATCTCCATGAAATCAACCGCCGCTCCCGTTCTGGCGGTGTGCGCCGCGATCTGGGGCTCCTATGACCTTGCCGGCCTGTACGGCATCGCCATTGCCGCCACTGCCATGCTCTCCATGACCGGCATCATCGTCGCCCTCGACGCCTATGGCCCGATCACGGATAACGCCGGTGGCATCGCCGAGATGGCCGAGCTGGATGAGAAGATCCGCAACATCACCGATCCGCTGGATGCGGTGGGCAACACCACCAAGGCGGTAACCAAAGGTTATGCCATCGGCTCCGCCGGTCTGGCCGCGCTGGTGCTGTTCGCCGACTTCACCAACACCCTGGAGCATGCCGGCAAAACGATCAGCTTTGAGCTGTCCGATCCCGCGGTATTGATCGGCCTGTTCATCGGCGGTCTCGTACCCTACCTGTTCGGTTCCATGGCCATGGAAGCGGTGGGTAAGGCCGCTGGCGGCATCGTCAATGAAGTGCGCCGCCAGTTCCGTGAAAAGCCCGGCATTATGGACCACAGTGAAAAACCGGACTATGGTCGCGCCGTGGATATGCTGACCAAGGCAGCCATCAAGGAGATGATCATCCCTTCACTGCTACCAGTGCTGATGCCCATCGTGGTGGCCCTGGGTGTCGGATGGCTAATGGGTGGTGACGCAGGCGCCAAGGCCCTTGGCGGCCTGTTGATCGGGACTATCATCACCGGTCTTTTCGTCGCCATCTCCATGACCGCCGGTGGCGGTGCCTGGGACAACGCCAAGAAATATATCGAAGACGGCAACCATGGCGGCAAGGGTTCCGATGCCCATAAGGCCGCGGTCACCGGTGACACCGTAGGCGACCCCTACAAAGATACCGCTGGCCCCGCGGTAAATCCGCTGATCAAGATCATCAACATCGTTGCCCTGCTGATTGTGCCGATCCTTTAAATAGCGGCACGCAACCGGGAGAGGGGAGCTTCGGCTCCCCTTTTTCTTGGCTCCCACCCCAGGCCGACAGCTGTTCATCACCCTGAGCGTCGGCATTGCAAATGGGTAATGCAAAGCACAATTCCACATTTCTACTGTGGATTTCGCTGCTAAATTTTATTCCAATCGCAGCGGCTTTGGGCTAGACACCCGCCAAGGTTATCCGTAATCTTCACACCTCACACGACTGCCGGCCTGCCTGCCGGCACTAACCAGCTAGTTCAACTGCAAGGGTCTCTATTATGAATCTGGACCGAGTCTCTTCAGGAAAGCAAATTCCTGATGAAATCAACGTCATTATCGAAATTCCGTCTAACGCCGATCCAGTCAAATACGAGGTGGACAAGGAGACAGGCGCAATGTTTGTCGACCGCATCCTGCGCACGGCCATGCACTATCCGGCCAACTACGGATATATCCCCCACACACTCTCAGATGATGGAGACCCCTGTGACGTGATGGTACCAACCGCCTTCCCCTTGATACCTGGCTCGGTGATCCGCTGTCGCCCGGTAGCGGTACTGAAAATGACCGATGAATCAGGGGATGACGCCAAGGTCGTGGCCGTTCCCGCCAACGATATCTCTAGCCGCTGGACACATGTCAATTCAGTGGAGGACATGCCTCCTGAGTTGATGGAGCGGATTGCCCATTTCTTTGAGCACTACAAGGATCTGGACGATGGCAAATGGGTACGCGTCAAGGGCTGGGAGGGAGTTGAAGCGGCGAAGGCCGAGGTCAGAAACTCTGTGCAGATGTTTAAGGATGCACCGGAAAAGCCAAACTTCTAAAAGTTTGCCCGGTATGGCCAGCTATACGCCCCAGCATCTCAATCTCAATGTTGAATCATTGTCACAGCAAGTAACCAGCAACCGATGAAAATCTGCATACTCTCTGACAGCCACGATCACATTCCTCTATTGGATGCAGCCGTCGAGTCGGCGAAGACAGAGGGTGCCGAGGCTGTACTGCATTGTGGTGACGTGGTCGCACCCAGCACCCTGCACTGTCTGGACAAGTACGCTCTGCCGGTGCATGTGATTCATGGCAACAATACCGGCGATCTCTATACTTTGGGACAGCTCGCCAGCCGGGATGAGAACCATATTCACTACCACGGCATGGATGCCGGGGTCCAATTGGCGGGACGTAACATCTTTCTGGTCCACTATCCCCACTATGCCCGCGCCATGGCTGCAACGGGAGACTGGGACCTGGTCTGTTGCGGACACAGCCACAATCTAAAAATCGAGCAGCTGGTGAACATCAAGGGCAACATCACCCACCTGGTCAATCCTGGTACTATTGGCGGTGTCGGTAAATCACAGGCAACCTTCGTCATTGCTGACCTGGAGAATATGACCTTTGAGGCACGAGAGGTCTCAAAACAGATAGAGCAGGATGCCGGGTATTAGAAACACTGCCAGGCCCTAGTCTGCTGTCGAAGATCAAAAGGAGCATTCATGGCCGATTTCACCCACTTCAATGCCGCCGGTGAGGCGCACATGGTCAATGTCGGTGACAAGCCTTCGAGTAAGCGCAGGGCAATCGCCGTGGGCCGAATCACCATGCAGCCTGAGACACTACAGATGATCCTGCAGGGTACGCATAAAAAAGGCGATGTGCTTGGGGTTGCCCGCATTGCCGGGATCATGGCGGCCAAAAGAGCTGCTGACTTGATTCCCCTATGCCACCCCCTGTCACTGACCAAGGTGGAGATTGACCTGTTGTCTGAAGAGAGTGAAAACTCGATAAATTGCCGCACTCATGTGGAAACAGTGGGACAGACCGGGGTTGAGATCGAAGCCCTCTGCGCCACCCAGATCGCCCTCTTGACCATCTATGATATGTGTAAGGCTGTGGATAGGGGCATGCTGATCAGTGACGTTCGGCTAATGGAGAAGAGCGGCGGAAAGTCTGGAAATTGGAAACTAATCGACTAAAGTTACTTAACTCTCTGCCGCCCATATGTTGTACAGCAGCGTGAACCCTGTCACAATGCTAGAATGTTATGTTGACAACTTTGACATTACAATGCAGGGGAAGCTAGGGAAGTAGTTATGACCAAATTCGTAGAATGGTCCGACGCACTGAGTGTCGGCATTGAAGAAATTGACGAACAGCACAAGATGCTGGTGAGTCTCGTCAACAAGATGCACGAGGCCATTCATCAGCGCCATGGCAGCGATGTTGTCAAGGGCATTCTGGGTGATCTGGCCGATTACACCCGCATCCATTTCGCTGTGGAAGAGAGCTTGATGCGGATTCTCAACTATCCCGATTATGAAAATCACAAAGAGATTCATGAGGAGCTGCTGCAATCCGTCTCTGACTTGCAAGAGAAAGTGGCAACAGGAAAGACCGCCATCGGCTTTGAGTTGATGCATTTTCTCAAAACCTGGCTGACCAAACACATCATGGAAGAGGATATGGAGTACAGCAGTTTCTTCATCAAGGCAGGCGCACAACCCAAGCTAGGCAAAAAGTCCTGGATCCAAAGACTCTGGGGCAGTTGACCAGAGCAACCCACCTGACATAGGGTTCATGGCATTTCCCATCTTTACAAAGAAATGCCATGAATCCCTACTATCACAGGGCCGAATTTTTAAAAAGCGCGGCCCGTCTTAACCAAGCTCCCCCTGACAGCGGTTTCGAGGTCGCCTTTGCCGGTCGCTCGAACGCGGGAAAGTCGAGTGCCCTGAATGTATTGTGCAATCAGAAATCTCTCGCCCGAACCAGTAAAACCCCAGGCAGAACCCAACTCCTCAACTTCTTTTCTCTCGATAGGGAGCGACGCCTGGTAGACCTGCCTGGTTATGGTTATGCCAGGGTCGCCGAATCGATCAAACGGGAGTGGCAAGAGACCCTCGCCGACTACATCGAGCATCGGCAGTGTTTGCTGGGTTTGGTTCTCTTGATGGATATCCGCCATCCACTGACAGATTTCGACCTGCAGATGCTACAGTGGAACACCCACCATGGTCTGCCGACACATATCCTCCTGACCAAGGCCGACAAGCTCAAGACCGGCGCTGCAAAAAATACCCTGCTGAAGGTGCAGAAAACCCTCTCCGACCGCCCGGAGATCTCGGTGCAACGTTTCTCCGCCCTGAAAAAACAGGGCATCGACGAGTGTCACAAGGTGCTCGATCTTTGGTTCGAACTGGATCCGGAAGCAGACGCCGACTGACCCTTGCCCAGGCCACAAAAGAAAGCCCCATCAGCCTAAGGGGAGAGACTGACGGGGCCGGATCTTCCCGGATGGGGTCCCCGGGAAGGATGGGTCGCAAAGGGAGGAAAAGCGACCCGTGTCGTACGACTTACAGGGAGATAGACTGGAGGAATCGGATAAAGTTCAATGGGCTTGATCCCAATTGTCGCCAACGCCCACATCCACCAGCAAGGGCACTGACAAACTCGCGGCGCTTTCCATATATCCCATGATAATCTCTTTTGCATCAGTCACATATGACCGATCCACCTCCAACACCAGCTCATCGTGCACCTGCATCAAGAGTTTCACCGGCGGAGCACTGGCCTCGATCCAACCATCCACGGCCAACATGGCTCGCTTGATGATATCCGCCGCACTGCCCTGCATGGGCGCATTGATTGCTGTACGCTCAGCGGCCACTCTGCGTTGATGATTTTTGGCATTGATTTCAGGCAGGTAGAGACGGCGTCCAAAGAGGGTCTCCACATAGCCCTGCTCATGGGCCAATTCCCGGGTCCGTTCCATAAACGCCTGGACCCCGGGATAGCGCTTGAAATAGAGGTCCACATAATCCTGAGCAGCACCCCTCTCTATACCCAGCTGGCGAGCCAGACCAAAGGCTGACATCCCGTAGATAAGGCCGAAATTGATCGCTTTTGCTGAGCGGCGCTGATCCGCTGTCACCTGATCCAGCGGTGCTTCGAAGACCTCTGCCGCGGTGGCCCGGTGGATGTCCTTACCCTCTTTAAAGGCCCTGACCAAGCCCTCATCCCCCGAGAGATGGGCCATGATTCGCAACTCGATCTGAGAGTAGTCCGCCGCCAGCATCCTCCACCCCGGCTGTGGCACAAATGCCTGACGGATCCGCCTGCCTGCTTCTGTACGCACCGGAATGTTCTGCAGATTGGGGTCCGTGGAGGAGAGACGACCGGTAGCCGCCACTGCCTGATGGTAGGAGGTATGCACACGCCCGGTCTCCTGGTTCACCATCTCAGGGAGTTTGTCCGTATAGGTGGATTTCAGCTTGGAGAGCCCGCGATGTTCCAGAATCACCGCCGGCAGCTCATGCCCCTGCTCCGCCAACTCAACCAATACCGATTCCGCCGTGGAGGGGGCCCCCTTGGGGGTCTTGGAGATCACCGGCAATTCAAGTTCGGTGAAGAATATTTCACCGATCTGTTTTGGCGAGCTCAGATTAAAGCTGTGACCGGCCAGGGCAAAGGCCCTCTGTTCAAGCTGGTGCATGCTCTTGGCCAGCTCATTACTCTGTTCCCTCAGCATGTTGCTATCGACGGTTACACCATGCCGCTCCATCCTGGATAAAACCGGGATCAGGGCAACCTCGAGCCCCTCCAACAATTGTGTCAGTAAGGGCTCACTTTCGAGTTTTGGATGGAAGTATTCATGCAGACGTAGGGTAATATCCGCATCTTCAGCCGCATAGGGGGCGGCCACATCCAACTCGATCTGATTGAAGGTCAACTGCTTCTTGCCCTTACCGGCAATGGTCTCAAAATGGATGGTTTCATGCTGTAAATAGCGCTTGGCCAGAGAGTCCATGTCGTGACGGGTAGCCGTGGAATCAAGAACATAGGATTCGAGCATGGTGTCATAGGCAATACCCTGCATGGTAATACCGTAGCGGGCCAGCACGCTCATATCGTATTTCAGGTTCTGGCCAACCTTTTTCAGGTTCGGATTCTCTAGCAGGGGCTTTAGGTTGGTAAGTACTAACTCAAGCGGCAGCTGGTTGGGCGCCCCAGGATAGTCGTGGCCAACCGGCACATAGGCAGCCTCCCCAGGGGCAATGGAGAACGAGACACCGACCAGTTCCGCCTGCATATAGTCAAGACTTGTGGTTTCTGTATCGAAGGCGAACAGATCGCTCCCCTGAAGCCTCTCGATCCAAGCCTGTAACGCCTTTTCACTCAAAACCGTCTCGTAGTTGACGGGCCCTTGATCGGCCAGCTCTTGCGCGTCACTCTGCACCTCGCCTCCATCCAGGGTTGCGAGCAGACGATTCGACTCCATCCACTCATAGTAGCGGCGCAATTGCACGCTATCCTGCTCAACCGGCTGATAGTCGGCCGGCCCCTTCTCCAGGCTGACATCGAGTTTTATGGTGGCCAGTTCACGGGATAGGGGCAACTGATCCAGGCTTGCGCGCAGATTTTCACCGATCTTGCCCTTGATCTCTTCAGCATGGGCGATCAGGTTGTCCAGTGTGTCGTAGGCGCTCAGCCATTTCGCGGCGGTCTTTGGGCCACACTTGGGAACACCGGGTATGTTATCCACCGCATCACCCACCAGAGCGAGGAAATCGATGATTTGGTCAGGTCTTACCCCAAACTTATCCAAGACCCCGTCCACGTCGGTGGTGGTCTCTGACATGGTATTGATCAGCGTGACATGCTCATTCACCAATTGAGCCATATCTTTGTCACCGGTTGAGATCAGGGTCTCTATACCCTGCTCAGTGGCTTGCCGGGCCAGGGTGCCGATCACGTCGTCCGCCTCGACTCCCGGCACCACCAGCATCTGCAGTCCCATGGCCTGGATTATCTCGTGCAAGGGTTCTATCTGACTGCGCAGATCATCAGGCATCGGCGGCCTATTTGCCTTGTAATCCGGATAGATATCGTTTCTGAAACTGCCCCCCGGAGCATCGAAGACAACCACCATTGAGTCGGGTGTGAAATCACTGATCAAACGCCGCAACATGTTCAGCACACCCACTATTGCCCCTGTCGGTTCACCCTGTGAGTTGCTGAGATCGGGAAGGGCATGATAGGCACGAAACAGATAGGAGGAGCCATCGACCAGTACAAATGGAGGCGTTTTTGACATATGCTGCTGAAAATCCATAAGAAATTTGAGTTAGCGCCGGTTTGCAGGCCCACTGATAGTAGCTAAATCAATGGCTTTTGTCGCCAGTTTAATGATCCCGAATCCCCCTCGAGCATAAGACCTACTAAATTTCTTGGTCTTTCTTGAAAACTGATCTATCTTTTTAGTGCATGGGGCTCAAACGAACCCTTAAAACAATAAAAGATCTATCTACAACGAACGACCATCACCACTGGAGACGACCATGCCTGACATGAACCCAATGGCTGTCGAGAACAGCAACACACCGGAAGGTTTCGAAGAATGGACGGAAGAACAGGCACTTGCCCTGGCCACGGAGGAGAAGATTGAATTGACCGATGCGCATTGGGAGATGATCCACTTCCTGCGTCGTCATTGTGAAGAGCATGGCGCCACATGCAGTGCCAGATTGGTGCTCAAAGCGATGACCACACAAGTAAAGGATCGAGGTGGCAAGAAATATCTCTATACCCTGTTCCCCAGGGGCCCTGTGGTCCAGGCGTGCAAGATCGCCGGCATTCCCCTGCCGCCCTACTCCCTGGACCTCTCCTTTGGCAGCGTCCACTAAGCTCTAGACACAAGACTTTCATCACATAAAGGGGCTAAACGCCCCTTTTTTAGTAGCATCTGCCTGGTTACCCGCGTTAAATTCCTAAAGATGTATCGATTTTGGTCGTCAATTAATAAAACGAAACATCTGGAACGAAAATCCTAATCAACCAACAAGGATAAAATCAGGCAGCGTCAAATAAATGCTCAATCCACACTGCTTCAGATTGGATACAGCGGATGAGACCAATCAATGGCATACCCAGGCGACGGAACTGCTGACTCATTACAACATACCCTTCATACCCGTTTGCTACCATGTGGCCTATGAGTACGTCACACAGCGGCATAGGGAATTAACTCAAGAGATCGATAATCAGATAAGGAAAGCCGGCAGTCTGGACAGCCACTTTCTCCTCCATCTGTTTGAAAACCATTGCCTTAAAGGGGCGGATAGCGACGAGCTGGACGAACATCTGGCGGATCTTCACAGCTTGCTGTTCAAGGTGCTCGAGGGTGTAACTGTCAACAGTGATCAGACAGACATCTTCAATCAGACACTGCAAACACAGAGTCATGCCCTGGATGCCAACCCAAGCCTTGATGATCTGCGTGGAATCGCACAAACGCTGATGCAGGCCACAACCCAAGCGATGGATAACAACCGCAAGTTGCACAGCAACCTGCAATCGGTTGAACAAAAGAGTCTATCGCTTCAGTCCGAAGTCAAAAAGCTACGGGATGAAATGTCAACGGACCCACTGACCGGGCTGTTCAATCGCCGCGCCCTCAATAAACGCATGCATGAATTGATCGAGGCCTACAACAGTGTCGAGTCTCCATTTTCGATTCTGATGCTCGATATCGACCATTTCAAACGGTTCAATGACAATTTTGGTCATGTCATCGGAGATGAGGTTATTCGCCGCGTCGGGCTGACCCTGAAGAAAAAGGTGCGAGAGTTCGACTTTCCCGCACGATATGGTGGCGAGGAGTTTACTGTACTGCTTCCTGAAACTGATATCTTCAATGCCTTGGATATTGCCCAATCGATCCATCAGTCGGTGGCCAATCTGATATTGGTTAAACGCAGTACCAAAGAGAAGCTCCCAGCGGTGACCGTATCGGTGGGCGCCGCCAGCTTTCGCCAGGGAGAAAGCCCGGAAAACCTTCTCGAGCGCGCAGACCAGGCACTCTATCAAGCCAAGGAGTCGGGCCGAAACCAGATAGTCAGTGAAGCTGAAATCAGCTATATGTAAATTCGGCGTTGCCTCAGTTGCACCAGCGGGCAATTTCGGACTTCAGTCTTTTCATATGCCGGGCCCGTTGTGTCTCACTCAGATATTGCCGCTCACCATCCTTGTTTAAATCATAGATACCACTTGCCCGCAGATGTGAGTTATAACGATCTTTCGCCCGGACGCAATTCTGCTTGCGTTGCTTGCGTTCAGCCTGCTGTTTCTGCTTTGCCTCTTTACGTTCGGCTCGTTCCTCTTGATAGACATCCAACATGCGTTGCATCTTTGATTTCCTGTCCTCTGGACCGGGCGATGCTTCATCCACACTCTTCTGTCTGATATTTATCTGCGTGGATTGCCCGTCCACCGGCCTGTCACTAAAGTGCACACGACCCTTGTCGTCTACCCATTTATAGACACCTGCATGGAGTTGCAAGGTCACTAACATTAAAAGACAAAACAGAACAAACCTGCCTATAGCTTGCCCTCTTATATTCAACTCCAGCATTGTATGGCTCCTTGCAAATTCATCGTATTCATCTGTAGTCGATGCCGATTCATGCATACACTGGGCCGGCTATTCAACCCATATCTGCTTTCAGTCTACCCGAAAGACAACTCTCCATGTACTTCAATTCACGATGTAGCCAATAGCGGAATTAGAAATTTGTGACAAAAAAAGGGCGCCGAAGCGCCCTTAAAGGGAGGATCATCCAACAGATATATTAGAGGCCTGAACCTCGGTTACCGGTGAATTCAGGATAGGCTTCCAGTCCACA
The DNA here is from genome assembly GCA_040507005.1 of Candidatus Thiodiazotropha sp. Classification (GTDB taxonomy): domain Bacteria; phylum Pseudomonadota; class Gammaproteobacteria; order Chromatiales; family Chromatiaceae; genus Thiodiazotropha. The sequence goes on from JBEVVS010000022.1 coordinate 11,871, forward strand.
CTCACCGAGATCGACACCTTCGTACTCTTCCTCTTCGCTAACCCTAATACCCATCACAATCTTAAGGATCAGCCAAACAACGAAGCTGGCGACGAACGTCCAGGCGAAGATTACTCCCAAACCGAGTAACTGCGGTCCAATCGACGCATCACCGTTGGTCAAAGGTACAGCAATCAGGCCCCACATGCCGACCACACCGTGCACCGAAATAGCACCGACCGGGTCGTCAATCTTGATCTTATCCATGACGATAATGGAGAAGACCACCAAGAGGCCACCGACGGCACCGATCAACGTCGCTTCCAGCGGGGTGGGCGTCAGCGGTTCCGCAGTGATTGCAACCAGTCCGGCCAGGGCACCATTCAGGGCCATGGTCAGATCAGCCTTACCGAACAGGGCCCGGGCAGTCAGCAGTGCCGCGATGACACCGCCGGCTGCAGCTGCATTGGTATTGACAAAGACTGCAGCCACAGCGTTGGCCTCACCGATATCTGAAACCTTCAGCTCAGAGCCGCCGTTGAAGCCGAACCAGCCCAACCAGAGGATAAAGGTACCCAAGGTGGCCAGGGGCAGATTTGCACCGGGGATAGCGTTTATTCGACCATCCGCGGTGTATTTACCCTTACGTGCACCGAGCAGGATGACACCTGCCAGGGCCGCAGAGGCGCCACATAAATGGACCACACCGGAACCGGCGAAATCGCTGAAACCAGCTGCGTCCAGGAAACCGCCACCCCATTTCCAGTAACCCTGCAGAGGATAGATGACACCGGTCATTACCACGGCAAAGAACAGGAATGCCCAGAGCTTCATACGTTCTGCCACGGCACCGGAGACGATGGACATGGCAGTGGCGACGAAGACCACCTGGAAGAAGAAGTCTGACATGCCGGAGTAATAGGTATCTCCGTTGCTGGCCAGTACATCTTCGACACTGTTATCGCCACCGAACATAAAGCTCAGATCAAGGGCAGGAAAATAGCCGTTGCCCTCACCCGGGTACATGATGTTGTAGCCCATCAGCATGTACATAATGCAGGCAATGGCAAACAGGGCGACGTTTTTAGTCAGGATTTCAGCGGTATTCTTGGCTCGGACCAAACCGGCCTCGAGCATGGCGAAACCCGCCGCCATCCACATGACAAGCGCGCCGGATACCAAAAAGTAGAAGGTATCCAATGCGTAGCTAAGTTGTGTAATCGCTTCCACGATACTCTCCAATAAATGTTGCTAGTGAGTTACAGCGCTTCAGGACCGGTTTCACCGGTACGCACACGAACGACCTGTTCTACGGAAGTGACGAAGATCTTGCCGTCACCAATCTTGCCCGTCTTGGCAGCACTTGAGATCGCTTCCACGACCTGATCGACAATGTCGTCATCGACGGCAATCTCGACCTTGATCTTGGGTAGGAAATCGACCACGTACTCTGCACCGCGGTATAGTTCGGTGTGACCCTTCTGGCGCCCGAAACCTTTGACTTCGGTTACCGTGATACCCGCCACACCAACTTCCGACAAAGCTTCGCGGACATCATCAAGCTTGAACGGCTTAATGATTGCTGAAACCATTTTCATGAGATTACTCCTCGTTCAGCCCGTTACAGAACGGGCTGTACATCTTCAAATAGTTAAGTCAAGGCGACCTGTCTCAGAAGCCTTTGCTCCAAGAGAGGAAGAAACGCATATCGGAATCTTCACCGGCAGCGTCGGTGTCATCGAGGTCGGTATCGGAGAGACTCAAGGTGACATCACCGAAATCACCGACTGCCTTGCTGAGGTCGACCTGATAGTGGGTGTAGTCCTCGAAATCGTCATCGCCGTCACCATCGGGCTCGACGAAACCGACCGTCACGCCAATGGAGAAATCCTGTGGCAGGTCAAAGCTGGCGCCCAGGTAGTAGTAGAGGTCCTCTTCCACAACCTCAACCGCATCCTCGGCAGAGACCACATAGTTGAGACCGGCGGAGAGAAACTGCCAGCTGCCGCCGACTGCAAGCTCGAGGAAGTTTGATTCAGCATCGGCTGAATAGGTGTAGTAGATCAGGCCCACATCGTAGCCGAAGTCGCCGGCCTCGCCTGCGTAGCCGCCATACAGGTCTAGTTCATAGTCGTCCCAGGCCTCAGAGAGCCAGGTACCTGCATACAGACCTGACTCGCCGGACCAATCGAATCCACCGGAGAGTGCCGTGGAATTGCCTGACTGGGTCAAACCGCGCCAGATGTAGTTGCTGGTGACACCGATATTAGTGCTGACTTCTGCCGCAGCAATGGACGAGAGTCCAAGCATTGCAGCGCCACATGCCAGGGCAAGACGGTTCATCTTCATCGTTATACTTCCTCTTAATAGAATAGAAACATGGGTTAAACAGTTAACTCGACTCATCACTGGACGAGGTGAAACTACAGCTGTCTTTTCAGACTTCGTGCCAAGATTTGCAAACCACTGTATTAAAAGGAAATTTGTTAAAATATGCGCTAATTACAGGGAGATCCCTAAAGCCCCGTGCATGGTTTGTGAACATAACTCAATCCCTTGCACCAGAGCTGTGCACCCTATTGGTGCAAAAGAGGAGCCCGATCTACCCCTTTATGGTTAGTTGTAACCCCACTGACATACCCTGACCCAAGGGCAGGCCTCTGCCCCATGGCGCACTTACCTCTCGCTGGACAAAGGCGACGCCACTGGCTATTGTCTGGCCCATGATAGATCCGAAACTGATCGATGAACTGACCACCCGGCTCTCCGCAACCCTGCCCAGCGGCTTCCAGACCCTGCAGGCGGATGTAACGAAAAACATGCGCGCCACCCTGGAATCGGGACTGGCCAAGCTGGACCTGGTCACCCGTGAGGAGTTTGAGGTGCAGAGCGCGGTACTCGCCCGAACACGTGAAAAGCTGGAACGGCTGGAGGCCCAGATCAAGGCGCTGGAGGAGAAAACCAGCTAGCCCATCCTCAATCACAGACCCGCCAATATTCCAAGGAAGGAATCCATGTCACTCGCCATTCTCTATTCCCGGGCCCAAGAGGGCATCCAAGCACCCCTGGTAACCGTAGAGGTTCACCTCTCCAACGGCCTGCCTGGTCTCTCTATCGTTGGCCTGCCTGAAATGGCGGTACGCGAGAGCAAGGACCGGGTCAGAGGCGCTCTGATAAACAGCCAGTTTGAGTTTCCCGCGCGACGCATCACCATCAACCTGGCCCCCGCCGACCTGCCCAAGGAGGGGGGTCGGTTCGACCTCCCCATCGCCCTGGGGATCCTTGCCGCATCGAACCAGCTGGCGGCGGACCCATTGAACCATTACGAATTCACCGGTGAGCTTGCCCTATCCGGTGAAATGCGCCCGATCAACGGGATTCTGCCCGTGGCCCTCACCGCCAGGGAGGCGGGACGCTCCCTCATCCTGCCGCAACAAAACGCCGAGGAGGCGTGCCTGGTGAGCGGTCTCCAATGCTACCCCGCAAAACACCTGCTCGAGGTCTGTTCACACATCAACAGCGTCAACCAGCTAGCCCAGTTTAAAAGTTCACTGGCCACAGCGAATACGGCAAAACACCCCCTCGATATGGCTGATGTCTATGGCCAGAGCCATGCCCGACGGGCCTTGGAAATCAGCGCCGCGGGGGGCCATTCGCTGCTCTATATCGGCCCCCCCGGCACCGGCAAGTCGATGCTCGCCTCGCGCCTGCCCGGGATACTGCCCCCCATGAGCGAGGAGGAGGCCCTGGAGTGCGCCGCCATCCACTCGGTGGCCAACAACCGGGCATTCCAGCCTGCCCAGTGGCGTCAAAGGCCCTTCCGCGCACCCCACCACACGGCATCCGCAGCGGCCCTGGTAGGGGGCGGCAGTAATCCGAAGCCGGGGGAGATATCCTTGGCCCATTGCGGTGTGTTGTTTCTGGATGAACTGCCGGAGTTCGACCGACATACCCTGGAGGTGTTGCGCGAACCCCTGGAGAACGGCCGTATCACCATCTCAAGGGCCAACCGCCAGGTGGACTATCCCTCCCGCTTTCAGCTGATCGCGGCTATGAATCCCTGCCCCTGCGGCCACCTGGGAGACGGCAGCAACCGCTGCCACTGCACCCTCGATCGGATCAACCGCTACCGCATGCGTATCTCGGGGCCCCTGCTGGATCGTATCGACATGCATGTGGAGGTACCGAGACAGCCGCTGCAGCTCAACCGCCAAAGGCCGCAGAAACAAGAGGAGTCGAGCGAGACCATTCGCAAGCGGGTCATCGACGCCCGAGAAATACAACTAGCGAGACAAGGCTGCACCAACCAGGCGCTGCAGGGGGCGCAGATCGAGCAGGTGGCCGCCCCGGACAAAATGGGCAACGAGCTGTTACACCGAGCCATCGAAAAACTGGGGCTGTCGATGCGAGCCTACCACCGTATTCTCAAGGTGGCGCGTACCATCGCCGATCTGGAGGCGAGTCCCAAGGTGGAGACCTCGCATATCAGCGAGGCGATCGGGTATCGGCGATTGGACAGAAGCTAGAGCTTATTCTTTATATTGACAACCACCTAGGCATTAACAGCGGTGTTTAGTTGCCGATAATATCGATCATGTCAGAGCCCATTGATTAAAAAATAGTTATCGTCTTGTCATGTCATGGTGGATATTGAACTAATGTAAAAATGGAGTTTGGAATCTCGATGAACACTCCTCGGCTTGTGAGTTGAATTCGCGCTATATAACTACGAACAATACAATCATTAGTCCAACTAAAACAAAAAATGTCAGTAAAAAACCGATAACATTATATTTAAATGCACATTCATCGCATAACTTCATTCCGTATGGGTATATCATGAATAATGCAAGCATTAATGCAGACACTAAATTAATTTTACCCACGATATACTTATCTTTATTACAATTATTACATTTAAATTCTTCCATATACTCACTAGCTTCTCAAAATCTTAGCTACATAACAATATGTATTATAGTTAGATGCCTGTTTAGAAAATAGCTCCGATAAAACTAAGAATCGATACAATAATAGCACCTAGTACAGCCCCTACCGCCTCAAATGGCACTAGCATTGCACCACCGGCTAGTAATAATATGCGAACAGCAGAGAACAACGTGAAACTAAATTGCGCCGCATCACCCGAAAGCGCACATTAATCTGAATAATCTAGAAACTTGTAATGTTAAAATGCTGACAGATGTAACAATTATTGACTTGTATCCGTGCCCTTCAAAATAAGGCTCATTATAATGTTTAACATCAATAAGACACTCCACAGCAAAGTATTTAATTTTGTTTGTTCCGCAACTATTTTATAGTTGTTATCTATTATTGAATTAAGTTTGTTGATCTTGTCATGTCTAAATTTAAGCTCATCGATTACATTATCTATAGCTTTTGTATCATTAAAATTATTATATAGATTTTTAGTATAAACATCCTCATTTAGACTCAGTAAATTATGCATTTTTATACCATTGACATATACAAAGTAATTATTTAGCGAATATATCAAGCCTATGCAATTTATCACCAATGAAATGACTGTGATTATTCTTATATTTCTTTTTGACATGTTCATTGTATTTGTTGAGATCCTAAAAAGGATTGAAAAAGAACATTAATCCGCACGCACCTGCGCCAAGCATTTCCGGACCTGCACCAGATAAATCTGACAGTGGCATGTTTTGTGCGGTCAGATCAAGAATTGCTTTCTCTAATTCTCTCCTAATTTGATCCAATTCAGCTTGTTTTTCAAGGTCGGTTGGCGAGCATTCATCATATGCCCTATTTACTCTATCAAGCTGATCTTGCAAAACTTCTATGCTTTCTGTTAACTGTTCCGCTGAGTCTAAAGTGGAGTAAACGGAAGTAGCTCCGACTATTGCTTCACATGTAAGACCTAGCCCAATCCCTAACCCACTTTGATCGGTAAAATTTACTGGATTCCCATTTATATAAGCATAAAGATTTGTGTCATTTCCTTCAAACTTAATAGGGTCTTTACTTGTCCACTTCCCAGTCTCTGGACTGTAGTCTCTGGCGCCAAACCGAACCAGTCCAGTGCTATTATCAAGTATGCCACCTGAGAAACCAAAAGGTTGAAATCCTGGATTAGTATCCAGTACCACATTACCCCAGGCGTCATAATCTAATCGTTGAGCGATTCCACCGGTCTCTGTGTTAACTACCAATCTTGGTGAGCCAAGGTGATCTGAAACGATGCGATAGACTACGCTCTCTTTAATCATATACTCTGGCACATTGAGTTTTGAACCATAAATAAATCTGTTGACTATATTGTTATTACCATCTAATTCTGCAATCGGATTGAGCTGGTCCTTGTACAAGAAGGCTTGGACGAGCTCATTATTGAGCTTTTTTCCAATTCTTCTATTACTGCCATCGATGATATAATCGATAACATCATCCCCTGGTAACCTTACCTGCATCAAATTACCTAACACATCATAAGTATACTGGGTCGTAACACCACTCTCTGTTTTCTCTGAAAGTTCACCATTAACCGTATAGCTATAGTTTGAACCGTTGTAAGTTAGTAACCGATCCTGCTCATCGTATGTAGCGACTAAAGAACCATTAACATGGGTACGATTTCCATTACTATCATATTCGTAACGTACCGTCTCTACACCATCCTCGCTGACAGACTCTAACCTACCTACCAAGTCGTAACCATAGACGTAAGTAGTTGTTTCACCCTCTACGGTTTCCTCCTTCTCTTTGATGCGCCCAAGTTTATCACGAGCGTAGCTGACACCGAACAGCTCCCCACCAATACTACCGCTCAACCGTAACGTTCCGACTACTCCCTGGGCACCGCCAAGAATCGGAGTAGACATATCATTCTCGAAGCGATACAGATTATCGATGTCTGCGTAATAGAGCGCACCGTCTGACCCAAACTCCATGGAATCGACAAAGAATGGCATCCAATCCCATCCAGCATGTGGATCATTTATTATAGTACATACCGGCCCTTCATCGCGCCAGCAAACCTCGCCATTATCGCTCAAAGCAAAATCCGAATTCCAGGTTTCACTATTAATTAAGGTCTCTAAAGTTCCATCAGATTGGATGCGGTAGTAGTAATCACCTCCACCCCCATCTGCTACCAAACCCCAAGCCGAGTGTTCGAGACCCACCTCCCAACCACCATTAGGTATTGTTACTATTAAAACTAGGTTGCTTCCTTCGATCCTGTATATATCGTTGAGGGATGCAATATAGACAAGACCGTCCAGGCCTATCTCCATATCACTGACCGATGTCAGGCCTGCAGAAGCAAGATCAAGAACAACTGTCTCCTGTGTTCCATCATAGACATTTAAATTCATGCCTTTGAGCAAGTATATCTCCCCACTTTCTGCAACAGTCACATCACTTGCACCATTCAACCAATCTGGCTGTGAGACACTACCTGTGCTGGCTATACGCCTCAGCAGTTCCTGACCGCCACTTCCTTCATTGAAGAAATAAATATCCCCATTGGGCGCCATCTCAACGATACGTGTGATGTTGTAATTGGTTTGCGGTAACTCCCGAATGACCGTACGTTGTATTTGACCAGCTAGGTCACCGCTGCTGTCGAAGACCTCGATATTGAGGAGATTTTCTTGGATATTGGGTAAAGGCACCTGTCCTGTGACTGTACCGTCACTACCTACATCCATCGTCAGATCGTTTATGGTGACCGCACTGGCACCGGCTATGCGACCGGCAATCTCCAATGTGTCTGCCGTAATACCTTGACCCTCCACTACAGCATCCAGGCTGGAACCAGCCATGGTAGTGCGTTCCCGGTCAATTTCTCCGAACTGGTTATACAGGGTCACTGAATCGATATCGGCCAAATGGGTTGCCGTTACAAGACCATTAATTGGATCTCTATCCAGGGTAAGGTCACCTGTTTGGATCAAAAGACCATCCATATCGTATTCACGTGTTATCAAATCACCATTAACACTAAAGCCCGTTAGCCAGAAATTGTTGTCATAATCTCGCCCAACACTGCCTGCAACCTCACCAATCCAGATTTCGTTTAATAATAGGGGGCCGTCATATGAAAAACTCAATGCGTTTCCTGTAGGATCTGTAATGCTCTCTAGTTGCCCTGTTTGAGCGTTATAACCATATTGTAACAAGCCACGTGGAAGTGTGATTGCGCTTAACCGGCCTCCTATATCGTAATCCAATGGAACTATGGTTCCATTTGGCCTCTCAATGCTCGTCAATTGTTTGTCTAGGTTATATTCGTAGCGGGTTATATTCGTACCCATTCCAATATCAGGTGGTGTATAACTCCCTTCGAAATCGATGGGTGTGTAATC
>JBEVVS010000174.1:0-19174 GCA_040507005.1 Candidatus Thiodiazotropha sp.
GAGGTTTTCCGTACCTCCGAAAAGGATATCGAGAGGCGCATGAACAAACTTTGGGCCCATTCGGTGAAAGTAGGTGCGCAGGCGGCGATTCTAGCCAAGGAGCAGCCCGGTCTGGATGCGGATATCGCACTGGTTGCGGGTTTGGTGCACGATATCGGTCAAATCCCCTTATTGATCAAGGCGTGTAATTATCCAGATATAATCGCCAATCCAGAGTTTCTGGACAAGGTGCTGATGAAATTACACACCCAATTGGGCGGCAGTATTTTAAAGCTGTGGAAGTTTGATCAACATGTCATAGACGCAGCAGCGGAGCACGAAGATTTAACGCGTGATCCTGGCGAGGAACCCGTAGATTATGTCGATGTGGTACAGGTAGCGAATATTATGGCCTATGAAGGTACGGACCATCCTTTTGCGAGTCTGGATCGTTCAAGCATCAAGGCATTCTCCCGCTTGGAGAAGGCCAGCAGTAATGGATCATTGGATGAGGAGACAAAAAAAGTCGAGGATATTCTATTCTGAACACGGCAAAAGGATTACTCCGCCAGCACATCGATCCCTTCATTGCGTAACATGGCTATGAGTCGTATCAGGGGCAGGCCGATCAAGGCATTCGGATCCTCACCCTCCAGACGTTCAAAAAGTGAAATTCCCAAACCTTCGGATTTGAAGGAGCCGGCGCAATTATACGGTTTCTCTTTTAACAGGTAGTTTTCGATTTCCCTTTGCTGCAAGACCCGAAATATGACGTGAAAGGGTTCGCAGCAGACCTGGAAATGCCCGGTTTCACTGTTTAGCAGACACAATCCGGTTAAAAAACTGACCCGCTTGCCTGAAGCGCAAAGCAATTGTTCCACAGCCTGCTGATGATCTCTCGGCTTTCCCTGGATTTTGCCATCGACGACGGCCACTTGATCAGATCCAATAACAAGTGCATTAGGATGATCCTTGGCAACCACCCTCGCTTTGCTCTCCGCCAGACGGGTCACCAAATTTTCAGGTGCTTCACCCGTTTGCAGATCCTCGTCAATATCCGGTGACATACTGCTGAACTCGACCCCCAGCCGACTCAATAACTCACGGCGAAAAGGTGAACTCGAGGCAAGAATCAGTGATTGTTTAGTGTTGTTGGAGTAGGGCATTCAGCTACAGCTTGTGTGATATCAATTCCAGCGCATGGTATCAAAAAAGTATCTCTCTTTTTCACTCTTTATCTATTAGAAACCATTGGTGGTTGAAGCCCTAAGTATTAATGTGTTAAATATTAACCATGAATATTCTAAATAAAAAAAGCTTTTTTTATATAAAACAGGGCGATAACCCTTTCTTGATACACAGGCCTTGCTTGACAAGTGGAGTGGACCCAACGTAGAAAGGCGGAATTGTTCGAAACAGAGTTAAGATCTACCATGCCAATCTCAGACTTGCTAATGTCAGGCGTCAATCTCATGGCCGTCGGAATGGGGATAGTGTTTACCTTCCTTCTGATCCTGGTTTTTGCCATGAAAGGGATGTCAAAATTTGCATTGCTTGTTACTGAGCGACAAGGGGTTCCTGAAAGGGTATCATCTCATCCCGTGACAATGGGGCAGGGGCAGGAAGGTATGCGAGGTGATCTGGTTGCTGTCATTACGGCTGCCATTAACAGTTATCGCGCTACCCACAGATAGATCTGGTAAAGTTCCCTTTTTTAAAAATTAACAACTTCTATGGCTGTTTACTATTCAACGGCGGCTAGTTTATGAGCGAAAAGAAACCACTTGGAATTACTGATGTTGTACTGCGTGATGCACCTCAGTCCCTGTTTGCAACCAGAATGCGTATCGAGGATATGCTGCCAATTGCCGAAAAGCTGGATAACGTCGGCTATTGGTCTTTAGAGACCTGGGGTGGGGCGACGTTTGACGCCTGTATCCGGTATCTCGGGGAGGATCCCTGGGAGCGAATCCGGACCCTCAAGGCGGCAATGCCAAAAACGCCCATGCAGATGCTTTTCCGGGGACAAAATATCCTCGGATACAGGCATTATGCAGACGATGTGGTGGATAAATTCGTTGAGCGGGCAGCCATCAACGGTGTGGATGTATTCCGTATCTTTGACGCCATGAATGATCTGCGCAATCTTGAAACAGCCATTAAGGCCACACTCAAGGTCGACAAGCATGCCCAGGGAACCATGTCCTACACGGTGAGCCCTGTCCACAACATGGAATATTGGGTCGACATGGGCAAACGCCTGGAAGAGATGGGCTGTCACTCGATCTGTATCAAGGATATGGCAGGATTGTTGAATCCCTATGTGGGCTTTGAGTTGGTGACCCGTCTCAAAGAAGCCATTTCAATACCGATCACCATGCAGAGCCACGCCACAACGGGTATGAGTACCGCAACCAATATCAAGGTGGCTGAAGCTGGAATCGATATGATTGATACATCCATATCGTCCATGAGCATGACCTACGGACACTCGGCCACAGAGTCGGTGGTGGCCATACTCCAGGAAACCGATCGCGACACCGGGTTGGATCTGAACCTGTTGCAGGAGATTGCCGCCTATTTCCGTGAGGTACGAAAAAAGTATGCCAAGTTCGAAGGCTCCCTCAAGGGTGTCGATTCCCGCATTCTGGTAGCTCAGGTACCAGGCGGCATGTTGACCAACATGGAGAATCAGCTACGGGAACAGAATGCCACCGACAAGCTGGACCAGGTACTTGATGAGATTCCCAAAGTACGCAAGGACTTGGGCTACATACCGCTGGTGACGCCCACATCGCAGATCGTCGGATCCCAGGCTGTCATCAATGTCCTGACAGGTGAACGTTACAAGAGCATCACTAAAGAGACAGAAGGGGTACTGAAAGGTGAGTATGGTGCCACCCCGGCTCCGGTGAACACTGAACTACAGATGAAGGTGCTTGACGGGGCAGAGGCGATCACCTGTCGTCCTGCCGATCTGCTGGACGATGAGATGGACAAGCTTACAGCAGAGTTTCATGGGCTGGCTGAAGAACATGGGATCAGGGTGGCCGACGCCGAAGTGGATGATGTGCTTATCTACGCACTCTTCCCACAAGTGGGCCTGAAGTTCCTCAAGAATCGGGATAATCCGGATGCATTCGAGCCGCCGCCGGGCGCCGAACCCGCCGCACCTGCGCAGGCGCCTGCAACGGCTGCAGCGACCGCTGTGAAAGGTGGCCCGGAGTCCTATCAGGTGGAGGTCAACGGGGTTGCCTACAACGTCAAGGTGACTCCCAGCGGTGCTGTCTCCGAAGTGGCCCCGGCAGCTGCTCCTGCTGCGGCACAGAGTGCCGCTCCGGTTGCTGCAGGCGGTGCCGGCGGGCAATCTATCTCAGCCCCTCTGTCCGGCAACATCCACGCCATCAAGGTTGCTGTGGGGGACAGGGTCGCAGCCGGGGATGTAGTGATGGTCCTGGAGGCGATGAAAATGGAGACGGAAGTGCGTGCGAGCGCTGCAGGGACAGTTGCCCAGATTTTGGTTAAAGAGGGAGACACCGTGCAGGTTGGTTCACCTCTGTTGAGTCTCTCCTGACATGATCGAGATAGGACTTCAACCGCTATGGCAGTCCACTGGGCTGGCCAATCTGGAGTGGGGGCAGACGCTGATGATGGGCGTCGGCGGTATCTTGATCTACCTGGCGATAGTCAAGAAGTTCGAGCCGCTGCTGCTGGTCCCCATTGGCTTTGGCGCCATTTTGAGCAATATTCCCCTCGCCGGGATCAGTGGACCCGATGGGATATTGGGCTATATCTACACTGTAGGTATAGAAACCGGTGTGTTTCCGCTGCTGATCTTCATGGGAGTCGGTGCGTTGACCGATTTCGGCGCGTTGATAGCGATGCCATGGACGTTGTTGCTCGGTGCGGCCGCTCAATTTGGTATCTTCGTCACCCTGTTGGGTGCCTTGGCATTGAATTTCCTGCCGGGCTTCGAATTCACCCTGGCCGATGCCTCCGCTATCGCAATCATAGGGGGGGCAGACGGACCGACTGCAATCTTCCTTGCCTCCAGACTCTCACCCGATCTGTTGGGGGCAATTGCCGTTGCGGCCTATTCCTACATGGCCTTGGTGCCGATCATCCAGCCGCCCATTATGCGCCTGCTAACCACCGAGAAAGAGCGCAATGTGGAGATGCAACAGCTACGCCACGTCACCAAGTTGGAGAAGGTTCTTTTCCCGTTTGCGGTGTTAATTCTGTGTGCAATCTTCCTCCCGTCAGCGGCTCCCCTGATTGGGATGCTGACATTCGGCAATCTGCTCAGGGAATCTGGTGTCGTCGAGCGGTTGAGCCACGCCTCGCAGAATGAGATTATCAATATCGTGACTATCTTCCTGGGGTTGGCCGTGGGGTCAAAACTCTCGGCAGATAAATTCCTTACAGTCGAAACCTTAGGTATTTTGGCACTTGGGGCCTTCGCCTTCTGTATCGGTACGGCAACAGGCGTCATCATGGGTAAGATCATGTACCGGGTGACAGGCGGTAAAGTGAACCCCCTGATCGGCGCCGCCGGCGTATCCGCGGTACCGATGGCGGCCCGTGTCGTCAATAAGGTTGGATTGGAGACCAATCACCATAATTTTCTCCTCATGCACGCAATGGGACCGAATGTGGCGGGCGTCATCGGCTCCGCAGTAGCCGCCGGTATCCTGTTAGCCCTGGTTGGCCCCTAATTCCCCCAGCACCCATGTCATTTTGACATGGGTGCTCTACTCATAATATTATTGTCCGCTTATGTCGAAGCGCTTTCCTGATCGATTAGATCCGTGGCGTTTCGCCGATCTAGGCAAAGAGATCGGCGGAGAGCTGCCTTTGGGGACTTTTTCAAGGTTGAGCGCATGCTTGCTGAAACCTGCAGGAAATGTCAGTTTTAAATTGACCTTTAGTCGCGACCAGGAGCGGCGGGCAGTACTCAGCGGATGGATCAAGGCGGTGTTGCCATTGCAATGCCAGCGGTGTCTGGATGCGGTGAATCTACCGGTCGATACCCACCTGTCCGTGGTATTCGTTCAAGGTTTGGATGAGGCTGAGATGCTACCTGAAACCCTGGACCCTTGTTTGGTCGAGGATGATCAGGTGGTATTCAGGGATTTGCTTGAAGAGGAATTGCTATTGCTGCTGCCACAAGTGGCGATGCACGACCCCGGGGCCTGCAAGGTTCCCGAGTCGAGAGTGACTGAAGCGGTAGCGCCGATAGATAGTAGTGAGCAACAACGAGTAAATCCGTTTTCGGCTCTGGCCGAGCTGAAGCGTGACAAAGATTAAATTGGTTAACAAATAGATTATTCGGGAGATCAGCGATGGCTGTTCAACAAAGCAGAAAGACCCCTTCAAGACGTGGAATGCGTCGTTCTCACGATTCGCTGAAAGGTGAAACCCTCTCAATCGATTCCACTTCGGGTGAAACCCATCTACGCCATCATGTCACTGCAGACGGCTTTTACAAAGGACGTAAGGTAGTCAACACGAAGGGCGAGTGATCTCCCGGTTCTCGCTATTTATTATCTGAAGCCCATCAAGGGATATCCCTTGTTGGGTTCTTTAATTGACAGGCAGAATAATTGATTGTCCGGCCTCTAGAGATAGGGGTAATTCGGTTGTGTACTTTGATGCCAACCGATCCTGTTCAAAACTTGAAAAAAAGATAACTGATCAAACGAGTTTACGTGGATAGGTCATTCATCAGCACATGAATAAGCCAGTTATAATCGCATTGGATGCCATGGGTGGGGATATTGGGGCAGATGTCGTGATTCCGGCTGCCAGAGAGTATCTGCGGCGTGACCGGGAGACTGCTCTTATTCTGGTTGGTGATGAAAATATCCTGAAAAAGAAATTGGGTCCTCATCCGTTTGGTGAGCGATTAAAGATCAAGCACGCGTCCCAAACGGTGGCAATGGATGAGCTGCCTTCCAAGGCGCTGCGAAATAAAAAAGACTCATCTATGCGGGTGGCAATCGAGCTGGTCAAGAGTGGAGAGGCAAATGCCTGTGTCAGTGCCGGTAATACAGGGGCACTGATGGCGACATCTCGCTTTGTTTTAAAGATGCTGCCGAACATTGATCGACCCGCAATCATCACCGCCCTGCCATCTATCACCGGTCAGACCTTTATGCTGGACCTCGGCGCAAATGTTGATTGCAGTGCTGAGCACTTGGTTCAGTTCGCAGTCATGGGTAGTGAAACCGTGGCGGCTGTGACAGATATTGATCGCCCCAAAATCGGTCTGCTGAATATCGGGCAGGAGGAGATCAAAGGTAACGAACAGGTCAAAGGGGCGCATGAACTCTTGCTGCAAAGTTCCCTTAATTATGTTGGCTATGTGGAAGGTGATGATATCTATCAGGGAGGTACTGATGTGATCGTCGCCGATGGCTTTGTGGGCAACATAGCACTCAAGAGCAGCGAAGGGGTGGCGAAAATGATCCGCCACTTTATGACACTTGAATTTAAGAAGAATTTTCTGACCAGGTTGGCAGGTCTGATCGCACTCCCTGTGTTGACGGCATTTCGTAAGCGTATCGACCATCGGCGTTATAATGGTGCAAGCCTGCTGGGTCTACGCGGAATAGTGATCAAGAGTCATGGCAGTGCTGACAAGCTTGCCTTTATGAATGCGATCAGTATTGCTCGCAAAGAGGTTTCAAGTGATGTCCCGCACCGCATCGCTGAGCAGGTTAAAACTCATCTGGATAAAAGGGAAATCGCGTGATTTATTCGCGTATCACAGGTACTGGTGGGTATCTGCCTGAGAAGATTCTCACCAACCAAGATCTCGAAAAGATTGTCGATACCACTGATCAGTGGATTTTCGATCGTACGGGTATCCGCAAGCGCCATATCGCCGCTGATGATGAATTTACCTGTGATCTGGCGGAAAAGGCCGCGCGCAATGCGATTGAAATGTCAGGTTTGGAAACCAGTGACATCGACCTGATAATTGTCGCCACTACGACTGCTGATCAGGTTTTTCCCAGTACTGCCTGTCTTTTACAGGCGCGTCTTGGGATTCGAGGCCCGGCTGCTTTTGATGTTCAGGCAGTGTGCACAGGTTTTGTTTATGCGCTTGGTGTCGCTGATAACTTTATCAAGGCCGGTGCCGCCAAACGTGCGCTAGTGGTAGGCGCCGAAACCTTTTCCAGAATTCTTGATTGGCGTGATCGAAATACATGCGTACTGTTTGGCGACGGCGCTGGTGCGGTTGTGATCGAAGCCAGTGACGAACCGGGTATTATCTCCACTCATCTGCATGCGGACGGTGCCTACGAGAGTCTGCTCCGGGTTCCGACCGGGATTTCACGTGGCTATAAAGAGCTGCAACAAGGATCGGCCTATGTGGAGATGCGTGGCAATGAGGTATTCAAGGTTGCGGTGACCACCTTAGGCCGGATTGTCGATGAGACGTTGGCCGCAAACAATATGGAAAAAAAGGATGTGGATTGGCTGATTCCGCATCAGGCCAATATGAGGATCATCAACGCCACCGCGAAAAAACTGCAGACCCCGATGGATCGCGTGGTTGTCACCGTGGATGAACACGGTAACACCTCGGCGGCATCGGTACCCCTGGCCCTGGATGTGGCTGTCAGAGATGGCCGAATCAAGCGCGGAGAGACGATTCTCATGGAGGCCTTTGGCGGTGGTTTTACCTGGGGTTCCGTATTAGCGAAATTCTAGTGAATTGATAGTGTGATCTATGAGTAATTCATCATTCGGTATCGTCTTTCCAGGGCAGGGCTCTCAGTCCATCGGCATGTTGAGCGACCTGGCCGCAGCCTTCCCGATTGTCAGTCAGACATTTGCAGAGGCCTCAGAGGTATTGGGGTACGATCTGTGGGATCTGGTTCAGAACGGTCCTGCTGAGACACTCAATCAAACCATGAAAACACAGCCGGCGATGCTCGCGGCAGGGGTTTCAGTTTGGCGAGTCTGGTTGGAGCAGGGCGGTGCCAAGCCTAAACTAATGGCAGGACACAGCCTGGGAGAATACACCGCCTTGGTCTGTGCGAATGCTATCGAATTTACCGATGCTGTGACCCTGGTGGCGGAGCGGGGCCGGTTTATGCAGGAAGCCGTGCCGGCTGGTAGCGGGGGTATGGCGGCTATCCTTGGTCTCGATGATGATCAGGTGAAATCGGTCTGTGTCAAAGCCGCTTCCGATGATGTGATCGAAGCGGTGAATTTCAATTCACCCGGTCAGGTGGTGATTGCTGGTCATAAGGCGGCAGTGGATCGGGCGTGTTTGTTGGCGAAGGAGGCCGGTGCCAAACGTGCACTGCCACTTCCAGTGAGTGTGCCGTCCCATTGTGCGTTGATGAAGCCGGCTGCAGAACGCCTGGCACAATTGCTTGATGAAATCTCCATTAGTTCACCCACAATACCTGTAATTCACAACGCCAATGTTGAGTTGGCCTCAGATGCGGCCTCGATTCGAGCACAGCTTGCCGCACAGCTATACAGTCCTGTGCGATGGGTGGAAACGGTACAGACGATGGCAAACTCAGGCCTTACTAATCTGCTTGAGGCGGGACCGGGAAAGGTACTTGCCGGTTTGAGCAAAAGAATCGATAGAGGTCTTACCGGATTGCCCGTGTTCGACACAAAAAGCTTAACTCAAGCACTGGAGACACTGACATGAGTCTGGAGAATGAGATAGCCCTGGTAACTGGCGCCAGTCGTGGCATTGGTGCCGCTATTGCAGACACCCTGGCAGAGGCAGGAGCCACGGTTATCGGAACGGCGACATCTGAAGCTGGCGCGCAAGGGATCAGCGAGCGCTTAAAGTCTACAGGCCATGCCGGATCGGGTATGGTGCTGAATGTTACTGACGCCAAATCTATCGAAACCGTGATCGAGGCGATCGCAAAGGATTTCGGTAATCCAACTGTCTTGGTGAACAATGCGGGCATTACCCGTGACAATCTCCTGATGCGCATGAAAGATGAGGAGTGGGAAAGTATTATCAATACCAATCTAAGCTCCGTCTTCCGCCTCAGCAAGGCTGTGTTGCGCGGCATGATGAAGGCACGCAAGGGCCGCATAATCAACATCTCATCCGTGGTTGGTGTGATGGGTAATCCCGGCCAGACCAACTATTCAGCCGCCAAGGCAGGTATCCATGGCTTTAGCCGCTCCCTGGCCAGAGAGGTGGGGTCAAGAGGTATTACCGTTAATTCCGTGGCACCGGGCTTTATCGAAACCGATATGACAAAGGAGTTGCCTGAGGGGCAACGCAAGAGTCTTGAAGAGAATATCCCTTTGCAGAGACTTGGCACGCCAGAGGATATAGCCAATGCAGTGTTGTTCCTGGCGGGACAATCAGGACGTTATATTACCGGTGAAACACTCCATGTAAACGGTGGCATGTACATGAATTGATCTGTGAAGACTCGAGACGCATAATCATACTAAACATAAGAAATGAATCATAAATAACTGTTTAATAAGATTATTTATGCATTTATTCTGCTGTAGAAAGTTATCTGAGGATTGCGCTTTTCTCGAGTGTTTTTTGTTACTACAATACCGCATCGGTCCTTTTCGAGGCCGACGGATAATCCAGAGGAAATTAATAACATGAGCGATGTCGTAGAACGAGTTCGTAAAATTGTCGTAGAACAACTAGGCGTGAAGGAAGAAGAGGTAACGTTAGAAGCCTCTTTTGTGGATGATCTTGGCGCTGACTCTCTCGACACAGTGGAATTGGTTATGGCCCTCGAAGAGGAATTTGAAACCGAGATTCCTGATGAAGAGGCTGAAAAGATCACGACTGTGCAACTTGCTGTCGATTACATCAACGCACACAGTTAATCTTTGCACCAAGATTTACTATTTTCATAGGCCGTCAAGCTCTATCATTAGAATGAGCACGGCCTTTTTGCTTTTCTGCAAACCACTGAACTTTGGGGGTAGTCATACATGACTGCAAGAAGGGTCGTTGTAACAGGTTTAGGCATGGTAGCGCCTGTCGGACTGGATATTCCTACCTCGTGGGAGAATATTCAGGCGGGTAAAAGCGGCATCCAGCCCATCACCCATTTTGATGTTGAATCATTTTCAACCCAGTTCGGTGGCCCTATCTACGGCTTTGAGATAACCGACTATATTGCGAAGAAAGAAGCCAAGAAAATGGATAAGTTCATCCATTACGGCATCGCAGCCGGTATCCAGGCCATCAATGATGCTGAGCTGGAGGTGACAGAGGCGAATGCCGAGCGCATCGGCGTTCTGATTGGATCGGGAATCGGCGGTATTACCGGTATAGAAAACAGTTATCAATCCTACCTGGATGGCGGCCCACGCAAGATCTCACCCTTTTTCGTCCCCTCAAGCATCATCAATATGGTCTCTGGCAACCTCTCGATCATGTATGGATTGAAGGGTCCGAACTACTCAATCGTTTCCGCCTGCAGCAGTGGCGCACACAGTATCGCCGAGGCTGCGATGATGATCCGGCATGGCCGTACCGATGTCATGATAGCCGGTGGTGCTGAAATGGCCACTTCACCGGTTGGCCTGGGTGGATTTGCCGCTGCACGGGCACTCTCACGCCGCAATGATGACCCACAGGGTGCCAGTCGCCCCTGGGATAAGGACCGGGACGGGTTCGTCCTCAGCGATGGCGCGGGTGTTGTCGTATTGGAAGAGTATGAACAAGCCAAGGCGCGCGGTGCGAGAATCTATGCGGAATTGGCCGGCATCGGCATGAACTCGGATGCCTACCACATGACGGCACCTTCCGTAGATGGTTCAGGTGCTGCCAAATGCATGCAGCTGGCGCTGGAGGATGGCGGCATCAATCTGGATGAGGTCAATTATATCAACGCCCACGGCACGTCCACCCCGGCTGGGGATGTGGCGGAGACGATGGCGGTGAAACGCGCCTTCGGGGATCATGCTTACGAACTTTGTGTCAGCTCTACCAAATCGATGACTGGCCATATGTTGGGTGCGGCAGGTGGTGCAGAGGCTGTGTATACAATCTTGGCACTGCATAATCAGGTTGTGCCTCCCACCATCAATTTGGAAAACCAGGACCCCGAGTGCGACTTGGATTATGTACCCAATACAGCCAGGGAGATGAAGCTGGATGTGGTGATTTCCAACTCATTTGGATTTGGCGGTACCAACGGCACCCTGGCGTTCCGCCGTGTGACCTGAGGAATAGGGCTCGTTGCTAGTTAACGGCAAACCTGAAGATCAGATACAGCTCTCTGATCGTGGTCTGCAGTATGGTGATGGTTTATTCGAAACTGTGGCAGTCAATCTGGGGCAACCCTGTCTTTGGCAACGCCACATGGACCGGCTGGCCCGTGGCGAAATGGCTCTTGGTCTGCCGCCTAGTGATCAGCAGCTGCTTGAGCAAGAAGCAATCAGTCTCAGTGCGGGACATGATCGGGCAGTTCTGAAGATCATACTCACCCGCGGCAGCGGTGGCAGGGGCTATGCCTCCCCCAGCCCCACAGTTACTAGACGCATTCTCACTATTCATCCCTGGCCCGACTATCTGCAGAGATGGCACAGCGAGGGTATTCATCTTGGGATTTGCCGCACCAGGATCGGTCGCAATAGACAACTGGCAGGGTACAAACATCTGAATCGCTTGGAACAGGTCCTGGCACGCAGTGAATGTCAGGAGGCAGGTCTGGACGAATGCCTGATGATGGATGAAAGAGAGCAGGTCATCTGTGGTACTCAATCCAATCTTTTCGTCATGCAGAAGAATACGATTTACACGCCGGATCTCACCCACTCAGGCATTGCAGGTGTGGTCAGGGAATTGGTGATCGAAACCGCACGACAACTCTCTATACCCCTGCGAGTGACCGATTTGGATCAGCATAGTCTGATCGATGCAGATGCCCTGTTCATGACCAATTCAGTGATCGGGTTGTGTCCAGTGGCGATGCTGGGGCAGCGACAATACGACCAGGAATACATCCCGCATGAATTGAGTCGACGTGTGCGAGCGGCCTGTACGACATCTTAGGAATCACTGTTTCGGCCTTGCGGCAATCTCGGCGGTCAGCTTCACCCTGGGATTTTTTCCAGTAGAATGGTGCCATGTTTAATCGATTACTCGGTGTTTTGATTTTTACTGTCAGTATCCTTCTGGCCTGGGGCTGGATGGAGTATGAGGGATTTATGGAGAAATCCCTCAATATACCCGATGAGGGTGTGAACTATATGCTGCAATCCGGGATGACGGTCAGGAGTTTGGCCCAGGATCTGCAGCAACGAGGGTTGCTGGATAAACCGCTGCTGCTCAGGCTCGTGGCCCGTTGGCAGGGTCAAGCCAGCAAACTGAAGGCCGGTGAATACCACCTACCGGCGGGCACCACGCCATCGAAACTACTTGATATTCTTAGCTCCTCACAAGTTGTTCAGTATGCCCTCACTATCATCGAGGGCTGGACATTCAAACAGATGATGGCGGCTGTGAGACAGGACCCGGTGCTGGAACATAGCCTCAAGGAGGTAGCCAACGACCAGGTGATGCAGCATCTTGGTTTGGGCGACCTGCACCCTGAGGGACGCTTCTACCCCGATACCTACCACTTCCCGCGAGGTACCACTGATGTGGCATTTCTCAAACGGGCCCATAGTCGCATGCAGACAGTATTGGAGCAGAACTGGCAGCAGCGTAAAAAGAACCTGCCATTGAAGAGTCCCTATGAAGCGCTGATCCTGGCCTCAATTATTGAGCGGGAAACCGGGATACCCGAGGAACGCGGAAAGATTGCAGGGGTCTTTATCAGGCGCCTTGAGCGGGGAATGTTGTTACAGACCGATCCCACGGTGATCTACGGTATGGGTGACCGCTACGACGGTAATATCCGCAAACGGGATCTCACCCGCGATACCCCCTACAATACCTATCTGCGCAAAGGTCTGACACCGACTCCCATTGCTATGCCGAGCGGTGCTGCGATTCATGCGGCTCTAAATCCGCAACCGGGCAAATCCCTCTATTTCGTTGCAACCGGCGATGGCGGACACTATTTCTCTTCAACCCTTGAGGAGCACAATAGGGCGGTACGAAAGTATCAGTTGAAGAAATGACAGTGATCAAGACAGAGCCAAAGGGAAGATTCATCACTGTAGAAGGCGGCGAGGGTGCCGGAAAAAGCAGTAATCTGGCCTATATTCAATCCTTGCTTGAAGCAGCGGGGAAACAGGTGCTGTTTACCCGAGAACCAGGGGGTACACCCCTCGGCGAGGCGATTCGCGAATTGCTTTTAGGCCATAAACACACCGGCATGGCGGATGATACGGAGTTGTTATTGATGTTTGCCGCCCGTGCCGAACATCTACAACAAAAGATTATGCCGGCCCTGGAACAGGGTACCTGGGTGTTGTGTGATCGCTTCACCGATGCAAGTTTTGCCTATCAAGGGGCGGGTCGGGGGCTGTCCTATGAGAAGATTGCAAATCTACAGCAGTTTGTTCAAGGATCGTTGCGTCCCGATCTGACACTGTTACTCGACTTGCCTGTTGAAACTGGTTTGCAGCGTGCTGGTCAGCGCTCTGAACCCGATCGTTTTGAAAGTGAGAAACGTGACTTTTTTGAGAAAGTGAGATCGGGATATCTGCAAATCGCTGCTCAGGAACCCGACCGGGTAAAGGTGATCGATGCCTCTCCCGCTTTGCAGCAAGTGCAGTTACAGATCGATAAGATTATTCAACACTATCTGGAGAGCCTGGGTGAGTGAACTGCGCTATCATCGATTTCCTTGGCAAGATGAACAGTGGCACTTTCTGCAACAGGCGGTTGAACAGCGGCGCCTGCCCCACGCCTTGCTACTCATGGGACCCCCCGGTTTGGGAAAAGAGCAGTTCGTACTCAGTTTCGCTCAGTCGGTACTGTGTATGGATAGAGAGAGTGATGGCATGGCCTGCGGGGTTTGTCGTCAATGTCAGCTGTTACACAGCGGCAACCATCCCGACTTTCAATGGTTGAAACCCGAACAAGAGAGTAAGAGCGGCGAGATTACCATAGAAGCCATCCGCAGTCTGACCGCGAACGCCTCATTAACCACCCATGCGGGGGGTAGCAAAGTCATCGCCATACAACCGGCCCATCGAATGAACAAGGCCGCGGCCAACAGTCTGCTTAAAACCCTTGAAGAGCCTACCTCAGGAACCGTGATACTGCTCTTGACCGATCAACCGGGCAGGTTGCTCGCTACCATCCGTAGCCGCTGTCAGAAGATTCAGTTCAAACCTCCACCCAGGTCTCAGTCCATCACTTGGTTGTCCGATAAAGTCACCCATGGGGATCCGGAGTTACTCTTGACCCTCGCCAATGGTGCGCCACTCAAGGCGCTGCAATTGGATGACAGCGAGCTCTTGAGCGCACGCAAAGAGATGGCGAAGGGGTTTATACAGCTCCTGGGGGGCAGGCAGGATCCTGTCAGCCTGGCACGTGGCTGGTCGAGCTTTGACAGGGCACTGTTACTGGAGTGGCTCGCGGGCTGGGTGGTCGATCTGATCCGTCTCAAGGAGGGGAGCGATCTGGAATTCCTGTTCAATCGGGATCTCGCTCAAGCTTTGCAGAAAACGGCCGACAAGTTAAACTCCAGGACTCTACATGGCTATCTGCTTCAGGTTTATGCTGCCAGAGGGGTCGTGGAGAGTAATTTAAACCCGCAATTGAGCTTGGAAAATTTGCTTATTTCTTGGTCTGATTGCACAACATAGGTAAGTTAGACAGAGACACGATAACGATGGCTGGTGGACCCAAACAAGGAATACTATCGCTGACTATCAAGGATAAAAACGCCTTATATGCAGCATATATGCA
Organism: Candidatus Thiodiazotropha sp.; assembly: GCA_040507005.1. GTDB lineage: Bacteria > Pseudomonadota > Gammaproteobacteria > Chromatiales > Chromatiaceae > Thiodiazotropha. The sequence continues at coordinate 14,825 of JBEVVS010000174.1, forward strand.
ATTCGTTGAATTTGGAGGGCTTTTTATTCCCACTACCAAACAATACCGGTTGGGTGACGAGGTCTTCATGCTGTTGACTCTGATGGATGAAACCGAGCGTCTACCCGTCGCCGGGAAGATTATTTGGATTACCCCTGTGGGTGCGGAGGGCAACAGGGCTGCCGGCATTGGTGTTCAATTCAGCGATCAGGATGGTGGTGCTGCACGTAACAAGATCGAGACCTATCTTGCCGGTGCGCTGAAATCGGATCGTCCCACACATACCCTATAATCAGCCGCTACACGACAATTTCCCTGACTATCTGACCAATGGTCAGATGCCTATCTACTAGCAACTCTACTCGATTTCGTACCCATATCAGCCAGTAATCAGTGGCCCTACAGACCACTGGCTTGCGTGTAATGATATAGTCGGATCTGAACATCATTAACGGCCTGAACCAGGAACTTCCATGTTAGTCGACTCCCACTGTCATCTAGATCGCGTCTCACTTAGCTCATATGGCGAGGATTTTGCGTGCTTTATGAGACATACCCTGGCACAGGGTATAGACCATCTGCTATGCGTCTCCATCGATCTTGAATCATGGCCCGCGATGGTGGCCCTGGTGGCGGACTATCCACAGATATCCATCTCGGTGGGGGTGCATCCAAATGATAATGAGCGTCGCGAACCCACGCCTGAGGAGTTGCTGAGACTCTCACGCCATGACAAGGTCGTAGCCATTGGGGAAACCGGTCTGGACTATTTTCATGGAGAAGGGGACCTGGCTTGGCAACGTGAGCGATTTCGACAGCATATTCGCGCAGCCAAAGAGGCGAATCTACCCCTGATTATTCATACCCGGGATGCCCGGGCAGACACAATCAGGATTATGCAGCAGGAGGGGGCGGACCGATGTGGAGGTGTCATGCACTGCTTCACCGAAAACTGGTCCATGGCAAAGCAGGCGCTGGAGATGGGTTTTTATGTCTCATTTTCCGGTATCATCACCTTCAAGAACGCTGCCGAGTTGCGTGAGGTGGTAAAGCAGGTACCCGTGGAACGCATGCTTATCGAGACAGATTCCCCCTATTTGGCGCCTGTGCCTTATCGGGGCAAGCCGAACCAACCTATCCATGTGCGGCATGTGGCTGAGTGTGTGGCCGAGTTGAAAGGGATGACATTAGAGGCCATTGCCGATCAGACAACGGCCAATTTCTTTCGCTGTTTCCCCTTGGCGCAAGGATCGTCAATCGATTGAATCGGATTATGTATGAATGAATTCACCAAGCTAATAGTTCTCTTTGCATTCATGCCGATGGCAATGGCAGCTGAAGAAATAGGTACCGCTAAGAATTCAGATACCTACCAGGATCTATTAATCAATACCAAAGGTGGCCTGGAAGTGACAACAACCGATGGTGAATTTTCCTTGCAGTTGGGGGGGAGGATCCTGGCCGATGTGGCAGTCTATGATGAGGACAGGAATGCGCTGGGAAATGGCAGTGAACTGCGGGATTTAAGACTCGACCTTGAAGGGCGACTGTATGCCGATTTCATTTATGAGTTCAGTGTCGATTTCTCCGATGGAGAGGCAGATGTAAAAGATGCCTGGTTTGCCTATGATGCGAACTATCCCTGGCGCTTTACTGTTGGACATTTCAAGGAACCATTCAGTCTGGTGGAGATGACCAGCAAGAGATACCTGACCTTTATGGAGCGTGCCTTGCCTAATGTGTTCGCACCCGGCAGAAGTTTGGGCATTGGGGCGCACTGGTCCAGTGCTCAGATGACTTTCGCCACTGGTCTATTCGGTGACGATTACAACGACGATACAGACGATGAGGGAGATGAAGGCTGGGGGGTGACCGGCCGCATCACCTATGCACCGAAAGCTGAACAAAGATCTGCACTGCACCTGGGAGTAGCTGCCAGCTACAGAAAATTGGATGATGAAGAGAAGGTCCGATTCGATAGCAGGCCCGAATCCCACTTGACCGATATCCGCTATCTCGATACAGGCAAACTTGAACAGAGTGATTCCACAACCCTCTTGGGTGTGGAGGGGGCATGGGTATCTGGGTCATTCTCGCTACAAGGTGAGTGGATACAAGCAAAAATAGAGCGTGATGTAGAGAATGATCCAACCTTCGATGGCTGGTATCTGCAGGCGAGCTGGTTTTTGACAGGCGAAAGCCGCCACTATAAACAAAGTTCGGCAAAGTTTGGACGTATTCGACCGCTATCTGACCGAGGCGCTTTGGAAGTGGCGGCAAGATTCAGCTCCGTCGACCTGAATGATGGATCGATAGAGGGCGGTTCCAGCGACAATGTTACATTGGGTGTGAACTGGTATATCAATCGCCAGATTCGCTTGATGGCAAACACAATATTCATCGACAATGACGCATTTGCCGATGCGGATGGCGATGTGGAGGGCGGGGATAAACCCTCTATACTTCAATTTCGGGCTCAGGTTGATTTTTAAATTACTATGCGACTCTTTATCAAGGGACATATCCTGTTGCTGTTTATCTTCTCCTGGCTTTTGCCAACCTATGTTGTAGCCAGCAGCAGTGATCCGCACACATTAGTCATAGGGAAGATCAGCCACAATCCCAAGAAGCACTATGCTTATCTAAAGCCGATGCTGAAATACGTTGTGCAAAGGATGCGCGATCATGGTATTCGCAAAGGTAAGGTCCGGATGGCAAAAAGCAAGGAGCAGATGGCGGAGCTGCTGGCCAATGGCGAAGTTGATTGGGTGACGGAAACACCTATTGCCGCTGCTTATCTGCATAAAAAAAGTGGTGCAGAAATATTGTTGCGCAAGTGGAAAAAGGATATGCCCGAGTACCATACGGTATTTTTTTCACTCAAAAACGGGTCAGTAAAAAAGTTAGCGGATCTTGTAGGTAAGATAATCGCACTGGAAGATCCAGCCTCAACAACGGCCTACTATCTGCCTGTCAATGCAATGCTTGAGAGGGGATTGGTACCGGTCAAATTGAAGAGCTTCCGAGAGTCGCCGCCACCTGACAAGGTCGGTTTCGTGTTTGCCCGGGAAGAGATCAATATCGCGACCCTGGTAAACAAAGGAGTGGCCGCTGCCGGGGCCTTCAGTGACATGGATTGGGACAAGGAGGATCACCTGCCATCCAGGTATCGTAAAGAGTTTTCCATATTCCAGCGGCTTCCCCCCGTAATCCGGGCATTGGAGTTGGTACGCAAGGATTTAGACCCGAAAATAAAAGAACGGCTTGAAAATCTATTGTTGAAAGCCGAACATGATCCAAAGGCATCTCCCGTCCTGCATGCTTATCAGCAGACAAAGCGATTCGACAAATTGAGCAGGGAGCAGAAACAGTCGATCTACGACATGTACACAATAGTGGAACGCGTTGATCAAGCGCTTGCTCCCTGAATGGTCTAAGCTACGGATCTTTAGAATGAACTATTCACCACATGGCTAGAAATCTACAGTTTCGATATACCGTAGCTATCGGTACAGGCATCGTAATTGTTACGGTGATTTTAGCCGCGTTGTTTTTTTTCCAGTCCAAGGTTCTGCTATCAAATATTAAAACCACCACCAGCTCTACAATGAGCGCCGCGCTTCATGATGAGGCAAGAAAACGCCTCATGAATTTGAGTACAATTTTGAGTGAGGACTTGGCCAACCCTCTCTACAATTTCGATATGCTTGCCATATCACAGCTATTAAAGAGTGTTGCCAAGCTTGAAGATATCGCCTATGCCAAGGTGATAGATACTAAAGGCGTAATTGTCCACGATGGGACTGAATTGTTGGACAACTATGGCAAGCAGTTAGAAGATCAGAAGATTCTGGATTGGATTAAACAGCAAAGGGTTCCGCTTTTTATCAACTCAGATGAGGTGATGGAGGTCGTCTCCCCGATAAATATATCAGATGAACGACTTGGCTGGGTTAGAATTGCACTTTATAAAAAAGCACAGCTGGAAAATACAGCACAACTCACCCAACAGTTATCCGATTTAACCACCGAGTCTCAACAGCGTGAACGCTACCTGTTGATTCTCGTCACTGCCACTCTGTTATTGCTCGGTTTAGTCTTGGCAGTGTTTATCTCAAACAGGCTGGTATCGCCGATCCGAAAGCTAACAGAATATGTTAAGCGAGTAGGTGAGGGCGCATATGGTATTGAATTGGAGAAGAACCGGAGTGACGAAATTGGTCAACTGATCCAATCTTTCAATCGCATGAGCAGGGATCTTTCGAGCACCTCTGTATCGCGGCAGTATTTGAATGATGTGTTGAACAACTTGTGTGACGCACTGATCGTTGTGTCTGTCGATATGAAGATCCTGATGGTCAACAATGCCGC
>JBEVVS010000169.1:0-19160 GCA_040507005.1 Candidatus Thiodiazotropha sp.
TGAAGACCTTGGCAATATCAGGTGATAGTGGAGCGCCGCCGGAGACGGCAATGCGCAAACGGCCGCCGAGTTTCTGCTGGATCTTGCTGGCGACTATTTTTTCCAACACCGGCCAGAGCAATAGTTTTACCGACCAGGCGGCGCGCCCCTGTTGATATTCGAAATTGTGCCAACCAGTTTCTACAGCCAGATTGAAAATGCCACGGGCAATTGCAGAGTCGTTTTCGAGTTTATCCTGTATCTTGGCACATACCCTTTCAAATATGCGTGGCACTGAAATCATTATGGTTGGTTTGATGATCTCGAGGTCTTCGGCTAACTGTGGGATCGATCGGGAGTAGGCGGTTGTGGCACCGGCCAGGATTGCCAGATAGTAACCGACAGTTCGTTCCAAGGTATGGGATAGGGGCAGAAAAGAGAGAAAGGTATCGTTGGTGTAGATCTCGATGACATCAATGCCGCTGTTAAGATCCCACAGCATATTGTGATGACTCAGCATGACGCCTTTGGATCGCCCGGTGGTGCCGGATGTGTAGACGATGGTAGCCAAATCCTTGCTGGGTACATCGATCACCTGCAGTTCATCATTACTGCGATCGGGCAGCCACTCATCAGCTGATACCAGATGGGGCTGGAGATCCGTCGCTTCAACCCGGTGCAGTGAGATGATACGGTTAAGGCCGGCCAGCTGGTTACGGATCTGCTGTAACTCCCGCCACTGTTCGTTATTCTCCAGGAGCAGAAGGCGTACCCCGGCATCTTGCAGGATGTAACCGATATTTTCAGGACGATCATTGGTATAGAGAGGAACGGTAACCAAGCCCAGGCATTGAGCTGCGAGATCGAAAACGGCCCATTCTCGGCAATTGCGTAACATGATTGCGACCCGGTCACCGGGTCTGAGATTCTCATTGCGAAATGCAGCTTGCCAACGAGCGACCAGTTGCGCCATCTCCGCCCAACTGGTTTCTTGCCAAACTTCGCGCTCTTCATCGTACTGAATGTATGCAGTGCTGTCTGGTGAGCGTTTTACACGTTCTTGGAATAGTGCACCGATAGTATCGGCATCGTTCAGCTTTATGTAGTCTATATTTGGCTTATCCATGTCGGCACCATTTATTATCTATTTTTTGAGTTTATTTTAAATGGGATCGCCCATTAATTTATCCTATTCCGAACAGGTTTGGAAATCTCTCCCGCTCAAGCAGCACCCCGTTTGTTGAGTTTGGATACCTTGGAACTGGCCTTCGCATTCTCAGTTGTCAGCGTGCCAAGATGGCTGAAAGTGTTCACCTGAATGACCTGTCTGCGAAGGCGATCCGCCTCCTCGAGGGCCACTTTTTCACTCTCACTCAAGATTCCAAGGGAGACGGCTTCAGCAATAAGATTGCGTATATCACGGGATTTCAGTTGACCAGCTTGTTTTGCTCTGCGTAAGGTCTTTTCATGCGGGGCCGCTGCATACACTGCAAACAGGGCCTGTTCCAGTTGACCGGCGCGCTGCTGCTGGTCCTCAGTGATGTAGATGCCATGGGTTAGCCGGTCTCTGGTCTCGCTTGGGCTCAACAAGATGCGTGCAACCTGGTGGTCCAAGTTGTCGGTGGGTTTGTGAAACGGGAGTCCGGTGGGAAACACCACCAGCCGCATTAGCCAAGCCAGAGGTCGAAACGGCATATTCCGTAACAGGCCCCGCAGTGCATGCTGGAAACGATAGAGTGAGTCGTCCAGGGCCCATTGCATCAGCGGCAGATCGTCATGACGCTCTCCCTCTTCGATAAAGCGTTTCAGGCATGCACTCGCTATATAGAGGTTGCTGAGTAGATCCCCAAGCCTGGCCGAGAGGCGCTCCTTCCGTTTCAGCGAACCCCCGAGTGTCATCAGTGCCGCATCGGCGGTTAGCGAAAAGCTCGATGCCATCCAGTTCAAGCGATGAAAGTAGGCTTTGCAAACCCCGCTTTTGGGACTTGCGGAAAGCTTGCCATGGGTGATGCCGAACCAGAAGGTGCGGGCAAGATTTGTAAACACAAAACCGATATGACTGAAGAGGGCGTCATCGAATTGGTCGAGCGCTGTTTCCGGATCGGGATTCTGCGCCGCCTCGAATTCTCTGAGAATGTAGGGGTGGGCACGTATCGCCCCTTGTCCGAAGATGATCATGCTGCGGGTAAGGATGTTGGCACCCTCTACGGTGATGGCAATGGGAATCGACTGATAACCTCTACCGATTAGATTGTCTGGGCCGAGACAGATGCCACTGCCACCCTGGATGTCCATGGCGTCGTTGATCGCTTGGCGGTAGCGCTCGGTGAGGTGGTATTTGATGATGGCTGAGATGACGGCAGGTGTCTCACCGCTATCCAGTGCGCCGAGAGTGAGTTTGCGTGCCGCGTCCATTTGATATGTCAGGCCGCCGATCCTTGCCAGGGCCTCTTCCACCCCCTCGAAATGGCCTATGGGTTGACCGAACTGGGTGCGTACAGCGGCATAGGCGCCGGTAAAGCGGCTAGCAGCCTTAGCCGCCGCAGTCGAAAGTGCGGGGAGGGAGATGCCCCGTCCCTCGGAGAGAGATTCCATCAACATCTGCCAGCCTTTGCCCACGCCGTCGCTGCCGCCGATTACCCAGGTCATCGGAATGAATACATCCCGGCCCACAATGGGACCATTCTGGAAGGGTATATCGAGGGGCATGTGGCGTGATCCTATCTCCACGCCGGGGGTGTCCCGGGGAATCAGGGCCAGGGTGATGCCGGGTTGGGGATTGTCTGAGAGCAGACGTTGAGGATCCTCGAGTTTGAATGCCAGACCAATCAGCGATGCAACCGGCGCGAGGGTGATATAACGCTTTTCCCAATTCAGCCTGATACCGAGTACCTGGCTGCCTTCAAAATCACCATAGGTGACCAGTCCCAGATCCGGAATGGCGCCCGCATCGCTGCCGGCGTGGGGATTGGTCAGGGCAAAGCAGGGCACCTCTTCGCCAGTGGCCAATCGCTTGAGATAGTTTGTCTTTTGCTCGTCCGTGCCGTATTGCAGCAGCAGTTTAGCCGGACCCAGGGAGTTGGGTACCATGACGGTAACAGCCGCGGTGATGCTGCGGCTGGCGATCTTCATCACAACCTGGGAGTGGGCATACGCGGAGAAGCCGAGACCACCATAGGTCTGAGGTATGATCATGCCGAAAAAGCCGGACTGCTTGATGAATTGCCACACCTCCGGGGGCAGGTCTCTGCGCTCATAGGTGATATGCCAATCATCGAGCATATCGCAGAGGTGTTGCACCGGACCGTCGAGAAATTCCTGCTCTCGCTCAGTCAGATGGCATTGGGGTTGTCGCAGCAGCTTGCTCCAGTCAGGCTGTCCGCTGAACAGTTCACCGTCCCACCAAACACTCCCTGCGTTGAGTGCCTCTTGCTCGGTAGTCGACATGGAGGGCATCACCTTCTGGAAGGTGGAAAGCAGAGGCTTTGTAATCCAGCGGCGGCGCAGTTGCGGCTTGAGGTAGAAAAAGAGTGTGGCGGCGTAGATCAGCCATAGGGGGAGCGCGCCAAAGGGATTCATGAGTGCTGCCAACTGCAGACTGATCAGCAGTATGGGCGGCAACAGAATCCACAAAATCGCTCCCGCTGAACCATAGGCCAGTCCCCACAGCATTAGAAATAAGAGTAGAAATCCTAGCAGCGTCATCGGTCTGCCTCGCGCATTGAGTTGATTGCCTGCTGAGTGGTTTCATCGTCCTGAGGATGAGCTTGTTTCTGTTTATTAGGCTCACTGCTCATTTCTGATTCGCCATCTTGAGGATCTGTCTCGTCTATTTTTGTGGCGGCGGTGAATGCCCGCTCGTTGTCGTTATAGAGAATGCTGTCATCACCCCAAGGCAAGCGGCGGTAGACACCCAAATCGTCCAGGCCGAGAAACGGATACTTGATGATGTCGAAATAGGGTGAGTAGTCGAAATCCTTGGGTGTGAAGAGTCGCGGATTCCGCTTGAAGAATCGCAGGCTGCCATCTTCATCCCGGTCGATGAACGGCAGAATCGGGAAATTCACGATATTGAAGGCAGAGGCCAGCATCGAGGAACAGACGGTTCGTGTGGGTGAACCGGCATTATGCTCAAACAGGCTGGAGCGCCAGCGCCTGGGCAGGATGTTCCAGGGGAAGAAGAACCGGGCCAGGTCGAGGAGGTGTCGAACGTCGTAGTCAAAGCCGATATGCTGGATGGCGTGGGCTACGACCTTGTGCGCATCCTCCGGCTCGATACCCGTGGGACGACAGATACGCAGATGATCGTTACGATACTTGGAGAGTGGTGCGATTATGGTACCTTCCCCCAGCAGGGCCTCTACCATCAGCTGTTCACTGAGATCCCCTTGGTAGGCCATGCGTACCCGCTGCTGAAGTTGCGGATCCCGTATATCGTAGATGCGTCCAATGTAGAGGGCGGAGTGGGTCCAGGTGCTCTGGGTGATGGTCTTGATCACATTGCTGACCCTGCTGCGACCCTCGACCAGCAGCACATCGGCGGGCCGAAGTTCATAGCTAAGACGATTGAAATCACATAACGGCGAGGTGGATGGTGGGCTCTCTTTGGTCAACCACTCAGCGATCCACTGCATTATTTTCTGCCCGATTCTTCTCATCCTAAAACCCAGCAAAATAGTAAGTAATATTATGAGTATAGACCGTAATCTTAGTAGGTGAGTTTCATCGGGTATCAGATGAATCTGAATTTAGGCTTGTTCACGATCCCGAATCCCACCGCTCCACCAGATCCGGCAGGCACCTTCATCGGATACCATACAGGGGCCGATCGGTGTCCTCGGGGTACAGGCCTCGCCGTAGAGTCTGCACTGGTTCGGATATTTTCTTCCCAACACCACATCCGCACAGTCACATCCAGGGGGCATCTCTCCACTGCGCTTTCTCTCGGGAGAGTCGTAGTCTGGAAAACGCCGCCGGGCATCCCAATTTGCATACTGACTGTTCAGGGCATATCCGGACCCGGGGATGGTGCCGATGCCACGCCAGTTGGCATCGACCACATCCATTGCCTTGTGCAGATGGGCCTTTGCACTTGGATTTCCCCCAGGCGTGACCAGCTCAGGATAGCAGTTGTCGAGAAAGAGTCTGTGGTCCAGGTATTGTCTGATGACGGAATAGGTGGCCGCCAGTAGGCTCTCTGGGGTAAAACCGGCGACCGCGGCCGGTATATGGTGCTCCTCCACCACAAACGACCACTCTTGTGATCCCATTACTGTGGCCACATGGCCAGGTGCGACCAGGGCATTGAAACCCGGTTTCTCACCACTCAGTAACATTGAGACAGCAGGCCAGGTCAAGCGACCCGATAACAGGATGCTGAGGTTGTCAGGTATGCCCTCGACCAGCAATGCCGCCACGGGTGCCGTGGTGGTCTCAAAACCGGCAGCAAAAAAGACCACCTCCCGATCAGGGGCTGCCTGGGCAATTTGCAGCGCCTCGGTGGGGGAGGCGATGGGCCGGATATCCGCACCCGCTGCGTGGGCCTGATCCAGGGAGCGGGGTTCTCCTTTGCTGACATTGACCGGGACTCGCAGCATGTCGCCGAAGGCCACCAGGGTGATCGGTTCCTGCAGCGCCAGTTGCATGGCTTGATAGACATCCTCTTCAGGACATACGCAGACAGGACAACCGGGACCTGGTATCAGCTCAATCAGATCGGGAAGCGCACCCCGCAATCCAGCCTGGGTAATGGAACGTTCATGTCCGCCACAGACATTCATGATTTTGATCGGTTCCTGCAACGGCAGGGTATGCAGCTGCTGAAGCCAGGATTTTGCGCTTATTGTCATCTTTTGTTATCCGCAAAAGAGTCTGTTGCAAGAGATCATCGTCTAGCCGGCGTGCAACTTGGCCCCTTCAGGTTGCAGTTTAGGTTTGAGTGTTTCACCCTGTGCGCGTCTCTCATTCTGTAACTCGATCTGCTCTTCGAGCCACTCGAGCCAGGCCTCGAAGCCTTCCCCGGTCTTGGCCGAGTTCAGGGTGACCGGTACATCGACGGCGAGTTGGCGGAGCGACTGTTCGGCCCGTTCGGGGTTGAAATCATCCAGCACAGCCAGCAGATCGGATTTCGTAATCACCACATGATCGGCGGCGCGGAAGATGACCGGGTATTTGCTGGGTTTGTCATCCCCTTCGGTGACCGAGAGCAGGGTGATATTGAGATGTTGGCCCAAGTCGAAACTGGCGGGGCAGACCAGGTTGCCCACATTCTCAATAAACAGGATATCCACTTCATCCAGATTCATTCGATGCAGGGCCTTATGAATCATATGGGCATCCAGGTGACAGGCGGTACCGGTGGTGATCTGGAGGGCCTGCACGCCTTTTGCACGGATGCGTTCGGCATCGTTCTCAGTCTCCAGGTCGCCTTCCACCACGGCGATCCGGTATTTTTGCCCGAGCATGTCGATGGTGGTTTCCAAGAGGCGGGTTTTGCCGCTGCCGGGGGATGACATGAGATTGATCGCCAACAACTGGTGACGATCAAAATGTTCACGGTTGTGATTGGCTTGATGGTCGTTCTCGCTGAGTAGATTTTGCAATACCTCCACCGCAACACTGCCATCTTCCGTATGGGCGTGCTTGCCACCCTCTGTAACGAGATGTCTATTGCCTTCAGTGATATTACAGCCACAGGTATCGCACATCAGAATAGGCTCCTTAAGTTGGATTCACAGCAGTTCAAAAAACAGGGTTCAATTGTTTTCCTCCCGGGTCAGTTCCACACTGGCGAGCAGGAGTTCGTCACCACTGATGAGCTGGGTGCGGTAATCACCACATTCACAGCAGATCAATCGATTCACCGATGCATCACATTCAGCCCCACATTGTTGACAACGTACCCGGATCTGTTGCTCCGCTGTTTCCAATACAGCATCCGCGGCTATACTGCCTGCCCGCGCGATTGTGAAGGCCTGTTGCAGCAGTTCAGGCACCACCCCGGAGAGGGGCCCGATATGGATCACGATCCGGTCTACCTGAGAGGCATGCTCCCGTTCGGCAATCGCCTCCACCTGGGTCAACATTGCCTGACAGACTGATAACTCATGCATCCGGCGGAGAGTCCGTCTTCGCCAGCATCTCGTCATAGATCTCCCAGGCGGATCGTGCTTCTTGCGGGGTGACTTTTTGTATCGCGTAGCCCACGTGTACGACAACAAAATCGTCTGCTTTGAGGGCTTCATGCTGGAGCATGAATAGGCTCACTTCCCGCTGAATGCCCTTTGCTTCACACTGTGCGGTAAAGCCATCTATGCTTTTGATCTGCATGGGTATGCCCAGGCACATGATATATCCTTGGTTTAGGGTTATGCTTTTGATTCAGCTGCCAACCAGCTTGTCTTAAATAATAGACGCTATTCGCAATCCGCTTTTTCATTCTCGCAAGGAGACTCTGTTTGTCAATCGAATCTGTGTTGATCCTCGGAATCGGAAATACCCTGTTGAGTGACGAGGGTATAGGCGTTCAGCTGGTGAACCGCATGCAACAGCAGCTGGGAGAGCTGCCGGGAATAGAGTATCTGGATGGGGGTACCCTCAGTTTCACGTTGGCCGAACCCATCGCCAGGGCGGATGGACTGATCGTTGCCGACGCTGCCCGCATGGGGGAGAAGCCCGGTACACTCAGGGTCTTCCATGATCAGGAGATGGACAGCTATCTTCAGGGTAACCGTGCCAGCGTGCATGAGGTGAGTTTGGGTGACCTGCTCGATATCGCCCGACTCTCCGAGACCCTGCCGGCGAGGCGCTGTCTGATCGGCATCGAACCCGCGAATCTCGATTGGGGTGAGCGTCTGAGCGATAGTGTACAACCGGCGCTGGAGAACGGGATCGAGGAGGCCGTCTCCATCTTGAAATCCTGGGGTCTCTTGGCTGAGGGTAGGGGCTAGCAATTTTTAGTAATAAGTTGCCTGAGATTCACTTTTTCAGTCCGCAATAATGATCCAGATCAGCACTAGTATCAGTATTTAGTGATATTCTTTATATAACCCAAAACGACAATGAGACATCAAACAGATGTGACTCATGCAGAAACGGCAAGACATCAGTGTACGGGTTGAATCAAGGGATGGATCTAACCCCCCCGCAAATCACTCGAATGCAAGACCAGTGATGTATGAGGTTCTACACTCATTGAAACGACTCAAGGAGCGAGGCGTGGCGACCACCATCGATCTTAAATCAATACCTTTCGGCCCTGGCGACGAGGATGAGTTATTAAGTCACCTCGGGTGCGGTGAGGTCACGATCGAACTTCAATCCCTGGGCAAGAGCCATATTTACGAGACCCTCTATCCCGGTGTCTGGTTACTCGATCATTACAACGCCGCAGGTGAGCGTATGGCCCTCTCACTTGAGATCAATCGTGTGCCGGAGATCGTACAGTCTCAAGCCGAAGATATATCAGACGCGATTGTCAGGCTCGAACAACAGCTGAATCCCAAATAATTCCGCATGCTTGTCCATTGCGGGAGGAGCAGTAATGGCTGAACAACTCAAACCTATCAGTAAAACACTCGGGGAGAGCTTGCGGGACAGCGGCGTCTCCAGGCGGGGCTTTCTGAAATTCTGCAGTGTTACGGCATCGATGATGGCGCTGCCCCCGACGATGGTGCCCGCTATTGCTGCCTCCCTCGAGCAGGCGAAACGACCCTCCGTCATATGGCTCTCTTTTCAGGAGTGCACCGGCTGCACCGAGTCACTGACACGCAGTCATTCACCCACAGTCGAGAGCCTGATCTTCGATCATATCTCACTCGATTATCACCATACCCTGCAGGTTGCCTCCGGGGATGCGGCGGAGGCTGCGCGTGAAGCGGCAATGCATGAAAACGAAGGTAAATATATCGTCATAGTGGATGGCTCCATTCCACTGGGGAATCCCGGTTTTTCCACAATTGCCGGCATCAGCAATCTGCAGATTTTGAAAGAGACGGTGGCAGGTGCGGCCGCTGTGGTTGCCGTCGGTACATGCGCCGCATTCGGCGGTCTGCCCCAGGCCAAGCCAAATCCCACTGGCGCGGTCTCGGTGGCGGATATCGTCAAGGACAAGCCGGTGGTGAATGTCTCGGGATGTCCCCCCATCCCGACCGTTATCACCGGGGTATTGGCGCACTTTCTTACATTTGGCACGCTGCCTGAATTGGATAGCTTGGGCAGGCCCAAGGTCTTTTTCGGCAAGAGTATCCATGATCGCTGTTACCGGCGTCCTTTCTATGACAAGGGGCTGTTTGCCGAGACCTTCGATGACGAGGGTGCGCGTAAAGGTTGGTGTCTCTATCGTCTCGGCTGCAAGGGTCCTATGACCTATAACGCATGCGCGACGGCGAAGTGGAATCAGGGTGCAAGTTGGCCGGTGGAATCCGGGCACGGTTGTCTGGGTTGCTCGGAACCCAATTTTTGGGATGCCGGCGGCTTTTACAATGCCCTGTCTATTCCTGACAGCGATGTCATTCGACAAGCTGCCTATGTTGTCGGTGGCGGTGTTGCCATCGGTGCGGCTGCCGGTGCGCTCAACCGCGGTAAACAGTCCAAGGCGGCTGCTGAACATGAAACCGTAACCATCGATGATTTGGATAAGAGATCATGAACACATCAATTGATTTTCTTCTATGGGTAAGAGGACCGGGATTCGATATTGCTCTGGTCGTTTTGATCATCGGTATTCTGGTCAGATTGCTCGAGGTATTGATATTGGGACGCAAGCCCGACTACGCAGAACCCAGAGGCGCGGAATTGGGGGCTGGATTGCGTACGGTGGTGACGCGGACCCTGCCGGAAAGAGGTTCTTTCAGCCGTTCACCCTTCACTGTGGTTGGCGGATATATCTGGCATATCGGTTTCTTTATCAGCCTGTTCCTGTTCATACCACACATCGAGCTGATCAATGCCACCATCGGCCTTAGTTGGCCTGGTATCGCCAGCAATCTGGTGGATGCGGTGGCCGCGGTGACTATCGTCACGCTGGTGGCGATGCTGTTCAGCCGCCTGACTCATCCTGTGAAACGTTACCTCAGCGGTACAGAGGATTATCTAACCTGGTTGGTTACGATTTTGCCCATGATTACGGGTTATCTGGCCTATCACCGCATGATCGATCCCTATCCGTTGGCGCTGGGTCTGCATATTTTCAGTGTGGAGATCTTGATGGTGGTATTTCCCTTTACCAAGTTGATGCACGCTTTCACTTTTTTTATTGCCCGTTGGTATAACGGGGCCATGGCAGGTCGTAGAGGAGTTCAGTCATGAGCGAAGCAACCCTTGAACGAGGCATGAATACCTTTCGTGAACAGATGAATGCTCCGATTGCTTCCTTCTTCTCCAGTTGTGTGAATTGCGGTATGTGCGCCGAGGCCTGTCTCTTCTATACCGAGACCGGGGACCCAAGGTACACACCGATCAATAAGCTGGAACCCCTGCGTCGTGTTTGGGAGCAGGAGTATACCCTGTGGGGAAAATTGAAATCGATGCTTGGAATAGGCGAACCGGTTACCGATGAATTACTCAAGGAGTGGGAGCCGCTGATCTACGATGCCTGCACACTTTGTGGACGCTGTTCAATGGTTTGTCCGGTGGGCAATGATGTCAGCTATATGATTCGCCGCGCCAGAGAGGGATTCGTGGCTGCCGGCTACTCACCGGAGGGTATGAAAGGCGCCAGCCGCAGAGCGGTGACCATCGGCAGTCCGATGGGGGTTAAATTCCCTGCATTAGCGGCACAGATCAAACATGTCGAGGCCGATACCGGAATCAAGATCCCGGTGGATGTGGAGGGCGTCGACTACATGGCATTGCTCTCCTCCATGGAGATTATGAACTTCCCTGAATACCTGGAGGCCCTGTCGCGTATCTTCAAACAGGCGGGTGTAACCTGGACCATCAGCTCGGAGGCCTTCGAGGCGACAAATTCGGGGATACAGATCGGCTCCTCTGATATTGCCCGCGAGCTTGTCAATCGGGTTGTGGTTGCGGCCGAGAAACTGAAGGTCAAGTATGTCATCAGTCCTGAATGCGGTCATGCCTATACCGCGATTCGATGGGAGGGTCCCAACCTTATCGGCCGTCCATACAAATTCAAGGTAGTGCATATCCTGGAGCTCCTGGATGAATTGCGTGCCAGCGGCCGATTGCAGACAGAGGGAATGGATGAGACCCGGCTGACATTCCATGATCCCTGTCAGATCGTACGCAAGGGCGGTGTTCTAGAGCCGCCACGGAACCTTCTCAAGATGGTCGCCAGTGAGTTTGTGGAGATGCAGGACAGCCGGGAGATGAACTGGTGTTGCGGTGGTGGTGGAGGTGTAAGTGCCAATGAGAGGGCGGAAGCGCTGCGTCTCAAGGTGTTTAAACGCAAGAAGACCCAACTGGATGAACTGAATGTGGAGACCCTGGTCACGGCCTGCGCAAATTGCCGGCTGATCATCGAGGAGGGGCTGGAAGAGTATCGCATGGAGATCCCCGTAGTCGGATTGACCGAGATGCTGGCGGAGCATCTGGTCGAAGAGAAGAGTGATTGACACTCCAGTGCTTGGCTGAAATGTACCGATAGGAGACGAGAGAAATGAGTGACAGAATCGTCGTTGACCCCATCACCAGAATTGAAGGCCATCTGCGAATCGAGGCTCAGATGGAGGGTGACAGGATAGCCAGCGCTTATTCATCGGGCACCATGGTGCGTGGTATTGAGATCATACTCAAGGGAAGAGATCCCCGTGACGCCTGGGCCTTCGCCCAGCGCATATGCGGCGTTTGTACCCTGGTGCACGGTATTGCCTCGGTGCGCTCGGTGGAAAACGCACTCAATTATCCAATCCCACCGAATGCCCAACTGATCCGCAATCTGATGATTGGCGCTCAGTATATCCACGATCACGTAATGCACTTCTATCATCTGCACGCCCTGGATTGGGTGGATGTGGTGTCGGCGCTCTCCGCCGATCCCGCAGAGACCTCGGCGCTGGCCCAATCCATCAGCAGCTGGCCGAAGGCATCCCCCGGTTATTTCTCGGATGTTAAAAGGAAGCTGAAGGGTTTCGTCGATGCCGGGCAGTTGGGTATTTTCGCCAAGGCATATTGGGGACACGAGGTCTATAAGCTGCCGCCGGCGGCGAATCTGATGGCGGTCGCCCACTATCTGGAGGCCCTTGAGTGGCAACGTGATGTGGTGAAACTGCATGCCATCTTCGGCGGTAAGAATCCCCACCCCAACTTTCTGGTGGGTGGTGTGGCATCTGCCATCGATCTCAACTCCGACTCGGCGATCAACAGCAAGAAACTCTCGCAGGTGCAAAACGTCATCGACAAGATGCGGGAATTTACCGATCAGGTCTATGTGCCGGATACCCTGGCGGTGGCGAGTTTCTACAAGGATTGGGGCGAGCGAGGAGAGGGGTTGGGTAATTTCCTCTGCTACGGTGATCTGCCGGCCACCTCCATGGATGATCCTGAGAGTTTCTTCTTCCCCAGCGGGGTCATTCTCGATCGGGATATATCCACCATTCATCCTTTGGATCTGAACAGCGCGGAAGAGATCCAGGAGCATATCTCCCATTCATGGTATGACTACAGCTTAGGCAAGGATCAGGGTCTGCATCCCTATGATGGTGAGACATCACTCAACTACACCGGACCCGAGCCACCCTATGCTCATCTGAATGTAGAGGAGTCCTACTCCTGGTTGAAGGCCCCGAGATGGAAGGGCAAAGCGGTTGAAGTCGGACCCTTGGCGCGGGTCTTGATGTTGTACGCCAAAGGCCATGAACGGACTCGGGATTTGGTTAATATGACCCTGGGCAAGCTGGAGTTGCCGACTCGAGCACTCTTCTCCACCCTTGGCAGAACCGCGGCCAGAACCCTGGAAACCAAGCTATTGGCAGACAGGATGCAGGGTTGGTACGACCAGCTGATTGCCAATATCAAGGCGGGGGATACCAAAACCTTCAACGACACCCTGTGGGAACCCACCTCCTGGCCAAGTCAGTGTAAAGGCGTTGGGTTTATGGAGGCGCCTCGCGGTGCGCTGGGACACTGGATTGTCATCGAGAATGGCAAGATCGCCAACTATCAGGCGGTGGTGCCGAGCACATGGAACGCGGGGCCACGGGATGGTGGGGGCCAGGCCGGCGCATACGAGGCTGCACTGCAGGACAATCACCAACTCGTGGATGTAGAAAAACCGGTGGAGATTCTGCGAACCATACATAGCTTCGATCCCTGTATAGCCTGTGCTGTCCACCTCTCAGATGAAGAGGGCGAGGAGATGTTGCAGTTGAAAGTGACATAACGAACAACTTTCATACTGCCAAGTTCCGCCTCTGCCTGTATGGGCAGGGGCATTTTTTTGTCACTGATTCAGCTTGCCGATTTTCAGCTTGATTTCATTTCCCTCTGCCATGCTCTCTCTCAACATAACCGATTCGAGAGAGATAGGATGAGGAAACAAGAGCTAATCAAGGTATGGGATCCCCTGGTCAGGGTGTTCCACTGGGGCCTGGTGTGCGCCTTCGCGGTTGCATGGCTGACGGAAGACGAGTGGATGGAATTGCATGCCTATGCAGGTTATCTGATCGCGGCATTGCTATTATTTCGTTTGCTTTGGGGCGTATTGGGTACACGATATGCCCGTTTCAGCGATTTCGTGAAATCTCCAACCAAGGTTATTGCCTATCTGCGAGATCTTGTGCAGTTACGCGCCGAGCGAACGGTTGGACATAATCCAGCCGGTGGGGCGATGATCCTCGCCCTGCTGATAACACTGACCTTGACCACCCTCAGCGGATTACTCGCCTACGGTGCCACCGGTGCTGGCCCTCTCGCCGAGGTGTTTTTCTCAAACGCCCCCTACGGCAGTGAATTCTTCGAGGAAGTCCACGAGTTCTTCGCCAATCTCACCCTTTTTCTGGTGCTCGTACATCTGCTCGGAGTGGGATTCGGTTCACTGCTGCATCGGGAGAACCTGGTGCGTGCAATGTTTACAGGCAGTAAACGGGTCTGATCAGGTTTTTTTATAACAGTGCCTGAAACCATCAGGCGGAGGTGGAGAAAATGAAATCACTCTTTTTTTCCTTGCTGATCGTCGCAACCACGACGCTGCAGGCGAATAGTGTGGAACTCATGCTTGAGTCATATCAGTCCGACGGTGCTGGGCCGTTCTCGGTGGAGCAGGGACGCCAGGCCTGGGAACGTAGCGTAGTGGATAAAAAAAGCGGCAAGTCCAGATCCTGCAGTGATTGTCACACTGACGACCTGGGGAAACCGGGACGGCACGTCAAGACGGGTAAGCGGATTGAACCGCTGGCGCCATCAGCCAATGCAAAACGCCTGACTGATCCGAAGCAGATCAGGAAATGGTTCAAGCGCAACTGTAAATGGACATGGGGAAGGGTGTGCACACCCCAGGAGAGAGGTGATCTCCTGTTATTCCTTCAACAGCATTGATGAGGTGCGAAAAGATGAAAAAACGAATATTTTGGTCACTGACCACACTGGTGTTTGCAGTAACCCTGTTAGGTGCCGGCATCGTATTGGCAGATCGTGATGGGTGGGACGAGGATGATGATGACTGGGGAAAGCGAATGTTTCGAGGTTGGTTCAAGCCTGAAAGCAGAGTCAACAACAGCCAATACAGTCAACTCTACCAGGAGGAGTGCGGTAGTTGCCATTTTCCGTTTCAACCTGTATTTCTGCCCGCGGAATCATGGCAGTCGATGATGCAGCATCTGGATGAGCATTTTGGTGAAAACGCGGAGTTGGCGGAAGAGGATCAAGCAAGGCTTAAAAGTTTTCTCACGGCAAATGCGGCAGATAAGATCAATCGAGAGATACCAAACAAAGTCATGTGGTCGTTACGCTATACGCCTTCCCCGGAACGGATTACCGAAACGGCCTTTTTCAAACATGAACATGATGAGATTCCCTATTCAGAATCCTTCAGCAACTGCGACAGCTGCCACAAGCGAGCCTTGCAGGGTTCATACGATGAGCATGAAATCGATATCCCCGGTATTGGTCGATGGGATGACTAGTGTATGTTTCAATAGTTGTTGAGACTATACTGCCGTCAGGTAGTGGATTTCATAGATGTCAGATGCTAAACATGATCCGCAAGACAATTAAGGCACTCCTCGCGATAGCAGTTGTGCTATCCGGTCTATCCCTGGCCGAGGAGGGCTATGAAGAGGCGCGGCGTCTCACCGAGTCGGGTGCTATTCTTTCCCTGGAGGAGATTATGCCGCTCATTCAGGGGCAACAGCCGGGTAGGATCTTGGAGCTTGAATTGGAGCGTGAACGAGGACGTTACCTGTATGAGCTAGAGCTGCTCGATGAGCGGGGAGCGGTATGGGAGTTCAAGATCGATGCCGCCACGGGGGAGATTCTGGAACGTGAATTGGAGGATTGAAGTTGCGTCTGCTGCTGGTTGAAGATGACGATCTCCTCGCCACCTCACTAAAGCATGACCTGGAACAGCAGGGGTATGCCGTGGATCGTGCCGTGGAGGGTATTGAAGCTGAGTTCATGGGCGATCATATGACATATGATCTGATCGTCTTGGATCTGGGTCTGCCGAATCGGTCCGGTCTCGAGGTCTTGAAAAACTGGCGCGGCCGGGATAATCGTACTCCGGTGATCATATTGACCGCTCGGGATGCCTGGCATGAGCGGGTAGAGGGATTCAAGGCCGGCGCAGACGACTATCTGGGCAAACCATTTCATATTGAAGAGCTGGTCCTGCGCCTGCAGGCATTGGTGCGTCGCAGTCACGACCTGGTGGGGGCCAGCCTGAAATCTGGTGGTCTGGAACTCGACGAGGAGCGGCAGCAGGTGATACTCCCCGATCAGCAGAGACTCGACCTCACCGGTACGGAATTTCGTCTGCTACGCTGCTTTATCCTCAACAAGGATAAAATCCTCTCCAAAACCCGTTTGACGGAACATGTCTATGAGCAGGATTTCGATCGCGACAGCAATCTGATAGAAGTCTACATTCGTCGTCTGCGGGAAAAGTTGGGCAAGCAGGTGATCGAGACACGCAGAGGACAGGGCTATATCTATGTCGGTGTTGAGCACTAACTCACTCGAGCATCGACTCCATATCGGGTTGGCCCTCAGCCTGATTGTATTGATGGGGTTATTGTGGCTATTCGGGGCGCGATCCATTGAAAATCTGACCGAAGATTTCATCGCCTCCCGCCTGGAGCATGACAGCGAAGCCTTACTGGGGGCAATGGTCGTTAAACATCAACAGTTCAAGGTCAGGCCTGCTCGCATCAACCAAATCTATCGACGTCCCTATTCCGGTCACTACTATTTGATTCGCCATCAGGACGGCACTCAGACCTTTTCCCGTTCTCTCTGGGACTTCAAACTTGATATCCCTATGCTAGCTGTCGGTGAGAGCAGGCGCATGCTTATGTTAGGTCCGGATGAGCAGCAGCTATTGGTGTATGTTGCCGGGTTCAAAAAACAGGGGCGGGATCTTACCCTGGCAGTAGCGGAGGATTTACAACCGATCAAACAGCAACGGGATCTTTTCCTGCGTAATTTTGCCCTGTTGGCGCTGCTGGGATTGATGGCACTGTTACTGGTCCAGGGGATGGTTGTCAGGCACTCGTTCCGGCGTCTTGAACCCTTGCGCGATGACGTAAAGAGTCTGGCAACCGGAGATGAAAAACTATTGCGCGAAGATGTCCCGGATGAGTTGTCTCCCCTGGTCAAGGAGATCAATCATCTGTTGCAACTCCTCACCAGACGCAACAAGCGCTCACGCAACGCCCTCGGCAATCTTGCCCATGCCTTGAAAGCACCGATGAATCTGTTGACCCGCTATTTCGACACGACGGCCTCTGCCAAAAATCGGATAGACCGGGATTTGGCAGGGCAACAGGTGGAGCGGGTCAGGCTCTTGATCGACCGAGAACTCAAACGCGCCCGTCTGGCCGGCAGCGGAACCATGAGTCAGAGGTTTGATCCACAAGTCGATCTACAGGATCTGATGGATGTATTGAAACAGATTTACCGGGATAAGATGCTGTCGATGGAGACGATTGTCTCAATGGAACAGCCACCATTCGGCGACCGGGAGGATATGCTTGAGTTGTTGGGCAACCTGCTTGATAACGCATGCAAGTGGGCAAACAGCAGGGTGCGCTGTTCACTTACCGGAGAGTCGAGTTTAACGATCCTTGTGGAGGATGATGGCGAGGGATTGGATGATGAAGAGATCTCCAGATTGACCCGCCGCGGCAGCCGCTTGGACGAGAGTATTGAAGGGCAGGGACTTGGGCTGGCGATAGTATCGGATGTTGTCGCTCTCTATGAGGGAGAGCTGAAATTTGACCGGTCGCCTGAGTTGCAGGGACTTCGGGTCAGTGTGACTATCCCGGCTTGCACTAGATCAGAGATAGAGTTCAAATGATCGGTATGCGCCTGTCAGCCCTGTGGAGTTACCCACCATGCCCTTGGATCGCCAAAAGAATTTGCTCGGATTGGTCACTCTCTGTCTCTGTTTGATACTACTGGTTTCACCGGCCCTTGCGGCTCAAGAGGCGAGTGAATCCGAACAGGATCAAACGTCTGGGGCCGATCAGGCGGGGGAGTCCGCGCCTAAGCGAATCTACCGAACCCGGGAAGAGCAAAGAGAGGCGGGTTTGGAGACGGAGATCACCCCCTGGCTGACCCTGTCAGGGCTTCTGGAGGGTGAGGTGCTAACCGATCGCTTCATCCCTCAGGACAGGGATGGTGCTATCAAGGCGAGAGAGCGCAATGCCACTCTGCAATTCGGTCTGGTTGCAGATCTGTTTGGCTTGGCAGAGGGCGAAGTGGTTGTTGAATACGATTCGGATCCAGACAAATTCCTCTCCGAAGAGGCCTTCATCACCTTTGAATACGAACCAATGGAGTTGAGTCTGGGTAAACAGTTCACCCCCCTTGGTCTCTACATCAGTCACTTCATATCAGGACCTATGTTGGAGTTTGGTGAGACCAGCGCCAGGCAGGCTGTACTACTCACCTATGGTCCAAGCGATCAATTCGATCTTACCCTGGCAGCCTATCGCGGCCGGGTCAGCGAAGTGGGTGAGAATGAAACGTGGGACTGGGCAATCGGTTTTGAGGCCTGGTCGTCTGACCGGTTTTCATTCGGCTTGAGTTATCAATCCGATCTTGCAGATAGCGATGAGAGGGTGCTGGAGGATGATCATTCCATCAAGCGTGTTCCGGCCGTTAGCGCTTATCTGCTAGGGATAGCCGACAGCTTCGAGTTCTCTCTCGAGATACTGGCTGCTTTGGATGAATTTCGTGAATTGGATAAAGAGTTGAACAGACCCATGGCCTGGAATGCGGAGATAGCCTATTTCTTTCCCGATTCCGACTTTGACTTGGCGTTGCGTATTGAAAAGAGTACCGAGTTGGAGGATGAGCCGGAATACAGATATGGTGTTGCTGTTACCTGGTACATGGACAAGCGGGCAAATCTGTCACTGGAGTATTTGCACGGACAATTTGATACAGAGTCGTTTGCCTTGGAGCATAACGAGAATGAAGTTCTCATTCAGCATGTCAATACAATGAGTGCAAAGATATCCATACTATTGTAGGAATCAAAACAGCTTGCGATTGCTGTTCCTAAACAAACAAAAGCACCATTTAGTTTGAATGATTCGTTGCTAATCACGCAGACCAGTAATTAATTTCACAGGATAAGGAAAATGAGAAGTAACGACTAAAGTTGTTGTTGCTTGGGTCGCCACTGGTTTGTATGTCAAACACTATCCGCATTACTCAGTCGGCACCACATAGAAGGGATGGTAGTGAATAGGATTCCCTTTCTCAACACCCAGCATGACGAAAGGCGATTGCGAATCCTTTTATGGGTTGCTACTGCTTCGTGGACATTCTTGATTGGCATTTTGCTGTATCTGGCAATCAGTAATGAGGATGCTGATATGCTGGATTTGGCTCACCAAGAGGCCGTGGCAAACTTCCACAAGGATCAAGCATTTCGTGTATGGGGCACCAAACATGGCGGTGTCTATGTGCCGGTCAGTGAACATACACAGCCAAATCCCTATCTTGCGCACATTCCTGAGCGTGACCTGGTTACCCCATCGGACGTGAGCTGACCC
>JBEVVS010000117.1:0-19066 GCA_040507005.1 Candidatus Thiodiazotropha sp.
CGCATTCCAGGACATCCAGCAATCGGCAAGACAATAGATAACAATCATTCTGTTTTTGTCACCCTTGGTTAGCCGTTGCAGATTCTCTTTGAAGTAATTATCCAACTCCACGGAAAGGGCGCCGTATCCCACATTCGGCAGCCAGTGGGTCCCTGGAATGTTCTGTCTCGCCGGCGGTAGCCACAACAGATTATCGGGACGATCCTTGGGTTTGACCGGTGTCGGCAAAACATCGATCAGAACCGGCTGATGCTGCTTGATCAAGGCGTGTAACTGCTGAGTATCGATAGTGGTGCCGGCGGGTACCGAATCGGGTACCGGGGCGCGAAACAGGGCTATCCGGTAGCCGTCGGAAGAGAAGTGCTCGGCCTCATCTTGGGTGCCGAAGGATTGTGAACAGAAACCTGCAGGCACTATCAGCAGTAACCAAATTGACACCATGGCAGAGAGTGTTTGTTTGCTTGGCCTGTGTGTGCTTGTCCGGTTCAAGGTTTTATCAGTTTGTCATTTCTATCCAACAACGGGATCTTGTATTCAAGCAATATCTTCTGAATGGTTGGGGAGAGTTTTTCCAACTCCAGATTGAGCTGGTGTTTCCAATTGGATTCGCGCCGGCGGATACCCATCGAGACATTGAACGCCAATGGAACGGAATCCACTTTCGCCGGCAGGGGAATGATGGATAGGGGGGTCTGTTGTTGGGTCGATGCATAACCGGCAATGGGTCCCCAGATCACAGCGATGTCGAGAGTTCCTTGTGCCACATCTTCCACTGCCCGTGTGGCGGGTGAGTAGAGGCGGGTATCCACGGTGCGTTGATAGGGTGTTACCTGCTCCAGTAAGCCATACTTGCTCAGCAGGGTGGCGGGCGGTGTGCCTGCGACAACGCCAATCTTGAGATCCTTCAGTAGCGGGTCGTCCAGGGATTGGACCTGCAATCCTGAATCTTTGCGATAGACCAGGGTGTAGACAGACCGGTAGTAGGGGTTGGTGTTCTGTAACAGTTCGTTGACCGAGGTGACGCCCATGACCAAATCACAAAGACGGATGCGAAGCGTGTTACGCACAAAGCCAACGGTCTGGGGCCACCAGTGATAGCGCAGTGTTCGATTCAGATCATCGGCGATGAGTTGGGCGATCCGGTTTTCGAATCCCTCCATGGCCTTGTTGGAGAAGGGCATGTGGTTAGGATCGCCACAGACGGTCAGGTAGTCCTTGTTTCTGGCTTCGTAGGTGGTTTTAGCCCAAGCCGATAGAGGGCCAAGCAAGAGTATTAACGGCAGCAGATAAAAAAACAGGTTCAGCGCTTTGTGATAAAACGATGAACCTGTTTTAACCATTTTAGATGGACCCCGGCCACTCATGAAAATCGATAGATATTCGGTTTGACATCTATTCCAATACTGCTGTTCCCTGTCGCGGGTATTGTCACCGCGGTTGCGGTGTTGCTCGATGTCAGTTAATTGTCAGCGATCAGTTTTTTAACCTTGGGAAACTTCGCCGGTCTGTTTGCGCCGATTACACCGTCTGCACGAGCCTTCAGATAGGCGTATATATCGGCAATATTCTTGATCACGTCAATGTTCTTTGCAAACGAGGGCATTACACGGGTGTCCAATCCTTCCCGTCCGGTAACCACTGCGTTTACGAATTCACCATAGCTCATTACTTTCAGAGACTCTAGCAGTGCCGGTGCGTAGGAACTTCCCAGACCGGCCGGTCCGTGGCAGACATGGCAGTCGGCATGGTAGCGACGAAAGCCATTGTAGGTGCCGAAATCGACTTTGCCATCCTCAAAGTAGTAGGGCTGTTCGGGGGAAGGGACGAAATCTCTGTAATCGGCTTTGGATGCAGCTGAATAGCCTGAGATGGAGTAGGTGAGGGCGATGGTCGCCACTATTATGAATTTACTGAATTTACGCTGCATGTTTAGCCTCATGGAAACCTTTGGTGTGTTTTGGTTATGTTTGTTGGGTATTGCCGCCACCCACCTTTAGACAGTGGGTGGCGGCAGTTCTAGTGATGGGCAATCAACCCATTAATTTGGCAGTTCAAATACCGTCAGTGTGCCGCCCAGCTGGGTATAGTCGCTGAGAGATGCATAGGCACCTACCGCGCCCAGACCGGCTGTCGGGTCGGTCAAACCTGCGGCCATGCCGATACCGGCCCAGCCACCGAGTCCGGAGAGGACAGCGATGTACTGCTTACCGTTATGCATGTAGGTATTGACGTTGCCGATGATGCCGGATGGGGTCTTGAACTTGTACAGCTCTTTACCCGTCTTGGCGTCCACCGCCTTCAGATAACCCTCCAGGGTACCGTAGAAGACCACGTCACCCGCGGTGGAGAGAGCGCCACTCCAGACAGAGAAAGGCTCGGGGTTGGACCAAACGATCTTACCCTTGTCAGGATCCCAGGCGATGAAGTTACCCAGATGGGTGCCACCAGGTGCCGGATACATGGAGAGGGTTGCGCCCACATAGGGTTGACCCGCGGTATACGAAACCTGGAACGGTTCGTAATCCATGCAGACGTGGTTGGTAGGTACATAGAAGAGCTTGGTCCGCGGTGAGTAGGTCGCGGGCTGCTGATCTTTGGTACCCAGGGCAGCCGGGCAGATGCCGGTGGAGTTGACGTCTTCGCCATTCTGATGGGTGGAGTATTTCGCCACCACCTGGGGACGACCGGTCTCCATGTCCACATGGGTTGCCCAGTTGACTGCTGGATCAAACTTCTCTGCAACCAGCAGTTCACCGGTCACCCGGTCCATGGTGTAGCCGAAGCCGTTACGGTCGAAGTGCACCAGGGCCTTGCGCATCTTACCCTTGATCTCTCTGTCGACCAGGATCATCTCGTTGATGCCGTCATAGTCCCACTCGTCATGGGGGGTCATCTGGTAGACCCACTTGGCGATACCGGTGTCCACATCGCGGGCGAAGATGGTCATCGACCAGCGGTTGTCACCGGGACGCTGTACCGGGTTCCAGGTGCTGGGGTTACCGGAACCGTAGTACATCAGGTTCAGGTCTGGATCGTAGGAGTACCAGCCCCAGGTGGCGCCGCCACCGATCTTCCACTGGTCACCCTTCCAGGTGTTGATACCGGAATCCTTACCCACCGGCTTGCCGAGGTGAGTGGTCTTCTTCGGATCCAGCAGGGTGTCGCTGTCGGGTCCCATGGAGTAGCCACGCCAGACCATGCTGCCGTCTTTCAGGCTATAGGCAGTCATGGAGCCGCGAACGCCGAACTCACCACCGGAGATACCGATAAAGACCTTGTCTTTTACAACCATCGGGGCCGCGGTGGAGGTTTCACCCTTGGAAGGATCGCCGTTCTTCACCGACCAGACCTTCTTACCGGTCTTCGCATCCAGGGCCACCAGGGTGGTGTCCGCTTGTGAAAGAATGATCTTGCCGTCGCCATAGGCCAGGCCGCGGTTGACGGTGTCACAACACATCACAGGGATAACGCTGGTGTCCTGGCGTGGTTCATACTTCCAGATGATCCTGCCGTTGTCGTTCAGGTCGAGGGCAAAGACCTTGTTGGGGAAAGGGCTGTGCACATACATCGTGTCGCCTAAGACAAGGGGACCACCCTCATGACCACGGAGAACGCCAGTGGAGAAGGTCCAGGCAACCCTCAGGTCTTTAACGTTACTCTTGTTGATTTGGTCCAGCTTGCTGTAACGGGTACTTCCATAGTCACCGTTAGGCATTACCCAGTCGTTTGGGTTATTTTGCATCTTCAACAGTTCTGAATTTGCCGACACCCCACCTGCAGCACTAAGCATTGCAGAGGCGGTGAAGCAGATCGCCAGAACTTTGCGCTTTGCTTTTACCATAGTTTGAATCCTCGGGTTTTTTCGTTAGTGGGACTGCCTCAACAAGGGAAACATACTCGATACATTGATCCGGAAAGTGTCCGGAGATAGATCGAAAATACTTGGTTTAGCTTCTCCATCGCTATTCTTATGGCTCCTCTCTTGGTAATTAAATATTTATCTAGTCGCGCTATTACAGGCAGTCTTCATGAGCGACAATGACTAAAGAGCAACATGTGTGCCAAACGAAATTCAACGAGCTACCGTTGCTTCTTCCATGTGTGACTACAGGTGCAGAGAGAGGGACAGTCCGTGGCGGATACGGGGGGGAGCTGCGGGTTTGACACTCTTATAGTTAGATCGTCGCCGCTGTAAAAATTCAATGAGGCCCAGGAGAACGCTATTTTTGGCACATTTACCTTGATATGGTTAAAATCGTTCTACAAATCGCATATAACACATTGAATATTAATGGTTATTGTATTTTGATAGAGATATGTACCGGTACATGACCCGGTTCGGCAAACCCTCGTCATTTCCCAGTATGGCATCTCTATTTCTAATCTATTCAATGAGTTAATGAGCTGCTTTAGTTCTGGACTCAGGGACACGCGAAGCTTGCCTAGGGCAAATCCAGGCGCCGCGAGGATGACACTCGTAAATAGTGCATGGGAATAGAAAAAACAGGCTCCTGGTTAGGGAAAACGATGTGATTCATTTTTTTAGTGTGGAATTATGTTGTGTGTCACCGGTGTGACACTTTTCCAGAAGAATTAAGCGGAAGTTTCCCATCTGGATCGATGGAAAATACCAGCTCCCATTGAATATTGCCCAGGCTCAGTCAGGTGACCGATGAGATCTCTCTATCCATCCATTGAACCCTACGCCATTCACCATATTAGGGTGGAAAAACCCCATGAAATCTATGTGGAAGAGTGTGGCAATCCGGAGGGGATTGCTGTGGTATTTCTCCATGGGGGGCCTGGATCGGGTTGTTCGGCGGAGCACCGGCGCTATTTTGATCCCGCTTTCTACAGAATCATCCTCGTGGATCAGCGGGGTTCGGGACGGTCCAAGCCCTTGGGAGAGACAGGGGGGAATACCACCCAGGATCTCATCGCGGACATGGAGCTGATCCGCCGCCATCTGGAAATACCCCAATGGATGCTGTTTGGCGGCTCCTGGGGCGCAACCCTGGCCCTTCTCTATGCCCTGACCTATCCCAACCGAACCAGGGGGATGGTGCTCAGGGGGAGCTTTCTCGCACGGCAGGCGGATCTGGATTGGTTCTTCCTCGGCATCAGACGCCTCCTGCCCAAAGCCTGGGAGCGGCTGAGCCACGGGATCCCCGACCGCGAAGGGCTGGACTCTCTCATCGATTGGTACCACGCTGCGCTTCATGGCGATGATCTGTCGCATTCACTGGACGCCGCACGCCGCTGGAGCGAGTGGGGTAGTCAGGCGGTCAATTGGAACAAGGGGGAAAGCCGGGATAAAAGCGACCAGGGCGCTGAGACCGCGACCCAGCGGGAACAGATGCTGGCGAAGGTAAGGATCGAGACACACTATGCCCATAACCGCTACTTCATTCGGGAAAACGAGATCCTCGAAGGCTTGGAATCCCTGCCCCCGATGCCCGCCTCAATCGTCCATGGACGCTACGATCTCACCTGCACCATGGAGTCCGCCTGGCTGCTGCATCGGGCCATCCCCGGATCTCGACTGGTCGAGGTGGCCGATGCCGGGCATCTCATTGACGATCCCGCGATGATCTCGGTCCTGGTGGAGGAGACCGACCGGATGCGGACTGATCAATTCTTCGCGGCATGAATCGTTTTAATTACTGCCCACTCGCTTTGGGCCACTTGTCGGCGGTCAACTTTTTCGAGTTGCGCATGTTGCGGAATACCAGGGGCGCGGTACCGGGTTCACGCTCGATGTTGGTCGCATTGACCATCTCCACTATCTGATGGTGTTGGGGTGATTTACTGCAGACCGGGTCGGCATTGGCAGCGTCACCGGTCAACAGGTAGGCCTGGCAACGGCAACCGCCAAAGTCTTTCTCTTTTTCGTCGCAGCTGCGGCAGGGCTCTTTCATCCAGCCATAACCGCGGAACTTGTTGAAGTCGCCGGATTCGTTCCAGATCCACTCCACACTGTGGTCGCGTACGTTGGGAAAGGTGAGCCCCGGCAGTTCGCTGGCGGCGTGGCAGGGAAGAGCGGTGCCATCCGGGGCCACTGTCAGGAACAGAGAACCCCAACCGCTCATGCAGGCCTTGGGGCGATCCTCGTGATAATCCGGCACCACATAGAAGATACGCATCTTACCCTTGTATTTCTCTTGATAGCGATGGGCCACCGCTTCTGCCGCCTCTACCTGTTTTCGTGATGGCAGCAGCTGTTCCCGGTTGTGTAGGGCCCAACCGTAGTATTGGGTGGTGGCCAACTCCACATAGTCGGCCTCCAGTGCATGGGCCATCTCAAGGATCTGTTCCACCTGGTCTTCGTTATGACGATGGAGGACGAAACATAGCACCATCGGATAGTCATATTTCTTGACCAGGCGCGCCATCTCCAGCTTGTGCTGAAAAGAGTTGTTGCCGGCAATGTAGTTGTTGAGCTCTTCGCTGCTGGCCTGGAAGCTGACCTGTATATGGTCCAGACCCGCCTCCTTGAAGGCCTTGATGCGGGCCTCATCCATGCCCACACCGGAGGTGAGCAGATTGGTGTAGTAGCCGAGTTTATTGGCTTCCCCGATGAGTATTTCCAGATCCTTGCGCACCAGTGCTTCACCACCGGAGAAGCCGAGTTGCACCGCTCCCATGGCCCGGGCTTCACGGAACACCCGGATCCACTCCTCGGTGGATAGTTCGTCTTTATAACGAGCGATATCCAGCGGGTTGGAACAGTAGGGACACTGTAATGGACATTTGTATGTCAGCTCCGCCAGCAGCCAAAGGGGTTTAGGCGGGCTTGTGTCGGATCCATTGGTTGTCATAAGCGGTATCCAGAAAGTGATAGACGTCCTCTTCCAGCTCTGCGCCGGGGAAGGCGGACTTCAGGTCTGTGATGATCGCGGCGACACTCGCGTCCCCGTCACATCGCTTTAAGATCTCTCCCGCGGCAGGATTGAGCTTCACCATGCCTTCGGGATAGAGGATGACGTGGCAGCCCTGGGCCTCTTCCCATTGAAAGCGGAAGGTGGGGGCCATCTGCGGTATGTCCTCGGCCTTGAAATGGCTGCTCATGGGTCAGGCCGGGATATTGTGATAGGGGGGCTTGTTTTCCACATAGGCCATCCACATGCAATCGAGCATGGTCCATAGGATATCGAGTTTGAACTGCAGCACCTCGAGCATCTTCTCCTGCTGCTCGCGGGTCTTGTAGTAGTTCAGGGTGATATCCAGTCCATGCACCACATCCCGACGCGCCTCGGTCAGGCGTTTGCGGAAGTAGTGGTAGCCGCGCTCATCGATCCAGGGATAGTATTGCGGCCAGTTGTCGAGGCGCTTCTGATGAATGGTCGGGGCAAACAGTTCCGTCAGGGATGAGCTGGCTGCAATCTCCCAGGGTTGCTGGCGGGCGAAATTGACATAAGCGTCGATGGCAAACTTAACGCCTGGCAGCAGGTGTTTGTGGGACAGAAGATCCTCCCGCGACAGACCCACGGCCTCCCCCAGCAGCAGCCAGGCCTCGATGCCGCCCTCGTCACCCTGGGTGCCGTCGTGATCAATGATGCGCTGTATCCAATGCCGGCGTACCTCGCGATCGGTACAGTTGGCCATTATGGCTGCGTCCTTCACCGGGATCATGACCTGGTAGTAAAAGCGGTTTGCCACCCAACCCTGGATGGCCGGTTTATCCAGTTTGCCGCTATTCATCAAGATGTGGAACTCGTGATGAATATGATAGAACTTCTCCTTTTCTCTGAGTTTCTGCTCAAATTCCTCTTTCGACCATGGTTGATTTGGATGGGGAGTCATAGCTGTTCCTATTTACAGTTCAATCTGCAAACCATCGTGGGAGACCTCGATACCGGCAGCATTGAGGGCCAGACGTTCGGCTGAATCATCCACGAGGATGGGATTGGTATTGTTAATGTGAATAAGTATTTTTCGCGGTTTTTCCAAACCGCTGAGAATATCGATGATGCCGCCCTTGCTTGATTGATCGAGATGGCCCATCTCACTGCCAAGCTTGTTGCTGATTCCCGCCTCGATCATCTCGTTGTTCTGCCACAGGGTACCGTCCACCAACAGGCAATCCGCCTCCTGCATATAGGGCAGAACATGGGGCTCCATGGAACCGAGCCCAGGCGCATAAAACAGGTTCTTACCCGTTGTTAAATTCTCGACCCGAACGCCGATGTTGTCCCCTGGTACCGTGTTGTGACGGTGGGGAGAGTAGGGGGGCGCCTCACTTTTCAAGGGTACTGCGGTGAACACCAAGCCTTCGATGTCCGGGATGGTGAAAATCGACTGATCGGGGTGTACTTCATGCCAGTTAACCCCTCTGAAGTGCCCCAGGATATTGAAGATCGGGTAACCGCTGGTGAGATCGTCATGTACGGCCTGGGTGCAATAGACATCCCAGGGTCGTGTATGCTCGCGAAGCAGCAACAGACCCGTGGTGTGATCGATCTGTGCATCCACCAGGAGAATGGCGCGGATTGCGGTATCACGAATCTCTCTGCCGGGTTGCAAAGCCGGAAAGGATTCCAGTTGCGCACGAATGTCCGGTGAAGCGTTGAAAAGCACCCAGTCGTCATTGTTGGCACTGATGGCGATGGAGGATTGTGTGCGGGCTGTTGCTTGGATGGTGCCTGCCCGTACTCCCTGGCAGTTGTTGCAATTGCAGTTCCACTGCGGAAAGCCACCCCCTGCACCGGAACCTAAGATATGGATTAGCATGAATAGTTATTATTGTGTGTGAGGAACCACCTGACATGCAGGTGGTTCCGGTGATTACTGCTTAACGGTTGTTGATATAAAGATTGATTTCAAAACCGAGTCGCAGATCCTGATAGGAAGGTGTTGACCAATTCATGAAGTATCGCTCCTATGTAATTTCGCTAGTCTTAAACAACTTGTTTTGGCTTTGCTGGCTGCATCCCGAGGAAGCAGGACAACAAACCTACAACCAGCAACATTTGTACCTTTTCCTGCTTGTAGCCTCTATTCATGGTGTTCACCGTGCATAGGGGCTTGCTAGGAATATTGGCAAAAAAACATTGGGAATTTTTCCCGACACCCCTGTGAGATGGGGCAATCTGTTGCACTTGCACTGTCTTAAAACAGTGACACCGATAGGGAAATGCCAATGGGAGTTCTATGCCGTTATCACATAACTGCATGATCGGCTTGAAGAATTGAATTTAATAGGTTGGAAATGATATGGGCAAAAGTTGTCCGGTAGATTTGGATTGCCTATCAAGACAATAGTAAATTCCAATTAGGATAACCAAACGCTTGTATAGGTCCACTGAGTGATACTCTCAATAGATCAATATCTCACCTTTACCATCACAGCTCAGATCACCCAGCCAGCGATGTACCTGACTGCCCCGATCCCGCAGCTTTGAAAAGGGGGCATGATCCTTGAAACTCTGGGTGAGCAGAGGCAAGAAGTTGAGATCCTGCCTGCCGTTGTCATTGAAGGTGGCCGGCATCGAGTTGGGTTGTTGTGTCAGAATCAATGTGCCACGGCGCATCCCCATCCCGGTTTGGAAGCCGCATTGACCCAGAACCACCACGCTTCCTGCCACCATGCGTGACCCACAATAGTCTCCGCACGCCCCACCGATCAGGATGGTCCCGCGACGCATGAGGTCACCGGCACGGTGCCCTGCATTGCCTTTCAGCACGATGGTTCCGCCACGCATGCCCTGGCGTTCACCGGTAATGGCGCCCCCCAGGAAATCCCCTGCATTGCCCTCGATGATCAGGGTGCCGCCGGACATGGCGCAACCGCCGCCGACTCCCAGGTTACCGCTCACCTGGATCACACCGCTGCGCATGCCGCAACCGAGATAGGCGCCTGCGTTCCCTTCGATCCTGATGTTGCCGCCGGTCATGTTGGCGCCGATCCTATCGAGGCAGTCGCACTCGGACTGGATCAGGATCTGTTCACTACCCTTGCCATCAATGGCAAAGAGTTCGCCGCTATCGACTTTACGATTTCCCAGCCAGAGAGGGATGCGGGCTATCTCATCGGCCTGTTTGCCGGCGAGTGCTTCGGGCAGGAATGGGCTCATATCGACACGCTGAGAGAGGCGTTCCCTTAACTTCAAGGTCAGGTAACTCATGCCATCACCTCACGAAGATGAAAATGAAATTGGCCCAGCTTGCCACCGTAGTTACCCGCGGAGATACGTCGGATCCCACCTGCTGCGCCGAGCTCGCACACTGCGTTTATACCGGTACGGGTGGCGAGAGCCACATCGGCGTCACTCAAACCGTTGATGACGATCTCCATAACGGAACCAATCTGCGGGTCGAGATTGGATTTAACCAGGCCTCGCAGGGAGGGGCAGTAGGCGTCGTTGGTGGAGGCCATCAAGGCCTTGTATTTGGACCCCACCTTAGAGCCGGAGCGGACGATACCACCGGGAAAGGGCATGATGACATTGGGTAGTTTTTTCATCGCCTCGATTGCCTTTTCACAAGCAATCAGTGCCTGTTGTTGGGTATCTGCAAGAACCAGAAAGTTACCACCGCCCACGGCGGGCACGCGGGCAACCGTCTCCTCACAAAGAAACTCGCCGTCCATGACCGGTATCCGCCAGTAACGGGTTCCGGCTATCTGCTTGGAAATCTGGTATCCGTCACCGAAAAAGCGCAGATTCTTACCCAAGGGGATCTGTTTTTCTCCATCGATGCCGGCAAACAGGGCCGTGGTGGGACAGGTCAATACACATTGGCCCACCCGTGTTTCCAACTGCTTCGCCAACGCCTTGCCGGACATGCCGAACAGCAACACGCTCACCCCAGGGCGGCCATCGGGAGTTGCATCCGGGGCGATCTCCGCTTCGATACCCGCCTCCACGCCACAACCGATGACAGAGGTGGCGAATCCAGTCATGGTTTCACCCGCTACCCGCGCCCAGTGGAGATTGATGGCGGTGATGATGACCCGGGTGGCGCTCATGCCGAAGGCCTCGGCGAAGGTCTCCTCGATCTCTGTGCCATTGATAATCATACGCGTCCCCCTGTGCAGGGGTGGATATTGACCTGGCTGCCAATACCCTCGGCCATCTCATCGTCGGATATGACGAAGTTCGGCAGACGAATACTGTGATAGCGTTCGAACCTGCTGCCAATCAGCTTTTCGATGCCCGGGTCGAACTCGGGTCTTACCACCTGGGTGCTGCCTTGGACGGGTTGGGTGATCCGTCCCTCCTCGACCACGATTTGTCCCTGTTTGAAAACCAGCATCGGCCGCTCGAACATTTGCTCGGGATTAGCGTGGGGATGATACACGGTGATGTCCGCCAGGGCACCAGGCGCCAAGTGACCGCGATCGCTCAAGCCCAGTATCCTGGCCGGCGCGGCGCGGGTCATGATGGCGATCTCATACAGAGAATACTCCCGTTCCAGACTGCCCAGGTGGCTGGCGGCAGCGGCTTCGGGATTGATCTGAGTTAGCAGATCGTTACGCAAGCTGCGATCCATCAGCAACCGAATCAGATGCGGATAACTGGTGAAGGGGGCGCCATTGGGATGGTCGGTGGTAAGAAAAATCCGCCAGGGATCGTCCACCATGAGAAAAAGTTCGAGGCCGATCGCCCACTGCAGCGCATTCACGAAATTCTTGTCCCGATAACGGAAGGGCACCACACCACAACCCGCGTCGCATTCGATATCCATGCAGGTCCATTTGTTGGGGTGAGCATGATCATGGTTGGCATGTTGGGCCATGGTGTCGCCGGATATGGTTACCGTCTGTCCAAACATGATCTGGCCAACGTCGATGGTTATATTGGACTGGTTGTTGACCGCCTCGGCGATCTCCGCCGCCGCGGAGGAGAACTTTTTGTCTCCCTCAATACCATAACTGTGAAACTGGATATGGGTCAGGTGGATCGGCAAGCCCTCGGCGGCATCCATGGTCGCCAGGGTTGAATGGTAGTTACCGGGTACACCCAGATTACTGGCATGGACATGCAGTGGATGAGGCACTCCCAGTTCATGCAGGGCACGGCTCAGGGTACGCACGATATCCCGGGGAGTGATCCGGTAGTGGGGATGGGAATCGTCCACATCCAGGGCCCGTTGATTGAATTTGAAGGCGTTGATGCCACCAGGATTGACCACCTTGATGCCGATACATTGCGAGGCGTGCAGGGTCCAGGCCAGATAGTCATTGATGGTCTCCTGTTCGGCCCCTTCCGCCATCAACTGCAACAACAGATCATCATTACCGAGCATGGCATAGCCGCCGGTGTCGAGCATCGGTGTGTCCGCCATCTCCATGTGGGCCTGACGGGCGTTGGCCGGCAATATGGCGGGCTCAAAACAGCTGGTATAGCCCATTTCCGCGTAGCGGTATCCCGCTGCCAGGGTAGAGGGTATGGCATGGCCACCGCCGGAACGGGTCAGTTCCGTCCTTAGCCTGGCACTGCCGCGTTGATCCTCTGGCAGCATGGTGCGTGCGATATTGACCTTGCCGCCACCGATGTGGGTATGCAGGTCGATAGCCCCGGCCATGATGATCTTGCCGTCCAGGGAGTAGGTTCGATGAACGGTTTCACTATCGGATGGGGGCGGAACGATCTCACCGTTGCGGATGTAGATATCCCTGATTTCCCCATTAACTCCATTCGCGGGATCGTAGACCTTGCCCGCTTCCAGTTTAATCAGCATGTGGCAACCCCCCCAGGCTCGCCGGCGGAGGGTTTCAACCGGTCGGTGAGCCGTTTAGCTACCACACTGACCGGGAGCAGGCCGATCTCTCTGAGTTTTCCCAAAGGCAATGAGCAGACCCCATCACTACGATACCAATGACCATGGTGGTCGATACCCGGTATGCCTACCGGGATGAAGAGGGATGGCTGTTTTTCGAACTCCATGCCTGCATGGCCAAGCACGATGGTCGGTGTCTCGGTTGGTGGTGGCACAGCCTGGGGTGACAATGAGGAGATCCAAAGCAATAGGTCGCTCTCACCCCTGTCCAACAGATCCTGCCAGCGGTTAAGCAGTGGATCGTGTTCCGGATAACCCCGCTGCAATCGGGTACGCAAGGGGTATCCAAGCTGCCAGGTGCAGACCTGATTGCTGGTGATATCCCCCTGGGTGCCTGCCAAAGGGAGGGCGGCGCTGCGTGTCTTGGCATTCAGCTCTTTTGCCAAATCCACCAACGCCTGGACAGTCAGTTCCGCGTGGGGGATATCGAGTTCAGCCGCACTCCAACAGATGGTACTGTAATTCGCTTGCTGCAGATCTTTGCCAAGCTGTCTCAATGCGTCCCCCAGATCGTCTCCAAGTCGCTCTGGATCCACCGGTCTGCCGGCCACAAGGCCCCGCAGCAATCCGACAACATCCGACAATGACTCGATCTCTGTAGCGATGAGGGTCGGATTCAACCGCGCCAACTCCTCAGGGAGACTCTCTTGTCTCCAGGGACCCAGTAGTACAACCTTACGCTGATCGTTTTCAGTAAACAGGCTCTCATCAGGGTGCAGGACCCGTTCAACAAGTCGCGGAAAGCGATCGATGCATTGACTTCCCACCACAACAATCAAATCCGCCCGGTTGCGCACCTCGGTGAAGGTGGTGGTGAACCAGCCGCTGTCCTGAACCACGCGGACATTTCGGAACATGGCATCGCCATTGAGATGATCCAAAGTGGCGCCACAGCGGTCGGCCAGTCCAAGTACGCTGCGCATGCCGTTGACATCGGTCGCCAATCCAGCAAAGAGTGGTGAGCAGGCATCTCGCAGCAATCCTGCGGCATAGTCGAGGGCCTCCTGCATAGAGACCGGCTTGCCATCGATGATCGGATCAGTGTCGATGTGTTTGAAAGCGGTGGTGTAGAAACTGCGTGCCAGTTCACATCCGTTCTGCAGTGACTTTACGCCTCCACTGCTCAGTTCGATCTTCAGATCATCGCAACTCAATCCGCAACCGGGACAGGTTACCTCACTCGTTGTCTGCTCGATTTCTTTGTTCCACATACTGTGTCGATGATCCTGTAATGAATACCGCTTGAAGAGATTGATTCACGAGTCAGTGCAGAAAGTGTGCCACTCTACTAAAGTTAGATGATGATCTGTATCTGTCAGTCATCATGCTAAGGATAATCACATCTTTGTGCCGGCTATACCAGGGCCGAGACAGTTTATTAAAAGGGCGCGAATATAGCGCTATAATCTTGGATAGCTTAAATCACTGCTGACACCTATCGAACAATGCTTTGATGAACACGAGGCATAAGGAGCGTGCAACCCGCCGAATTTTCTTTACTGCCCAACTAACACCGCTCTCCGTTCTGTATCAGATTCAATATTTGATATTGCTAATGGATACCCAATGTGGCTTGCATGAATTAGATGTCTTCCCGTCGAACGGCGGCCTGCATTAACTGTTAACTGCTGGGGCAGGGCAGGTGACACAGTGGTTCAAGTCAGGCGCATATGTTGTTGGGGGTTGAATTGGATAAAGGCTGAGGAGGAGCTGCAAATGAGTCGGCTGAACCGCCTTGTTATTCCTTGATTCTGACAAGTTTGTCAGTTTTCAAGGCTTGATTGTCTGCTGATCAAAG
Source organism: Candidatus Thiodiazotropha sp. (assembly GCA_040507005.1). GTDB lineage: Bacteria > Pseudomonadota > Gammaproteobacteria > Chromatiales > Chromatiaceae > Thiodiazotropha. Next base: position 14,579 of record JBEVVS010000117.1, read on the forward strand.
CTTAAGAGGCTAGCCTTTGAGCTGTCAGCAGCAGTGAAACAGGCCCGTGGCGGCCATGGCATGGTTGGCAGGCATGTAAATTGCAGAAGAATGATAATGCACAATATTATAGACAACCAGATGACACACTCATCGAAGTCAGGGAGTGTCGGATTCAGCGTAGAGGTGGATGCACCTGCACGGCTGCATCTGGGCTTTCTCGATCTTCACGGCGGCTTAGGCCGGCGCTTTGGCAGCATAGGGCTGACCATCGATACCCTTGCCACTCGACTGCGGGCTGAGAGATCCGACTCCATTACCGCAACCGGTCCCGGTGCTGATCGGGCGCTGAAATATGCCAGGTCGTACATCCAGGCACAAGGCATAGGGGGCGGCGTCGATATCAGCCTGCAACAAGCCATCCCCGATCATGTCGGTTTGGGTTCGGGTACGCAGATGGCGTTGGCGGTGGGTACCGCTATTGAACGTCTCTATGGCGGCGACAAGCAGAGTGCTGAGATAGCCAGAACGCTACAACGAGGGAATCGTTCCGGGATCGGCATCGGCGCATTTGATGAGGGCGGCTTCATTCTCGATTGCGGTCGCAGTGAAGAGAAGGAGGTGCCCCCCGTCGCTGTCAGACTGCCGTTTCCCGAAAAGTGGCGAATGCTGTTACTCCTGGACAGACGTGGCCAGGGGCTGCATGGACAAGCCGAGGTGGCCGCATTCTCTGACTTGCCTGAGTTCCCGGAACAGGCCGCGGCCCATCTCTGCCGATTGGTAATGATGCAGGTGCTGCCAGGGGTACTCGAAGGACGCTTGTCACCCGTTACGGCAGCGATCGGCGAGATACAGCAAGTGGTAGGAGATCATTTCGCCCCGGCCCAGGGTGGTCGTTACACAAGCCCGGTGATCTCTGCCGCCCTGGAGTGGGCTGTGGAAAAGGGTTATGTGGGCGTTGGCCAGAGCTCCTGGGGACCAACCGGTTTCATACTGCTGGAAGACGCCAGCCAAGCGCAACAGCTTGAACGCGCACTTAAACGACATTTCGGCAAATTCTCCTCATTCCATTGTCAGCTGGTGGCGGCACGCAACCAGGGTGCAGCGGTGAATTTGTTACAACAACCAACAAGATTGAGACAAGAAAAGCGAGTTTAGTTGATGGAAAAACCCTTTTTACTACACATGTTGACAGCCACCAAGAATCCCAGCCCCTTTGATGTGAACATGGCATACGATGCAGGTTGGACCGCCTGCACACCCTATAACGATGTCACATTGGAAGAGGTACGCGACCTGGTCCAGGACGCAATCTTCTCCCGTGGCCCCAAAGGGGTCAAACGCACGGGCGTATTCGTCGGGGGACGGGATACTCATCTGGCAATGGAGATGATGCAGGCGGCAAAGAAATCCATGGTGCCGCCCTTCGAAGTATCGTTATTCGCCGATCCTAGCGGCGCATTCACCACCGCAGCAGGGATGGTTGCCTGCGTAGAACGGGAGCTGAAAAAGGGTCGTCACGGTGGATTGGAGGGGAAGCGGGTCGTTGTGTTCGGCGGTACCGGACCGGTTGGTTCAACGGCGGCGATGCTGGCCTCCAATGCTGGGGCTGAAGCGGTAATCGTCAGTCATCAGTCATTAGCCAAGGCCCAGAGCATTGTTGATCTCTGCAACCAGCGTTACGCATCGGCCCTGTCGGGTGCGGATGGCAGTAACGAGGAATCGATCATTGATCTGGTCACTGAGGCGGACGTGGTATTCAACGCTGCTACGGAGGGAGTGCAGGTACTCAACAGCAGTCACCTTTTGCAGGCCGGGAAGCTGAAGGTGGCCTGTGATGTCAATGCGGTGCCTCCAGAGGGGATCGAGGGTGTCGGTGTAATGGATGACGGTGTACCCATCAAGGATTCCCCTAGCGGCGCGATCGGTATCGGCGCGTTGGCGGTAGGGAATGTCAAATATCAGACCCAGCATCTGTTGCTCAAGCGCATGTATGAGACCGGCGCTCCCGAATATCTCGATTTCAACAACGCTTTTGAGGTGGCCCGCGAGTATGTCAGCTGATTCCACCTCTCTGTTGGTTTTGGCAAACAGCGGCCGGGCAGTGGCTGAGTCTGCACGACGGGGCGGCTACAAGGTCACGCTGCTTGACAGATTTTGCGATCAAGACAGTTTGGCTGTCGCTGATTGTTGGCCGGTTACCCAAGGCTTCTCGCGTCTCGATGTGGAAATGTTCGCCAAGGAGATGGCTGCCATCATCCCCGAATATCCCTGCGGTTTGGTCTATGGGGCCGGCTTGGAAGGATCGACTCAGTTACTCAGGCAGCTGTCGAGTTGCTGTCAGTTGTATGGTAACGATCCTTCGGTGCTTGAGTTGTTGCGCAGACCCCGTCGTCTTTTCCCTTTGCTTACCCGGCTGCAGATACCCTTTCCGGAAGTGAGTTTCAGGCCGCCTTATACCGGAGCGGAAAAAAGCTGGCTGATTAAACAGGCCGCTAGCTGTGGAGGTCAGGGGGTCGCCTATTTCTCCCATCAGCGCAGCGCGGCGGAATCCGACTGTTATTACCAAAAATATATCCCTGGCCAGGTGATGTCGGTACTGTTTATCGCGGATGGCGCTCGGCATCACAACATCGGCTACAACCTGCTTGGAATGAACGGGTCCGGTGCTTCCTCACCCTTTCTCTACAGTGGCGCAATCACTCAGGCAACAGTACCGGATAGGCTGCGCACCCAGGTTGAACTGGTTGTTGAGAAGTTGGTTACAACACTCGGATTGCGGGGTGTGAACAGCCTGGATTTCGTTCACAACGATGCTGGGATCTTCGTCATCGATATCAATCCAAGGCCGACCGCCACCTTGGAGCTTTACGAACACCTAACGGCCGATGGTTGGATCAAACACCATATTCAAGCCTGCCGTGGAGAGTTGCCGGTAGCACCGACCATCAGTTCCGCCCTGTTGCATGGACATCAGATTTTATACGCATCGAAAGCGATTGAGATTTCCGCAAATGTGGTATGGCCGCAATGGGCAAAAGACCGCCCTTTGACAGGCACCCGGATTGAACAGGGTCAACCGATCTGCAGTCTGTATGCTCAAGCTGCCACCACCAAGGAGGTGAAAGCGGAACTACTGAGCTACCGGGATGAGATGCTGCGCATCCTAGGCTCGCCGTTGCATCAGCCTATACCGCGCAGGGTGGCGATATGAGTCGTCCGAGCATTAATGCACTCGCGGCGCCGCTGGTGCGATCACTGGTGGCAGATGCGGATATCCTGGGTCTGGCTGTCGAGCGTCTCGCTAACGGTTGCCTGCTGGTGGATGCGGGAATCAATGCGCCAGGTTCTCTGGAAGCCGGCCGCCGCATTGCTGAGATCTGTCTTGGCGGGCTGGGTACAGTCAGCCTCAGCGGCAGCGGTCCAGTGGCCGGTTGGCCGCTGTCGGTGCATGTACATACCACCGATCCGGTACTCGCCTGTTTGGGCAGCCAATATGCCGGCTGGAGCCTATCCCACAAGGAGGAAGGTAAAAAAGGCTTCAATGCCCTGGGTTCCGGACCGGGACGGGCACTCTCAGTCAAAGAGCCCCTGTTCAAAGAGTTGCAGTATCAGGACCAGGCTGACCAGACCTGCCTGGTGCTGGAGGTGGACCGACTTCCCCCACTGCCCCTGTGTGAGAAGATTGCGAAAGATTGTGGAGTGGAGGTGGATGCGTTGACGCTGATCCTGACCCCTACCAGCAGTCTTGCCGGCACGGTACAAATCGTGGCACGGGTACTCGAGGTGGCCATGCACAAGGCCCATGAGTTGGGTTTCGATCTGCATGGCATACATGACGGCATGGGTAGTGCGCCATTACCGCCACCGGCCCCGGATTTTCTCAATGCCATGGGACGCACCAACGACGCCATACTCTTTGCCGGTCTGGTGCAGCTCTTCGTCAGTGGCGAGGATGCAGCCGCCGAGAAACTTGCCAATGATCTGCCGAGTAGTGCCTCCCGGGACTATGGTCGTCCCTTCAGTGAGGTTTTCAAGGCCTACGAATACGATTTCTTCAAGATCGATCCCATGCTGTTCAGCCCGGCCCGGGTGATGGTCAGCGTGCTGGAGAGTGGCAACAGCTTCGCGGCAGGCGCACTGGATACTGCCCTGATGGCAACCTCTTTCGGTATCGAACCATGAGCAGACGTATCGCCATCTTCACCGATGATCCCGGTTGGCACGGGGCGCGTCTGCGAGAGGCATTCGAACACCATGGCTGCAGCAGCGAGTTCGTCTCTCTGCAAACCTGTGGACTGCATATCAGCGGTGCCGGTGAAGGCCTGGCCATACCAGGTTTTGATAGCCTGCCGGATGGTGTGTTCGTGCGCGGTGTTCCCGGTGGTTCCCTGGAACAGGTGGTACTCTATTTAGATATCCTGCATGCCTTGAAGCATCTTGGGGTCTGTGTCTATAACGATGGTCAAGCCATAGAACGCAGCGTTGACAAAGGCATGACCAGCTTCC
>JBEVVS010000080.1:0-19065 GCA_040507005.1 Candidatus Thiodiazotropha sp.
CCTGATCTGACTCTATAGCCCATAACCAACCACAAAATCCAAGTAAAAACTCCTCCCAAGCCTTGTCACCACTGTCTTAGGATTTTAAATCCGCTGGGGAATTCCGGCTCACCATTTAGCCGTGGAATAGATGTTGCTGCGCAATAAAAAATGGATACTTTTGATTACAAATTCGATTGCAGTTACAGGCTCAGATCGAAAAAAAGGGGGCCGAAGCCCCCTTTCACTCGGCACCAACAATCGTGTTGGCAAAATGGATCAAATCAAGTTATCTCAACTGCGATACTTGCCTGACCTGCGTTCTTCGCGATCATCATCCTCGTTCGATTCGTCATCATCTTCCGACTCATCATCCTCGTCCGACTCGTCATCATCATCCGACTCCTCATCCTCGTCTGACTCTTTACCGCGAGCTTCGTCATATTCATTGCATTCTCTATTATGCCGATGATGGCGTTTTCCTTTAGAGCGCCACCAGGGCTTTTCACTCTGCTGATCATCATCACTGTTGTCCTGGCAAACACTATCAGCGCTGTCGATGGATCCGTTACAGTTGTTATCGATACCATCGCCACAGATCTCCAAGGCACCTGGATTCACTTCCGGATTGCCATCATCACAATCCATGGCACCGCAGCTTCCACCCTCGGTACTGTATCCATCACCATCGTTATCGGTACATTCAAGGGGACAATCCACAGCATTACTATCGGCAGTATCCACAAGGCTGTTGCAGTTGTTGTCTATCCCATCACTACATATTTCAGCCGCACCAGGATTGATAGACGCATCGTTGTCATTACAATCCATCGCGCCGCAGGTACCACCTTCTATGGCGAAACCATCCATATCCATATCTGTACAGGCGACAGGACAACCCTCAGCATTTGGATCGGCTGCATCGGTCAAGCCATTGCCATCGTTATCGATCCCATCGGTGCAAACTTCACTGGCACCGGGATATGCGGCACTGCTATTGTCGTTGAAATCAGCAAGCGTACCGCAGCTATCACCTTCCACAAAATATCCATCTTGATCCGCATCGGTACAACTAGACGTCATCTCGGGTGCAGGGCAAAAGTATTCATAGTTAGCGTTACTATACGCAACCTTGGCAGCGTTATCATTATGACAAGTTGTACAGCTTTCAGCTTGATATTCAGACAGTAGATCATAGCCTAAATCATTACATCCCTGGATAATATCAGCTTCCATATAGCCCCAGGCATTTACTTCACTGACCCCGGTCAGCATAAACGCACCCAGCATCATAAACGTCAATCTTCTATTCATTAGTTTCGATCCTTTATATATCTCCATTAACTTAAACCAGTGCATCACCTAACAAGTGGCACCAACCATGTAACACTGCTTAGTTGTTACAGCGAATTAATTGAACAATTTTCTAAATCCAACTGCGTCGAATAAATGCAATGCACGCAGAGATAGTGAGGATTATGGATAGGCACTTCTGTGAATCCAGACACAAAAACCATGGGAGTAAATTCCCAGTTTGTAAAATCCCCCGGGTACTTCACAACTCAATAGCCATCTGTGGATCAACACTCAAAATGGCACTTTTGATTTCAAATAAACAAAATATCAGGCTTGACTTCAAAACAGCTAACGTAAGATTCTGAAGGATTGGACAAGACAACATGTATGGCCGTCGCATGCAAACAACTCTCAAACAACCCTTATCTAAAACCACTGGCTATAAAGCGATTTCACTTCTCGTAGTTTCAGGTTTTATTCCTTTACTTACACAACACCTGCATACTTTGCTCTTCAATCACCTTCAGACTATGCATGAGGGCGCTTTAGTCCCGTTCACCCTGCAACAGATCAAAGATCTCCTGTGTGTTGCGACTGCATGAGCGCGTTCAAGCGATCCGCTGGCCGCGATGATGGCGAATAACTCCCTACCCTCAGCGTCGGTGGGCAGTGTTTCAAAACTTCAATCTGAAACACTGCCCATTTTCATGCCTTGAACTGAGATTGAGTTATGGCGCTTGTCTATTCATCCATTCATGCCCAATTGCAATCCCAAAGAGGTGACTACAGCTATTAGACGATATCGAAGCGATCCAGGTTCATCACCTTGTCCCAGGCCGTCACAAAGTCCTGCACAAACTTTTGTTGCGAGTCGGCAGACGCATAGACTTCGGCCAATGCACGCAGCTCGGAGTTTGAACCAAAGATAAGATCCACCCGTGTAGCCGTCCAAACAGGTTCACCTGTCACCCGATCATTGGCCACAAAGGTATCTTCCTCTTGCGAGGCAGGCTTCCATGTGACACCCATATTCAGCAGGTTGACGAAGAAGTCATTGGTCAAGGCCTCTTGCTGCTTGGTGAAGACACCATGCTGAGACTGATCGGCATTGCCATTCAAGACACGCATGCCCCCAACCAACACTGTCATCTCAGGCGGGGTCAATGTCAGCAGTTGCGCCCTGTCGATCAGCAACTCCTCGGCCGATACGCTATATCTTTTCTTTTGGTAGTTGCGAAAACCATCTGCTATGGGCTCCAGAACAGCGAATGACTCCACATCGGTTTGTTCCTGGGAGGCATCCATACGGCCAGGGGTAAACGGCACCAGAATCTCCTGCCCTGCATTCTTTGCCGCTTGTTCGACACCCGCACAACCGCCTAAAACGATCAGATCAGCCATTGAGACTCGTTTGCCGAAACCGCTCTGGATACTCTCGAGGATCTTTAGCACCTTTGCCAATTGTTCCGGTTGATTGACCTCCCAATCCTTCTGCGGTGCCAGGCGAATGCGCGCCCCGTTTGCACCACCGCGCATGTCTGAGCCGCGGAAGGTCGAGGCCGATGCCCAGGCGGTTGAAACCAGTTCTGCGACCGAGAGACCGGAATCCAGGATCATCCGCTTCAGATCGGCAATATCCTTGCTGTCGATCAGTTCATGATCCGCAGCGGGGATCGGGTCTTGCCAAATCAGCTCTTCTGCCGGTACTTCAGGACCGAGATAACGGGCGCGTGGCCCCATGTCACGGTGGGTAAGCTTGAACCAGGCACGGGCGAAGGCATCTGCGAACTCATCCGGATTCTCATAGAAGCGTCTCGAAATCTTTTCGTAATCCGGATCGAAACGCAGCGCCAGATCTGTGGTCAGCATTGATGGCACATGGCGTTTCGATGGGTCATGGGCGTCGGGTACCGAATCGGCGCCTGCACCATGTTTCGGTATCCACTGATGGGCACCGGCAGGACTCTTCGTCAACTCCCACTCATAACCGAACAGGTTCCAGAAGAAGTTGTTGCTCCATTTCGTCGGGGTGGTGGTCCAGGTGACTTCCAGGCCGCTGGTAATCGTGTCACCCGCTTTGCCTGAACCATAACTGCTTGCCCAGCCCAGACCCTGGGCCTCAATCGCAGCGGCTTCCGGCTCGGCACCCACCAGTTCTGCATCACCGGCACCATGGGTCTTGCCAAAGGTGTGGCCACCGGCGATGAGCGCCACGGTCTCTTCGTCGTTCATGGCCATACGGGCGAAGGTCTCGCGAATATCCTTGGCCGCCGCGAGTGGATCGGGATTGCCGTTGGGACCTTCCGGGTTGACATAGATCAGACCCATTTGAACAGCCGCCAATGGGTTTTCCAGGTCCCGATCGCCGGAATAGCGCTGGTCGTCCAACCAGGCATTCTCATTACCCCAGTAGATATCCTTTTCCGGCTCCCAGATATCTTCACGACCACCCGCAAATCCGAAGGTCTTGAATCCCATCGATTCCAGAGCCACATTGCCGGTGAGAATCATCAGGTCAGCCCAGGAGATCTTGCGTCCATACTTCTGCTTGATCGGCCATAGCAGCCTGCGCGCCTTATCCAGGTTGACGTTGTCAGGCCAGCTGTTGACTGGCGCAAAACGTTGGTTGCCGGTCCCGCCGCCCCCTCGACCGTCACCGGTCCGATAGGTACCGGCGCTATGCCATGCCATGCGAATGAAAAAGGGACCGTAGTGACCAAAATCAGCTGGCCACCAGGCCTGTGAATCGGTCATCAGCCCGTGCAGATCTCTCTTCAAGCTATCGAGATCCAGACTCTTGAACGCTTCAGCATAGTTGAAATCCTCATCCATCGGATCGGACTTGGATGAGTGTTGACGCAGGATCTCCAGGCGTAACTGGTTCGGCCACCAATCCCGGTTTACCGTACCGCCACCCGCAGTGTGGTTGAATGGACACTTGCTAGTTTCAGCCATGACATTCTCTCCTCATATTGATGACATATCGTTGTTCCTCGTGAGGTAAAGAATCGCCCCTGGAGGGCAATTTGTAAAATCAAATATTTCTAATGATTTAATAGTTTTTATATATCAATTACGGAACCTGGAACCCAGCTTGGGAAAACCGCACCCTTTCGTCACCTTTGAGAAATCCGTAACCAGAGATCGGGTTGGCATGCTCACAAAACCACATTTACAGCCTCGACAGGGAACAGACGTGACCCTAAATCCTTAAAAGAATAAATAACTTGCATTTGTATATAACCTTTGTCCACACTTCACTACAGGACTCGGACAAGATGACTTTAGGGTCGATAAAAAACTTTAGGTGGACTTAAGTGAAGTAGGGATAACCAAGAAAAACATGGACTTTGCCTTATCGCCAGTGAGACAGATCAAAGGGTTTTTTATTTTACTCCTGCTCTTCACCTGCACCTGTCTGGCCATGCAGAACACACAGGCGCGGGTTGAGATAGGCGACGAACAAGCAGCAGCCACCCCTATCGAAAGCCCCCGGCCGGACCAGACCGATAGCGAATCCCGGGATGTACTGACAATTGTGGGAAGTCGCAACATCCCGCCCTTCAGCATGTTGAACCAACAGGGAGAACCCATCGGCGTCGGTGTAGACATGTGGCGCCTGTGGTCTGCAAAGACCGGCATACCCGTGCGTTTCCGTCTCACCGATATCTCCAGATCCTTAGAGGAGATGAAGGATGGGCGCGCCAGTCTGCATGCCGGCCTGTTGCACTCCAAGGAGCGAAGCGCCTGGCTCGACTTCACTCCCCCCTATCTGGAAACCCCGGCCTACCTATATTATCTGTTCAATAACAATGAGGATCGCTCCCTGGGTGATTTTGCAGCTTCGCGGATTGGCACACAGGGCCCTCTTCCACCTGCGCTATTCAACAAACTCTTTCCCCAGGCGTCACAGGTGGTATTCGAAAATATCCCACAGATGATACATGCCGTAGAGGGTGGCGAACTGGACGCCTTCATTGCGGACCGACCCTCATCCGATTTTGCGCTTCTGCGCCTTGGTTTGCGTGGCGAATTCATCGCATTGGACAAGTCATTGTTTAAAATCTCCTTGCGCGCCGCGGTGACCAAAGAGAACCCGGAACTACTTGCAACGATCAAGGACGGACTCGCTAAAATCAGCCGCCAGGAGATGGACGCCATCCTTGCACGATGGGTTGATAAACCGGCACGGATCGCCATCGATCTGCCTTTACAATCGTCATTGAACCTTACTCCCCAGGAAGAGGCCTGGTTACAGCAGCACAGGACGCTGCGCATCGCCATCGATCCTGATTTCGCTCCCTACGAATTCGTTGACCAACATGGCCGCTACCATGGCGTATCAGCGGATATGATCAATCTCATTGGCCGGAGGCTCAATCTCGACTTGCAACTGATACCCACAACAAGTTGGGAGCAGACCCTCGAAATGGCAGCAAAGCGGCAGGTCGACCTGCTGCCACTGGCGAACCGCACTCGACAAAGGGAGAGATTCCTCGACTTCACCGAACCCTATCTTCTCTCCCAACGCCATATCATCACCCGGCGTCAGCAAAGCAATATACAGACCGAGGCGGATCTGCCAAATAAGACCCTGGCACTGCCCAGCGGCTACTCGATCAACGCTATCGTGCGCAATCGATGGCCAAGGGTGAAGATCCATGAAGTAGCGGACATTCCGACAGCACTTCAACAAGTCGCCTTCGGCGCAGCGGATGCCACAATCCTCAGCAGTGGCGTGGCCGGTTACTGGCTGGACCGACATGAGATCACCAATCTGAGAGTGGCCGGAACCCTGGGACAACCCAGCCGTCTCTCTATCGCCAGTCGTAATGACTGGCCTGAGCTCGCAAGCATAATGCAGAAGGCCCTGTTATCCATCGATGAGGAACAGCGCAACACCATTCGCCGTCGTTGGGTCTTCTTGGACGACAGCGATCTTGACAAGACCCTGTATGGTCTTACCCCCGAAGAGCGGTCATGGATAGCACAACACCCGGAGATTCGGATCGGCATCGAAACCCAGGCATACCCGATCAGCTTCATGACCGCGGATGGAGAGCATCGCGGCCTCTCGGCTGACTATCTCAAACTCCTCGAAAGGCGACTCGGTTTGACCTTCACGGTGGTTACCGATAGTGACTGGTCCGGTCTGCTCGACCAGATCCAATCACATAAGCTGGATCTGATCGGTACCGTTTCCTTGACTGATGAGCGCCATCAATACATGACGTTCACCCTGCCTTATCATGTCTTACCCACCAAGCTCTATATCCGCAACGACATGCCCATTGGCGGACTTGACGACCTTGAAGGCAAACAGGTTGCCGTGGAAAAAGACTATTGGATACACGAGCGGCTCTCTATAGAGCACCCATCCCTGCAACTCCTGATCGTAGAGGACACCCGGCAGGCCCTGGAAGCAGTGCATTTCGGCCAGGCAGACGCCTATCTCGGCAGTCAGATCGTAGCCGACCGGCTGATCGATGAATATCGATTGAACCACCTCAAGGCAGTCGCACCCGGCAAAAGCCTGGGCAAGACCGAACTGCGCATGGGGGTCAGAAAAGACTGGCCGATATTGGCAAACATAATTGACAAGGTGCTCGCAGACACCCCCCCGGAAGAGCACCGGATGTTAAAACACCATTGGCTCGCCGATGAACTGGAACCCGTCACTACCCCATTGGTACTCAGCAAAAAGGAGCGGGAGTGGCTGGCGCAACATCAGCGGATCGAAATCGGGGTGATGAATGCCTGGCCACCCATGGACTTCATCGACGCACAGGGAAATGCCAGCGGTATCGGTATAGATATCATCCAGGCTTTGAATCGTCGCCTGGGTGGGGTATTAACTCCCAAGCCCGCCGCGTGGAATGAGATCTATACAGCCGTGAAGGAGAAGCGCCTGCCCGCCCTCATGGACATCACACCAACACCTGAACGCAGGCAGCATTTCCTGTTTACCGATCCCTACCTCACCATCCCCCATGTCATCGTAACCCTGAAGGGGCGCCCACAGGTGCAGAGATTATCGAATTTGACCGGTAAGCGGGTCGCCCTGGAACAGAGCTTCATGCTTGGCAGGATGCTTGCTGAACACTACCCAGCCATTAAACAAGTGGAATACAGCGACACCAGCGACGCCCTCGACGCGGTCTCCCGGGGCGTAGTGGATGCCTACGTCGGCAATCGTGCAGTGGCACTCTATTTGATCGAACACGAACTTATCTCCAATCTCAAGATACAGAGCAAGCTCGATGAAAGTGTCTCGGTGAATGCCATCGGCGTCAGGAATGACTGGCCCGTACTGCGGGACATATTGCAGAAGGCCCTGAGCACACTCTCGCATAAGGAACTGCGTGACATTCTCAAGAAATGGGTGCCGAGCGCAGAGGAGAGGGAACAAGCCTCCCCTGGATCGGAGCGCTTGCTATTGACCCAGCAAGAACAGTCCTGGCTGGATGATCATCGTGAGATTCGTATCGGTATCGATCGCTTCTGGGAACCCATCGAGTTCGTCGATGAACAGGGGAGACATCGTGGCATCTCCGCCGACTTCCTCTCCCGTATCCAGGATATGCTGGGCATTGAATTCACCTACTCCACATCCCTCAGCTGGTCCCAGGTTATGGCCGGCGCCAAAGCGGGGGAGATCGATGTTCTGCCCGCACTGACTCCATCCCCATCACGCTTCGAGTATCTCAATTTTACCCAACCCTATCTTCACTTCCCATTCACGGTGTTTACCCGAATGGGGGCACCCCTGATAACCGGTATCGATGATCTGCAGGGTCTCGCCATTGCTGTTGAGAAGGAGTATGTGACCGTTGAATACCTGCAACAGGACTACCCGCAACTCAACCTGAGAAAGATGGACACCACGGCCGATGCCTTGCGGGCACTCGCTAACGGTGAGGTGGATGCCTACATCGGCAACCTGACCCTTGGCAGTTATCTCATCGACAAGTTGGGGCTCGGCAATCTGAAGGTGGCCGCTCCCACCCCCTATGCCAATGATCTTGCCATTGGTGTGCGTAAGGATTGGCCGGAGCTGCAATCGATCCTGGACAAGGCCCTGGCGAAGATCGATGAGAATGAACGGCGCGCAATACGCCAGGATTCCCTGGCCATTCGCTATGACGTGGAAGTGGACTATACACTGCTCTGGCAGGCAATGGCGGCCGCCGGCACACTGCTGCTGATATCCTTGCTGTGGACAGCGCAAATTCGGCGCCAAAAGGCGGCCCTGGCCATGGCCAAGGCGGAGGCAGATCAGGCCAATCGATTCAAAAGCTATTTCCTGGCCAATATGAGCCATGAGATCCGCACCCCGATGAATGCCATTATGGGCTTCAGTCACCTTGCCCTGCAGACTCAGTTGACACCGAGACAGCACCACTATGTGGAGAAGATCAAAACCGCCTCACACACCCTGCTGGGGGTGATCAACGACATCCTCGATTTCTCAAAGATCGAAGCCGGTAAGCTGGAGATCGAAAAGACCACTTTTTCGTTGGATGAGGTAATGGAAAACCTGGCCGGCCTGACTGCCATGCGTGCCGATGAAAAGGGTTTGGAGATCCTCTTCAACCGTGACCTAAAGATACCCTGCACATTGATCGGGGATCCCCTGCGCCTGGGACAGGTGTTAGTCAATCTGACCGGAAATGCCATCAAGTTCACGCAGCAGGGAGAGGTCATGGTGAGCGCGGTATTGGAACGCCAGGACGAAGCGGGATTGTGGATTAGATTCAGCGTCAAGGATAGCGGCATAGGCATCGACCCCGCCGAACTGCCGCGCCTGTTCAAACCCTTTAACCAGTTGGACGGTTCCACCACCAGACGCTATGGGGGCAGCGGTCTCGGCCTGAGTATTTGTAAACACCTGGTCAAACTAATGCAGGGCGAACTCCAGGTCGACAGCCACCCGGGGAAAGGCAGTACCTTCAGTTTTGTCATCCCCTTGGGCAGCAGTGAGGCAACTCTCAGGCAGAGCTGGATGCCGGAACCGGATCTGCGCGGCCTGAGAGTATTGGTGGTGGATGACAACCCCACCGCCCTTGAATTACTAAGCGAACGCCTGATTTCGTTCACCTTTGAAGTCACTTCCACCCTGAACGCCGGCCAAGCCCTGGAGCTGTTGCAACAAGCCGATCAGAACGAGAACAAACCCTACCGCCTGGTCCTGATGGACTGGCGCATGCCGGGACTCAACGGTATCGATGCCGGTCGCCGCATCAAACACAACAGTGACAATCTATCAACTGTCCCGGCGGTGATACTGATTACCGCCTATGGACGGGAAGAGGTTATGCTACAGGCGGAGGAGGCGGGGCTGGATGCCATACTGATCAAACCGGTCAGTCCTTCAGTACTGTTCGATACCGTGATCCGGGTGTTGAATAATGAGGATGATATCGATACCGCGAGGGTCAATACAGCGACGCCTGGTCAACGACTCTCAGGCTCGGTACTCTTGGTCGAGGACAATGTCATCAATCAGCAGGTGGCGCAAGAGCTGCTCGAGGGTTTTGGACTGATGGTGCATACAGTCAGCAACGGCCGACAGGCTATCGAAACCATCGACCAGCATCCCTACGACCTGGTGCTGATGGATTTACAGATGCCCGAGATGGATGGCTATGAGGCAACTCGACGCATACGCGCCCACTCCAGCCAATCAGAGCTGCCGCTGATCGCCATGACCGCCCACGCCATGGCCGACGAGCGTGAACGCTGCCTTGCAGCCGGCATGAACGAGCATATCCCCAAGCCGATCGAACCAGCCCGTCTCTACAAGGTTCTGAGCCGTTGGTTAAAACCTGCCACCACGCATTCGACGCAACAACCGCTAGCGCGTCAGCAGGATCTCGATATCGCCTTCCCCCCCAGGCTACCCGGTATCGACCTGCAGTGGGGCCTGCAGCGTGTCGGCGGCAATGGACGTCTATTTCGCAACCTCCTGGAAGAATTCATCACCAACCACAGCCAGGACATTGTAAAACTTGAAAAGAACTTGCAACATGCAGAGCTGGATAGCGCCAAACGCACCCTGCATACCCTAGAAGGTGTTTCAGGCAATATCGGTGCTCGCAACCTGCAACAGGCATCGAAAGATCTACACTATGAATTGACCAAAGAAGGTAACAGCCCCCCATCACAGCTGCCAGCTTCCTATCGTCAAACCTTTGCAGAGTTATTCAACGGACTGCGCAATTACCTGGAAGAGTCGCTATCGATTGAAACAATCACAGACACGCCAACAGCTACACATGCTGAAACCCAGGTTAATATCGACAAATTGATAACTTCGCTCGATGATATGCTGGCTGCGGGAGACCCGGATGCAAAGGGGCTGTTCCAAACATTGAACCATTTACTGAAACATAAGGATGTCACTGATCTTACTAACCGCTTGGGGAGTCAGATCCGGGATTACGACTTTGATCTGGCCAGGGATAGCTTGGCGACTTTAAGAGAGTATTTAGGGGAAGGTTGATATGGAAGCTGGCAGACCGAAAATATTAATTGTTGATGATGAGACGCTGTATATCGATATTCTGGTGGATCTATTGAAAGACGAATACTCGACAGTGGTGGCAAAGAGCGGTGCCCAGGCACTGAAACGAGCTGAGGATGATCCCATTCCCGACTTGATACTGCTGGATATCCTGATGCCGGGTATGGACGGTTATGAAGTCTGTCGCTTACTCAAGCAGAACCCTCGCACAAGGGGAATACCGGTGATATTCCTGACTGTAAAAAGTGAAGTCACCGATGAGGTAAGGGGCTTCGAGCTTGGCGCTATCGACTATATCGCCAAACCCATGAGTCCACCCATTGTGCGTGCACGGGTAAAATCCCACTTGGCGCTGCACCAAGCTCAACAGCAATTGGAAGATCATAACGAGCTTTTGGAACAGCGGGTAAACGCCCGTACAGAAGAGCTCAATCGAACCAAGGATGTGGCTATCTTCTGCATGGCCACCCTAGCAGAAACCCGTGACAGTGAAACCGGCAAACATATTCTACGCACCCAGAACTACATCAAGATACTCGCAGAGCATCTTAAAAATCATGCGCGTTTTTCAGATTATCTACTGCTTGACGACACCATCGAAATGTTAAGCAAGACATCCCCGTTGCACGATATCGGCAAGGTCGGCGTGCCCGATCGCATTCTCTTGAAACCTGGCAAGCTGGATGAGGAGGAGTGGATCTTGATGAAGAAACATTCCCAATATGGCCATGACGCCCTGTTGCGGGCGGAACAGGAGTTGGGAAGTACCGATTTCCTGCAGATGGCCAGGGAGATTGCCTACACCCACCACGAACACTGGGACGGCAGTGGATATCCACAGGGGCTGAAGGGTGACGATATTCCTATCTCCGGTCGCTTGATGGCGATCGCCGACGTCTACGACGCACTCATCAACAAGCGTGTCTATAAAGAAGCCTATAGCCACGAGACGGCGGTGGAGATTGTCAGGCAGAGCGCCGGCAGTCATCTCGATCCGGATATCGTAGATGCCTTCCTTCAGCTGCAGGATGAGTTCGAGAAAATCGCAATCCTCTACCGCGACGACGAGTGATCCGCAGGAAATAGATGAACAACCCAAAGATATTGCTTGTCGACAACGGATCCGTACAACCCCAGGCAACCCTCAACCTGAGACGCCTGGCAACAGAACTCGGCAAATCCAGTGGACAGGATATTCATCCTGTCTCACTGCAACATGCCGACAGGATTGCAGATGACCAGCTTGACGGCAGCCCTGCACAGCTGATGGAATCATTCCTCTCGACCCAACTTAATCTGGGAACCAGAGATTTCCTGGTCATTCCGCTGTTCTTTGGTGTCAGTCGCGCACTCACTTCGTTCATTCCCGGCCTGGTGGAATCACTGCAATCAAAACATGGAGTTTTCAAGCTGCAGATTGGCGATGTGCTCTATCCCCTGCCCCAGGGCGAACCGAGATTAGCCCATATCCTGAAGGAGCAGCTTGATCCGCTCATCAGCGGGGTGCCTCATCCACGGGTAATTCTGGTCGACCACGGTTCGCCATTGCGGGAAGTGACAGAAGTACGTTTGCGCATTGCCGCTGAGCTACGCAATCTGCTTCCCCCTCAGACTCACTTTCTAGAGGCTGTCATGGAACGCCGTGAAGGGAGCGAATACGACTTCAACGGTGACCGGCTCGAGCAGGTACTCGAGGCTGAGGCGCAGCAAGATCAGCAGACGCCTATCGCAGTCTCCCTGCTGTTTCTCTTTCCCGGCAGACACGCCGGACAGGGCGGTGATATCGCCACCATATGCAGCGATACCGAAGGACGATACCCCGGGTTGAAAATAGGCATCTCTCCCTTGGTAGGGGAACACCCACAACTGCTCGCCATCCTTAAGGACAGACTGGATTCAGGCTTGCGGGCAATGAATGATGTTTAATATCTATACTCGTACCACTCGCAAACTGATATCTTACTGGATCCGGGAATCGCAATTTTTTTACGCAAGATTGCAGCGTGGCTGAAATAGCGAGAACAAAGCCAATATGACAAAACCGCCCTCAATACTGGACCATGTCTAACGCGGAACAACGATCATACGCCATTGTCTTTGCCGATATCGTGGGCAGCACCCGTATGTATGAAAACCTGGGTGATAGCCGCGCCAAGCATCTGATCACGGAGCTGGAGGAGGTGATAGCCAAGGTCGTTGCCGAGACCGGCGGATATGTGGTTGAGGTTGTCGGCGATGAGGTCATGAGTCGCTATCAGCGCGTCAGTGATGCAGCAGAGGGCGCCTGTCTCATGCAGGAGCGGGTCGACGAATATGCAAAACGGTCCGGGATGGATCTGTCCGCCAGAATCGGGCTCCACTTTGGACCCGCCATTGTTGAAGATGGCCGAATGTATGGCGACTCGGTGAATGTTGCCGCACGCATGGCATCGATTGCCCAGTCCCAGCAAATCATAACCACAGAACAGGTGGTGCAGAATCTCTCCGACGAGCAGAAAATAATCGTACGCCGATTCGACAAAGTGAAGGTAAAAGGCAAGCTTGCGCGAATGGTCATTTATGATCTCTTGTGGCGAAAAGATGATGTTACTTTCCTGCACACCTCACCATTGACACAAAGCACCTTGGCAAGAGTCCTGATCCTCGAATACGGCGATCAGCGTCTACAATTCCAGGCCCAACAAAACAGCATGCATATCGGTCGTGACGTCTGCAATGAGCTCGTTGTCAGCGCCGCCGCAGCCTCCAGGGTCCACGC
Source organism: Candidatus Thiodiazotropha sp. (assembly GCA_040507005.1). Classification (GTDB taxonomy): domain Bacteria; phylum Pseudomonadota; class Gammaproteobacteria; order Chromatiales; family Chromatiaceae; genus Thiodiazotropha. Next base: position 13,557 of record JBEVVS010000080.1, read on the forward strand.
TGTGGTCGAGTACAACCGCGGTAAATATGTCCTTTCAGATACCAGTACCAACGGCACCTACCTGACAACACAAACCCAGCAGTCACTCTATCTAAGGCGTGAGACCACACCCCTCCTGGGCAGTGGTAAGATTGGCCTGGGAGAGCCCGTAACAGATGAGAATCAACATGTTATCAGTTACTATCTCCTGGAGAGCTGAGATCAATTGAGCATTGCGGAAGGAATCCGCGGGTCGGCAGATTAAATAGAGCGGCTATCTGGAGAAGGACTCTTGCGAGTGTGACCGGCCACAAACTTTTAGCCGCCCAGAGAAACCTTTTCATCGATTACCGCACTAATGCAACTTCGGATTATTACTACATCTACATGTCCTACTCTGCATCACACTGCCAAGCCTATATAAGAGTTGTGCTATTTGCCCTCTTGAGCCTCTCACACACGCTACAGGCATGGGCCGAAACCCCGCCCCCACCACTCAAACAGGCTCAACCTCTCACCCTGGAGCAGCTGGCGAACACCCGCACCACTATCAGCCGCGATGCCAGCCTGGATCAAAGTCAAAAGGCCAAGACTACCGAACTACTCGACCAGGCGGACAACTGGTTGCGCCAAGCCAACAAGGTAAGGGGTGACATTACGCGCCTTGAAAAACTCATCCAGGATGCACCGCAGCGGATCCAGGATCTGCAAGCGGAGATGAACCGAGACACTGACCTGGATGAATCCCTTGAGAAATTCATACAATCATCTGATCTTGCCACCTTGGAAGTGCGCATCAGCAAAGAGGAGCTGAACCTTGTCCAGGCACGTGATGATCAGGAAGCCCAATTAGAGGAGCTGGCAACTCTGTTGGCTGGCAGCAGACAGATCAACATTGATATCACAGCTCGCAGCGAGGCCCTGGCACAGATTCGATCCGACATCGACTCATTGCCGCAAAATGAACTAAAACAGATCCGGCAAGCCCGGCTTATGTCTTTGCGGGCAAGAGAAGCCCTACGGGAGGCGGAATTCGATCTACTCACACTCAGGTTGGGAAATCTGAGCCTGCTGACCAACCTGACCCAGGTTCAAAGGGATGCGAACATAACCCATATCAGCCAGTTACAGGCAAGTCTGAAACGTCTCAACCAGGCTGCCGCCGAGATCAGGGAATCAGAGGCAAAACAGGCCCGCCAGGCTGCCGAACAGTTACAACAAGAGACCGCCTCTCTCCCGCAGCCGCTTCGGGTCATTGCCAAGGAAAACGCCAAGACCCGCTCTGAACTCGAGCAACTTGTGTATTGGGAAAAACGTGTCCAACAACAACTGACGACAACCAAACGCAAGCTGGAACAGATCCAGTCAGACTTCGAGCACAGCAAACAACGTGTCGACGTAGTGGGCGGCAGTAAAGCGATTGGCAACATGTTATCCCGTCGCCGAGCTGCCCTGCCCTCTCTAAGAAGCTACAGCCGCTCGTCTGCGAAACGCAAACAGGAAATAAACAAGGCCACTGACCGTCAAATTGAGATTGAAGAGCTGCTCCTGGAACGTGGCAACATCTCAAACCATGTTGATACCATCACCCAATCGTTACTGAATGAGTTATCCGAACAGGAATCGAAACTTCTACGGGACAAGGCGTTGTCACTCGCAAGCGCCAGACGTGAAGCCCTGAATGAACTGCAAAAGGCCTACGGCCGTTACATAAGTCAACTTACCTCCTTCGACCTGGCGGAGCGCCAACTGCTGAATCTGTCCAAATCCTACACCGACTACATAAATGATCAATTGATCTGGATATCCGGTGATGATGTCATTCAACTCTTCACTCCCGCACAACTTGCGTCAAGCCTGGTTTGGTTTATATCGTCTGAGCATTGGTGGGAGCTGGGCGCCGATCTGGTGAGCACAAGCCGATACAATGTCCACTACGCCTTCCTGCTGTTGTTGACCCTGTTGCTGGTAGTCTGGAAGCAACCCTACGCACGCTTGCAGATACCCAATCTCGCAAGGGCCACCCGCAAAATAACCACTGACTCGATACGCCTCACGCTTAAGGCGCTGTTTTTCACCCTGGTGAAGATCATCTCCCTACCAGGGCTGATGATAGGTTTAGGCCTTTTGCTTATGGCACTGCCGACCGCTGCACCATTTACCCTGACCATGGCCACAGCCCTGATCACAGTTGGCATCACCCTGGCAGCAGCCCTGTTGCTTTATCAATTATGCCTACCTGAGGGTATAGGCGTACGTCATCTGCGCTGGAATAACAAGATTTGCCAGTCAGTGGCCCATGAGTTGCGCTGGGCTATTCCTGTGGGCGCACCACTGCGTTTCCTGATTGCCCTTGGGGCGGGCGAGGGTTTGCCAGCCGAAGCGATAGCCCTTAGCAGCGTGGCAACAATTGCATTGATGATCGTTTTTATCATCTTCACCTATCGCCTGTTAAGTAAACAGGGACCGCTCATGCTTACCTGGAACACCATCAATCCACACGCTTTGCTGCTGCAATTGCATTTTTTGTGGTTTCCCTTTTTGCTGCTCATCGGAATTGGCCTTATTTTCTCCACCGGTTTCGGCTACATGACACTGACATTAAGACTGCTTGACCATGTGGAGACCACGATCTGGTTTTTCATCGGCCTGTATATTCTGAGGGAACTGCTATTGCGCTACCTCTACATCGCAGAACGCAGACTGCGCTATGACAACGCAATACAGAGACGCAATGAACTGCGCGCTCAGAGGGAACAGGAACAACCGCAAATCGAGGATGAGAGCAGTGTAATAACGGCCGAGATCCCTGAACTGAACTTTGACGCCCTCAGTGAACAGGCCAAAAGACTGGTACGCTTCGGTTATCTACTCGGCTCCGTGATCGGCACCTGGCTGATATGGTCGGACCTGCTCCCGGCACTCGACTTTCTCAACAATATACAACTACCTATAAACACCAGCCAGATGATCGATGGCGTGATCACAGAGACACCCTTGACGCTACGCGACATCATAACCGGCTTCATCATATTGATAGTCACTTTTCTGGCAGCCAAAAACCTCCCAGGTGTGCTTGAAATCACCCTGCTGCAGCGGCTGCCCCTTGAATCCGGTGCACGCTATGCACTGACCACTCTTCTACAATACTTCATCGCCGGTACCGGGTTAATCATCGCTTTCAGTCTCATCGGCTTTCAATGGTCCAATATTCAATGGTTGGTTGCAGCACTCGGGGTGGGTCTCGGATTCGGTTTGCAGGAGATAGTCGCCAATTTCATCAGCGGTATTATTCTACTATTCGAACGGCCAATCCGCGTCGGTGATGTGGTAACTCTCGATTCTACAACCGGTGTCGTCTCGCGGATTCGTATCCGCGCAACGACCATTACCAATTACGACAAACAGGAATTGTTGATTCCGAATAAGGAGTTCATTACAGGCAGAGTAATCAACTGGACACTGACCGACAAGGTCAATCGGGTGATCATCAATGTCGGCGTCGCCTATGGCAGCGATGTCAACAAAGCCATGGGTTTGATGATCGAAGCCGCTGAAGAGAATGAAAATGTTCTCCAGGAGCCTAAACCCGTAGCTACCTTCGAAGCTTTTGGTGACAGCGCACTGACTCTGTTGCTGCGCGCCTATCTCGGATCGATGGATAACCGTCTGGCGACGATAACCGCTCTGCATGAAGCGATCAATAGTAAATTCATTGCAGCCGAAATAGAAATCCCTTTCCCGCAACGGGATCTCCATCTGATCACGCCTGGCCCGCTGGAGGTCAACGAGCCCCCTCCTACTAAAAACCGTTAAGGACCATTTAGATCAATCTGTGAACGACCGGTAACAGGCGCAACTGTGTCAGGGTTTTACATTTAATGTTATTTCAATCGCCTCGTTTTCATTCCCATGACTCAGCATGCTCATCATCTGCTCCGCCGGCAGCGGCCTGCTGAAAAAATAACCCTGAGCCATTTCGCAACCCTGTTGTTCTAAGAACCTCAACTGACTCTCAGTCTCAACACCCTCTGCCACCACACCAAGACCCAAGCTTTGAGCCAACGCAATGATTGCCGATGTAATGGTCACATCATCTTCGTTGTCGGGAATGTCTTTGACAAAGGTACGATCGACCTTCAAATTATCCAGAGGGAAGCGTTTCAGATAATTCAACGAGGAATAACCAGTACCGAAATCATCAACAGAGATTCTTATACCCATCTCCTTGAAATCATTCAGCGTGGTTATCGTCTCATTTACATTACGCATGATAATGCTTTCGGTTATCTCCAACTCCAGGTATTTTGGGTTCAAACGAGCATTCTTGAGCGCCATCGCCACCTTTTCACTCAAGTCGCGCTGAATGAACTGCATACTGCTCAGATTGACTGCCATCCGGATTGGATTGTATCCGGCATCCTGCCACTCCTTGTTCTGTCTGCAGGCCTCATTCAGCACCCACTCACCAAGTTCGATGATCATCCCCGTCTCTTCCGCGATTGGAATGAACTCCGCCGGCGAGACCATACCCAATTCCGGTTCATCCCAGCGCAATAAGGCCTCGGCAGATACAATCTCACCAGAGGCCAGATCGATCTGTGGTTGATAGAAGAGCTCCATCTCATTACATGTCAGGGCCTTACGCAACTTACCTTCCAGTTTCAATCGCGTGGTTGCCAGCACGTTCATCTGCTCTGAATAGAACTGATAATTATTTTTCCCGACTGCTTTGGCATGATACATTGCGGTATCAGCATTCTTCAGCAACTCCTCAACATCGTGTCCGTCCCTTGGGAAGATGGCTATACCGATACTGGGCGTAATATAGACCTCATGCCCATTCAGGTTATACGAACGGGCAATCGCATCCTGAACTCTTTTGGCTACGATAGCCGCCACTTCCGGCTTCTGAATATCCTCGAGTAACACGGTAAACTCATCACCACCAAGCCTGGCAATGTTCCGGCACTCGATCTCATCATCGTAGTTGCTTCCCACCAGGTCTGTTTCTCTGAGCTGCCCCTCCAAACGGTTGGTGACATTTTTCAGTAACATATCACCAATATCGTGGCCCAAGGTATCATTGATACGCTTGAATTCATCAAGATCAAGATATAAAACCGCGCCGATGCGCTGGTGTCGCTTGGCGACCTTTATCGCTCGAGTCACCTGTTCCTTGAAGGCCTGTCGATTCGGTAACTTTGTCAATGAATCGCTATACGCGAGCATACGGATCTTTTCATCCCAATGCTTACGTTCGGTAATATCTCTGGCGAAAACACTGAGGGTAAACATTTCACCAATTCTGGAGCAGGAGATAGCCAGATCGAGAGGAAATTTACGACTGTTGTTATCCCTGCCTTCGACCTCCAAGCGCACACCGGTCGGATGATCCTCAGATCCCTTGAACATCGGCTCCAGCGCTTCTGTCGCTTCGACTAGCGATCGATGGGTAAGGATTAGTTGCAGTAGATGCACACCTAGCACATCTTCCTCTTTGTAACCAAACACCTCGACCGCCTGCTGG
>JBEVVS010000191.1:0-18343 GCA_040507005.1 Candidatus Thiodiazotropha sp.
CAATGCCGAAACCATGGATGGGGAAACACCATTCAGCACATCCACGGGGGATGCGAGAAGTTCAGCCTCCGTGAGGTCCTGATGCGCAATTTTGAAAGGTGACTGCCTTGTCATTCATCTCCCCTTGAATGATGCCAATCAAATTGATAATAGATCCCAGCAGCGGCTTGAAATAAAAAATTGACCAGGAATTGGTTGGGGTTTATTGGAAAATAAATAGGGCCACAGGGGTCGATGGCAATAAAAAATGACCGGGCTCGACGGGAGGTATAGCGGGCAAAGCTAGCGAAAACGAACCCGGCCATGTCAACTCGATATAGTTGATCACTTATCGTCCAGGAGGGTGGATATCGATCTTTGCATTCGAGGATGACATGCCGATGCATGGATGATGACGGTTGTCTTACCTATTGCAGAAGACAACAGACAGCCGGATCGCTCTCCTGGTCCCGCTTGGTGAATGTCAGGCTGACTGGATTTTAATAGGGAGCAATTTGACGGGGTCTGCAGGCCCTCCATTGGGGAGGGCCATTGCATGAATCAGCTCAGGTAGGCCTTGGCCTCCTCGCCGGGATCCGGAAGTCCGGCGATGCGCCAGATGCTCAGGCAGCTGCCGAACAGGCTGTGCACCTTCCAGCGGGGGATGCCGGTGGCGCGGCAGACCAGGCGCATGTTTGGCAGGGCGCCCAGGCTCAGGTAGCGATCACGGATATGCCGCAGCAGTTGCCAGTGCTGCTCGCTCAGGTTGTCCAATCCTTCCTGTTGGGCCATATCCTGGGCAAGCTGTTCACTCCATGTCAGATGATCGATGAGGAATCCTTCCTCATCGAAGAGCGTGGGTGGTGCGGCGGTGTTTGTGGGTTGTGTGGCAGTCTGGGTCATGACCCGGCCTCCTGATTGATTTAAAGATAATAAAATTTGATTGCAGACAAGTATGGTTGTTAGTTTGAACTTAGGAAAAATGATAAATATTGATTTTGTATCATGAATTTTGATTAAGAGGCCCAAATTTAGGGGCAAACCCTCCTCAAGGCTCGATTTGTGGGGGCAATCAGGGACCAACAGGCTGATAAACCCCAATAATTACCACGATGAAGTATCTGGGAATTGAGGTTATACATGCCCATATATTAGAGAGTAATCGGCCTAAACAGGCCGGCTGACCCGGGCAATTAGATCAGGCAGGAGGTTTCAGGAATGGAAAAGTGGCTAGAAGGTGAGGTGGTGGAAAAACGGCATTGGAGTGACAAACTCTACTCCATTCGCCTGAAGGCCCCCGTGGACGACTTTACCGCGGGTCAGTTTACCCGCCTGGCCCTGGAGATCGACGGGGAGCGGGTGGCGCGGCCCTATTCTTTCGTCAATCCTCCCAAGGACGAGCTGCTTGAGATCCACTTCAACGAAGTGGAGAACGGTCCCCTCAGTCCCCGCCTCGCGGCCCTGGAGCCCGGTGACCGGGTCTGGGTCTCCGCCCGGGCCAACGGCTTTTTCACCCTCGATCAGCTGCCATCGAGCGAAAACCTCTGGCTGATCGCCACGGGCACGGCGCTGGGTGTCTACCTCTCCATTCTGCGCACTGAGTCGGCATGGCAGCGGTTCCAGCAGATCGTCCTGGTGCACAATGTACGCTACCGGGATCAACTCAGTTATAGCGAAGAGATCGCTGACCTGAAACAGGCTTACGGCGAGCGATTCCGTTATCTGCCGATCACCAGCCAGGAAGAGGTGGATGGGGCGCTCCAGGGACGTATTCTTGCCGCCCTGGAGGATGGTCGTCTGGAGCAGCAGGCCGAAATCGCGCTTACACCTGAGAAGTCCCATGTCATGCTCTGTGGCAACATGGGGATGATCAGGGAGGTCTCAGCGGCCTTGGAGGAGCGGGGCATGCGCAAGCACCGCAAGAAAGAGCCCGGCCATTTCACTACCGAGAAGTATCACTGACCTTTGAACAGGGCGTCTGTGCCGTAGGGGGGTGAGCGCCAATACTGAGGTGGTGCGCTAACCTGGGCCCCGAGACTGGCCGCCGCATGCCAGGGCCAACGTGGGTTATAGAGAATGCCCCGGGCCAGGGCCACCAGATCCGCCTCTTCACCGGCCACAATCCCTTCCGCCTGCTCCGCCTCGGTGATCAGGCCCACCGCGATGGTCGGCAGGCCGGTCGCTTGGCGAATCTGCGTTGCGAAGGGGACCTGAAAGCCGGGTCCAGCGGGAATCTGCTGCAAAGGAGAAAGGCCGCCGCTGGAGACATGGATGAAGGCACAGTCCCGCTGTTTCAAAGCCCCGGCGAGGGCCAGGCTCTGCTGCAAATCCCAACCACCTTCAACCCAGTCAGTCGCAGAGATACGAATCCCCACCGGCAGCTCGGGGGGAAGCGCAGCCCGCACCGCCTCGAAGACCTCCAGGGGGTAGCGCAGACGGTTCTCCAGGGAGCCACCGTACTGATCATCGCGACGGTTGCTCAGGGGGGAGAGAAACTGATGCAGCAGATAGCCGTGAGCAGCGTGGATCTCTATCACTTCGATCCCCAGCCTGTGGGCGCGGATGGCGGCGGTGACGAAGGCCTGGCGTATCTCCTCCATGCCCTCTCGGTCTAACGCCTTGGGCGCGCGCTCCTCCTCGCTCCAGGGCAGCGGGGAGGGGGCGCAGCTCTGCCATCCCCCTTGCTCCAGCGGCAACTGTGCGCCACTCTCCCAGGGGACGCTGGTTGAGGCCTTGCGTCCGGCATGGGCCAGCTGGATGGCGAGGGGCATATTGGAGTAGCCGCGAATGCCCCTGATCACACGCCCCAGGGCGCTTTCGGTCTCATCGGACCAGAGACCGAGATCGTTGGGGGAGATGCGACCCTGAGGCGTCACCGCCGTGGCCTCGATGAAGAGCAGGGCAGCACCGGAGAGGGCCAGATGACCGAGGTGGATCAGATGCCAGTCGGTGGCTCGACCCTCGAGGGCAGAATATTGGCACATGGGGGCGATAACGATACGGTTTTCCAGATTCAACCGGCCAAGGGCGAAGGGGGTGAAGAGTCGGCTCATTCTCTCTGCTCCGGTGACGGCGTGATGTTGCACAGCACTCTACCCATGAACCGGGCAGGTGCCAAGCCGGCGGTTAACAGGCCCGGGGATCTGCATAAAAAGGAAATATTTTTGTCACACTAGCCCGATAAGCTCCCAAAGCAGTAATAAAAACGATCATAGGAGAGTAATCGAATGAAGTTATCTGTTCTTGCCGCTTCCCTCTGCCTTGCCTTTGCCGGGGCGGTTGTAGCCGACGACGAAAAGCCTGTCGACATCTATCTAAGTGTCATCGGCCAGTACCAGACAGGTGTGTTTGACGATGGCGCCGCAGAGATCGTCGCCCATGATCCACACAACCAACGCTTGTTTGCCATCAATGCCAGTGAGAACAGTGTGGATGTTCTTGATATCAACGATCCGTCCAATCCCCAGCTGATCGGCACCATCGATGCCACCGCTCTGGGTGGCGGGGCCAACAGCGTGGCGGTGCATAGAGGTCTGGTGGCGGTCGCCATCGAGGCCGACGACAAGCAGGCGCCGGGTGTGGTGGCCTTCTACGATGCCGTCGACCTGAATCTGATCGAGACGGTCCCGGTAGGTTCGCTCCCCGACATGGTGATCTTCACCCCCAACGGAAAGCATCTACTGGTTGCCAACGAGGGTGAACCCAACGACGAATACAGCGTCGACCCCGAGGGTTCTATCAGCATCATCGATCTCAAACATGGGGTCTCCCATGCCAAGGTGAGGACGGCGGATTTCACCCGTTTCAACAACAAGGCGGATGAACTGAAGGCCCAGGGTATTCGCATCTTCGGCCCCAATGCCAGCGTGGCCCAGGACCTGGAACCGGAGTACATCACCGTCTCCAAAAACTCTAAACGCGCCTGGGTCAGCCTGCAGGAGGCCAATGCCCTGGCGGTGATCGACATCCCTCGTGCAAAAGTAAAACGCTTGCTTCCCTTGGGCACCAAGGATCACAGTCTGCCGGAAAACGCCTTGGACGTGAGCAACAGGGATGACATGATCAACATCGCCAACTGGCCGATCAAGGGTATGTACCAGCCTGACGCCATCACCAGCTACAGATTCCGTGGCCGCACCTTTATCGTCACTGCCAACGAGGGCGACAGCCGCGACTATGACGGTTTCAGTGAAGAGGAGAGGGTCAAGGATCTTGTTCTCGATCCTGTAGCCTTTCCCGATGCAGCGACACTGCAGGAGAATGAGAACCTGGGCCGACTCAAGACCACCACCGTCAACGGCGATATCGACGGTGACGGGGATTTCGACGAGATCTACAGCTACGGCGCCCGCTCATTCTCCATCCGCAATGCCCGCGGCAAGCTCATCTACGACTCCGCGGACGATTTCGAGCGCATTACCGCCGAGTTGCTGCCCAATGACTTCAACAGCAACAACGACGAAAACGATTCAGCCGACAGTCGTTCAGACGACAAGGGGCCGGAACCTGAGGGCGTCACGGTGGGCGAGATCGAGGATCGTACCTTCGCCTTTGTCGGCCTCGAGCGGGTCGGCGGCATCATGGTCTACGACATCACCAATCCACACCGGGTGCGTTTCGTCCAGTACCTGAACAACCGGGACTTCAGTGTGGATGCACAGCTGCCCGACGGTAGCACCAACCCCCTGGTTGGCGATCTTGGTCCCGAAGGCATTACCTTCATCCCCGAGGACGACAGCCCTGTGGATTCGCCGTTACTGGTTGTGGGCAACGAGGTCAGCGGAACCACGACTGTCTATGCCATCGATGTTATCGAAGAAGATGACGACGACGAAGAAGATGATAGTGAGGATGCCAAGTAGAATTTATCCCCGGTTCATCCCTAAACCCTCGTCACCCTGAACAGGAGGCAAACTCTCCCTCCCCCTGCGGGAGGGGGGTTGAGATTATGGAGTAATTGACTCATAACTATGATATGGACTACGAGCCACAAACCTTTTCAGCTGAGTTATCAACGGGATCTGGTTACTCTCCTCTTGATTTCAATCGATAGGTAGTGTGAAAGAAACATGACCTACATAATCATAGTATTTGGTCTCCTGACACTCTTGGCCGGAGTGGTCATCTTGATTAATCCGGAAACCATACTCGTCCCAATCAGGGATAATTCCCATAAGCTATCTGTTCATCTGGCCGCAGTAGTTGTGCGACTGATTCTTGGAATCTTATTGATATCCGAATCTGAATTATCAAGATTTCCCATAATCATCGAGATTCTCGGTTGGTTGTCAATTATCGCCGCTGTTGTCCTGGCGTTGATAGGGCGTACCAATTTCAAGCGCTTGATGACATGGGCATTTTCTCTAATGGAATCCTATGGCCGAATAGGGGGTGTTCTGGCATCGGCATTTGGCGCATTTATTGTTTATGCTTTCATTTAATCTTGTCCGCCCATTGCAAACCCCTTCACTTAGTTTGCCGTACCCCGATGGCCAACTATCGGGTCATCAGGCGAAACGCCTAACCGCACCCATGCCGCCATCCACGGCCAGGACCTGACCGGTAATCCAGGCGGAGTCTGCGGAAAGCAGATATTTCACCGCCGCAGCTATATCGTCCTGCTGACCGATCCGGCCAAGGGGATGGCGCGCTGCTGCGTTTTCCCGTTGTCTCTCGGTGCGCAGCAGGCTGGAAGCGAGTGGGGTGTCGGTCAAAGAGGGCGCCACCGCATTCACCCGAATCCCCGGAGCCAGTTCAGCGGCCAGGGCGCGGGTCATCCCTTCGATACCGCCTTTGGCAGCGGCGATGGAGGCGTGCATGGGCATACCGGTGGTCACCGCGACAGTGGAGAAGAGTACGACCGAAGCCTGCTCGGCCTGTTGCAGAGCCGGCAGGGATGCCTGAAGCGCGCGCACCGCACCGAACAGGTTGACCTCCATATCCGCTGCGAATGTTGCGAGGTCGGTTCTGTGAAAAGGTTGCAGGGATATGGTCCCTGGACAATAGACCATGCACGCCAGGGTATCGGGCAAAGCATCAGCCGGAAAATCGCTATTCGCCTCCCAGCACAGATGCTGGGTCTGTAACGGGTGTTGAGGGCTGCGTGATGTGGTCCAGAGCTGATGGCCATCCGCGATCAGGGACTCAGCCAGACTCAGTCCCACACCACTGCCTGCACCGACAATGAGTATGTTTGCCATCTATCCCCTCGAGTCTACAAAATTGTTGAAAGAGAGACACCCGCCGGATGACTTTACAATCGCCTGTATGGCGCTTTGCAAATCTGCATACCTAAATTTAAAGCCTGCCTCCTGAAGACGTTCGGAAACGATACACTGACCTGATGTCATCACCTCCGCGCCTTCTCCATAAGCCAGTTTCAACAACATGGCAGGGACGCGAAACCGGGTAGGGCGATTCAATGCCGTGCCCAGGATGCGGGTGAACGCCAGGTTGTTTTCCGGATTTGGGGCGGCAAGATGATAGATGCCCTTGAAGCCTGGATTCTCCAATGCCTGCAGATAGGCGTTGATCAGGTCGTCGATGTGGATCCAGGAAAAGTGCTGTCTGCCACTTGCTATGGGGCCGCCCAGTCCCAGGCGGAAGGGGGTCAGAACCTGCTTCATCAAACCGCCCTGCTGGCCGAGTACCAGGGAGAGCCTGAATACAACAACGCGCATGCCTAGGGTTTCACCCTCCCAGGCGGCGGACTCCCAATCGAATGTGAGTTCGCCCAGAAAGTCAGCGGCATTGGCGACATCGCTTTCGGTGTAGGGACCCTTGGTATCAAAGGCACCCATACCAGAGGTGGAGATGAATGTCTTCGGCGATTTGCCCATTTGTGCTATCGCCTCGACCAGCATGCGTGTGGTTTCCACACGGCTGGAGACGATGCTGCGTTTGTAGGCTTGTGTCCAGCGGCGGTTGATGGGCGCACCCGCCAGATTGACGACAGCATCGCAGCCTTCGAGCATTGCTGACAGATGGCGGGTGCCGCGGTTGAAGTCGCCACGGCCAACGGGCACCACGGCATGGCCTTTATTGCCAAGTGTACGGGCAAGCTGGGTACCGATGAAACCGGTGGAACCACTGATGGCGATTCTCATCTCGTTCTCCTCAAATGTATAACCAACTGACAGACAACAGCGTGCATACCAGTATGCTCAATCTGGTTCTCAGCTGTTTGAACCAAGCCATCTCAAGGTAGAGATTGCGATCTAAAAACAGCAGCATGACAAAGGCAATGGCTGTTAACGGTATTCCCTTCTGGGGCTCTAGAAAGAGGCTGCACCAGGCGATGAGCGACGGAAGAACCGAGAAGCTCATCAGGGTGGTATCGCCATTATTGAGTGCGCGTCCCCAGTGAATGGCACCGACGAAGGTGAGAATGACCGCGGCATAGTTATGGATCGCCTGGGCAACAAGCCGCGTATCATCGAGCAGAATCATCAATGCCATACCTGTGATAAACGGGACCAGACCCAGGTAGCCCAGCCATTGTGCGCGCTGGAGTAGTGTTGCTGATGGATGGTTCATGGCAGGCTCACAACAGACCTTCTATGGCCTCGATCAGCTTGTCACTTTCAGGGGCGACGAAACTGTTGTAACTGCCGGCAAATCTGCCGTCGCGATCGATCAGGTATTTATGGAAGTTCCAGCGGGGTGGGGTACCGGCCGCTTCTGCCAAGGCGCCGTAGAAGGGATCAGCGTTGTCTCCCGTGACCCGTGACTTGGCATACATGGGGAACTGCACCCCATAGGTGAGCCGGCAGAATTTTTTGATGCTCTGTTCACTGCCCGGTTCCTGGTTACCGAAGTCGTTGGAGGGAAAGCCGATCACCACCAATCCACGCTCCCGGTAACGGGCATAGAGCTTCTCCAATCCCTCGTATTGATCGGTAAAGGCGCATCGGCTGGCGGTGTTGACCACCAGCATCACCTTGCCCCGGTGTGTCTCGCACAGATTATCGACCTGATCGCTGTTGAGCTGTCGTTTTGTATACCTGCTCTCTTCGTTACAGATGGAAGTCTCATCACTCCCGGCATGACTGGCTGCCGGGGTCAGCAGCAAAAAGGCCAGGGTGATCAGGGTTGAGTAGCCGAGTGTTCTTTGAACCAGGATTTGAGCATTCATGACCTGTTACCTTTCGTGATCGGCGGCGGGCTCTTGCCCAACCGCCCTAGTCCTCGATTACCCCTCGTCTATCCCTTCAGTGACCGGGTTGTGAATGATTTCGTGCAGTCGGCTGCCGGGCACCACCGAGTGGAGAATATTCGGATCCTCCTTTTCGATCTGCTGCATCAGTTGGTCGTAACGGCGTTCGGTTTCAAGAATCTGTAGTTCGTAGGCTGACATAGCGCTCTCCTGTGTACTGTACAAACTGGACCGGAATGGCCTCAGTGATCTCAATTCTAGGCAAAAAAATAGAAATGTCTAGTACAAAATATTGATTTTTTATTTTTATCCGCTATATTTCGCATTTATGTATAGTACAAATACGGGCGGATCAACATGAAAATTGCAGTAATCGGAAGCGGTATCAGTGGCTTATCGGCAGCCTGGTTGTTGCATCGGAAGCACCAGGTCACCCTCTATGAAGCGGCGGACTACCTGGGAGGACATACCCATACCGTGGACGTTACCCTGGACGGCATCAGCCATCCGGTGGATACCGGGTTTCTCGTCTATAACGATCTCACCTATCCCAATCTGATCAAGCTTTTCGACCATCTGGGTGTGGAGACCCACGAGACACAGATGTCCTTCAGTGTCTCTGTTCCCGAGGCTGACCTGGAGTGGGCCGGGGCCAACCTGGGCACCCTGTTTGCCCAGCGGCGCAATCTTATCCGCCTTCACTACTGGCGTATGTTGCAGGAGATTGTCCATTTCAACAGCCGCGCGCAGGCGCTGCTTAACTGGTCCGAACAGCGCAGGTTGACCCTGGGCGGCCTGCTGGATCGGGAGGGCTATTCGGAGTGGTTTCGCAGCTGGTATCTGCTGCCGATGGCGGCGGCGATCTGGTCCTCATCCCCTGATGAGATCCTCGGCTTTCCCGCCGCCACCTTTCTCCGCTTTTGTATCAATCACCGCCTGCTGCAGATAAAAGGACGGCCCCAATGGCGCAGCTTGATCGGTGGCGGAAGAAGTTATGTGGAGAAGTTGGCGCAACCCCTGGATCTACGGCTCAATACCCCTGTTGAGAGTGTGACCAGGCAGGGAGACAGGGTAGTGGTGGCGACGACTCGGTCGCACACACTTTACGATGCGGTGATCTTTGCCACCCATGCACCCGACACCCTGCGCATACTCAGGGATGCGGATCCAAGCGAGAAAGCGTTGCTGGGTGCCTTCGACTATCAGCCCAACACCGCGGTACTGCATACAGACCGGCGCTTTTTACCCAGCCGGGAGGCCCTCTGGTCGGCATGGAACTACCTCTCCCTGGGAGAAACCGGGCAATCAGTCTGTGTCTCTTATCTCCTTAACCACTTACAGCGGTTGCCGTTCGAGACACCACTCATGGTCACGCTGAATCCCGATCCGCAACAGATGCCCCGTGATCCCATGGCTATTTATGAATACGACCACCCCATCTTCAACCAATCCGCCATTGATGCTCAGGCCGGTTTAGGCACGATACAGGGTCGTAACCGAGCCTGGTTCTGCGGTGCCTGGTGCGGATACGGATTCCACGAGGATGGTCTCAAGTCGGCCTTGCGCATCATTGGTGATTTCAACGTGGAGGCACCATGGAAAGCGGTGATCTGAGCAGGGTTGTTATTGGCCGGGTGATGCATCGGCGTCACCAACCGGTGGAAAACCGATTCATCTATCCGGTCTTTTTTCTTTTGATCAAACTGGATGGGCTTGAGCGCCACGGCTCATGGCTGTTCGGTATCAATCGTTGGCGCCCATTGGCCTTTCACTACAAGGACTATGGCGATGGCCGCGACCCCCGTCTATGGGTTCGCGAACATCTCGCCGAGGCGGGTATCCATGATTGTAATGCCGGTCTCTGGTTGCAGACCTTCCCGAGGCTCTTCGGTTACCTCTTCAATCCGGTGAGTTTCTGGTATTGCCTGCGCGATGATGGCAGGGTCGGCGCCATCGTTGCGGAGGTCAACAACACCTTCGGTGAACGCCACTGCTATGTGCTACGACCTCGCAGGGATGGATCCTTTACCGGGGTCGAAGCGGAAAAGCGGCTCTATGTATCACCATTCTACCCGGTCAGCGGTGGCTACAAGTTCCACTTCAAAATCGATCGTCAGGCCCCCAGGGTTCAGATCGATTACTACGACCAGGGGCGGTTGCAGTTGAATACCGCCATCTGGGGCAGATCCCAGCCGCTGAACAACAGAACCCTATTAACCGCTCTCTTGAAACAACCGCTGCTGACCCTGGGTGTGATCCTGCGCATCCATTGGCAGGCCCTGCGTTTGTGGCTCAAGGGGGTCTCTTTGACTACTCGAACACCATCATCGATGGAGGAGACCGTAAAGTGAATAGTATGACCACCGTGCTCGATCCCCAGGCACTGCCCTGGCGGATCAGGCCCCTGATCGCTGTGTTGAGCAAGATCCGTGAAGGCACGCTGACACTGACCACGCCGGAGGGCTATCAACTCCGTTTCGGCGATGGCAGCGTGCCCCATGCCGATATCCGGTTTCACACCTGGTCAGCCCTTAAGCATATCTTTCGCGGCGGCGATGTGGGGCTGGCCGAATGCTATCGGGATGGGGAGCTGAGTTGCAGTGATCTGAGCGCACTGTTGCGTATCGCATTACGCAACAAGACAGCCTTGGAGAGGGCTTTCAAACGCAACCGTCTGTTGAACATTTTCTATCGTATGCGTCATCTGTTGCGGCCCAACAGCAGGCGTGGCAGCTCGCGCAATATCGAGGCCCACTACGACCTGGGCAACGAGTTCTATGGGGCATGGCTGGATGAGACCATGACCTATTCGAGTGCCCGCTTCCCGGATGGACTCGATGGGGATCTGGCCCAGGCCCAGGGGCAGAAGTACCGTCGTATGGTCGAGATGACAGGGGCCAAACAGGGTGATCGCATATTGGAGATCGGTTGTGGCTGGGGCGGTTTTGCGGAGCATGCGGCCAGGCAGGGGATTCAGATAGAGGGTGTAACCCTTTCACCCAGTCAACTCGATTATGCCAGGCAGCGTATTGACGGCGCAGGCCTGGATGACCAGGTGAGTCTGCACTTGAAGGATTACCGCGCACTCACGGGCAAATACAACCATATTGTCTCCATCGAGATGCTGGAGGCCGTGGGGGAGGCCTATTGGGAGTGCTATTTCGCAAAGCTGAACGAACTGCTGAATATGGGAGGCAGGGCTGCCATACAGACCATCGTCATCCGTAACGATTTGTTCGAGACTTATCGTCGCCGCAGTGACTTCATCCAACAATATATCTTCCCCGGCGGTATGCTGCCGTCCCCAGATCGTCTCGATCAACTGGCGTACAGCAATGGATTTGCAATCGATGTATCAGAATCCTTCGCGGCCGATTATGCCGAGACCCTGCGCCGTTGGCGATCGGTATTCCTTGGTAAACGGGAACAGCTCATCGCATTGGGTTTCGATATGGCCTTTATACGCCTATGGGAGTTCTATCTCACCTACTGTGAAGTGGGTTTCGATGAGGGAAGAATCGATGTCATGCAGTGCTCCCTGGTGAAGGTAAGGGAAGCATGAAATCCCTAACCGGAATCTTGGGGCTGTTGCTCATGCTCTGCCTGGTAACCCTGAGTGTAAATGCCAGGGTAAACCCGCTGACTCACTATCCCTCGTTTCAGGCAGTTGGCAGCGGTGTATTGACCTGGTGGGGTATCGGCATATATCAGGCAACACTCTATGCGCCACAGGGAGAATATGGCCCTGATCAGCCTCACGCCCTGGAGATCGTCTACCGCAAGAACATCAGCCGGAAACAGCTGGCGAAGACCTCAATCAAGGAGATCGAAAAAATCCGTGGCCGTCCTCTACCGGACAGAGATGGCGTGCTGGGCCGGTTTGAGGCAGTTTTCCGGGATGTCTCCCCAGGGGACACACTTCTGGGTATTCATCTGCCTGGGGAGGGTGCGCGTTTCTATACTTCAACTGATTACCTGGGCCTCATCGACGACCCTGATCTGGCGGCAGCATTTTTCGACATCTGGCTCAGTCCAGCCACCACCAAGCCCAAGTTGCGTGCCGCACTCCTGGGGCAAACTCAATGACTGTCTCGCAGCGACTCGCCTATGGTCTGCTGGGCGCCCCTCTGGCGATGGCGGCCCTCCCTGTCTACATCCATACCCCTAAGCTCTATGGTGATGAACTGGGCCTGGGATTGGCATTGACCGGTGCAATCCTACTGGCTTCACGGGCCTTGGATACGCTGCAGGATCCATGGTTGGGCAGGCTGGCAGATTTGATGCAACGGCAACCCGGAGGCTGGACGTTGCTTGCAGGTGTGGCTGCAACTATCCTGGTGCTCGCCTATGGGGCACTCTTCAATCCACCAGATATGTTGCAGTGGCAGCTTGCCCTTTGGTTCGGGGCTGCCTTGGTGCTGGTCTATACCGCCCATAGTACGCTGAACATCACCTATCTCGCATGGGGAGCGAACGCGAGTCATGACAGCCATGAACGCACTCGGCTGGTGGCGTTTCGCGAGGGCTTTGGCCTGCTTGGAGTTATCCTGGCAAGTCTTCTGCCCATGCTCTTCTCATATTGGTTTCAAGGCGTCACCCGTTGGCTGCCTTACAGTTTTGTCTTCGCCCTGTTTCTGCTGCTCTCCGTGTGGCTGTTGTTGTATCGATTTCCACTGCCCACAAGACACGATTTGAATCGCATGAGCCTGCTGCGTCCCCTACGGCAATCCCCCTTCAGACGCCTTGCAATGCTGTTTCTGCTAAACGGCCTGGCTGTGGCGATCGCCGCGACGCTCGTGCTTTTCTATATTGCGGACGTACTTAAGCTGGAAGCCTACAGCGGTCTCTTTCTGGCCACCTATTTTGTCAGCGGCGCCCTCTCACTACCCATCTGGTTGAAGCTGTCGCGTCATTTTGGCAAGAGTCTCACTTGGGCCCTGGGCACCCTTATTGCCGTGATTGGATTCATCTGGGCGGTGCAGCTGGGCGCAAATGATCTTCTGCCCTACCTGCTCATCTGCCTTATGTCAGGGGCGGCCCTTGGCGCCGATTTGGCGCTGCCCGCGGCCATAGCCGCCGATATCATTCCACAGGAAGAGCGTGGCAGCGCCGGTAGTTACTTCGGCATCTGGAGTCTAATCAACAAAGGCGTACTGGCATTGGCGGCCGGATTGGGGTTGCCTCTGCTCGCAGGTTTCGGCTATCAGCCGGGTGGCGATGGTGGTCTGACCGCCCTTGCCATCATCTATGCCGGTGTTCCCTGTCTGATCAAACTTCTGTCTGCCGCGCTTTTGCTACGCTGGCGCAGATCTCTGGAGGTTGACTATGTCCCTTAGACCTGTGGTCCTGCTGACCGCGATGGCCTTGACCGGTTGTGCCGGGGTGGATGTGACCGCTTACCAAAGCGAGCGCCCGGTACTGAAACTGGAAGAGTATTTCAATGGCACCATTGATGGCTGGGGTATGTTCCAGAAGCGGGATGGCACGGTGGTGAAACGCTTCAAGGTTGTGATTGAAGCCAGTTGGGATGGTGGCAAAGGTGTTTTGGACGAACACTTCACCTATAGCGATGGCACTAAACAGCAGCGCATCTGGCGATTGACCAAGCGTGGTGAGGTTGGGTATGCAGGTAGTGCCGACGATGTGGTGGGCGAGGCCAGTGGGCGTGTTTCAGGCAATGCGCTGCATTGGACCTACACCCTCAGACTGCCGGTGGGAGAGAAGATATATGAAGTGAATTTCGATGATTGGATGTACCTGCAGGCGGATGGCGTTCTGCTCAACCGTTCAGTAATGAAGAAATTTGGATTTCGACTGGGTGAAGTGCTGGTTTTCTTCAAGAGGCGTGACCCATGAGTTTGAATCCTCCCATTACCGACTGGCAAGGGAAACGGGTCTGGATAGTGGGCGCCAGCAGTGGCATTGGGGCCGCCCTGGTGAACCGCTTGATGGATGATGGCGCCCGCTTGGCCATAAGTGCGAGAAGAGAGGAAAAACTAAGCCAGATCGCCGCTGAAGGTGTTTTGATCTTGCCTCTGGATGTCACCCATGGGGATGCCCTGAAATGGGCACGGGATGAACTGTTGATGCAGTGGGGCGGGATCGACATGATTGTCTACTGTGCGGGTATCTATACGCCTATGCGCAGTTGGTCTCTGGATATGCCAGTGATTCGGCAGGTAATCGAGACCAATCTGCAGGGCGTCTACAATCTGTTGGATGCAATTCTGCCCTGCTATCTCAAACAGGCAGAGGGAGGTCTTTGTATCCTGGCGAGTGTTGCCGGTTATACCGGTTTACCCAAGGCCCTCGCCTATGGACCAACCAAAGCGGCCTTGATCAACCTGGCAGAGATTCTCTATACCGACCTTTCTAGCAGAGGGATCGGAGTCTATCTGGTCAATCCCGGTTTTGTGGATACCCGTCTGACTGAGCAGAACGACTTTGACATGCCGGCGCTGATCACTGCAGAGCAGGCTGCAGCGGAGATACTCAAAGGCATCGGCAAAGGGCGATTCGAAATCCACTTCCCGAGACGTTTTACTTATTGGATGAAATTGCTGAGTCGTCTCCCAGACAGACTCCGGTTCTATTTATTGAAAAAGGCGGTGGGCTGATGAAAATCGATAGGTTGGTGGAGTGGTATCAGGGTCTCTCACCCTCATCTCTGGGCAGTATTGCTGAGTTTTATCATGAATCGGCAAGCTTCCAAGACCCTTTCAATCGCGTCCAAGGTCCGACCCATATTGCTGCGGTTTTTCGGCACATGTTCGAGACTACGGAGTTGCCCGCTTTCATTGTGGAACAGGTCCAGATCGATGGTGACATCGCCTGGGTCAGCTGGATCTTCAACTGCCGCCTGCGGGGTAGAAAGATCTCCATTGAGGGGGTTTCTCAACTGATATTTACAACAGATGGTCGGGTGATCACCCACCGCGACTACTGGGACGCAGCAGATCTTTACCAACAACTGCCGTTGCTGGGTACAATGGTCCGCATGTTGAAGCGAAAATTCAAGGTTCCGGCAGTAGGGAAATCAATAGATGAACGGTAACCACAACATAAGCGAAGTCTCCCGCATATCGGGTATTCCGAAGGATCTGCTGCGAATGTGGGAGAGACGTTACCAATATCCCAAACCGACGCGGGACCTCAATGGTGATCGGATCTATACCGATGAGGAGCTGAATAAGCTTGTATTGATCAGACAGCTGGTGGATCAAGGGCGTAGACCGGGTAAGTTAATGGCGCTTGATATCTCCGAGCTGAGTGAGCTGCTGAAAGGTCAAAAAGTCGAGTTTGATTTCGATCGTTTGATCGATCTGCTCAAGGCCGGCGAAGCCATCGATCTGCGAAATTGGCTGAATCACCAATTGCAGCAGCTGGGACTGAGGGCCTTTATCCACAAGGTGATGGTACCGGCCAATCAAAAGGTGGGAGAGGCTTGGAGTGAAGGGAAGCTGGCTGTCTATGAGGAGCACCTCTACACGGAACTGATCAAGACTATGGTGCGCCAATCCCTGGCTGAGAAACCTCATCAGGGATCAGGGCCACGGGTTATGCTGACCACGCTGCCCGGAGAGGTACATAGCCTGGGACTGTTGATGGTGGAGGCTTTGTTGAGGCTGGGTGGGGCTGAGGTGATCTCCTTTGGTATCGAAATGCCGTTTCGTGACATCAAGGAAGCCGCCCATCACCACAGGGTTGATGTGATCGGTCTCTCCTTCAGCGGCAACTTCAAGCTAGACGATGCCATTGTGATGTTGAGCGGATTACGCCAGATTATCGCAGACAGAACGGAAATCTGGGTTGGGGGTGGAGCCTTTACCCAGGATACCGAGCTGCCGGCAGGGATTGATCTGCTGGATGGCTTGCATGGTGTGGAGCAGGCCTTGGCGCGTTGGGACAGGCGCCAGACAGATCCGGTCAGTTAGTTCAAGGCGTTTTATCAGCCCTGACTAAGCCTCACACCTTAGATGACTTGCGCAACTCTTTTTTGTCCTATGACATCAGTCATTCATCAACCAGCTGAAGGTGGTACCACGTAGAAGAGGATGGAAAAGAAGTGCAGCAGACTGCCCGCCATCACAAACAGATGCCACACCGCATGGTGGTAAGCCAGTCGTTTCCAGATATAGAAGATCACGCCCAGGGAGTAGCAGAGACCCCCGGCCAGTAACAGAATCAAGCCACCGGTTTCAACGGCATTGAGTAAAGGTTTTATGGCGATTACCACCATCCAGCTGAGCCCCAGGTAGAAGCTCAGCGAGAGCCATTTGATACGTCGTTTGACTAGGACCTCTAGAAACACTCCCAGAATCGCTAAACCCCAGACCAGTCCAAACAGTGTCCAGCCCCACTCTCCACGCAAATTGACCAGGGTATAGGGGGTATAGGTACCGGCAATAAGTACAAAGATGGCGGCATGATCGATTCGCTGCAGGACCAGCTTGGCTCTCGGGTTGGGAATGCCATGATAGAGGGTCGAGGCTGTGTAGAGCAGGATCAGACTGGCGCCGTAGATACTGCAGCTGGTGATGTGCCAGGCATCGCCATTGAGGGCGGCGAAGGTCACCAGTATGACAAGACCGGCAATGCTGAGCACTATTCCGATGCCATGGGTCACGGCATGGGCTATCTCCTCCCCAAGACTGTATGCGCTTTCACTTAATTGATTCACCATGTTTTGCTCCAGTGATCAGGGTAGTGTTCAGATGGGTCGGTCGGTGCTGCCCATATCCGCGGGTAGTTAGCAAACCTCAGGCGAGAGATTATAGATCATTCAAGGGGTCTAGGTCATTTCCGGTGTTGTCGGTTCATGTTGTCGATTAATATCGTGAGTTCTACTATGCTCGATATTTGATTGGAGCAGAACAATTAAAATCCTGAATCATTCAGGGATAGAAGAATAGGAAATCTACGAAATGACCACAAATTCGTGCCGGACATCCGACTCATCTGAAGCAGTAGACCTGGAACAACTCCAAAACCAAGCGGAGAAGCCATTGGGCGTGGCCTATATGGTCGGGCGCTTAGAGCGGGCATTGAGACGTAATATCCGCCAGCTACTTGCCCCGATGGGGCTAACCATCGGACAGTACACCGCGCTGTCTGTTTTTTGTAGTAGTGGGAGGCTTTCCAACGCCAAGCTGGCTGAGCGAACCATGGTCTCACCGCAGGCGGCCAATGAATTGATCAAAGGGATGGAGAAAAATGGTTGGATTGTGCGTAAGCCCGATCCTAATCATGGACGTATCATCCAGATCAGCTTGACCAAAGAGGGTACTCAGCTACTGATTCGCTGTAATAAGTTAGTTGCCGAGATGGAGCGCAAAATGCTAAGCGGTCTCAACGATCGAGAGATAGAAATTTTACACAGTAATTTACACAGCGCCGTCGGTGCATTGAAAGAGATGTAACCAGGAGTAATGTCAGCTGTTGTTCAATTACCCTACATCAGAGGGAAGGCTATGCTCTGTGAGAGGTAGCATCGACAAAATTAAACGGTCTGATTTTTTCTTGTATGTTGTTGAATGAGTGCTTGATGCTCTCGACTTTATTTGTGATGCGTGGGCGCAGATGCTGACCGGTGGCATGAAAGGCTTTGAAGGACAAAAGGTGGCATTTCACCGGCCGGTCAGCATCTGCATAGGGATGTTCCATACAACAATTGAAGCTGGAGACGTAGCGGAACATATCCACCTCTACCTTATAGCAAGAATAAAATTCCTATCAAGGGTTGATTTGTAAAAATAGTTATTATCTTCAAGTTAATGTCAATCCAGATTAGGTGGGATTTTGCGAGATCACACTGTCTCTATGGTTAATTTGATGGGGAGTAACTAACCCTTTATTTGATACGGGAATGTCATACTGATTCTTATCTCGCTGCCGGGATCCAAGGAATTTAAGCCCGTGTTCTATCTGCTCCTCGAGCTGTTGAAGCAAGGTATAACGGTTTCGGTACATGGATCGTTTCTTTGAGACGATAGTGCGTAAAGGTTTTCTTGGTGATATTAAGGGAAGTTCAAAAAAGGCATCACTACAGCGGATGCCGCTACGGTCAGTCCAGACTTCATCATAGTTAAGGCTAGGATTGCCTATCTTGTCCTTCAGGGAGTAAAAATAATGCCTGTGTTGTCTGTGGGATTCAGAGACGGCAAATATTCTATTTACGCCTGACAATCTGCACAGCATTTGAAAAACTTC
>JBEVVS010000260.1:0-18169 GCA_040507005.1 Candidatus Thiodiazotropha sp.
CTGCGCAGTACTGTAGATGCCCTGGGACAGAAGCTGCAAGCATTGGAACCGTCTCCACTGCAGCCCGGTGAAGCGGAACCACCCCCACCTCACTACTAAATATGCAACACCCCATGGACCCGCATCAGCTTTGGTAACGATCTGGTTGCAGGCCAATTTTATGCGGCTTCTGTAGTAAGGATGACCCACTCACTACATATAAACAACAGATGAAACTCAGCGCCCTGTTACATACCCTGCTATTGCTGTTGCTGCATACAACTTACATCTATGCAGGGACAGCGGAAGTTCTGGCTGATGCGGGCCGTAAGCACCCTGGAAAAAGCGCCGTCTACGTCCTGGAGAAAGGGGAGGAGTCTCTTTTGACACGGGCCTGGCTGACCCAGACAGCAACCCAGACCATTGATGTGCAGTATTTCATCTGGAGTACCGACAACATCGGCACCCTGGCCAGCGAAAGCCTGCTCAATGCCGCCGAACGGGGCATCAGGGTGCGGGTGATCGTCGATGACCTGTTGATAGACGCCGAGCCGGAGACCATGCTCTCACTGGACGCCCATCCCAATATAGAGATCAAGATCTACAATCCCGTGCACTCAGTGGGCCGGGGTTTTCTTTCACAGCTCTGGCACCTGATCAGCGACTTTCGCGGTTCCAATCAACGCATGCATGACAAGGTTGTGATCTACGACCAAACCCTTGCCATCACCGGCGGGCGCAATATGGCGGATGAGTATTATGACTATGATCATGCCTATAATTTTCGTGATCGGGACGTTATGGTGGCCGGCGCCGTGTTACCGGAGATACAGCAGAGCTTCGATGCCTTTTGGCAAAGCCCCCTTTCGGTGCCCCTCGACAGCCTGTTGGCGGATGAGAAGCAGCAGCTGAGCGAAGAGCAGATCCAACGCTATACCGACTGGCTGCATGAATATGCCCAAAATCCAGAGAATTTCGCCCCTGAGGTGCGAGACGCAATCGGCGATATGGGTAGGCGTTTCGACGACATTATCAGCATGATGCACTGGACCGAGGTGGAGTATCTGCGTGACATCCCCGGCAAGAACAGTGGCGCCGATGGACTAGGCGGCGGCGGACACACCACCGCTTCCTTGATCGATCTGTTGTCCCAGGCGCAGCATCAGATTCTCATCGAAAGCCCCTACCTGATCATGCCGGAAGGGGGCTTTGAACTATTTTCCGGGTTAGTGGCAAAAGGCATAGAGATCGCCATCGTCACCAACTCCCTCTCATCCACCGACAATCTCCAGGCCTATTCAGGTTACCAGAAACAGAAACAGCGACTCCTCGACCTCGGCATCAAGATCTTCGAGTTCAAACCCAAGCCTGGCATCTATCGCAACCTCATCGACCGGCATCAAGAACTGGGGAAGGATGTACCCATATTCGCCCTGCATGCCAAATCAATGGTGATCGACGATCGAGTCACCTACATCGGCACCTTCAATTTCGATCCCCGGTCTGCGAACCTCAACACGGAAGTCGGGTTGGTGGTGCGCGACGAGCGGATTGCGCAACAGGTGGCCCAGGCGATCCGCCGGGATATGGCCCCGGAAAACAGCTGGCAGGCAAGCGCCTCGGAACAGCACCAGGAGGTCGACTTCGGTAAAAAGCTAAAAGTGATTCTCTGGGGTTTACTGCCCTTAGAGCCCATCCTCTGATAAATGCCTTTTATTGATCATTATCCTTCCTGGATTCACTCAACGCTTCTCGAGGATCACACTGCCTACCGAGTAGCCGGCACCAAAGGAGCTCAGTAACCCCTTATCGCCCGCCGACATATCGTTCAACTCCTTTGCTGCACACTAAACCGCCGCACGGCTGATGGATCGGAGGTCACCCTAGGCAGCACTGAACCATTCGCCGGATCATGCAGCGCCCTGACACTCCAGGAATACTGCCCAACGCGCAGATTTCGCAACCTTTGATTGCGCTGCAAACTGACCTCACGCCAGCGGTTGTTGGTGCTCGGGCCCCGATACCTGACCAGATAGCCGTTAGCCCCTGCCGCCTGGGTCCAGTTCAACGCTGGACTGTTACCCGAGCGGTTAGGCGTGATCTCGGTCGCTTCATTAGCGGTAAGCAGACGCGGAGCATCTATAGTCGCAGGCACCGAGTTGTCACGGGTAAAATTGAAACTCAGTGTACGGGGACGACGATTGTTGCTCACTCCATGGGTTGTTGTTTGAAAAAGATCGACCCGGCAGCTGCTGTTTTCATTTCTGGTGTTGGTAACGTAAAACTCCCGAAGGTGGCCTTTGGTGACGGCTATCAAGCCGGGTGATGTTCTCGCTATGGTGCGCCCGTTTTCCGAGGTGGTGCAATTGCCACTCACCTCCAGGCGTCCAGCGGTGGGCGGCAGATGCACAGTAACTTTAAGAAACTGGCCCGCCCTACCCCGAGGTGGATTTTCAATCCGCGCATTATTGATATCGAAAACATATAGGGGAGTCCTGTTGATACCGGCAGGGAGCTGAACATTGATTGTGCGAAGACCGCCCGCGGCGTTGTTGTTGGCCCGCAGTCGGACATCGAGCCTGCCAGGCTGTCTATTGGTTATTCTGGCGCTGACACCACGGCCGGAAACATTGACCCCTGTAGCGGTCACTCCACCTGGTATGCTCAATCTCACCGTCCTGGTCTCGCCAGGTGAAATACCTTCAGTGGCCTGTGCCGTCTGTAGCACGAACAAAGAAGCCGACATCAAAATAAGACCTATTATATTTTTCATAAATATTACCTTTGGTACTGATATAGAGGGTTATGGTCGATAGCTGGAATCAGAGCAGTGGCTGAAGGCTTCCTGCCACTTGTTGTTTGGCCCATCCGGTCCTTCGAGCATGATCCAATCGATACTTATCGGTTTCATGCGGGGAGTGCCGTTGTCTGAGATTGCCGAAAACAGCGGCTTGGAGGTATTTACCGGCCTTCTCCGCCAGACAAAATCACCCTTCAAACGGACATCTTGTATTTTCCATCCACGTCTGAGATTCGAACACTTGGCGGTTTTTCCTTTCGGCACCGCAAATCCGTAGATCTTGCAGCTTCTCTTCGGACTCACCTGCCAGTGGATCCCCATGAACATGCACTCGCGATAGCGGTACTTGAAGAGGTTCTCATCGCCCCTGCTTTGCTTGAAGATATAACCATGTTGCTTGGCCACGGATATTGCGGCTGGACCAGGCACTTTATATTGCTTCGCCAGGCAGGCAGTCGAAAGCAGCGTGCCGGTTATCAAGAAAGTCAATAACAGGCACTTGTGCAAAAGTGATTTCATGGAATTTACCCTTTGATATTTGAAAGTTGCTCTTTATTCTAGGAATCCCCTTTGGCAGCGGTATCCCCAATTCATGTGATTCAAGTGATAGGTTTATTTAACCCTGGAACGA
Source organism: Candidatus Thiodiazotropha sp. (assembly GCA_040507005.1). Lineage (GTDB taxonomy): Bacteria > Pseudomonadota > Gammaproteobacteria > Chromatiales > Chromatiaceae > Thiodiazotropha. The sequence goes on from JBEVVS010000260.1 coordinate 3,411, forward strand.
GCACAGGCAACTGCCTGAACGGGACAGGAGCACAAGGGTGGGTTTGGATTATGAAAAGGGTAGCGGCGGTTGCCGAGTACGAGTCAGATTAACGTGGACGGCGATTTCTAATGTGTCCCCGCTCCCCGCTTCAGCGGTGCGCAGTGGCGCGATCCCGTCCCATGAGTCGCGGATCTCTGATGGGTCATCAGCAGGGTCTCCAGCAGAGGCCTTGCGGCGCCCAGTTGTTTCAGCTTGATCGCCAGATTCCAAAACGGCTCGAATTTCTTCCACCCGGCACTGTAACAGAACTGCCTGAGCGCATGGGAAGGATGCTCAATGTGCACCATGCTGGAGCGCACTATTGAACCCCATTGATAGAAGGAGCGGTAGGCCTGGTCGTAGCCGGCCTTGAGCGCATCGGCGGACATATGCTTCGGCCGAAAGACCACCTCGCGGGTGTTGTAGCTGTCCCAGTTTTCCGTCAGCAGGCGACCCTCGGATTGCATTCTCTCGAACAGCCTTGTACCCGGATAGGGCGTGAGGATGTGAAATGTGGCCGTGGTCACGCCCATCTCCAGTGCCCAGTCCACGGTGCGCTGAAACACCTGCTTATCATCGCCGTCCATACCGAAGACGAAGCTGGCGTTGATCATCACCCCGAGGTCGGAGAGGCGGCGGATAGCGGCCCGGTAGTCCCGTAACGGATGGTGTCGCTTGTTTGCTGCCTGGAGGTTGGTACCGTTCAGGGTTTCGAAACCGATGAACAGAGAGCGCAGTCCCGCCTCCACCGCTTTTTCGATCAGCTCGCCCCGCACTACCGAATCTACCGTGGCGGCGCCTTGAAACAGCCGCCCCATACCGCGCATGCCTTCGAACAGCTGCGTGGCGAAGTAGGGATGGCCCAGCAGATGGTCGTCGAGAAAATAGAGATGGCGACCCGGCAGGGATTCGATCTCCGCCAGCGCCCTGTCGACCCGTTGCGTATAGAAGGAGCGTCCCCCAAGAAAGAAGGCGTCCTTATAGCAGAAGTCGCAATGGTGAGGACAACCCCGGCTCACCACCAGAGAGTTGGGTACCAGGTAGCGCTCCCGCTGGATCAGATCGCGCCGAGGATCCGGTATCTGATCGAATGAGCGCCGCAGCGCATAGTAGAGCCGGCGCGGTCTGCCCCGGCGGAAATCCTCCAGGAACTGGCGAAAGGCCTCATCCCCCGGGCCGATGACGATAGTGTCGGCGTGCCCGCCGGCTTCCTGGGGCAGTGCGGTCACATGCAGGCCACCGAGTATCACATGGCTTCCCTTGGCACGATAGTGGTCCGCCAGGGCATAGGCACGATAGGCATTGGTGATATAGACCTGGATCACTACCAGATCGGGCCTGTCATCCAGGCGGATCGCCTGCACATGCTCATCTACCAGTTCCACTTCATCGTCGGGTGTCATGTGAGCCGCCAGGGTTGCCAGGCCCAACGGCGGGAACAGTGAATACTTGATCGGCCGCCGGAAGGGACCCTTTGCCTCGGCCAGGGCAGGCAGTATGAATTTCGCTCTCATCATGGACTCCTCTGCAATGATGAGACAGCCTACAAACCCAGACTGGCGGAAAGCGGGCGAAATCCTGACAAATAGTGACAATCAGGCCCCAACGGAGGGCGTGTGGCTGATGGCCTCCGTTGGAGCAGTTATTAAAACCCGAACATGCCGTTAGCCCTTAAGCAGCCAGCGCCACGGCCGGTGCACCGTAGTCGTATCCCAGGTCGTGGGCCACCGCCTCGCAGGTCACCATGCCGCGATAGATGTTCAGACCCTCCAGGAACGAGGGATTCTCCAGCAGCGCCGCCTTGTAGCCCTTGTCCGCCAGCGCCAGCGCATAGGGCAGGGTGACGTTGTTGAGGGCATAGGTAGAGGTGCGCGGCACCGCCCCCGGCATATTGGCGACACAGTAGTGGACCACCTCATCCACCACATAGGTGGGCTCGGCATGGGTGGTGGGGCGGGAGGTTTCGAAACAGCCTCCCTGGTCGATGGCGACATCCACAAGCACCGATCCGGGCTTCATCGAAGCGAGCATCTCCCGGGTCACCAGCTTGGGCGCCGCCGCGCCCTTGACCAGCACCCCGCCCACTACCAGATCGGCGCCGAACACATACTGTTCCAGGGCGGCGCGGGTGGAATAGACGGTTTTCAACGCGGCGCCGAAACGTCCCGTGAGGCGGTTGAGCACCTCGATGTTGCGATCCAGCACCGTCACGTCTGCGCCCATGCCTAGGGCCATGTGGATGGCGTTCTCACCCACCACGCCACCGCCGATCACCACCACCCTGGCCGGCGCCACACCGGGAACGCCGCCAAGCAATATGCCTTCGCCGCCGTGGGCGCGCTCAAGGGCGCAGGCCCCGGCCTGGATCGACATGCGGCCCGCCACCTGGGACATGGGGGCCAGCAGAGGCAGGCCGCCATGGGCGTCGAGTACCGTTTCATAGGCGATGCAGACCGCACCGCTGTGGATGAGATCCCTGGTCTGCTCGGGATCGGGGGCCAGATGCAGATAGGTGAAGAGGATCTGCCCCTCGCGCAACATCTGCCGCTCGCTGGCCTGGGGCTCTTTGACCTTGACGATCATCTCCGCCTCGGCGAATACCTCGACTGCATCCGCAACCACCCTGGCGCCGGCCTCCCGGTAATCGGTGTCACTGCAGCCAATGCCCGCACCGGCCCCTGTTTCCACCAGTACCCGATGACCGTGGGCCACCATCTCCTGCACGCTGGCGGGGGTCATGCCGACCCGGTATTCATGATTCTTTATCTCTTTGGGTACGCCGACAAGCATCTCACTCTCTCCTCATCAATGGTTGGCCTGATGAGGGCAACTGTAGTGAAAATCCATTTGAATTGGATTGCAAATTACCCCGCAAAATCATTAAATATTCGCATAAATCTCCGTATTATTACTATTTAACGAAATATTATGCGTAATTTATCTTTTGATCGTATAGATCGAGCCATCCTGAATCAGCTTCAGGCAGACGGACGCATCACCAATGCCCAGCTGGCAGAACGGGTCAATCTCTCACCATCGGCCTGTCTGCGCCGGGTCCACGCCCTGGAAAGCAACGGCACCATCGACCACTACACCGCCCTGGTCAACCAGGCCGCAGCGGGCAAACCCAGTAACGTATTCGTGGAGATCTCCCTCAATCGCCAGAGCGAGGAGGCGCTGGAATCCTTCGAGCGGGAAGCCGCCCTGTGCCCCGACATCCAGGAGTGCTACCTCATGGCGGGGGATTTCGACTACCTGGTGCGGGTGGCGGTCGCCGACGCCGAAGACTACGAACGCATACACAAGAGCCAGCTGAGCCGCCTGCCCCACGTGGCACGCATCAAGACCAGTTTCGCCCTGCGAACCATTTGCAGGAAGACGGCGTTTGAGTTCTGATCTGGGCCCTGGCTGGCAAAGCTAGTCTAGCTACACCAGGGGAATGGTCAGCCGCAGGATGGTGCCGGGTTCGGCATCCTCAAGACTCAGCTCAGCGCCGATCGCCTCTGCCCGCCGCCGCATGTTTTTCAGACCATGACCGCCGCCCTGGTGACTAGCGATGCCCCTGCCGTTGTCGATCACCTGCAGATAGACGCCGGATGCGCCATCGGGCAGTGCGGTTTCGCCGGTGGAGAAGGTGAGTCTGCTGGCCCCGGCATGCTTCAGCACATTGGTGGTGGCCTCCTGTAAGATGCGCAGCAGGTGGAGTACCTTCTGCGGCCCCAGTTGGGGGATGGGCGGGACATCCGCTACCTGCCAGCGCAGCTCGATCTGCTGCTGCTCCAGGATCGGTGCGAGGCGCGAGCGGAAGATGCCGAGGACACTGCCGAGATCATCATCCGACGGTTCGAAGGAGTCGATCATCAGACGCAGGTCGCTCAACGCCTCCCGTACCAGGTCGACGATACGCTGCCGTGGGGTGTCTGTGTGCTCCACCAGGGAGAGCATGGTCACCAGATGACCGCCGATGCCGTCGTGCATGTCGCGCATGATGCGTTCCCGCTCCTCCGCGAGGACCTGCTCTTTCTGCAGCGACGCCAGCCGCCGGTAGTTCTCCTCCAGTGCCTGCCCCTTCTCCGCGATGCGTTGCTCCAGGGTCAGGTTGAGTGCCTCCGCCTGGTCCGCCGCGCGGACAAAGCGCAGGGTCATCATGGCCGAGACGATGAGCATCAGCAGCGGCGCCGGATAGGGCAACAGGTAGCCCCAGGATTTATCCCGCAAGTCGAGGATGGTGAGCAGATCCAGGAGACCGAAGAGCAGGATGATTCCGCCGCAGATGAGCAGCATCAGCAGCTCTCTGCTGCGGGTGCGGCGGTAGTTGACGAAGGCGAACCAGCCCGGGTAGATGCCGGCCACCACCGCGGCCACATCCCACAGGGGCAGTCCGAAGCGATAGAACAGGGGTGTGGGAAACAGAAACAGCAGGCCGGTACCGATCAGGGCGGTAGTCAACACGCCACGCTCCAGGCGGGGCCTGGTGACCCCCAGATAGCGGTGAATGAAAAAGATCATGCAGACCACGAACCAGCCGATGGCGAGGATGCGCAGGATGTCCCAGATGCGGGTGGGCAGGGGTATATCCACCATGATCAGGTTCCAGACGAAGGCGGCCCAACAGGCCGTCATGGCGGCAAACCAGAGGTAGAAGGTCTCGCGCTTTCGCAGCAGGCCCATCAGCGCCAGGAAGAGGCTGCAGACCAGCAGGCTGGCAACCACGATCTGCAGCAGGGTGACGCGGACGAAAAAGCGCGATTCATAGAACGGGTTGAGGGTTTCGTCCGGCCCCAGATAGACCTCCCCCAGCATCCCTTTCCCCGGCCGCGTGGAGGCGATGCGGATGGCGATGCTGTTCTCCCCCGGCAACAGCAGGCCGTTGGGGATGGTGTAGTAGAGGGGCCGGGTCCAGTTGCGCGCCATCGGCTCTTCGAATCGGCCGCCATGGCCGAGCAGCTCTCCGTTCAGATAGACCGCTGCGTTCATGCGCACATTGGGCAGAAAAATGCCCCACAGGCGGTTTGGCGGTACCTCCAGGGTCAGGGTGGTGCTGTACCAGCCGGCGTAGCTTTTTCTGTAGCCATTGCGCCACTCATGGGGCAGGCTGTATTCCGCCGTGCCCTCCTCGAGCCCCACCGGCGGCAGGGTTGCGTCTGTCTGGTTGAAATGCATGCGGCTGATCAGCAGTGAATCCTGATTCATCTCCCCATTGCTGAATGCAACTGACAACAGCGAGAGCAACAGCGCGGTGACGGCCGTTGCCAGGGTTATCCTCCGATGATAACGGGGCTTTCGGGGGGCTAGCTGTTGAGTCACACCGGTTATGCTATGGGAATCAGATCAACCCCAGTTGCGTCGCTTCGAAGACCGCCTCACCGCGGGAGTGGACACCGATTTTCCGATAGATGCTTTTCAGGTGGGAAGCCACCGTGTGGGTGGAGACATTGAGCAGATCGGAGATCTCCGCGTAGCTAAAGCCCTTGGCGATCTGGCGCAATACCTCTTGTTCCCGTTGGCTCAACTGTAGTTCCGCCTGGGCACTCTCCAGCGCTTCGGTTTTGGGGGGTTGCAGGCGCCTGAGCAGGTAACGGGCTATGGAGGCGCTCATGGGCGAGCCCCCCGCCAGCAGTTCCATGATGGCGTCGGTGATCGCCTCGGGCCTGTCGTCCTTGAGCAGGTAGCCGGTGGCGCCCGCCTCCACCGCCCGTATCACATGACGCTCATCGCCAAACACGGTGATCACCATGGCCTCCGTCTCGTAGCCCAGCCTCCCCAGTTCCGCGATGATCTCGGTGCCGTCACCGTCGGGCAGACCGATGTCCGTCAGCAGGACATCGGGGCGGGTCCGGGCCAGCACCGTCCTGGCCTCGGCCACATTGCCCACGGCCGCCACAATCGAGAGTTGCGGGTGGCGGGCCACGGCTTCGGCCAGGCGTTGGCGGGTGGCGGGTTCATCCTCGACGAGCAGGACTTGGTAGTCAGTTGTCTGGGCCATTATGCAAAAGGTCTAATCTGAAGGTCGTCATATTTGCTGTCAATCATACACCAAGATTCACACTTCACTTTAGGCAAGGTCTGATTGATGCCATCCATGGCGTTATCAGGGTTTGTTTAGATTTTTCCGCCGCGAATGGGTGAGATCGTCTTGCTTCCGGTGGCCTTTTCAGGCGCCGAATAGGTCGGGTTCTTTACATAATAGGTCAGTGCCTTGCTACTGGGGTTGGTTGTAATGGAACAGGAGGAACTGGGGCTCAACTGGCTTGTAAGGGTGAGCGCCAGTTTCTCTCCCCGGAACTTTCGCGCCTCCCTGTCTGTCGGCCATTTGACCGTGAACGGCAGGCTGATCACCTTCTGATTTTTCGCCCCCAGCAGCCGTTTATTGTGATTGACTGTGCCGCCCCAGCCATGGCTCTCCACATACCAATCCCTGCCCCCCAGGGAGTGCTTGGGCAGGCTGAAATCCACCGGCATGGTGGCGGGTTGTTCCCAGCGCAGATGCAGGGTGGCGGTAACCCGGTCGCCATCCTGGTAGACGGACTTTTTCGGCGACAGCTCGAACCTGGAGATGAACTGCTTTGGCAACAGCAGCAGCTCTTCCGTGGCCTTCTGCAGGGGATTGTTACCCGATTGGGCGGTGATCCTGATCCGGGTCGGTCTGCTGGGCGCCATGGTGGCCACTCGAATGGTGGAGCGCTGATACATGTCCCCCTTGGCAAGCCGCATGGTGACAGGCACCTTCACCAGGGCCGGGTTGGATGAGAACAGCTTGACCACATCCAGGGCCTCGATGGTGCGACCGTGGAGTGAAATCCCATTGCCGCCAAACACGGGGACCGGATGTTCCCAGTCTGCCGGGCGTTGCAGGTTCTGCGCGGTATTGAGATAGCAGTTGGTGGGCACCGCAAGGTCATAGAGACCCAAAAAAGGCAGCGCTGCGGCCTGTTGGCTGATACCGGCAAGCAGAGCTGGCAGGAACAGGGTTATGATCTTTCTGGTAAACGGATATAGCATGGATATCTCCTTCTAAAAAGCGTTAACGGGTAATAGTGAACTCCTGCCAGGCGCTGCGGGTATCCACATTGCCATGCCGATCCAGGGCGGTGATCCGCCAGGCCAGGTCCAGATCCTTGTTGTCGAACAACCAGGGGGGAGGCAGGTATCGATCCTGATCCCCGGCGACCACGGCCTCCAGCAGTACTCCCTCTTGGCCGCGTATCTCGAGCAGGTAGAGCGGCACCCGGGGGAGGGTTGTCCAGGTAAACGGGGTTTGCAGTGCCGACGCAGCCATCTCTCCGGCGGGTGATATGGCCAGCAGCTTGCCGCTGATCACCCCGCCGCCATCCGAGGCGGTGCCGATGACGTAGCGCAACACGGGCATCGGAAAGCCCGCCACGCCGCCGCTCCTGACCACGCCGCTCAAGGTGTTGGAGTTGCCTTCCCGCTCCTCGCTGGCCTCGATCCGCAACAACAGCTGGTAGGCCCCATCCACCTGATGCGGCAGCAGGCGGGGATCGGGACCCGGCAGGCGCACCTCCCCCGTGGGGGGGAGGAAGATATCGAAACGATCCACCAGGGTATAGCGGCGCTGCCGGGCCCGCTGCTCCATGGGCAGGGAGGCCTCGGTAAGCAGGTCTTCAGGCGCCGGGGGCAGGTCCCCCGGCATGACCACCTCCCAACGGCCCTTGAGACGTCCGGTGCCGTTGTAACGGATCTCGGCAAACAGGGGTGAGGGCACCTGGTCGCTGTCGAAGTGATAGACCGGTCGATCCTCACCCGGTGTGTCGAAGCGCAGGCGCACATCGGTCAGGGCCAGGGGTGTGCGGGCACCACCGCCGGCCATGCGGCAGGTCACGGTGACATATTGATCCGGGCCGCCGCCGCTGAAGCGGCGTACGTAGAAGAAGTTTGCGGCCGCGCCGCTGCGGGCGGCCTGATAGGCGCGCCGGGCCACGGATGCCGGAACGGTCATGATATCGGTCAGGTTGGATAGACCGGCGGTGCCACTGACGGTGGAGAGATCGTGGCGCGCCGGCAGACGCCCGAACAGGGTGCCGGGCAGACAGGGATTGGTATTGCTGACCGCCGTGGTGACCACATCGCCGCACCAAAACGATTCCGCCGCGGTTTGCCCGGCAGCGAGACCCTGAAAGGTAAGGAAGACGGTTGTGACGCCACTGGCCTTTACATTGACACCGTTGGGATTGACGCCGTTGACGGCGAAGGCATCCGGTAGGCTGATGAGGCTGGCAACAATCCATATCAACAGGAACGGGGTTTTTTTCATGGCATCGGATCCTATAGAAGACTCAGATTGATACCGCCCACAACGGTGGTGGTAGCGGCGTCGCTGGCCAAATCGAATTCACGCTCTTCGCGCTCGCTGTCATCCATGGCATAGCGCAGGAAGAGCTCTCCCGGCAGTTTTCTTCCACCACCGAAGGGGAGGTAGTAGCGCCAGTTGAGCTGCAGCGCCAGATTGTGGTTGTCGCCGCTCGCCAGGCCGAGGCTGTCGGACTCCCGGGTGCGGCTCATATTGCTGTTCAAGCCGAGCCGATCCGTTATGCGCCAGGCGAAACCGAAGGATTGGCTATCTGCGCGGTTGATTTTGCCGATCTCCTTGTTTTCCTGCTCGGTGCGGCCGAGACCGAGATTGAGATCCAGGGCCTCGAAGGGGGTGAGGGTGAGATTCAGGCTGTGCTGAGTGGTGCGGCTATCCGCCTGATCCCTGCCCGCCTGGCGGTTGTCCTGATCCGCGATGGCGAAAGCATACGCCAATCCCCAGCGGGTGAAACCCCAGTTCAGGTCCAGGTTGTGGGAGCGGCTGATCTGATCCGGAATGTGGCTGGCATCGGTGAACTCAGGGGGACGATTGACGCCATATTGATGGACCCGGGCATAGTTGTAGGACAGGGTCGGCAGGATGGCCGACGCCTCGGTGCCGAAGGTGGTGTTCAGCGGCAGGCTGAGGCTGGCGAGCCGGTTGACGGTTCGGGTCTTGAGAATGGTGTCGATGTCGTCGAGATTGTCCTCTCCACGCTGATATTTGAGCTGCAGGGCGAGCTCACCGAACAGCAGATCCAGATCCAGGTGGTTGCTGATCAGGTCCGGCGTCGGAAATGCCCCCACGCTTTTGTACAGGGGATCGATCCTTTCATGCCGCGCGCTCAAGGTCAGGCTGAGGGAGCGATCCCGGGTCAGTTGCGCATCCCGCAGCAGATCATAGGCCAGCTCCGCCGCCCGCGCCTTCGAGCGCTCCCGCTTCACCGCCACCAGCGCCTCGCCCTGGGCAAGCAGGGGGTCCTCCGGGTTGGTGTAGGAACTGCTCGCGGCGAGCAGTTCTCCACGCAGGCGTCCCGAAGGAGTGCTGCCGATGATGCGCAGGCCAAAGCCGTGGCTCTCTTCAGCGTCCACAACCTCGCCGCTATCGAAATCGGACTCGGGCAGGATGGACGCCCGCAGATAACTCAGTTCCACCCGCAGTGCACCGGGACGTTGCCCGATCAGCTCCGTGCCCAGGGAAACCCCGGCGATATTGTGTTTCCTCTCCCCGTGACCCAACAGATTGTTGTAACCGGTGACCGATGAGCCGTTCTGACTGCTGAGGGACAAATCGAAGCGATTGCCAAATGCCTTGTTCAGGGTAAATCCGCGATTCGCCACATCACTGACCAGCAGGCGGTTGTTGCCGAAACTGACGTGACCCAGGCTCAACGCCAGGGAGTCGTCGTTGAGGCTGACCCTGTAGTCGCTGAGATCGAACTTGGGCGCATCCACACCCTGTTCGCCGAAACGCAGCGCCTCCTCCCGCCTGCTGGCGCCGACGAAGCTGGCACTCGAGTCGAGGGTCCAGCCGTTACGCACATGGCGGCCGGTAAAGCCGGCACTGGTGTTCAAACCGGCATCATCGCCATCCCCGGACGGGAACGCATCACCCTCGACCTTCTCATCGAGTTGCGACTGGCTGCCGATATCCACTCTGGGTTGAAACTCAGCCTCTTCAAACCCGCCGGAAGAGAGGACGCGCAGCGGCAGCGACCCTATCTCCAGCCAACCCCGGTCGGGGTGCACCCTATAAATAGTCAGATTCTGCTCGCCGCTGGGCAGCCTCACCCGCTTCCCCTGATAGCGATAGTGCCCCGGTGCGATCGATTGAAAGAGTGTGGTGATGTCGCGCTTGCCGGCGAAAAACCGCAATCGGCCATCCTCTGCATTGGGCAGGCGGTTGAGTTGAATCTCTATGCCCGAGTCCCTGGTCAGCCATTCATCGGCTGATAGATTGGACCGCTCGATGCTGAGCGGCACGGCATTAATATCAGCGGATGCCATCGCCAGTGCAAGGGCCACAGTGGCCGCCAAAGGCGTCAGGGATCGGCACCTCTTTTTCTTTATCTCCGACATCGATACTCCCGGTTTGATTCTCAATTGCTAGTGGCGAATGCGCTCACGACAGATACCTTCGATGAGACGGCGGTATACATGGACCTGGTAGGTGAGCCGACCCGTTGGCTCGTGGTACCAACCCACCTTCAAGGGCTGGCATCGGGTGCAGCCCGGTGAGGGTAGTGCAGTGATTTGCGCCTCGGCGAAACGCTTGTCTCCGTAGACCAGACGGGCTCGTTCGAAGACTTGGGCCTGTTGCTCACAGCGCGGGGGCTCGACACTGACCCTGAACTGGTCTTCCCCCTTGCCGCCCAAACGGTCCCGGTGGCTCTTTTCGAAATGCAGAAGCTCTCTGTGCTGACCCGGTTTAACGCTTTTTTTGAGCTCTTTTGCCGGACTGACCAGACGCGGCAGACGAAAGGGCTTGGCAGCAGTTGAACCATCAGGCGTGGTCACCACCGCTTTCAAGCGAGTGGCGCGGTTCAGGTCAGGCAGGCGCGCTGTTATGCGCCGATCGCTCCAGTCCGTGATGGGAATGGCGTAACGCAGGCCCTGGCTGTAATCGACGATGACTTCGCATCTGTCGCAGGCCTGGCCAAAACCGCTGCCGAGGAAAGTAGCACCGCCCTGTTGATTGGTATCGATGCGCGATAACTGCGGTTGCGCCTGCAAGGCAGACGCAAAATAGAGGCTCGCAACAAACAACAATTTGAGTGGTGGCACGGCTGATCTCCGTTGTACCCCGGGTTGAATCAAATGTGCCGTTATTTAACGCCGGGATGCTGAACCGGTGTATCCCCAAAACTAATGATTGAGTGAAGAACCCGGCAGGTATCAACCACCATCCCCTATTATGGGGATACCGATCACCACCTCCCTTCACTACTCTTTGCAGACAGACAATTTGCAGAGAGATCGAGATGAAAAGAGTCGCCACCCTGATGCTGTTGGGCAGCCTTCTGCTGTCAACCCATGCCATTTTTGCCGAAGATCGCCATATCCATGTCAATGGCCAGTGTCTGGAGGCGGAGCAGATGGCGCAACTCGATCAAGTGGTGGGGGGGCAGACGCCCAACGGTTTTTACTGGATCGATTTCAACAGCGGCGCCTGGGGCTATGAAGGCAACGAGACGATCCAGGGCTACCTCAGTGCACCCGCCGGTGCGCAAGGGGAGCAGAGCGCCGCTGGCGGCAGTAGCAGCGGCGAAAGACCTTACATGGAATCATCGATCACCGGTCGTGTCGTCAGCGGCCAGGTCAACGGCCAGGATTGCACCTATGTATCGGTGGGCGGCACCACTGTACGATCCTGTGATTAATGAACGAGAATAATGCCTTTTATTGACTGTTATCCTTCCTGGATTCACTCAACACTTCTCGAGGATCACACTGCCTACCGAGTAGCCGGCACCAAAAGAGCTCAGTATCCCCTTATCGCCCGTTGAGAGATCGTCGTTGTAGAGATGAAAAGCGATGATCGATCCTGCTGAACTGGTATTGGCGTAGCGGTCGAGAACAATGGGCAGCTCCTGTGCATCAGGTTCGCGACCGAGCAATTTCTTAGCGGCGAATAGGTTCATCGTCAGGTTGGCCTGGTGCAGCCAGTAGCGTTTTATATCCGACGCCTCCAGCTGCATCTGCTGAAGATGTTCATGCAATACACCACTCACCATGGGCAGCAGCTCCTTGAATACCTTGCGGCCATTCTGTCTGAATAGCTTGTCGCTGTTGTCCCGGGTTTCTGGGTGGCAGCTGTTCAAAAATCCAAAATTGTTGCGAATGTTGTTGGAATATTCGGTTTTGAACTTCGTGCCGAGCAGGCGAAATGCACTGCTCGACTGGCACCCAGCCTCAGCTTCGACCACCACTGCGGTAGCGACATCACCAAAGATAAAATGGCTGTCGCGGTCACGGAAATTGAGGTGGGCCGAGGTAATCTCAGGATTGATCACCAGGGCACAGCTGGCCGTGCCGGAACGAATCGCATCCGCGGCAGCCCCGATCCCAAACGTGGCAGAGGAGCAGGCCACATTCATATCGTAACCATAACCCGAGCATCCCAGGTGGTGCTGGATCTCGATGGCGATGGCCGGGTAGGCACGCTGCAGGTTGGAACAGGCAACGATCACGAGATCGACCTGATGGGCCTCGCGCCCGGCCGACTCCAGCGCCTGCCTGGCGGCGGCCACACCGATTTCACCCAACAGGCAGAGCTCGTCATCCGCCCTTTCCGGTATCTCCGGTCGCATCCGTTCGGGATCGAGAACACCTTTTTTATCGACAACATAGCGGCTCTTGATACCCGAGGCCTTGACGATGAACTCGTTGCTGGAATACTCCAATGCAGCCACATTTCCTGCGGCTATCTCGTCACTATGCTGAGCGTTGTAAAGATCGACATATTGGTTGAATGTCTGCACCAGCTCTTCGTTGCTGATGCTGTGAGGCGGTGTGTAGAGACCACTACCACTAATTACGATATCAGTCACTACAGTACCTCGATATGCTATACATGAAAATCACTTCTTGATGGTTACCGCTATCTTTTTTCAACATCTGTGCGCGCCCGATCCAAAGCAGATGGACCAAATTCAATCGCCGCGATAGAGATCCACATCCATTTTCGGGGGCATTTGAAGATGAAAGCCCTGGGAACGCAAGTTAGCCATCACCACGGCGACATCCTCGCGGGCGAGTTTACGCTGCTCAGTCAAGGCTATCTCCATGACCTGTATCGGTTCTCCGAAGCGCGCCAACAGCCCTTCCGGCACACAGCTGAAGTCATCCTCCGTAGCAACATACAGGTACATCTCATCCTTGCGCGGACTGCGGTAGATCCAACAGGGCAGCTCCGACACGTTCACTTTACCCCTTCGGTAACCGACTGGATTGGCATCTGCTTCAGACGCCAGATCTCCTGGTTGTACTCCTGAATCGTGCGGTCAGTGGAGAAACGACCACTCATTGCGCTGTTCAGGATACTCATACGGGTCCATCTCTTCTGATCCTGATAAGCCTGTGCCGCCTGTTCCTGTGCGTCGATGTAACTGCGGAAATCCGCGGCCGTCATCCAAGGATCGTAAGGGTTGCGGATGGACTCGATTACAGGGTCGAAAACACCGGGTTCGAATTGGTTGAAGTAACCGCTCTCCAATAACTGCATCACCCGTTTAAAATCTATGTCCTGATCGATAATTTTGTTGGGCATATAGTGGTGGCGCAACTCCTCCACCTCTTTGCTCGTCAGACCAAAGAGAAAGAAGTTAGGCTCACCAACCTCTTCCAGGATCTCTATATTGGCCCCATCCAGGGTACCGATGGTGACAGCGCCGTTCATCATGAATTTCATATTACCGGTGCCGGATGCCTCCTTGCCTGCGGTGGAGACCTGCTCTGACAAGTCGGTTCCCGGTGCAATCACCTCCATCGCCGTAACCCGGTAGTTGGGGATGAATGCGACCCTCAGTAGATCACCCACCTGAAGATCATTGTTCACTACCTTGGCGACACTGTTGATCAGTTTGATGATGAGTTTGGCCATTTGATATCCAGGAGCAGCCTTACCCCCAATCAGCACACATCGTTTGGTCCAGTTCTTTGTATCGCCGGCCTTGATGCGATTATAGAGATGGATGACATGGAGGATATTCAACAATTGGCGCTTATACTCATGGATACGCTTCACCTGTACATCGAACATGGCATCGGTGTCGAATCCCACATTGCAATCAATCTTGACCAGATCCGCCAGGCGCTGTTTATTGTCCCGTTTGACCTGCCGCCATTTGTCCTGGAATGAGGCATCCTCAGCATGGGCCTGTAACGTATCCAGGGCCGGAAGGTCAGAAATCCAGCCATTCCCCACCGTCTCATCCAACAGTCTGCGCAGACCCGGATTACACGCGGCGAGCCAACGTCTGGGTGTAACGCCATTGGTTTTATTGTTGAAGCGCTGCGGCCAGAAAGCGTAGAAATCCTGGAACAAGCCCTGCTTCAATAACTTGGTATGCAGGGCAGCAACCCCATTGATCGAGAAACTGCCAACGATGGCCAGATAGGCCATTCGAACCATCGGCGTTTCACCCTCTTCTATAATCGACATCCGCCGCAATCTGTCGGTATCTCCGGGCCAACGCAAGGCCACCTGGCTGAGGAAGCGCGCATTGATCTCATAGATGATCTCTAAGAGCCTCGGCAACAGGCACTGAAACAGTTTCACCGGCCAGCGTTCAAGGGCCTCGGGCAACAGTGTATGGTTGGTATAGGCCATGGTCTTGCCGGTAATCTCCCAGGCCCGGTCCCAACTCAGCCTATGTTCATCCATCAGTTGACGCATCAGCTCCGCCACGGAGATGCTGGGATGGGTG
>JBEVVS010000137.1:0-17845 GCA_040507005.1 Candidatus Thiodiazotropha sp.
ACAAATTTTGTGAAAAAAATATATTGCCCTGTCTATTCCCAACCACGATGATGCCGTCGCTGTCTAATGACTCTTTCTATAATATGTATAAGAATAAGGGTGTTGTACATGAAGCAGTGGCATTGGCTTCTGAGATTATAGGTTACATAAAACCTGGTGAATCTGTCCTTCAACTATTTGATTCAAGTAGCCCATCTAGCGTATTGGCTTCAACATCATTGAAAGACAGTTTGCGCAACCAGCAAATTCAAGTAGTCGATGTCGATGTAAATGATGCTCTAAGCTTGGATTCAGCGATTAACGATATCAACTCGAAGACGTATTCGACTCTATCTGTCTGGCTGAACCGTGATCAAACTGTTGGATTGCTTAAAGATCTCAATACAAAATCAGCAAATCCAAGCATATTACTATCAACAAGGTTTTATGGTACTAGTATTAAGGAGTTGCCAAATAATCTTCACGGTAATTTGTCATTCATACACAGTTATGAGATGCCTGACAGGATGAAACATTTACTTATCAGGTCTACAGGTTGGTTTAAGGCCAAGAGGATATACGATGATAAAGCGAGGGAAATACAAGCAAACGCGTATTTCTCCTTAAAGGTGGCTGGCGATGCAATCAAGCATATTCGTGGGTACTTTTACAGAGATTATTTTATAGAAAAGATTGAGCACATGATTGATGATATACCTTATACATCAATCTATCCAAGAATTGGGCTTGCACCTGGTCAAAGATTCATATCAAAAGGCTACTACCTGGCAAGAATAGACCCAGTAAAAGGAGATCTTGTAAAAGTAACGGATTGGAAAATTCCCAGCCTTTAAAATACTAACTGTCAACCTGTTGAATCACTGAATTATGAACGACTATACAACTACTGATTCAGCAATAGATAAGTATAAACTGGCGAGACGTTACGGCATTACGAGTTCGCTTGCGATTACTGCAACTGCTGTATTTATGTTGCTGTTTTTCCGCTATGAAACAATCAAGATAATAGAAGATGCCAGTAAACGAAGTACTGAGACACTGACGCTTGCTACTGAGTTTGCATTGAATGACCATTTCGTGATGTTTTTACATGTCGTAGATCAGAATAAAGATAAAAATCTAGATGCCATTCCGCTAGAGCCTTTCACAGAGCGTATCATCCAGAAAATGCTGGATAATACTAACGTGGTAAGGCTAAAGATATACAATAAGACTGGGCGCGTGGTTTATTCAACTAAGAGAGAGCAGATAGGAGATGGTCAGGAAGATAATGATGGTTTCAGGACCGCCATGTCTGGAGCCGTGAAGACTATACTGGTTTATAGGGACACCTTTAATTTTCTTGACAAAGAGGTAGAAGATGCAAATTTAGTACAGACATATACACCAATTCGGGCAAATGACACTTCACCAGTATTAGGTGTGATGGAGATATATTCTGATATCAATGAGTATGTTGTTGCGTCCAATACAACAATTATAATACTCGTTTCCATTACTGTTTTACTTATGTTCTTTCTTTTTTCGTTTCTGTTGCTTCATGTAAAAAAATCAGAACGTATTATTGAAGAACAGAACAGTGTGACTAGAGAGAAAAAGAGGCTGTTGGAATTTCTTACGGCAAAAATGATTACAGCCCAAGAAGATGAAAAGAAACGGATTGCCTTTGCACTCCATGAAGATGTTGTTCAGACACTATCGGGAGTAAAGATGCAGCTGGAGAAATATATTCTTACCCTCGATACTCTTGATAGTGAAGAATCAAGTAAGCAGCTATCCCAGGAGATTATTCCAATCCTGCAAAATGCCGCATACAAGATACGGTCTGTTGCAATTGATTTGAGACCGCCCAGCCTGGATGATTTTGGGTTGACTGCGGCAGTTAACTCTCTTATATCAGAATGTCACACCACAACCAGCGGGTTGGAGATTAAGATTGAAAATTCTGTAGATGATAAGACAATCAGCGCTGACTTAAAGGCAATAATCTACAGGATGATGAAAGACACCCTTAAGTCTATCTGTTTTGATGAGAGAATAACGGGAAGCTGTTATCTTGATCTTCATAAGGAAGATAATAATTTGGTCTTGATTGTGACCTTGGACAGTGAATTTAATATGAAACGAGACAAGCAAAGTCTACCACAGTATTTTAATTCAATGCAGGATAGAAGTATTTTGTCGGGCGGCGACTTTTATATATTAAGTAATTCTAAGGACAGGATTAAAGTAAAGTCGATTTGGCATTGACAAACTATATTGTTTAGAGACAAGTGCCTTACATTCGGACTTGAAAAACAACTCGGCGCAGATGTATATTTTTATTTTTCTATAGAATCGATCGTTTTTTCGGAAATAGTCAATTTATCGACATCACTCGACTCAATGTCATCAGCATCAATGCGTGTGCCAGGTGTGCTGGAAGCATTTGAGTCATGGTTTGGTGTAGTCGGATCGTTATCACTGCATCCAGATACAGAAGTATTTCCATCTCCTGTGCCTGAGCTGCAGTGAGTATTATTACTTTCGCCGCCTTCTTCTTCGCTGGACTTAGCTTGTTTATCGGTGGGTGCTTGATATGAATCCTTTAAACGGAGTAGTAGTTCCTGAATGCCCTTAGTATCACCATCACTGTATCCGTGAAGGTTGATATCAAAAAACTGTAAGCCAGAGCGCTCACTATTCGGCCCACTGGTGTTATTTAGAGTAGAGCCTTTATTGTGATTTAATTTACCCGATTTTGTGCTGCGATGACGGTTCACTGAGCCAGATATAGGGGCGGCGTTAATTGATACAAATGGCAATGCTTCATTATCGATTATTCTGATGATGGCAGCAGATGGAGTGGATACTGTTGCGTTTCCACTGGCATCATGAAGTTGTATTGAAAAGCTGCTCTCCTCTTCATACAGACCATCATCAATAATCTCGATAGACACTGTGCGACGTGAAACGCCTGGTGGAAAGGTCAATGTGCCACTGGCTTCAAGGTAGTCTTTCCTTTTTTTCGCAGAACCGTCAATGGTTTTATATTTGACGGTAGCCAAAGCTTCAAGATTGCCAGACCGATTAATGGTTATCGAAATTTTATTACTACTCTCACTAACATCATAGCTGACAGCGCTAAGAAGAAACGAAATGGATCCCGTATCAGGATCGTCATCAAGGATGGTCACTGTAGTGGTTGCTGGTTCGACTATGGTTGCTGAATCAGAGACAGGTGTGAGGAGAAGCTGGAAGGTTTCATTGCCTTCAAAAATCTCATCATCGATCAGTTCGACGCGAATCTGTTTTTTTGTTTCACCCGATAGAAAATGTAGTGTTTTCGCATCACTGATATAGTCCAGGCCGGCGTCAGCACTCTGATCGATAAATTCGTAAGAAATATCAACAACACCCGTGCTACCCTCAATGCGATTGACATCGATAAATACTTCGTGTTTGGACTCATTGACAGCATAAGCAACGGAGTCAAATGAGACGGAACCCGCGCCGTCATTGTCCAGGATCATGACTTCCGCTTCTATGATTTTGCCTAATGAGGCGCTGCCACTGACATTTGATAACATGAGATGAAAGTTCTCATTCAATTCATCTAATCTATCATCATGAATGGTGACTTCGAAGTTGCGTATAGTTTCACCATCATTGAAATGCAGCGTTCCCCTGCTTAATGCAAAATCCCTACCTTGTACCGCATCGCCTTCAACAGTGGTGTAATCAATGGCAACTTCTCCTTTGCTGCCCCCGGAGCGTCTAACGGTTACTATCAGTTTTTCAGTATCTTCATCCACTGAATAGAATGAATCACTGAACTCAATCAGGCCGTTCTCACTTGATCCGAAAATATCCTTAAGATAACTATACGCTGCAGCCACATCAAGCAGGCCATAACCATAATTGTCATCTGTCCCGGGATCACCCAGATCGACGGCAGATTCGTAGAGGGCGGTTTCAATCTGTGATGGAGACGCCTCTGGATAAGCGCTTTTAAGGAGTGCCATCGCCCCTGTGACATGGGGTGCGGCAAAAGAGGTGCCTGAAACAACATTATACGCAGTAGGAAGTAAATCCGAGGTAAAGACCAAGCTGCCAGGCGCCACAAGCTTGGGAAAAACACCGCCGTCACAGGCGCCAGGGCCACGGCTGCTGAGAAGATCGACCTCATTTGACTGATCGACAGAGCCTACAGAAATCGCACCTGGATCATTGGCCGGGCTGATGCTTGATTCAGCAGATGGACCAAAATTACCGGCGGAAAAGACTACTCCAATCCCAACTTCCCGTAGTAACTGTATATCCTCGTTGAACTCCTGAAAACACTCATTGATGGTTGTAGAAAAGCCCCATGAGTTATTAACCAGATCGGGGGCATCATCGGTAAGCGGGTCACCATCCGGATCGAGTAACCATTGAAAAGATTCATGGATTGCGCTCAATGTGGATTCGTTGGCGTTGTCAAAAATCTTTGCTGCAATCCATGTTGCCTCAGGGGCCATGCCTATTTGATATCCGCTCGCATCACCACCCAGTATGATGCCAAGCGCCTGGGTGCCATGGCCTACCACATCCGTGGGTTGTTCATTTTGCTGATAGGGATCGAACCAGCTATTGGTACCGCCACGCCATTTATCGATCAGGTCGGGGTGGTTGAGGTCAACGCCCGAGTCCATTATGGCAACAGTGACCCCTTCACCTGAAATGCCCTGCTGCCAGAGTTGCTCAGTCTTAATATTGTTGAGATTCCATAACGACTCTGTTGCCAGCACATCGACCCTGTTTTCACTCATAGTCAATTGCATATCGATGGTGATTCGCTCTACATCGGGCATCGTGGCGATCTCATCCACCAGATCAGCGGGTATTTCCAGGGCTACTGCGTTGATGGCCCAAAGGGATTTCAGACGTGTTTTCACACCGTGGTTGCGCAGCGTTTTGGCAAGCTTTGCTTTTGGTGTGGATAGCTGTTCTTTGAGGCTGGTCAACAGCCGTCTGCGTAACTGCTTTTTTTGTTTCGATTGTGACTTTGACTGGGATGGCTCATACTGATGTTTTTTATTGATTAAATTACGTAGGTTATGGATATTATTATCTTTTTTAAATTTTACTATAACTGGAATTTTCGATGTGTAGTCGATTTTTGCGATCAGTTTGTCTACATTGGCGGTTATTCCAACCGCACCACTCAGCGCAGGCAGAAAGAACAACCCCGACCAGATTACAGCAGTGATGAATCGATTGAGCATCATGGTTTTGCGCCTGATGGCGCGTTTACTTCCCCAATAATGGGGTTGATAGGTAAAATTTGAATAAAATCATCTAATTATCAACTATATTCTTTAGCAACTGATATTTTAATGCGTGTTACTACTACCTGTTGATGAGGTATGTTACTACCATGACTGAACAGATGGGGCAGTAGAATCCTAAATGACAGTCGTGAAAGAAGCTGCAATCCAATCCGTTTCAATGATTCATATCCTATTCATTTATAAGGAGGTTCATGCTTACTGGAGGTTATTTCGGGGTATGTAGATAGTGACAGTAGATGGCATGGTAGGGTTTTTATGCATCAAAGGTATGGAATCACCCCATCCCTAAATACATCTTCCCATCAATCTCATTCATCGGGGAAATCTGCTGTGATTATATGAGGCCATAATCAGCCCATCATGCGTTGATGAGGTTATGGAATTTTTATGGATATACTGGAAATCTGATGAGTAAAAGAGAACACAATCTGCTGACTCGGCTTTTGCCAATGGTAGTGTCACTACTGTTGGCATCATGCGCCCAGCAACCCGAAATCGATCAAACATCCGATGGCAGTAGAGTGATAACTCCCTATCCGGCGGAGAGGCCAGCGGTCATTGTTTCCGGCGGTGATGATGAGCAGGAGTTGGTGCTTTCCCAGCAGGTCGTGCAGGAGCCTGAGTTCTTTGTTCGCGAGGGAAGTGGCAGGTTTCTCAAACAGGGGCAATCGGCTAAAAAAACAGCTCAGCCGGCGCGTGGCGATATCACGCTTAATTTTGAAGGCGTGGATTTGCGTGAAGTGGTCAAGGTCATCTTTGAGGAGATACTACGGGAAAACTATCTGATCGATGACAAGGTTCAGGGTCAGGTGACCATACATACAACCTACCCGGTCAGCACCGATGCGGTATTGCCGATTCTAGAGAATATCCTGCAGATGAACGGTGCTGTGATGGTGCGCAACGGCGCACTCTACAAAATCCTGCCCGCCGCAGATCTGAAAGGTATGGCCCTGAAACCATCGGTCGGTCAGGGCAGGGCCAGGATGAAAGCGGGCCAGGGCGTGCAGATCGTACCCTTGAGGTATATCACGGCCAGCGAAATGAAGAAGGTATTGGAGAGTTTCGCCTCTCCCACGGAACAGATCCGTATCGATAAAGGCCGGAACCTGCTGATCCTCACCGGCTCTTTCCAGAAGATCAATAATCTGTTGCAGACCATCGAAATGTTCGATGTGGACTGGCTCAGTGGCATGTCGTTTGGCCTGATACCATTAAAGGCCACCGATGCCAAGACCATCACGGAGGAGCTTAAACACATCGTTGGGGAAGGCGAGGCGTCACCCCTGGCCGGGATGATCAAGCTGATTCCAATCGATCGCCTGAACGCGGTGATGGTGATCAGTCAGCAGCCCAGGTATATCAAAGACGTGCGCAGACTGATCAGCCAGTTCGATCAGGGCAGTGACAAGTCACCCGACCGCCGTCTCTATGTCTATCACCTGAAAAACGGCAAGGCCGAGAATATCGCCGCTATCCTGCAGAATATCTTCGGTAATGAAGTCTCAACACCGGCCTCGACCGGGGGCTTGAGCAGCAGTGATCCCCTGTTGCGCTCAAATGTCCGTTCCCCCACGGCAACCGGCATCGATCTGAAAAACAGCAACGCCGACAGCCAGGCCGCACTGACCAATGATCAGCCTGTCGCTACCGCAGCGGTTGCAGCGACTGGCGCTCTAGCCAGATCGGCGTCACAAGATGGATCAGACGCCACGGCGACTATTATTGCGGATCCGGACAACAACGCCATTCTGGTGATGGCCAGCCCAAAGGACTATCAGAAGATCAAGGCGACCATCAACCGCCTGGATGTGTCGCCCAAGCAGGTGCTTATCGAGGCGACCATTGCCGAGGTGCAGTTGAGTGACAATCTGAGCTATGGTGTGCGCTGGTTCTTCAACGGCTCCACTGGGAGCGGTCGTCCCTATAAAGGTGCCTTGGGCTCTCTGCCCGGCGATGTTTCCGGTGGCGACGGATTCTCTCTGGGGCTCTTCAACAGCGCCAGTGACCTGAAGGTCTTCTTCGATATCCTGGAGAACGAATCCTCGGTGAAGTTTCTTTCGGCGCCGCAGATAATGGTCATCGACAATCAGACCGCCAGTTTCCGTGTTGGTGATCAGATACCCATCGTGACCCGTTCGTCCCAGAGCACCACCGATCCCGATGCCCCGATTGTGTCTGAGGTCCAGTTCCGCGATACCGGTACCCTGCTGCAGGTCACGCCACGCATCAACGAAGGCGGGATGGTTACCCTGGAGGTCAGCCAAGAGGTCAGCACACCCGGCACCGCTCCGGCCATCGGTGGTGGTGGCAATGTCTCCATTTCCCAGCGCACCATCGAGAGTACGGTCATCGTCCATGACGGTCAGACTGTGGTCCTGGGGGGCTTGATTCGCGAAAGCAGCTCCGGGGGCAAGACGGGGATCCCCGGTTTGATGCATATTCCCCTGGTCGGCAACCTCTTCGGCAGCACCACCAAGGATGTCAGCCGCACCGAGTTGATCGTGACTTTGACACCAAAGGTGGTACGCAACCCGCAAGAGGCCTACGATATATCTCAGGAACTGCGAGAAAAGATCCGCGACGCCGCACTGTTTCACGATGACTTTCAACGGCGTCGGGCATCCAGTAAGTAATCGACTTTGAACTGGTGACCCTTGTCTGTGTATTGAGGGTCAATCCAGCCACCTGAGAGGTCATGCGTGTGAGACAGGAGAACAGCCAGATCGCCAGGGAGAACCCCGCTACCGAGGATGATGCTGGCACACTCAGATATTTGGAATATCCCCTCTCTGTCGCCATGGTGGAGGGTGGTCGACTCAGTGCCACCGATGCTGAACGTGCAGTTCGCCTGAGAGAGAATCAGCAGAGTGACCAGTCAATCGGCACCATCCTGTTACAGCTGGGCCTGATTTCCGACCGGGATCTTGCCATAACCCTGGCCACACTCTGCGATGTGCCGGTGATCGAAAAGAAGGCCTATCCCGATCTTGCCCATATCAGTGAGAATATCTCTTCCAACTTCCTCAAACAGCACCGCCTGGTGGTGTATGAGGAGCAGGAGGACCACCTGGTGGCGATCATGGTCGATCCCACCGATCGGTACGTCATCGATGCGCTGGAACTGATCAGCGGCAAGCAGATCAGATTGGCCATTGGTATCGCCTCAGAGATCGACGAGGTGATCCAGACCCTGTTCAGTGAGCTGATGAAGGAAGAGGGTGGGGATGATGATGGCGGCACGGAACATCAGCTGCTGCTGGATGATGTGGAACAGCTCAAGGAGCTGGCCAGCGAAGCGCCGGTCATCAAGATGGTCAACCAGATTATCCAGCGGGCGGTTTCATCCAAGGCATCGGATATCCATATCGAGCCCTTCGAGAATAGCCTGAAGATACGCTATCGGGTCGACGGCCTGTTGCGCGAAACCGAATCAACCGCGGTCAATCTGGCCCCAGCACTGATCTCTCGCATCAAAATCATGGCCAATCTCAACATCGCGGAACGTCGCCTGCCTCAGGATGGCCGTTTCAAGGTCAGAGTGCACGGCGCCACCCTTGATATGCGTGTCTCCACCGTACCCACCCTGCATGGCGAGAGCATGGTGCTTAGGTTGCTACAGCGGGATCATGTAAATCTCGATTTTGCCAGCCTCGGTTTTGACAGGTTGCTCGAGAAACGGCTGTTGGAGATACTTGATCGACCCCACGGTATCGTGGTTGTGACCGGACCCACCGGCAGTGGTAAGACAACCTCTCTCTACGCGGCACTCAACTATCTAAATCGACCGGAACGAAAGATCCTCACGGTGGAGGATCCGGTGGAATACAACATCGAAGGGGTCAATCAGATCCAGGTCAAGCCGAACATCGGCCTCAACTTCAGCTCTGCCCTGCGGTCTATCGTGCGCCAGGATCCGGACATCATCATGATCGGTGAGATTCGTGATCAGGAGACCGCGCAGATCGCCGTTCAGTCGGCGCTCACCGGACACCTGGTCCTCTCCTCGCTGCATACCAATGATGCGGCCGGCAGCATCACCCGGTTTATTGATATGGGAATCGAACCATTCCTGCTGACTTCAACGGTCAATGCCGTGGTGGCGCAACGCCTGGTTAGAAACCTCTGTCCCGATTGCAAGCAGCCCTATGATCCTCCACCGGAGGTGGCGGCGCGTTTCGAGTCATTGCCGGGTGGAACGACCTTTTATAAGGCTGTAGGTTGTGAGCACTGCAGTGGGAGTGGTTATCGTGGGCGTAGCGCGATTATCGAAATGATCGAGCTGTCGGAGGGATTGCGCTCACTGATTCTGCAGGGCGGGGATAAAAATGCTCTGGCTGAATGCGCAAAACGCGAGGGCGCTCGTTCCATGTATGAGGATGGTTTGTTAAAAGTGATGCAGGGTATCACCACCCTTGAAGAGGTGCTAAGAGTCACTCAGGAGAGGTGAGCAGACATGGCCTCGTTTCAATATAAGGCTGTCGGTGCGGATGGTGAAGTCGTGGAGGGTGAGCTGCAGGCGGTCAGCCGTGATCACGCCGTCAAGCAGATTCACCTGAAAGGCCAAGTGCCGATTCGCATCGAGGAGAATCGACAAAAGAGCCGGCGCACAACACGCAGAAGTTTCCAGCGAAAATCGGTCTCTCTCGATCAGGTCGCATCCTTCACCCGGGAATTGGCAACCCTGCTGAAATCGGGACAGCCCCTGGATGGGGCACTGTCAATCTTAGTCTCCATTGCAGGTGAGACGTCCCTGTTCAGCCAACACCTGACCAGTATTCGGGATAGTCTGAAAAGCGGCAACTCCTTTGCCGATGCCCTGGCGAAAGAGGCGGGGTTGTTCAACAACTTCTATGTGCAGATGGTAAGGGCAGGGGAGTCCGGTGGTGCATTGGAGAGTGTGCTGGCGCGATTGGCACTGCATTTGGAGCGGGCCAAGGAGGTTCGCAGCTCGCTCATCTCGGCCCTGATCTATCCGGCGATCCTGCTGTTGGTGGCGATAACCTCGATTCTGATCCTGCTCACCTACGTGATCCCTCAGTTCAGCGAACTCTTCAGTGATATGGGACAGGCCCTGCCGATTTCGACCCGTATCACCATGGGTGTTGCCGGATTCCTGCAGGATTACGGTTGGGTGATGGCCTTATTGACGATTTTGTTGATCTTCTATTTCAAATGGCAGATGAGCCGCAGATCCAGCGCCAAACGGTGGCATGCCAGGCTGCTGCTGTTGCCGATCATCGGACCGATCATCCAACAGGTGGAAGCGGCGCGATTCTGTCGTACCCTGGGAACCCTGCTTGAGAATGGTGTGCCGATGCTCAAATCGGTGGCGATTGTGAAGGACACCATCAGCAACCATGTGATCGCGGATGGTATGGACCAGGTGGTAAGCAACCTGAAATCGGGCCAACGCCTGGCCGACCCGCTTGCGGAGCATGCCCAGTTTCCCCCCTTCGCCCTGCAGATGATCCGGGTGGGCGAGGAGTCCGGCCATCTGGAATCGATGCTGATGCAGACTGCGGAGATACTCGACCAGGAGACGCAAACCCTGATCAAACGCGCCTTGAGCCTGGTGGAACCGGTGATGATATTGGTGCTTGGCCTGATCATCGCGGGTGTGGTGATGTCGATTCTGGTGGCTATCCTGGGCGTGAATTCACTGGTTGCGCTATGAAGCAGAGATTCATCAAGGGCTTTACCCTGATCGAGGTGATGTTGACACTGGTGGTGTTGGCCCTGCTTGTCAGCCTGACCCCGCCGCTGTTTCAAAAGGCCTTCCCCTCCCTGAAACTCAAAGCGGCAACTCGGGATCTGGCACAGGAGATTCGCTATATCCAGCAAACCGCGATCCTTACGGGTGTGCCTGCGAAGATAAGTTTCGATCTGCAGAGTCATTCCTATCAAAGCGATCAGGTCAATAGTGGTGAAGTCAGACAACTGCCTGATGGCTTGCGATTTGTCTCTGATAACAATGCAGCATCGACCTATGGCGAAGCGCTGCTGGTGTTTGAGTTTTTTCCGGACGGCAGTTCCAGCGGAGGCGTATTGATTCTCGATAGTGGTGGGCGGCGATTTGCCATTGCAGTGGACTGGCTGACGAGCCGGGTCCAGGTTATCGATCCGGAGGGGTTGCAAGAGAATGAGCCGTTCCAGGTCTGAAGGGATGTCCCTGATTGAAGTGTTGGTGGCGTTTGTCATTCTCAGTATGACCATGAGCGTGATCCTCAGGATCAATGCCACGACCATGCGTAACCATCAGGTAACTACCGACTATCTCATGGCTGTAGAGATTGCCCAGTCGCGGCTTGATCAGATGGCCGTGGACATGGAGAGTGCCAGTCTAAGCGAGCAGGGGATCGAACAGGGGGGCTTCAGATGGCACTATCTCCGACAGCCCTATGCTGGCTGGAGTGAAGAGAAACAGCTGGCGGTCCCCCTCTATCCTGTAGAGGAGACGATCACAATAGCCTGGCAAGCGGCTGGCGGTGGAAGAGAGGTGAAATTCTCACGCATAGGGCTAGTACATGACAAGCCCTGAACGAGCGCAGCCTGGAAAATCGGCGCATATGGATGCTTGCTCGATGGCTAACCGGCTGGGTGCGGCAGCACAGCGCAGTGATGGCTTCACCCTGTTGGAGGTGATGGTTGCAATGCTGCTATTGGCGATCATCATGACAACATCGGTGACGATGCTGTTTACCAATCTCAAGGGCTGGGAGAGATTGACGGCGCATAGCGACGCCACCCTGGAAGGGCACTTGATAAACAACAGGGTGAGCTCCTTGATTCAGCACCTGGCGCCCCTGGTTTGGCGGGATCAGAAAGGGCGTCTATTGGCCTTGAACGGGGAGCCCCGACGCCTGCAATTTCTCTCCAAGGCGCCACGCCAGCATCGCGATGGCGGTTTGTTCGAGTATCTTCTGGTACAGGAGCCTGCTGCTGAAGAGGGATATAGCCTGGTGCTCTATTTCACGCCGTTGATTCCCACAGCAGAACAGTTGTCACTTCCTGAAAACGGCAAGCGCCGGGTCCTGTTGAGGGGATTGGAGGAGATGCAGTTTGCATACTATGGCAAGAAGCGGGAGCGGGAGGCGATTGGCTGGCACAGTAGTTGGGAAGCGGATTCGGCCCGTTATCCCGAACTGATCAGGTTGAGGCTGGCTGCCCAGGGGGATGAGGGCATCTCCCAGGAGCGCTACTTTCGTATCCAACAAAACCGGCCAGCGGTTGTACAGCGATAATAGTATGAGAGAATCCGGGAGATACCATCGGCAGCAGGGTTTTGCACTTGTCTTGGTGCTATGGCTCGTCGCCTTGCTGACTATCGTCGCCGCCAGTTTCTCCACCCATTCCAAAGTCGAAACCAGGCTCGCTGGCAATGCCATCGACGCGCTGCATACAAGATTGCTGGCCCAGAGCGGGCTCAATCGGGCGATTCTTGAGTTGATGGTCAGTAATCCGGAACAACGCTGGAATAGAAACGGTCAGATCTACCAGATTGCCACCGACCGGGGTAGCGCCAGTATCTCGATTCGCAATGCATCCGGTCTGCTCGATCTGAATAAGGCCCCAAGAGAACAATTGGCCAAACTGTTTGCTTTGTTAGAGGATGATATTGAAGCGAGGGAGGCACTTGCCGACCGATTGATGGATTGGCGTGACAGTGACGATTTACGCCGTCTCGACGGGGCTGAGGATGTGGATTACCGCAGCGCCGGTTATCCCTATGGCACAGCCGGGCGTGATCTGGTAAATATCGACGAACTGGCCTACGTGATGGGATTCAATGCCGACAGGGTCGAGCGCTTACGGCCTTACGTCACTCTCTATTCCAGTGTGCAAAATGTGGATATGCGTTATGCGCCGGAAGTGCTGATTTCCCTGCTGGAAGGCGTGTGGACGTCAAGCGAAACACTCTCGGATGTGCTCGATTACGTTGACAGTGATCTGGCGGAGATTGAGCTGGATGAGGGGCGCGGTCAGGCTGCCGGAGCTGACTATCGCATATGGGTGGAAGCCGTTTCGGCCCAGGCTGCGAGAACACAATTCCTGGTTGATATTGAGCTGAGGCCTGGGGGCGACGCACCTTATTCCATTCGTTCCTGGCATGATTCGTTATGAGCGGCGAAACCCGTTAGAATTATTCCATGGCGACACAATCCTTGAGATATCAATTAACAAGCTTCTGGTTCTGGTGGATCGGTGAAATCAGCATGCTGCTGCCGGAACCGGTACGCGCACTGTTGCGTGGCGGTAAACCGGCGCAATTACTCTACAAGGATGAAACCCTGCGCATTGTCAACCAGGGCGTCAGCGGAGCAGAGGTGGCCGAGAACTATCTCCGGGTTATCGACTTCAATGATTCGGAACATAGAAGAGTGCTCAACTCAGCGAGTGAAATTCGGCTCTGTCTGGAGCCTAAAAAGTATCTCTTCAAGAAGGTGACCCTGCCCATCGAGACTGAAGAGAATCTGCGTGAAGTACTCGCATTCGAGATGGATAGGCAGACCCCGTTCAACATAGACCAGGTCTACTACGACTATGTTGTCAACACCCGTGACAAGCAGAATCGCACCCTCGATATCACCTTGATTCTTGCCCCGATCGATAAGATCTCCCTGGCGTTGAAACAGCTCGAGGAGAACCGTGTAAGAATCAGTGCCATCTCCCCATGCGAGGAGATCAATGCCAATTTAAATGAGGTCAATCTTCTACCTCCGGAAAAGCGCGAGAAGCCGCACAAACGCTATCGATTGCTCAATCTGGCACTGTTTCTTCTCCTGATGTTGATGGTGATCGTAAGCCTGATGCTCCCGCTGTGGCAAAAATCCTCAGTACTGAAACAGTTGCAGAGCGAACTGGATGAATATAAATCCAAGGCAACGCAAGTCGCTGCCTTGCGCGAGCAGGTAACATCAGCCAGGAGTGAAAACCGCTTTTTGGAAGAGAAAAAAATCACCTCCAAGCCGGTTCTTGAGATACTGCTGGAATTGACGCTGTTACTTCCTGACGATACCTGGGTCAGCAATCTCGAAGTCAGAGAGAATAACGTTCACATACACGGCCAATCGACAGCATCCGCTTCCCTGATTCCAATTCTCGAGACCTCCAAGCTGTTTCAAGACGTCTCTTTCAGGTCGCCGGTGACACGCAACAAAAAGAACAACACCGAGCGATTCCATATCTCTGCAGAACTGACGGCCAAGGGGGGGGGAAAGGGTTAAATGTTTGCCTCTCTGACACCCATGCAGTCGCGAATCCTGGCCACAGCCATATTGCTGTTACTGTTATTCGCAGTGTTGTTTTCAGCGATCTACCCCGTATGGACCATGAATGCGGAGTACAATGCACAGATCGAAGATGCGCAATTTCAGATCCAGCGTTATCAACGAATTGCCATGCAGGACGATCGTTACCAACAGGAATTCAGTCAACTCAAGCGGGGTCAGCAATCTGACTTGCGCTATTTGCAAAGTAAGACCGATTCGTTGGCAAATGCAGAGCTTCAGCGAAGAATCAAAAAGGTGGCTGCTGCAGGGCGCGGGGAGATCATCAGCACCCAGACTGTACAGATAGCTCAGGAAGAGATGCTGAAGAAGGTTGCAATTCGCGTCAGGATGAAGAGTACGCTGGAAAATCTCAAGACTATGCTGCATCAGCTTGAAACCCAGAAGCCCTATCTGTTTGTGGAAAATATCAACCTACGTAGCAGGCATCTTCCCAGGAGAAGGCTACCGAAAACAAAGGATATAGTGAAAGCGATCAGGACCCTGGATTTGGAGTTTCTGCTGGTCGGATATATCAAGAGTAGTGGTACATGAATAACTGGAAATACAGTTTCAATGCCATGACTCTGTTGCTACTGTTGGCAATAGCCGCGATGAGTGTATACATCTATTATCGCTGGAGCACGCCTTCCAGCTATATGCCTTCGATGCTTGATCAAACGCTCAAGGCAGAAAGTTCAAAGGCCAGCGAGACTAACCTGGAAACACTTAGATTTGTACCTATTCCATTGAAGGCCTATGTGGAGATCACAGATAGACCGCTGTTTGTTGAAGGCAGGCTACCACTGGCAGAGCCGCAACAGAAAAGTGTTAACCACGCACCACGCAAGCCACTGCGTTTGAAGTTGGAGGGTGTCGCCATGATGCCGGATAACAAGGTCGCCATTATTCGCGATCTGGATAACAATGAACTTTTACGCCTATCCCAGGGCATGAATAAGTATGACTGGAAGGTGGAGTCAGTCGATTCCCAAAGCGCCATCATAACAAGAAAGGGTGAGAGGATTGAGCTGAAATTGGATATGGAAGCTAGCGGTGTTAAAAGAAACAAGCCGCCAATCAAAAGGCTTCCTTTCAGGCCATCGAACCGCTAACCCATTATTCAAAGAGTCCTTCATGTGCGCAGGTATCATGAAACTGTCATTTTAACTGCCGCAAGTTTGTAACAATTTCCACGTACTGTACGCCTCGAAACAACGAGGTTATCTAGATGTCTGTACGGCAAATACAACGGGGCGAAGGGTCACTGCCGGTCTATCGCCAGATCAGCCAGATGCTGCGCCAGGAGATTCAGAACTTCTATCAGGCGGGGGATGTCCTGCCCACGGAAGCCGAGTTGGCCAAGCGTTTCAATGTCAATCGCCACACTCTGCGCCGGGCAGTGGACGAATTGGTGACGGAAGGTATGGTGGTGCGCCGTCACGGCAAGGGTGTCTATGTGCTTGCCCCTGCCATCGACTATGCCATCGGTCCCCGTACCCGCTTCACGGAAACCCTCGAGGCCCTCGGTGTCTCGACCCACAGCCGGGTTATCCGGAAACAGATTATCCTTGCAAGTGGCGGTGTCTCCAGCCGTTTGAAGGTTGCTGAGGGTAGCGAGGTGATTTTTCTGGAAACCCTGAGAGAAGTGGAGGGTAAGCCATTTTGCGTCATCTCCCACTTCTTGCCATTGGCCGCTTTTCCCCAAGTCTTCGAGGGCTACGACAATGGTTCTCTGCATCAATTCCTGGAGCACAACTGCAATACCAAATTACAACGCAGTGAGAGCTTGATCAGTGCCGTACTGCCTGAGTCTGACGATGCAGCACTGCTGAATATCCCCCGCTATTTGCCGGTATTGCGGGTCAAGAGTGTGAATGTGGCGATCGAAAGCCAAAAACCGGTTGAGTATGTGGTAACGCGGTTTAGAGGCGATGCCACGCAATTATCCGTCAAACCTTAATTAACATTACCTAACTGTCGAGGAAAAGTAATGAAACTGTTGAAGCTTGTAACTGCTGGCATCGCCGCAGCTATGTTATCCGGTGCAGCCTTTGCTGCCAACCTCCCTGATGGCTCGAAAGACCATCCATTACGTGTGTTGATGGTCCCGGCTGATACCGGTACCAACGATATCACAGCTGACTACGCGCCTGTCTTCAAGGGCATTACCGACCACTACGGCATTCACTTCGATCTGCGCGCAGGCGCAAGCTATGCCGCGGTTGTTGAGGGCATGTGTAACGATCAGGCGGACATCGCCTGGTATGGCGCAGTGACTTTCGGTCAGGCCAACGAGAAGTGCGGTGTGGATCTGCTGGCGGTGGACGTGAAAAAAGGCAATGCCTCTTATCACTCCGGCATCTTTGTCGCCAAGGACAGTGGTATCAACAGCATCGCCGACTTGAAAGACAAAAGCATGGCCTTCGGTAGCCCGAACTCCACTTCCTCGTTCAACTTTCCTGTCGCCATGCTGATCGCTGACGGTGTTGATCCGACGAAAGACCTGAAGAAATTGATTATCGCCGGTTCCCATTCCGCTTCCTTGGCTGCCCTGGCTGAAGGTAAGGTGGATGCTGCAGCTGCCTCTTACAACTCCTTTGGCAAGGCAGTCAAAAAGGGTGCCATCGATCCCGCCAAATTCAAGCCATTGGCGAAATCGCAGCCGATTCCGAATCCTCCTTTGGCTATGAATAAGGGTCTGACTGACACACAGAAGGCTAAGTTGCGACTGGCATTCAGTGAGATTCATACCAAGATCGATCCCGCCAAGATCCGCGGTTATGGCGGTAAGAAGGTCGATCGTTACGACACGGATTTCGATGTGCAGAAGATCTTTGATGCGCTGGGCAAACTGTCTGCCGTCACCAAGCAGGTGAAGGCCGACATGATCGACAAGGCCGGTCAGCGTTAAGCACGCTGCATAACCTGAAGTGCGTGGGGTGTTGTCCTCACCCCACGCTGTCAAAGTTCGAGGTGTCGTTATGTTGAAGTTCAATTCGGTAAGTCGTGTTTATGATGATGGCACGCGTGCGGTTGATGGTGTCTCCCTGCATGTGAAGAAAGGGGAGTT
Organism: Candidatus Thiodiazotropha sp.; assembly: GCA_040507005.1. GTDB lineage: Bacteria > Pseudomonadota > Gammaproteobacteria > Chromatiales > Chromatiaceae > Thiodiazotropha. Next base: position 17,655 of record JBEVVS010000137.1, read on the forward strand.
TTGTGTATTGCTTGGTCCATCTGGCGCCGGCAAGACGACCCTCATGAATATGGTTAACGGGGTAGTGGTGCCGAGTGACGGTACTCTAACCATTGGCGACGTGGAACTGACGCGTAAAACACGCAGTACCATTCAACGCAAGGTAGGCATGATCCACCAGCAACTCTATCTGGTCCCGCGTTTGTCGGTGC
>JBEVVS010000198.1:0-1040 GCA_040507005.1 Candidatus Thiodiazotropha sp.
GCCCACCAGGTTGGTGCGGTGGATGCGCTCGAAGCCCTCGGCCAGGATCGCCTCCACGCCGGCCAGGCGTACGCCCTTGGCGGCCCAGTCCCGTGAAGAGCCCTGACCGTAGTCGGCGCCGGCGACGATGATCAGGGGCTGCTTGCGCTGCATATAGGTCTCAATGGCCTCCCACATGCGCATGGGTTCGCCCTCCGGCTCCAGCCGGGCCAGGGAGCCCTGGATCACCTCGCCCTTGTCGTCCCGGCACATCTCGTTGAGCAGTTTGGGGTTGGCGAAGGTGGCACGCTGGGCGGTGAGGTGATCGCCGCGATGGGTGGCGTAGGAGTTGAAGTCCTCCTCCGGCAGGCCCATCTTGGCCAGGTACTCACCGGCTGCGCTGCTGGCCAGGATGGCATTCGAGGGTGACAGGTGATCAGTAGTGATGTTGTCACCCAGCACAGCTAGCGGTCGCATTCCCTTCAGACTGCGCTCACCCGCCAGGGCTCCCTCCCAATAGGGCGGGCGGCGGATATAGGTGCTTTGCGGACGCCAGTCGTAGAGCGGGCTCTCCGCCTGCTCCCGGTCGCCCAGGTCGAACATGGGCTGGTAGACCTGGATGAACTGTTCCGGCTTTACCGACTGGCTGACGATGGCGTCGATCTCCTCGTCGCTGGGCCAGATATCCTTGAGCGTGATCGGGTTGCCGTCGGCGTCATGGCCCAGGGCGTCTTTCTCGATGTCGAAACGCATGGTGCCGGCGATGGCGTAAGCCACCACCAGGGGCGGCGAGGCGAGGAAGGCCTGCTTGGCATAGGGGTGGATACGGCCATCGAAGTTGCGGTTTCCTGATAGCACGGCGGTGGCATAGAGATCCCTGTCGATGATCTCCTGCTGGATCTTTGGATCCAGAGCGCCGCTCATGCCGTTACAGGTGGTACAGGCGTAGGCGACGATGCCGAAGCCGAGCTTCTCCAGCTCCGGCAGCAGACCGGAATCTTCCAGGTAGAGCCGGGCCACCTTGGAGCCGGGGGCGAAGGAGGACTTCACCCAGGGCTTGC
>JBEVVS010000198.1:1050-17465 GCA_040507005.1 Candidatus Thiodiazotropha sp.
GTCCAGGTCCACGGCGATGCCCCGCTCTTGCAGAGCACTGGTGGGCAGACGGCGGTGGGGGTTGGAGGGGCCGGCCATGGTGCGGTCCACTTTCGACAGATCGAACTCCAGTACCCGTTCATACTCGGCAGCTTCCAGTTCGTCGGCCCAGAGGCCGGTGGTCCTGGCGTAGTTCTCCACCAGGGCCACCTGCTCCGGTGTGCGGCCGGTGAGTTTCAGGTAGTCGATGGTCTTTGAATCGATATAGAAGAGCCCGGCGGAGGCGCCGAACTCGGGGGTCATGTTGGCGATGGTGGCCCGGTCGCCGAGGGTGAGGCTCGAGGCCCCCTCGCCGAAGAACTCCAGGTAGGCCGAGACCACCCGCTCTTGGCGCAGGAACTCGGTCAGGGCCAGCACGATGTCGGTGGCGGTGATGCCGGGCTTGCGTTGACCGGTGAGGCGCACGCCGACGATCTCCGGCAGGCGCATCATGGTGGGACGGCCGAGCATCACGGTCTCGGCTTCGAGACCGCCGACACCGATAGCGATGACGCCCAGGGCGTCGATGTGGGGGGTGTGGCTGTCGGTGCCGACACAGGTGTCGGGGAAGGCCACCCCGTCACGGTTCTGGATCACCGGCGACATCTTCTCCAGGTTGATCTGGTGCATGATGCCGTTGCCGGCGGGGATCACGTCCACGTTGTCGAAGGCGCTCTTGGTCCACTCGATGAAGTGGAAGCGGTCCTCGTTGCGGCGGTCCTCGATGGCCCGGTTCTTGTCGAAGGCATCGGCCTCGAAACCGGCGTGTTCCACCGCCAGGGAGTGGTCGACTATGAGCTGGGTCGGTACAACCGGATTCACCTTCGCCGGGTCACCGCCCTTGTCGGCGATGGCGTCGCGCAGGCCGGCCAGGTCGACCAGGGCGGTCTGGCCCAGGATGTCGTGGCAGACCACCCGTGCCGGGTACCAGGGGAAGTCGAGATCCCGCTTGCGCTCGATGAGCTGTTTCAGGGCGTCGGTGAGCAGGCGGGGTTCGCAACGGCGTACCAGCTGTTCCGCCAACACCCGGGAGGTGTAGGGGAGTTTTGCGTAGGCGCCGGGTTGGATCGCCTCTACCGCCTCGCGGGTGTCGAAGTAGTCGAGATCGGTGTCGGGCAGGGGTCTTCTGAATTGGGTGTTCATGGGGTTCTCGGTCGTTGCACTAGCTGGATAGTTTTGAGTTATAAGTTTTTAGTTTTGAGTGGTTGTGTTCGCTGCGCTCACGGGTTTATTGGTCCCCTCTCCCTGGCCCTCTCCCGCAAGGGGAGAGGGGACGTGCTTGGCGAGGGCATCGTGAGCTTCTCGTTAGGTAGAAGTGACAAACCTTCTGTATATCCCTTGCCCTGATCCGAGCTTTCCCTCTCCCCTCGCGGGAGAGGGCCAGGGAGAGGGGGTCTAAACAACCAGCGCAAAGCGCTTGCCTCAACTAAAAGCTCACCACAAAAAAACTCAAAAATTTCTCCTCATCCTCTCTCTTCGATCGGCACATACTCCCGATTCTCCGGCCCGGTGTAGTTGGCCGAGGGTCGGATAATCTTGCCGTCTTCGCGCTGCTCGATCACATGGGCGCCCCAACCGGAGACGCGGGAGATGACGAATAGGGGGGTGAACATATCGGTGGGCACGCCCATCTGGTTGTAGGAGACGGCGGAGAACCAGTCCAGGTTGGGGAACATCTTCTTGATCTCCCACATCACCGCTTGCAGACGGTCGGCGACACTGAACATGGTCATGTTTCCGGCCTCTTCAGAAAGACCCTTGGCGACCCGCTTGATCACCTCGTTGCGGGGATCACCCACGGTGTAGACCGGGTGGCCGAAGCCGATGACGATCTCCTTGCGTCCCACCCGCTCACGGATGTCTGCCTCGGCTTGATCAGCGGTGTGGTAACGGCTCTGGATGCGGAAGGCCTCTTCGTTGGCGCCACCGTGCTTGGGTCCGCGCAGGGCACCGATTGCAGCGGTGATGGCGGAGTACATATCGGAATTGGTGCCGGCCACCACCCGGGCGGTGAAGGTGGAGGCGTTGAACTCATGCTCGGCGTAGAGCACCAGGGAGGTGTGCATGGCACGTACCCAGGACTCCTTGGGCTTTTCCCCATGCAGCAGATGCAAAAAGTGGCCACCGATGGAGTCGTCGTCGGTCTCCACATCGATGCGTCTGCCGTTGAAGGCATAGTGGTACCAGTAGAGCAGAGCGGAACCGAAACTGGCCATCAGGCGATCGGTGATATCCCGGGCCTCGGCGGCGGGGTGGCTCTCCTTCTCCGGCACACAGCTGCCCATCACCGAGCAGGCGGTACGCATCACATCCATGGGGTGGGCTGAGGCGGGGATCGCTTCCAGTGCCTGTTTCACCGCCAGGGGCAGGCCACGCATCGATTTTAACTTGGCCTTGTAGGCAACCAACTCCGAGGGGGTTGGCAGGGAACCGTGGATCAACAGGTAGGCAATCTCCTCAAACTCCGCCTTCTCGGCAAAATCGAGGATGTCATAACCGCGGTAGTGTAAATCGTTGCCGGTACGGCCAACGGTACAGATGGCGGTGTTGCCGGCGGCGGTACCGGAGAGGGCGACCGATTTCTTCGCCTTGGGCAGAATTTGATTGGGCTCGCTCATGGGAAACCTCCTCTGATGCGATGGGTAATTGTTAATCGTTACTGAATTGTTTTTTGAAAAAAATAATCTCCGCAAATGAACGCAAATAAAAAAAATATTTTTCTAGCGTTAAATCCAAAGAACCTCTGATTAACTCTCTTTTCATCAGATGCCTCCTATTCATTAGCGTCTATTTGCCTTCATTTGCGGACACGTAAGCAGACTACGCCGTCTCCTCGGTAACAAAGAGCTGGTCGAGCTTTTGTTCGAAATCGTGATATCCCAGGTAGTCGTAGAGATCGGAGCGGCTCTGCATGGTATCTACCACTCCCTGTTGGGTGCCGTCACGGCGCAGGCTTTGATAGACGTTCAGAGCGGCGGCATTGGCGGCACGAAATGCACTGAGGGGATAGAGAGCAATACTCACCCCCGCCGATCCCAGCTGTTCAGTGGTGTAGAGCGGAGTTGAACCGAACTCGGTGATGTTGGCCAGTACCGGCACTTTCACCGCGGCAACAAACTCCCGGTATTGATCGAGCTCCGTCATCGCTTCCGGGAAGATCATATCGGCACCGGCCTCTACACAGGCACACGCCCTGTCGATGGCCGACTGCATACCCTCCACCGCGAGGGCATCGGTACGCGCCATGACCACGAAGTCGTCGTCCAGCTTGGCATCCACCGCGGCCTTGATACGGTCCACCATCTCATCCTGACCGACGATCGCCTTGTTTGGCCGGTGACCGCAGCGTTTCTGTTGCACCTGATCCTCGATATGCACAGCTGCGGCGCCAAACTTGTTCATGTTGCGGATGGTGCGGGCGATATTGAAGGCGCCACCCCAGCCGGTATCGATGTCTACCAATACAGGCAGATCGGTCACATCAGTGATACGTCGCAGATCAACCAATACATCCTCCATGGTGGTGATTCCCAAGTCAGGGATGCCACAGGAACCCGCAGCGACACCGCCACCGGAGATGTAGAGGGATTTAAACCCCGAAGCCTCCGCCAGTCTCGCATGGTAAGCATTGATCGCACCCACGCACTGCAAGGGTTTCTCTTGTTCGATGGCAGCACGGAAACGAGCGCCGGGATTTTGATGTTTGGTCATTTGCTATCCTCAAATTAAGAAGTTTTGAGTGTTTAATCAGTTTTCCAGCAACATTTTTTCCACATTTCTGCGGGATGAACGAATGTGCTGGCGCATCAACAGCTCAGCCATTTCAGGATCCCTTGAGATAATGGCATTCAACAGATAGTGGTGTTCATCATAGGCCTGCCGGGATCTTTTGCTGCGCATACCGAATTGGTATCGGTACATACGCAACAGATGATAGAGATCGTTGCAAAGCAGACCGATCAGGTGGCGGTTTTTACTGCCTTGAACGATTCGATAGTGAAAATCCAAATCACCCTGCTTTTGAAAATAGGCCTCACCATGCTGCTCTTCGATCTGCCGACCGTGTTCACTCAGCAGGGTTTGCAGCTCCTCGATTTCATTGTCGCTCATATGCTGTGCCGCCAGCCTTGCAGCCATACCCTCCAGGGCCTCACGTATCTGATAGATCTCTATCAAATGTTCATATGACAGGGTCACCACACGGGCACCCAGGTTAGGTTTGCGTTCAACCAGTTTTCTCGCTTCGAGGCGTCCGATTGCCTCTCTCAGGGATCCCCGACTGACGCCGTGCTGGCGAGCCAGTTCCGGCTCACTGATCTTGCTTCCGGAGGCTATCTCCCCCTCAACGATGGCGCGCTGAAGCCTGTCGAAGAGCCGATCTGTCAGGGTAATCGTGACTGGATCGTTATGTTCCGCTGATGACTGATTCTGCATTTCTAACCATAACTGTCGACATATTTACAAAATAAATGCTAAAAGCTGCCTTAATATAGCTTATACAGATAAAAGTGTCGACACTTTAATATTGTTTGTGGGTAAGACACCCCGCCTCACTATTTTCATTCAGAGGCGGGGCATAGGAATTAAATTAAACCGTCAGCCTCTATTTGGCATAACCCAAGGACTGCAAGGAGGATGAGATTTCATCGAGAATTGCCGGGTCATCGATGGTGGCCGGCATCTTCCATTCATCGCCGTCGGCGATCTTCACCATGGTGCCGCGCAAGATCTTGCCAGAGCGGGTTTTGGGCAGGCGCTTCACTATGGCCAGGTGCTTGAATGCCGCAACCGGGCCGATCAGCTCACGCACCCGCTTCACCAACTCCAAGGAGAGCTCTTCGGCGGAGCGCTCAACACCCGACTTCAATACCACAAGTCCGAGAGGCAACTGCCCTTTCAAGGCATCACTGACACCGATTACCGCACACTCCGCCACATCGGCATGACCCGCCAGTACCTCCTCCATCTGGCCAGTGGAGAGACGATGCCCTGCCACGTTGATGACGTCATCGGTGCGACTCATGATCCACAGGTAGCCATCTTCATCCTTGTAGCCCGCATCACCCGTCACATAGTAGCCGGGATGGGCACTCAGGTAGGAGTCGACGAATCGCTGTTCGTTATTCCATAGGGTTGGCAGACAGGAGGGGGGTAGCGGCTGTTTGATCACGATATCACCCATTTCACCGGCGGCTTTTTCATCACCCTGATCATCGAGCACTCGCACGTCATAGCCAACCATGGATACCGTTGGCGAGCCGGCTTTCACCGGCAGCGGCTCCACACCCATGGGATTGGCGGCGATCGCCCAACCGGTTTCGGTCTGCCACCAATGGTCGATAACCGGTTTTTGCAACATAGTCTCTGCCCAGTGCAATGTGTCCGGGTCACAACGCTCCCCCGCGAGAAAAAGGGTATCCATGCAACTGATGTCATACTTGGACATATAGGCGCCTTGGGGATCCTCTTTCTTGATGGCACGGAATGCGGTAGGCGCGGTGAACAAAACCTTGACGCCATATTCACTGATCACGCGCCAAAAGGCGCCTGGATCTGGGGTACCCACCGGCTTGCCTTCATACAGCACTGTGGTACATCCAGCCAGCAACGGACCGTAGACGATGTAGCTGTGACCAACCACCCAGCCCACGTCGGATGCCGCCCAATAGACATCACCCGCCTCCACGTTGTAGATGTTCTTCATGGACCAAAGCAGCGCGGCGGCATGCCCCCCATTGTCACGCACCACACCCTTGGGCTGTCCGGTGGTACCCGATGTATAGAGAATATAGAGTGGGTCAGTGGCCTCCACAGGCACACAGTCGACAGGTTCTGCCTGGGCCAGTGCCTGGTCCCAGTCATAGTCACGACCATCCTTGAGCTCTGCGGTCAGTTGAGGGCGCTGTTTGATGATGCACTTGGCGGGTTTATGCTGAGCGATCTCAATCGCCTCATCCAGCAGGGGCTTGTAGGCGACCAGACGACTGGGTTCGATGCCGCAGGAGGCGGAAAGTACCATCTTGGGCTGACTGTCATCGATGCGGGTGGCCAGCTCATTCGCCGCAAAACCACCGAAAACCACCGAGTGGATGGCACCGATGCGGGCACAGGCCAACATGGCGATGGCCGCCTCGGGTATCATCGGCATGTAGATGATGACCCGATCGCCCCTGCCCACCCCATGGGCTGCAATCACGCCAGCCAAGCGGGCGACCGTATCCCGTAGCTCGCTATAACTGTAGCTGCGCTTCTGATCGGTCACCGGGCTATCGTAGATAAGTGCCAGACGATCCCCATGCCCCGCCTCTATATGCCGATCCAGGGCGTTGTAACAGGTGTTGAACATGCCGCCCTTGAACCAACGTGGCGAAGGTTTGGCCGACGCATCGAGGACCTGGTCCCAACCCTTATGCCAATGAAGTTCCTTGGCGACTGTACCCCAAAATGTTTCAGGGTCGTTCAAAGAGTGCTGATAGATCTCGGCATATCTTGACATGTTGGGGAGCTCCTCTGATGTTGTCTGACTGGGTAAGTGTCGACACTATTTGTTAATAATTGCTATTAGATCCTAATTTATAGACAATAATTTTCAAAATGTCGACACTTTTGTAGAAATTTCTTTTTCTACCACACCCCTTGGAAAGCCAACGTTTGCAATACGACAGCTCAGTCACCCGCTTATTGGAGCATATCCAATTGATTATCTTGGATAAAAAAGAGAGCATCATGGCACCTTCATGCCCACAGCGATGAAATCACACTGGGCCAGTTGCTTGGCACTAGAATCTTAGGGAGCAGACTTGGAAACCCTCAAACTGGTTGCTATCGCCATTTTCACCTGTGTGGCTCTCTATACATCCATCAGAGACGGCTTCCAGGACGCCCTGTCAGTCAACCTCATCCTATTGGTATTTCTGTTACCGATTCTTTTCTATCGGATCATAGCCTTCTTTTCCGGCTTCGGCTTTCCGGAGTACTTCGCCAAAGACTTCAAATCCGACAACCACCCTGGACCCTATGCCCTCTTCTTCTGGATCATCTATCTGATTGCATGCCTATTCATACTTTTTGATTGGCGTCTTTATTGAGGATTGTTGGCTGGGATATGCGCCCTGACGAGGTATCAGCAGTGGTCGTAAAATCGACTGAAGAGAGCAGCGGAAGAAGCGGAATAGAAATTGTGGAGGGAGAAACAGAAACGGGGCCCGAAGGCCCCGTTTCTAGCTTGAAATAGTCTTAAGAGCTATTAGAAGCTGTGGATCAGACCAGCGAAGAATGCATCTTCTTCAACATCGGTCTCGTCTTCTTCATAAGAGGTGAAGCCGACGTGAGCAATGGTACGCTTGCTCATGTTGTGCTCGTAACCAACGCTGAACTGAGTCACTTCGTTGTCGCCACCAGCGATGTTAACAGCAGGTGAGAAGCCCAGTGCGCCAGCGCTGAGGGTTGGAGAATCGCCAACCAGGTACTGACCCTTGATCTTGCCAGCGCCAACTTTGACGTGACCACTTACGCCAACTGCGTCGGAATCGTCCAGGCTCAGCAGGTCATCGGTATCCATGGAGCTGTACATGACGCCAGCCTGCCACATGCCACCGTTCCAAACCAGAGTACCGCGCAGCAGTGAAGGATCGGCATCGGCAACCACACCCAGGTCATAGCTGTTGTAGGCCAGAGATGCGAAGATAGGACCGTTGCTGTACAGACCAGCGATAGAGATGTGATCGGCAGGACCGTCGAGCTCGCCGCCAGCACCGTCACCCAACTCACCAGAAACCAGTGCGCCGACGAAAGTCAGGCCGCCCATGGCAGGTGAAACGTAGGCGATAACGTTGTCAACACGGTCTTCGCCAGGAATAACGGAAGCCATGTCACCGTTCGGCAGATCACCGAACTCGTCGAATTTGCCCTGGGACATCTTCAGAGGAGTGTCGTGACGGCCCAACAGAGCGGTACCGAAGCCACCGGCCAGACCGATGAACTGGTTACGATCGCCAAGACCGGAGCCAGAATCCTGGTTTACTTTGAATTCGAAGTGATAAACAGCCTTGAGTCCACCACCCAGGTCTTCGCTGCCTTTCACGCCAACGCGAGAGTGGATGCTGTCCACGCCCCAAACATCCGAGTCGCCATCATCTACGTTTTCGACGATGAAGTGCGCTTTACCAAACAGGGTGGCATCAGCCATAACTGCGGCAGGAGCCACCAGTGCAGCTGCAATTGCCAGAGAGAGTACTTTTTTCATTGAGTTAACTCCGAGAATTGATGGGTAGAAAATTGACTACGATGCGAATATTAGTCAACAGCGGGGCAAATTGCAAGCGTTTCTTTGCAAAAAAGACACAGAAATTGATAGTGTTGTAAAATTACTACACCACTAAATATCCGGGACCCAAAAAAAATAACATCAAAGAGTTATGGTTACTATCTAAATATTTTCTAGGATGTTATTGGAGAATACCTTAGCGCACAACTCAGGTATTGTTGCGATATTTTTCTGGACGGAAGACTCAGCAACATTAGTATTGCAACATATTGTCAAATCACAGGAAATCAGTAGATTAGGCCGCGCTTATCACAGCCGACATAAGAAACTGGTATGAATTATCTGATAGATAGACCAACCCAACGGTTTTCAACCCTGATCAAGAGCGGGTAAAAACCCGGCTTTGGATAAACTCACCAAGGGCCTGTACGGGTGCCAGCCCGGTGTCCAATCGAGTGATGTACTCCAGGGTCCTCGGGATATCCTTCAAATAGCCGGATTTGCCGTCACGACGGTTCAATCGAGCGAAGATCCCACTCGCCTTGAGGTGCCGCTGCACCCCCATCAGGTCAAACCAGGTCAGAAACCCGGCTTCATGTTGGCTGCGCAAAATACCGGATTGAACCGCCAGTTCATAATATCCCATGGCCCAATCCCGCACCTGTTGCGCGGGCCAGCTGATGTAACAGTCACGCAGCAAAGACACCAGATCGTAGGTCACCGGTCCCAAAACAGCATCCTGAAAATCGAGAATACCCGGATTGTGCCTCCCAGTGACCATCAGGTTTCGTGAATGGTAGTCACGATGCACGCAGACCTGTGGCTGTTCCAGGGCACTATCCGCCAACAGTCCGAATACCCGATCCAACAGCGAATTTTCTGCCTCGCTCAAAGTGAGTCCCAACTCCTTTAACAACAGCCAATCGCGAAACAGCGCCATCTCCTGCATCAACAAGTCACGGTCGTAGACAGGCAGCTGCTGTGTCGGACCGCATGCCTGGAGCGTGGCCAGGGCGCCCAGGGCGTCACCATAGAGTCTGTCGACTGTCTGCGCAGTCAAGCTATCGAGATAGAGCTCGGTGCCAAGATCCTCGAGCAGCATGAATCCCTGGGTCAGATCCCGCGCATAGATATGCGGGACATTCAAACCGATCGACTCGAATGCCTCTGCCACCTGAACGAAGGGTTTGGAATCCTCTCTCTCCGGAGGGGCATCCATGGCAATGTAACTTTTACCCGCCTCGCAGACACGGAAATAGCGGCGAAAACTCGCATCGTTGGAGGCAGTCTCGAAGGAGAAATCGGAGAGTTCCGGCAGTGACACCAGCCATGTTTTCAATTGTTGTATGCGTTGTGGCATGGTCTCCAAGCGATTTACATATTCAATGTTTACATCATTGCCAGTATCAGGCGGGATCCGCAACCAGGATCTGAAATCGATGTGATTGTAGCAGATAGGGTATCTGTGAATTTAGTTATCTGCTGTCAGCAGCGTACTATTGCCCCTGCCCCTGAAACGGGAAACGACACGCACCCTCATATCATCCGCGATGAGATAGAAACAGGGCAGTGCCAACAATATCAACACCGTCGCGAACAACAGGCCAAACCCGAGACTGACCGCCATCGGCGATAGAAATGCCGTCTGCCCGGTGGCGAAAAAGATGATCGGTGAGATACCGAGAAAGGTGGTTGCACTGGTCAGCAGAATAGGCCTGATACGGACCCGCCCCGCTTCCACCATGGCATCTTTACGCTCCCATCCTTCGCGTCGCAATCGCTTGGCGAAGTCGATCAGGATCAGGGAATCGTTGACCACGATTCCAGTCAACGCGAGAAAACCGATAAGGGAGAGGAACTGCAGATGAAAGTCGAACAACACATGTCCCAGGATGACACCGATGGCGCCGAATGGGATGGCGAACATCACCACCAGGGGATCCAACAGCGATCTGAACAGGGCGGCCAAGATGAAGAAGATAATCGCCAGTGCGATCACCCCCGCACGCTGCATGCCGAGCATCGACTCTTGCGCCTTTTTCTTCTCTCCGAGGAAGATAAGACGCTGCCCGTCAGGCAGCTGATCGAACTCCCCCGTTACCCGATCCAGCACCTGGTTGGGGGTGCTGATCTTGGGATCGACTTCCGCGGTAATGGTGGCCAGTCGATGCAGATTGCGCCGGTTGATACTGTTGTAGCCTCGCGCCTCCACGATCTCCGCCACATCCCCCAGATAGAGGGTGCGGCCATCATCCAGGGTGATGGGCAGGCGTTCCAGGGCGCCGGCATCCCGACGTAGTTCGTCGTGATAGATCAGGCGCACGGGGATGCGTTTGTCGCGCCAGCTGACATGGGCCAGTTTCAGACCGAGAAAGCCACTGCGTACCGCATTCGCCAACTCTGTCTGGGTGAGTCCCAGGCGTCGTCCCCGCTCATTCAGTTGGTAACGGTACTCCAACTTGCCCGGGTCCATGTCCTGTCTCGCATCAGAGACCCCGGGCAAGCGGGCAAGAAAGGAGCGAATCGTCTCAGCGGTGTTGCTGATACGATCCACCGATTCACCCACGACACCGATCTCGATATCGGACCCTGCCGGTCCACCCTGGGTGCGTAGTATGGACATACGCTGGATACCGGGAATCTGTTGCAACCCACCACGGAGATCATCGATTATCACTTTGGTGCTTCGCTCGCGACTGCCCTCCCAGGAAAACTTCAGACTCACCAGCGGCGATATCCAGCGTTCGATAAAGCCATTCGGTTTCATCTGGTTCAAATCCACCGCCAGTTGAATGTAACGACTGCCGATCTTTACTCGATGAAAGTCCATGAACATCACCCCGATGTTCGTCTGCAGGGTCTTTAGTTCATCTTCTCCCAGGGTCCCCATCAATGTCTCTTCAAGCTTATCCGCCAGGCGCGAGGTATCCTCGATACTGTAGGTACTGGGGGCCTCCACATTGACGAAGAACTGCCCCACGTCCACATGGTGGAAGAGTCGAAACGGGATGCGCGTTTCTGCAAATGCGATGGTAATCGCCAACACCCCGACACTCAACATGGCCACGGGATAGCGATAATCGAGACATTTACGCAACAGTTGCGTGTAACGGCGATTCAGGGCACTCCAGTCGATACGCCCACCCTGGCGTTTCCTGGCGGTGCCCAGGAACTCCTTGGCATGGGAGGGCAATACGCCAAAGGCCTCCAGCAGCGAGCCGGCCAGGGATGCGCTCACCACCACCGGTATCACGGCGATGAACGCCCCCATGGTGCCGCCGATGGCGAACATGGGCATGAAGGCGGCGATGGTGGTTGTGGTGGAGGCCACCACCGGCCAATAGACCTCCTTGGTGCCCAGGGCCGCGGCCCCGGCAGGGGACTCTCCCATCTCCAGGTGGCGATAGATATTCTCATTGACGATGATGGCATCATCGACGATCAGTCCGAGTGCGATCAGGAAGGCAAACAGGGAGACCATATTGATGCTGTAACCCAGCATATAGAGGGTTATCACAGCCACTAAGAATGAGACGGGAATGCCGAGTGCGGTTATAAACGCGATACGGAAATTGAGCATCAGGTAGAGTGCCAACAGTACCAATGCCAGTCCAACAATACCCGATGACTTGACAGTCTCGAGGCGATTCTTGACATACACGGATAGGTCGTTGAACAGACCTAGGCTGACCCCCGCTGGCAAGGACTCTCTATGGGTCTCGACGAATTCACGTACCAGCTTCGCCACCTCGATGGTGGATGCCTGGCTGGTCTTGGATATGGTCATGTTAACCGAAGGCTTGCCATTGAATCGCCCCAGGGTCTGCGCCTCCTCCAGACGCAACTGCACCTCCGCCAGGTCCCCCAAACGCAACTGCCCGCCCCGTTCATCATGCCGCAGTACAATCGCTGCCATCTGATCGGGGTCAGGGGGAACCCCCATCCCGCGCAGGCGAATATCACCGGCTGTTGACTTCAAGGTGCCACCGGGCAGATCGCGCAGATTGTTGCGTAAACCATGGGCGACCTCATTGAGCGAGACGCTCAACGCCGCCATCACCTGGGGATCGACCACCACCCAGACTTCCCACTCCCGATCGCCGGCGGTGCCCACGGAAGCCACACCCGGCAATTGAATCAGTTGATCCTTGAGATCTTCGGCGATGCGGTATAGCTCACCCCGGGTGATGGTGCCGAACAGGCTGACCGATATGACCGGGAAGCGGGTTTCGAGGCGGGCCAGTTCGGGCTCTTCCGCCTCCTCCGGCAGGTCATCCACCTGATCCAGGGCGGTGCGGACCTTGCGCATGAAGTTGTCCACATCGGCGCCGCTCTTCAGCTCAATGAGGATACTCGAGCTACCCTCACCGCTGGTGGAGCTAATGACATCGATATCGGCCAGACCATCCAGCTCCTGTTCGATGGGCAGGGTCACCTGACGCTCCATCTCTTCCGGCGCGGCGCCTTCGAACAGGGTGGTGATCCTGACCTTGTCCTGTTCCACCACGGGAAACATCTCCTGGGGCATGGCATACCAGGAGATCACCCCCGCCAAGAGAATGATGACCAACATCAGGTTGACCATCAGGGGATTGCGGATGGAAAAATCGATCAAGGCGCTTTCCCGCCAGGTTCGACCTGGACTTCGATATCATGACTGAGCACTTCCACGTCTCGGGCAACCAACTGATCCCCGGGCTCCACCCCCTGTAACAGTATCCGCCAATCCCCATGGCGAATCCCCGGAATGACCTCTTGTCGTACCAGGCGTTGCTCTCGCACCAGGAAGACATAGTATTTCCCCTCCTCCCGCATCACCGCAGAGGCAGGCACCACAAGCGCACCCCTTCTGGGACGCAGGGGCAGATCCACCCGGCCCAACTGCCCGGGCAGCAGCTCATCTCCCGGTACCCGGATGCGCAACGGATGGGTATGGGTCTGAGCGTCCGGATCGATCTGCAATGCCACCAATACACCCTCCACCTCTCGGTCATCCACAGTCACTGTCATTCGTTGCCCCAGAGTCAATGCGGCAGCCACATCGCCGCTCACCGCCAGATCAAGTTCCAACAGTGCATCATCGATCAGCTCCAGTACCGGGCTGCTGCCCTGCAGATAGTCACCCACCTCCGCCATGATCCGGTTTACCCGGCCATTGAAGGGTGCCAGCAATTGGGTACGCTCAAGATTTCGCCGGGCGCGATTGTTAGCCGCCTCCTGGCGGGCAAGGCGGGCACGGTTGCTCTGTTGACTGAACACGAGCCTGGCCTCTTCGCTCTGCAGAGTGATCAACCGCTGACGAGCACTCTCCCGGGTGGAGACGGATGCCAACGAACCCTTCCCCAGTTTCTCCAGACGCTGATACTCCCGCTCGGCCAGTTGCCGGTTCTCCCGTGCCAGTTCAAGCAGTGCCGTATCCCGCTCCAAGGTCGCCTCGGTCTCGGTCAATTGGGATTGCGTTTCCTGCAAGGCATCTCGATAGTCCTCGTTATCCAACCCAAGAAGCAGGTCGCCTTCGGAGACCGACTCACCAGGTTCCACCTCCCGCGCAGTCAGTTCGCCTGCCACTTCGAAGCGTAGGGATGCAACCTGGCGCGGTCGCAGCACACCGGTAAAGGTCACCTTTGGCAACAGGTCCCGCTGCACCACCCGGGCCACCTCGACACGTGTGATGCCCGGCTGCTTCATCTCCACATTGGCCTCGGGGCGGGTTACAAAGATGAGCACAACGACGACGATGGTGGTCATCAGAATGGCCAGGGTGAGGAGAAATCGTCGTCTTACTGAGGTCACAAGTGATACCAATGGACAGGAGTGATTTGAAGTAATGCAGATTCTATGCGATTTTGTGCAGGGTCGCGTGATGAATTATCAATACCTTCCTTTAGTGAGTTCTTACACCGCTATTGGTTCCCTGACACGCATCGCCGGAATGGAAACACCAATCAGTCAACTCAATGCCAGCTCGTCCACTCACTGTTAATCTTTGTCTTTGCCTCTGCCTGCTGGTCATCGCCCCTCCCACAATAGCGGAAGAGCGGCTTCGCATCGACCGGGGTCTCAACTGGGACTATTGTGCACAACCCTATCGGGGGAGTGATCTCAGGCTGCCTGTATCCCCATTGCCGAACCAGTATCTTCAGCTGGCAGCCGATAACATGGAGTTCGACCGGGAGACCGGCATCAGCATCCTCGCCGGCGATGTGCAGCTGTGGCGAATGGAGGGCTATGCCGAGGCAGATCGGATCGAATTCGATCATCAGCGTCGAGTGGCTGATCTTTTCGGTAACCTGTTCATACAGCAAACCGGACTCCGGGCCACCGCCACCCAGGGTCACCTGGAGTTGGATCAGGATCGAGGCTGGTTGAGTGATACCCGGTTTCGTCTCACCCAGAACAACGCCCGGGGTAGTGCGGAGATGATCAACCTCACGGGTAAAGATCAGTCACGCTATGAACGGGTTGTCTACTCCACCTGCCCCCCCGAGAGGAAAGATTGGAGCCTTGTCGCCTCCGAGCTGGAGATCGATACGGCCAAGGGTTGGGGCAGTGCCCGCCATGCCCGACTGCAACTGGCCGGTGTGCCGGTATTCTATATACCCTATTTCACCTTCCCGGTGGACGAGCGCAGAAAAACCGGTCTGCTGATCCCCTCCGTCGGCTCATCCAACCGCCTGGGCAGCGAACTCACACTCCCCTACTACTTCAATCTCGCAGCAAATTACGACGCTACCCTGACGCCACGCCTGATGAGCAAACGGGGGGTGATGCTGGGGGGTGAATTTCGTTATCTCGGTGAATGGCAGCGGGCAGAAATCAGCGGTGAAATACTGCCCTCCGACAAACAGATCAACCCGGATCACGATGAGCGTCGCAGCGCCTTGAGATTCTCCCATGTCAGCTATCCCTTCCCCGGACTGACCACCCGCATCGACACAAGCGCGGTGAGCGATGATGACTATCTGGAGGATTTCGGCACCGGCTTGGCCATCACCAGTACACGGCACTTGGAACGGGTCGGCGAGGTGCGTTATAGGCTGGGGAACTGGAGCCTGCTGGGTCGGGTACAGGGATTTCAGACCGTGGATGACTCCCTGAGTGAATCGCAACGACCTTATCACCGCCTGCCACAGCTGACCTCCCACTACCGGGGCAACAACTACCCGTTGGGACTGAATATCGGCTTTAGCGGCGAATATACACACTTCAAGCACTCTACCCTGAGCAATGGGGAGCGGCTTAGCCTGCGGCCCTCCCTGACGCTGCCGTTGCGTCGCAGTTGGGGTCATCTGGTCCCCAGGTTGAGCCTCAATTACGCCACTTACAGGCTGGATGAAGAGGATAATCCGGAAACCGATGCACCGGATTACTTCGTACCCGCATACAGCCTCGATGGGGGCCTGGTATTCGAACGGGACAGCCACTGGTTCGGCATACCGGCGCAACAGACCCTGGAACCGCGGTTGTTTCTACTCTATGCCCCCTTCGATGATCAATCGGCTATCCCCGACTTCGACAGCGCCGACCTGGATCTCAGCTTCACCAATCTGTTCAAGGAGAACCGTTTCAGCGGTCAGGACCGCTTTGGTGACGCCAAGCAGATTTCATTCGGCCTGACCAGCCGCTGGTTTCAAAGCGAAAACGGTATGGAACGACTCCGCGCCAGTATCGGTCAGATCTACTACGCAGAAGATAGAGAGGTACAACTGACCGGCACGACCGAAGATGATCCCTCATCCGCCATTGTGGCGGAGCTCTCATCGAGACTGGGAGATCATTGGCGCAGCACATTGACCGTACGTCACAACCCCAATCTCGACGATGAGCAGATCGATAGAGGCCGTTTCACCCTACGCTACAGTTCAGCGGAGCGAAGACAGATCAATATCGATTACAATTTCAAACGAGACTCCATCGAAGACCTGGATTTCTCCTTCTATTTGCCCTTTGGACATGAGTTCAGCCTGTTTGGAAAATGGAAACACTCTTACCTTTATGAGCGGAATATGAATAGAATACTCGGTTTGGAGTATGCTGGGCGCTGTTGCTGGAAACTTCGCACGCTGCTGCAGCGCTATGTGGCCAATGAAGACAAGGATGAAGAAGAGGAGACACGATTCATGCTTCAGCT
>JBEVVS010000109.1:0-17259 GCA_040507005.1 Candidatus Thiodiazotropha sp.
CTCGCGTTTCCTAAGCTGTTAAACTTGCGCCTGGTGCTGGACCTGTCAAAGATACGTTGCAGATTGAACGCGTTTCCTAAGCTGTTAAACTTTACCACATCCAGCTGGGCCTACCATCATAGTTGCAGATTGAACGCGTTTCCTAAGCTGTTAAACTCTACTGCTGGTGCTATAACTTTCATTGCTGGTTGCAGATTGAACGCGTTTCCTAAGCTGTTAAACTTTATAGGGTTGCTGGGCTTAAGCCGCCTAAGTTGCAGATTGAACGCGTTTCCTAAGCTGTTAAACTACACAGATGCTTACTACATTCACGCGCCGGGTTGCAGATTGAACGCGTTTCCTAAGCTGTTAAACTGATGGATCTTTCTGCTGCTCATCGCATCCGTTGCAGATTGAACGCGTTTCCTAAGCTGTTAAACTCTTTCTGTTGCAACTGATTGATAATGAAAGGGAAAGTAGGTCATTTTCAGTGTAGAATCCAGGTGGACGCACCTAGAAAAGCTGGAGTTGGTCGCTTTTTTTCTGTATTTGGGGGCTGTGTCCATAGTACGCCTTGATATTTTCGTACTGTTTATCGGTAATTGTGACAATTTGTACCTTACCATTTTCCGGTAGTTGGTCGGCAATTTTTTTCTCAAATCGGTTGACTCGCTCTTTACTGGAGACCAGCCTTAAATAAACTGAAAATTGGGTCATATCAAAACCGCAGTCCAATAGGTAATTACGGAAACGGGTATACTCCTTGCGGTCCGCCCGGGTGACCACCGGCAGATCAAACATAACCATCATCCACATAAGCCTATATCCATTGATAAAGTGCATAGGGGACATACTGTCCTCCTGTGTTACCTGTTTTTTGCTTACTTATTTTCCCATTGGGGTAAATGTAACGCCTCAGACTTATTTTCATAGCTGTTGGCAAGGGAAGTTGCAAGTATTTGCATAGATGTATTGATGGTGGTGGTTTTTCCCTGGGCCTGGATATTGGCTTGTAATAATTGGGCCAGGGCGCGTTTGTGCTCGGGTTCAAGGTAGTGGTTCGGAGTCAAGTGATAGACGATATCATCCACGCAGGGGCGGTAAACTTCCATCAAATCGTCTACCAGACAAAAGGGGTTGCCCTGATTATGATGATGCAGGCCCAGAGCTGGATTCAGGCCTGCTGCAACGGTTGCCCGGGCACAAGCTGCGCGAATAACCGTATAGCCATAGTTTAGTGCTGCATTGATAAAATCATCATTTTCGCTACGACGACGAAATGTGTCGCCCATCAAGGCTTGCCAGTAGAGGCGCGATGCCTGGGCTTCACAGTTGTCCGGGTCGCCGGAGCGGGTTTTTTCCACCAGGCGGGTGAGTTGCCTGGCTTGAGCCTGAGCTGAAGGCTGGCACTTAAGCAGTGTATGGCGCTGGTGTTGTATTTTGCGTTTGATCAGGGCTTGCCAAAGTCGTTTCTGCAGCGGCCTGGAAGCGTTGATTTGGTTGTGTAGCACCTGGGTTGAATGATGATGGTTTGTGTAAGGCAAGTTGAGGGAAATCGGGTGGTAGTTATTGCAGCAGATCACAATCGGAACGCCATGTTCAGCTAGGCGCACCATAACCGGTTTGGACAGGGTGGCCTGTTCTGCACTGAGGATCAGGCAGTTCATCTCGTCGATAATGATTCGTCCCAACTCCTGTTCGCCATCCATAACCAGCAAAAAACCACGGTACAGTTTGACATAGCGGCCATTTTCGGCAAGTTCGACGACGTTCCACCTCATATTAGGCTCTTAGCTTGTGAACTTGATGGGCGTTAAAAAGGGTATTGATTGATATGAAGTTTTGACCACTATTGCCAGCTTGTAAATTAGGTCGGATGTCGAGTTTATTCTGAGAGGTTGAATAGCCCGCTATTTTATAAGTGGAGGATTCATCTTTATCTTTTGATGTTAATCGAATGCAGTCATCCTTATAAAGCCGCATGAGTTTCTTCGCTGCAGGGTGACTGCGACCCTTTTTATCCACCGGTCTTGCAGGCTGTTTCTGATATTTTTTAACATCCGCATAGGCGATAAAAACACCTTCATACTTGTAGCTCCATTCTCCCGTAAACTCATTGCGCTTATGAGGGATTTGCCAGACATCACAATAGGCATAGGCATTTTTTCCATAGCCTTTAAAGGGGGCGCTGTGGACAGGCTCTACACTGTTATTGAGTACATTAATACGCAATTTACGGATACCGGTCGCTGCTGAAAAAGCCTGCTTTTTTTGCTCGAATGCTTTTTCGTTTTTAAAGTGAGCTTTCAGTTGCCTGGTCAGATGGCGTATCGAATTGATTTCAAAATCGATTGGTTCCCCATCCGTGAGGTAATCAAGTAACCGGGACCTGATTCCTTTTCCCCGGATTCGGAAAATTTCTTCATAGCTCAGGCTGGGCACAGCTTTTCGGGTCACACATACAGGGGTGCCTTCTCTGTCTTGTTGCAGGCCATAGGCGGTGTCATTAAACATGGAACCGGTTTGGGTATGGTCCGGCTTATAAGAAGCAATGACCTTGTCCAGTGCTGCAAATAGCTCGGTTTTCAGTTCAGGTATGTCATCGATACGGCTTTTTAGAAAATGATAGAGATCATCCTTGGTTTGGGTTTGATGCGAGCGGCGTGTACTGAGTTGTTTAATGAGTGATCGGGAAGTCAATCCAACCACAAAGGCATCAACGATGTGGTGACGGTGGTCGTCGCGGTAATGCCCGGCGGTCTTGTCTTTGAAGTGGTTGAGCTGCCAGACATCACGCAGCGCTGCTGTCATTTGTCCATTGACTGGAACCACATTGGCGCTATGACACAAGCAGCTGAGGTATTGTCGGGCTTTGCGCGAGATATATTTTGTGTCATTGAGCTGGCGTTCGATCATGTCGCCTTTTTCCCCACCGTAAAAGGACTCAAAGGCATTTTCTTTGAAACGGTCATATTTGGGACCTTGCCCAAAACTGGCCAGAGCACGTTTCATCATTACGTTGTATTCATCAGTGTGTCCAAAGGCTTCGTGAGGTGTGCGGTTCAGCTTGGCATGGTTGGCAGATTTAAAAGCAAGCGTTTTGTTGTTCATGCCATCGTCATAACAGCGTCTGAAAGGAATAATATGTTCTATTTCGACCTCGCCATTAAACAACTGGCTGGCAGATATAGGACGGCCTGTGAACACGCAACAGCGAGAACCCTGGCTTCCGAGCTCTTCCCATAGCTTGATTTTTTGAATGTCCTCACGGCGTGGATGAGGAATGTTAAATTCATTTCGCAGTGATTCCCGGATGCGTTCGTTGGTTTTTTTGTTTTTGGCCTGGCGTTTTTCAATTTCAGCACGTGCAGCTTTGGAGTTTTTCAGGTCTCGGGTGAGTTCTACATGAATGCGGGCTGGTGGCCCTCCCATACGGTCTATAAGCCGATTAACGACGACACGCAGCTGATTCAGGGCAATATGTACGGTCGGGTTGGCAATTTTTCCGTATTGATAAGCATCCTCATCCCGCTCATCAACAGACTTGTTCTGGTCGGCTTCCGGCTGGGCTCCCCAGACTGACTCGGGCATAACCTGGCCGTAGTACGGGAGTTTTTGAAATACCTCGCCGGTTTCAAAATAACTGTGGTGGAATTGAATGCCCTGGTCGTTCTCCAGTTGTGTAACGGCTTTGTCGTAGGTCAGGTCTGTGTCGCGCAGAATGGGTACAATCTGTTGCATGAATTTGCGGGAGACAGAGGCCGTATCGCGTTTAAAGCGATAGCTACACAGGTTTCGGACCTGTTCGTGTGAGAGTTCAGGCAAGCAGTTTTGTAGCCAGCTTTCCAGTGCCTCAGTTTCAATAACAACTTCGCGATCATTGACGGTTGTTGTGGGTTCAATCAAATGATGAACGATGTCATTCAGTTCGGAAGCAGGGAGTTCATTTGCCAGATGCCCCAGGTGCTTTGGTTTGCGCAGGTCGTACATTACCCGGTTACCCATCAGCTTGCCACTCCGGCTGGCTACGTCCAGATTGAAAGTGGCGTCACTGGGAAAATAAGGGGATTTATGTTCATCCTTTTTCTTAAGCAGGCCTTTAAATGTGACGGATTTTGAGTGATTGAGCAGCTCCTGGAGCATGCTTCGCTGACGCTCATCTAGGCTGTATTCCTCGTTTTGGGAGGCATAGCGCAGTGCATTGATTTCCTGGTAAATACGGAATTCATGGGAGATCGGCAGGTCAATATGCGCACGTGTTTCTTCCGGATAAAATCGGCATTTGCCTTTCGGTACAGGTTTTAGGGGATATTGCCAGAAAACGGTTTCTTCCAGTGCGTCCCATTGCTCGTCATTGAGCAGGTCATTACCTTGTTTTTTCCGGATACGATTGAATTCGTCCTGGTACATTTGTCGATCTGCGTAGAAATCGGTTTCCCCGTGGCGGAAGCGGATGACCTTTTGTGCGCCAGGTTGCTTGTTTTTGGCGTATTGGTGGTTTTCTTGTAATCGACGGTACAGATATTCCCCAAGAGTGCTTCCATTCAGGTGTGTGCGTAAATCCTCAATTTTACTTTTATATTCGGTCTCTTCCGAGTCTCCAGCCAGCCGATTGGATTTAAAACCCCGGCGCCGGCCGATATGAAAAATGGCACGAGCTAGTATCGTCGCATTCAACTTTTCGTGAACTGCACGATAGCGGCCTTCATAGGGGCAAATGGTTTCAAAAATCTTGCGGCGTTCATCCGGGTCTTCAGGAAGCAGGCCAAACTGGATGAGTTCTTTGACCAGACGGCGAACACGGTTTTGTCCGCGATCCCGGTTGCGACGAATACCGCGGGCAGTGCGACGGGCAACGGCCAATGGTTCTTTACTTTTCGGGTCTCTGCCATCAGAAAAAATACGAACGCCCAGATCAAGGATGCCGGTTGGAAGATTGGCCTGGTCAATAGAGAAAGCAACATGGCCTATTGATGAAGTGCCGATATCCAGTGCGAGCAAATAAGGTTGTTTCATAAAGAAATCCTTTTCCGCTGTGATAGTTATGTTGACAATATCACCGGATAGATATAATTTCTATTGTGTGGCGACGGCCACATTAACAGCTTAGGAAACGCGTTCTAGAATCTGTTAACAAGTTTTAGAACACAAAATAGACGGCCCTTCTACGGAAGGGCCGCTTTTGTTCTAGAGAGAAAGAGTCTGTAACGGGGGGATAGTTTGGATTTTTGCAGTTCTTCCCTGAGTGCTACTAGCTCCTGTTTTTCCTGTTCAAGCTCAATTAATCTTGCATCAATAGCGGAGATACCATGAAATTTATCTCCGCCATAATAATGATCAGGCATGAGCTTGGGGTGGTTTGATCAGCGACTCAGCCGGAATACCTAAGCCTTCGTGGAGCTTCCAGATCATTTTCAAAGTCAGCGAACGCTTGTGATTAAGGATCTCGTAAACGCGATTACTTTTACCGATCATTGGTTCTAGGTCTTTTACGGTTAAGCCCTTGCGTTCCATTTCGAACTTGATCGCCTCAACAGGATCAGGTAAATCCATCGGGAAATGCTTAGCTTCATAAGCCTCAATCAGTGTGACCATGACATCCAACTTTTCACCTTCTGGGGATTCTGGCCCAGCCATCATCAGGCTTTCAATTTCTTTTAATGCCGCGCGGTAGTCGGCATCAGTTTTAATCGGTTTGATGTCCATCGTTAATCCTCCGGCAGTTAAATGGTTTGCACATCAATCTTGTCGTACTGCGCATGGGTACCAATAAAGCGGATGTATACAACCCTGTAGGCGTAGTTGATCCACACGACAAGTCGATACTTGTTCCCCGCAATGTTGAACACCACACGGCCATCTTTAAGGATGCTGGCATTCCTGAAGTCCTGCTTTACCTCGGCAGGTGAACTCCAGTCGGCATGCAAAGCATGACGGTACCAGGCCAATGTTGGCTCCTTGGCATCCTGGTATTCCGGGTTCTCTTCCCAGAAGGCTTTCAGCGTCGACAGTGCGATGATTCTCATGTTTTCGATATGCTAGTCCCAAAATGGGACTTTAGCAATATCTTTTTGGTCATACGCAGATTTGGCTAACATCATCAACCTGTATACCCTCTTGAAATAGTGTTCGAATGTGGCATTCAGCGTTCACAGATTTATGGAAAAAATGAAATTTTTTGAAGATATTCCTGAGCATGGTATTTCATGGTATTACAAATCAGCAGGAAAATAAGCTATTGAATATTAAAGATAAAAAAGGCTTATTTACAATAGAGTGGGAGTGAGCGTCACACCCCAGGCTGTCGGCGTCTCGATATGAGAAATCCCGGAATACCTGTTGCAAATAGCAATATCACCGGTGGTTCCGGAACGTTCTGAGCCTCAACCTCGGTGATGGTGAGTGAAGTCAAAGGCCCGAGAACATGTCGCCCTTATCTTATTATGCTCCGTTTAATATGATTTTAATTCTGCGGCCAAATTATGCGCCAGATTGATTCAAATCCATGAATTTTATAAGGAAAATTATTGGTAGCTGAGATTAGATAACGTTTCGGAACAGATGTGTGTAAAAGTTTCCGACGGGTAAAATCCCACTGGGGAAGAGCATCACCAGAGTAAAGTTCTCCCGATAGCGACCGATCTTAAATCCATCAATAAGCTGTTGGGTGGTTAAATTGCATCTAGAAGAACTCGTAGTGCTGCTGGTGGAGCCGTCGTTCACGCAACAGCGGGCCATAATGCGGCAACTCTCGCAACTGGGTATTGAGCAGATCACTACAGCAAAGACCGGAGAGGAGGCCTTGCAAGTGATGCGTGGCGAGCACCCGGACCTGGCGATCAGCACACTCTATCTCTCTGACATGACCGGTACCGACCTGGTACACACCATGCGCAGCGATTCCAGCCTGGCTGATATGGCCTTCATGCTCATCTCCAGTGAGACCCGTTTTCGTTACCTCGATCCGATTCGCCAGGCAGGAGCGGTTGCCATCCTGCCCAAACCGTTCAAATTGGCCGAGTTGCGCATCGCCATGAATTCTGTGTTGGAGTATATCGATCCTGATTTGCTCGAACTGGAGAGTTTCTGCCCCGAGGATCTCGAGGTCCTGGTGGTGGACGACAGCAGTATGGCGAGAAAGCACATCACACGGGTACTCAAGACGCTGGGGATAGAGCGCATCAGTAGCGCAAATGATGGCCGGGAAGCGGTGGAGATTATTGCAAACAACTACTTTGACCTGGTGGTCACAGACTACAATATGCCGAACATGGACGGTAAGGAGTTGATTGACCATATACGTACAGCCAGCAACCAGTCATCGATTCCTGTGTTGATGGTAACCAGTGAAGAGAACGAGAATAGATTGGCCGCTGTACAGCAGGCGGGGGTATCCGCTATTTGCGATAAGCCCTTCGAAACCAACGTGGTGCGCGACCTGATTCAGAAGGCTCTTTCTGAGACTTGATCCACAATCCCAAATCGCCGTTGGAGTTTTTTCTGTCCGGCGCTGGCCATTTCCTCAGGCATTAGCCTGGCCGGGTGAGAT
Source organism: Candidatus Thiodiazotropha sp. (assembly GCA_040507005.1). Lineage (GTDB taxonomy): Bacteria > Pseudomonadota > Gammaproteobacteria > Chromatiales > Chromatiaceae > Thiodiazotropha. The sequence goes on from JBEVVS010000109.1 coordinate 7,529, forward strand.
CAATACTCAAAACCTATGGTTTAGCATCTGCAGATGACCTTTCCCGTAATCCCGTGATATAAGAGCGACAGGCTACAGTGAAGGGAGCCGAGTAAACAGAGACCTGTCAACCGATCCGCTCCGACTGCGTTAAGCATAGGTATAACGTAAATGGAACAGAGAGATGAGAGTGGATCTGGAGAGCATATTATTTACCCTTCTTCCCGGTGTATCATGGTTGTTAGCGTGTCATGAGACTATAGGAGGGCATGGCGATGACGGGTGTGGATTATGCTGAAACAGCAAGCCCTGGACACCCGGACCGGCATGCAGGCATTAGCAGTGGGAGGGGATGGACTGGATATCAACCAGGCATTGAACCGGTTTCTGGCAGGTGTGGAGCGCCGGGCGCTACGCATGGCGACGATCTCCCTGGGAAATCAGGATGATGCCCTGGATCTGGTTCAGGATGCGATGATGAAGCTCGCAACCCGCTATTCAAACCGTTCAGAGGATGAGTGGGGACCGCTGTTTCATCGCATCCTGCAGAACGGTATTACCGATTGGCATCGTCGCACCTGGGTGCGCGACCGCTGGCGCCGGTTTGTCGCCGGCCAGGATAGTCATAGTGAGACCGATGATCCCCTGGAGACCTTTCCTGACAACCGGCAACCCCCATCACCAGAGAGACTTCAGCAGCAGGACGCGGTGGAGTGTCTGGAACAGGCAATCCATCAGCTCTCCCTGCGTCAGCAGCAGGCCTTTATGTTGAGATTGTGGGAGGGTTTGAGCGTGAAGGAGACGGCACAGGCGATGGGTTGTTCCCAGGGCAGCGTAAAGACTCACTATTCCCGTGCTGTCACCCTGTTACGAGAGAGACTGGAGGAGCACTGGCCATGAAATCGGACAAGGAGTTTCTCAACCGGATCAAGCAGGATTTGGATAACAGTGCCGAGGAGCTGGACGAGCTTACCTTGGCCAGGCTTGGCGCTGCCCGCCGACGAGCAGTGGAGGCGGGTAGCGGATCCACGGGCTTTCATCTTGCAGACATTCTGGTGCTGGGTCGCGGCACAAGGGCTGTCCTGGTGATGGCTGGATTGCTGCTGGTGGCTTCCCTGCTGATCCTCAGGTCCACCCAGCCTCCGCCCCAGGATCAGCTGCAGGCACTCTCCCTGATAGAGGATATGGAGCTGTTGGGGGCGGCCGAAGAGTTGGAGTTCTATCAGGATATGGATTTCTATCTGTGGGTGACGGATGAACAGGATTCAGGTTGAATGGAGCCTCTCCTTGATGTTGTTGATGGCGAGTGGCATAGCAACGGCTGAAGAATCGATCGACGTGAGTGACGAACACCCCAGTATGGAGTTGTTGGAGTTTCTCGGTGGTTTCGAAACACCGGAGGGTGAATGGCTGGATCCCATGATGCTGGCTGAAAAGAGAGCAAGCCGGCAGGACGAAGTGGTAGAGGATGATGATTAGGTACTTATTGACAGTAGGCCTATTCCTGGCGGTGCTGCCCCTGTGGGCGGACGACCTCACCTGGGAGGGGATCAGCGATAGCCAGCGCCAGCTACTCACCCCCCTGGAGGAGCAGTGGGAGAGCCTGCCCCTGGAGCGTCGGCAGCGCCTACTCAAGGGGGCGGATCGCTGGCAGGAGATGACAGCGGAAGAGCGGCAACGGGCAAAAACCCGCTTACAGAAATGGCGCGACCTAAGTCCAGAAGAACAAGACAAGGTGAGGGAGAGGTATCAACAATTTCTAACCCTGGAGCCCGAGCAGCGCAAGCAGTTGATCGAACGTTATCAACGCTTTCAGACGCTCTCGCCGGAGGAGCGGCAGGCCCTGCGTAATCGCTGGCAGTCCATGTCCCCGCAACAGCGACAACGAGCACTCAAGCGATCCAAGCTGTTACGGCGCTTGACACCGCAGCAGAGACAAAGGTTGTTCAAACGCCTGCGCCAATAGTTATGCCGCGAAGCATCCTCCTCTCGTTGTTATCCCTGTTTATGGCTGTAGAGTCACCCGCTGGTGAGCTCGAGCTGGATTGGCTACAGGAGATTCCCCCTCCCCTGCATTCCAGCCTCGCTATCACCCTTGGGGTAGACGATGCGGATGGCTGGAGTCGTCAGCTTGATCTTAGCCTGGCAGCTCCCCTCGATACCCGCTTCGACCTCTCAATGGGCGAGAGCCGTGTTGAATCTGATGAGGCGCAACTGGAAACCGATTTTCATGGGCTGAGTTTCACTACCAATCCTCTGGCTGAGATGAGTCTTAGCCTCGGTTATGAAGATTGGGGGGATGATGATGCCCTGACCATAGAGACCCTCTGGTTTGGTTTAAATTTTAACCTGGGGAATTTCTCATTGGCTCTAATGCCCCAGCAGCGGGATATCCGCCTGCAGGTATTGCAGTGGTTTCAACGCCAGGTTCCCTATGTGGATTTGCAGAGCAGGGACATCGGCCTCAGCCTGACTTATTACGCGGCAGACGACTGGGTCTTCAACGCTGCATACTTCAGCTATGACTATTCAAAGGATGTCAGCCAGCTGGGTGATGACTACCGGGTGATCTTTATCTTTCCCCTGAATGCCCTGGATCTGGCTTCCGGGCTTGATGAATACCGCTATTCATTGGCTGTCGGCAGGCTCATGGATGAGATCAACATCGACCTGGATTGGACCCGCAGTCGTTCGGCGGTGGATAACAACACCGCGTCAGTGATCAGTCTATCCGCGGATCTTCCCCTCAATGATCAAATCAGTTTGAACCTGATAGGTGGGATCCAAGAGGTCGACTACAGTGATGATCAAATCTTGTTTGCCAATCTTGGTCTCACCCTGTTCTGGTAGCGCCATAGCTATTTTTCTCGCATAAACATCAATTTTTTAAATTCCTTGTCAACCTGACGACCTCTACAGCGTTAATCCCTACAGGTAACGGATGTTTTCGTGCCCCAAGGATTTACCAAGTATTAAGAGGAAACAGCAATGAAACGATTTAAGATCAATTGGCTGCTGCTGGGGATTCTCTCCCTGACCCTGCTCATGACAGGGTGTGGCGGTGGCGGTTCCAGTACAGAGGCCGATTCAGGGGAGAGCGGCAAGCTGGTGATCGGTTTGACTGACGCTCCCGGAGATTTCAGCAGCTACACCGTGGACGTCATCTCTCTGACCCTGACCAAGATGAATGGGGCAGTGGTTGAAACCCTGCCATTGAATACCCGTATAGATTTCGCTCAATACACCGATATGACGGAGTTCCTCACCGCTGCAAGCGTACCATCGGGGGTCTATGTCAAGGCAGAGATGCTGGTGGACTACAGCAATGCTGAGATCTGGGTGGAGGACGAGAGCAGTAACCTGGCGCAGGTACCCGTAGGCAATATCCTCAACGAAGCTGGCGAGACCCTGACCCAGCTCGATCTTTCTGTACAACTGGAAGGCAGGCAATCCCTGCGAATCGTTCCCGGCGTTCCGGCTCATCTCACCCTCGATTTCGACCTCAACACTTCTAATCAGGTCGATCTCTCAGGTCCTGAGCCCGTGCTTACGGTGCAACCAATTCTATTGGCCGACCTGGAGCTCGATCAACCCAAGATCCATCGTGTGCGAGGGCCGCTGGCAGACGTGGATACGCAGAATAATCATTTCGATATCAGCATTCGTCCTTTTCATCATCGCTTTGAACATCGACATCGCTTTGGTGAACTGCAGGTGAACGTGGTCGATGAAACCGTTTATGAGATCGATGGCGCCAGCTTCCAGGGTGAGGCGGGTTTGGTCGCCCTGGATGCCATGTCGACGCTTACGGCGACGGTAGCGATCGGCGACCTGCAGCGGGTCGACGGTCGTTTCATGTTCCAGGCGACAGAGGTCTATGCGGGTTCCAGCGTGGCTGGCGGCGATCTGGATGCGGTGAAAGGCAATGTGATCGCCCGCAGCGGTGATCAACTGACGGTGCGCGGGGCAACCTTGATGCGCGCCAATGGTTCGGTGATATTTCGCGACACCATCACTATCCAGCTGGATGCAGAGACGCAGGTCAGCCGGCAGCTTTCGACCGAGACCCATGAGATCAACGAGATTTCTGTGGGCCAGAAGGTGATGGTATTTGGAAATCTGGATACAGATGAGTCGAGCCTGGATGCAGAGCATCTGCGGATGCTGAAGACAGTGCTTAACAGCACCCGGGTAGGCGAGGGTGATGCATTGGTGGTGGATCTGATGAAGATCGATGGCCGCCCGGTCTCCCTCTTCGATTTCAGCGGTACCGGTAGCAGCGAGGCGACGGATGCGGATCCGCAAAACTATGAGGTGGAACATGGTGCGCTGGATATCTCGCAGATTGCCGCTGACACACCCCTGCGGGTGGGTGGCTTTGTTACCCCCTTTGCTACGGCACCGGCCGATTTCACCGCCCATACCCTGGTGGATCTTACAGAGGTGAAGGCGGTCATGAGCGTCGGCTATGAGAGTGGCAGCAGCAACGCCTTCAGCGCCATCTCGGCCGATGGTCTTACCCTGGATCTCACCGATGCGGGACGCTTCCACCATCTGGGGCGAGCCGGTGTGGTGATCGATCTGCAGGAGTTGGGTGTGGAGCCGGTTATCGTCTCCCATGGGGATGATGATGGGAATTTTTGGATAGAAGATGGCAACACCTTGCAACTCTACACCAGCTTCTCCCAATTCGCTGCGGAATTGGAAGCACGAATCGATGCCGGCGGAATGGTGAAAAAAGTGCTAGCCAGCGGAGACTATGTTGATCAGAGTGGCGTGCTGACCAGTCGAATGGTCAGTGTCAAATTGCTCTGATTTGACTTGCTAGGTTTAAGCCCCCTCCATTGTGAGGGGGTTTTTTATTGGATTCAAATCATCTAGTTTAATCGATCGCCCTTGCATGGGATTGGCTGCTTCTTAATGAGTTTTGGCTAAAAATGTTTGCGTTGTTTCTTTTCTGGAAGAATTTCTTCTCATTGGCCAAGCCTTTTCTTGAAACGTCAATAACAGCTCACCATTTGCAGGGGCGGCATTAATACTTCTCCTAATTCTATGCCGGCACTTGGTTTTTTATCGCTAGTTAAGTATTGTTCTCACGCTTTCTTAAGAATTGCGTCATTGATTATTTGTGTTGCACGTTTTGCCCTATTCTCATAAGAATTTTGTTGTGCAACTTCGATTCGTATTTTTTTCATTTCGTCGTCTTTTTCGTTTAAACCCTTTTCTATCGCATCCACCCATGCCTCTGGCGCTTCGGGTATATCAATTACATGTTCAAACTCTTTCATAGCCGGCAATGCGGTAGCTATAGTTGGTTTTCCTGAAGCAAGATATTCATGCATCTTGGATGGGTCACCATAAAATGTCCAATCATTGATGACATAGCACATCAATAATGCATCTAGGCCTTTTATATAAGAGGGTATTGTTGAGTATTCCTTGTAGCCGAACCTGAAAACATTTTTTCTCTTCAAAAATTCCTCAAACCTTTGTTTTTCCTCTGTCTGGTAATTATCCCTTCCGATTAAAACCACTGACCACTCGGGTCGTTCTTCGGCGATACATTCCAATATATTCAGGTCGACCTTTTCGTTGATTGTGCCTATATATCCAATTCTGGGTCCGGGTATATCAGCCAGTTCTGAGGGTACTGTTGTGGCATCATCTCTTGATTGTTTGAATAAATCATAATTAACCGCATTTGGCAGCAAATGGATATTTTTCGAATATTTTTTATTTTTGTCATATAACTCTTTGGATAATGCAAAGGTTATATCTGCCCTTTTAATGAGTTCCACTTCAGCTTCATATTCTTTTGAAGGATCACTGCCGACATAGCCCGATAAATTGTCGTAAATGTAATATACCAACAGAGAGTCTTCAAAATAATCGATCATATCGTTGAATACAGGATGCCACATCAACAAAATTGGTTTTTGCATGCTGTGTTTATGCATCAATTTTTTGATTCTATTAACACGCATGTCTCGCAACTTATTATTGAGATTCGGGAATCTATAATTGGTAAAGAGGAATTTTGGCGGTATATATGTCATTAGGTTCTCGTTGACATAATTAACGCCGCTGTTAGGTAATAATCCTTTACCATACTTTCGCAGCAAATCAACGAGATAGAACGGGGGTGAGGCAAAGAGAACCTTGTGTTGTTTAGAAAGCTCTTCACAGAAATAATGCCGATTGTGTCGAGGACCGTCCCAGTAGTCAGGCGGGAAGGTTAATATGTCCATAACTACTTCTCACATTTCATGTTTTGTTTTAGTGGAAATCTAATTCTGATCGAGAATTTGGCCATGCATTTGCTCACGCAATTCCCCATTTCTATCAAAAATGGAGTAATTCAAACCTTGCTGTATTCTTCCCCAGCCAATTCTTCAAGTAAATTCTTCGTCTATCATATTGTGTTGTATCGTCTGAGCATATGCTTCAATACTCCCGGGTTTGCAGGTTATACGGGTAACGTCATATTCGTCTATTTCTGGCTCTGTACCAGTTCGAGCGCCAGTTGGTGGTTTGATGTCAATTTAACTCCTGCACCAGCTGATGTAAACCACCTTCAAACACAACATTATGATCCATAGAGGCCATCGAGTTGGAGTAGGCGGCCACAAGCGTCCAAACCATTCGAGGAGTCTCCCAGTGCAGGCACAAATAGCCAGTTTGTTGCGGGAAAGGCGCTGTCTCAACTTCTGCTGTGGAAGACCTAGGCGAAGAAAATTCCTGTGTGCTCATGCCTGGATGCCTAAGAATGTGTTCCTGAGCATTGCCAGTGAGTGTCCACAAGACATCATTGCCGGGGACGCATGTTCCGGAATCTGTTACCGACCTGTCTTTAATGGCAAGATATACCCTATTACATATAACTCTCTGAAATGGCAGCAATCATCGAAAGCAGGGGGGGATACCAGAATTGCCAAGTGTAGAAGAATGGACCTACTCTAAATTACTGGTGCTCATATCAGGCGTACTCAGAATCTCGCCAAGGTCGCATTTTGATGAGGAGGTCATCACATCATGGAACATCTTCATCATCTCGCCAATAATTCTCTCGTTTTTTGTTTCGAAGGCGAGTATAGGCGTACCGCCGTGACAAAACGGCTCTTCATTGATTAACAACAGCCCAACCTTAGAATCGTCAGTCTGTTTATGGCCGACGAAAAAAGTCAAATCAGAGGCAGGTTCACTTTCCATATAGACCTCCATTTTGTCTTTGACTTTATTTTCAATGCCCGGATTGGCTGTAAGAAAACGAGATAAGAAAAGTTTAAATCCATCCAGGTAATAATATTTTCTATCTTTTCTTTTCGAACTGTTATTCAAAATAACGTAAATGACGCGATCGATTTTACTGTCGAGATATCGATTAACATGTATCTCAGACCATTCCACAGGATTTGTTATGATCTCTGTTTGCCAGGACGGGTTCCAGGCATAAAACGTGCCCTCAAAATCCGCCCATAAATTGTGCGCCTTCATGATATCAACCACAGAGAAATTCTCTGAATTATCAGCTGCATGATTAAAGGCAGGGTTCACAGGGGGGGGATTCTGCGCCTGACTTGGCCCTATTTTTGGCGGCCATAGTGTAACTTCTCTTCCCTGCCGTATGGCGACAAAATACATGCCAATCACTGAAATACATAAAAGTCCAACCACGAGCAGAAGTAGGATTGGAAAATAATTATTATTTATTATTGTCTCGATGACCTTATCCATCTTCATTGGCCTCTGCGTAGAGTCTAGTTAATGCACTTTACGAACAACAGGATTGTCTCGTAAGTATAAGTGCGAATATGTTACATCTGAATGAATTTACACTAGTTTCCAAACCATGGCCATCATCTGCAAATGTTATATTACTTGCATCGACTTCCGGTAGAGCGGTAATGATCGTCCAGCATTTCGAGCAATACCATGAAGTATGCAGGCCTTCTTTGATCATATTGCAGGCGGTCATTCAAGCTGGCTTCCCATAGTATGTAGTCTTTTCTCTCATGACCTTGTATTAGCAGATTCCCGGTTCCTGACCTATACTCGCGTGAAGGGTAAAAAAGGATTTAATATCTATGTTTAAAAAGGATCACGCTCTCTCCCGCTTTGCGCAACTCCTACTTTACTTGATCAATATCGCAACACCCGCGTGTCGCCTGGCGGCCAAACCCAAGTTGGGTGATGTCAGATTGCAAGATTGATATCTTCAATCTCTCTTTATTGAAATCGAACTCAGCCGGGAGCCGAATGGTTTTAGAGAGCTGGACCCACAAATCGAAGCACCCTGTTAGCCACTTGTTTAACCAAGTGGGTCTGAGTTGAATTTATTGAATAGTTGAATTGGGAATCAGATAAGGTCAGGAGGACGATATGAAGATATACATACTTTCCATTTTCATTTTACTTAAGAGAAAGCTCAGTAACCATGTCGGATCTGTGTTCGTATTACTCATGATATTAAGCTCACCAGTTGTCGGTGCGCCTGTTACTGTCGTGCTCGATTTCGATGAATTTGATTTTGGCGATAGATTTATTCTTACTTACATGTCCGATGTGCTTCCCTACAATCCTGGAAATTACTTGATATTTTCTGAAGATACCTATTCGAGCTTTATTCCTGGCGAAGGCCTATCTTCGATTGAGGTGACATCAGGCGGAATATTTTCCTCCCCAAGATCAATTTGTTCAAGACAAGACACGTTCTTCGGCCCAGGCCGCGACTGTACGGGCGGTCTCAGTTTGCTTTTTGGTTGGGGTGGTGCTAACGATATCCGTTTTGATGTCGGTGCCGACGACTCAACAGATCCGGTTGATGTTGCAATTTTGTTGGAAGAGGGGCCCTATTCGTCAGGTTATAGCACATTCTCTATGGATGGCGCGCCACTGACACCTCATACCATTATGCTGGAAACCCTGCTCTTTAATGAGAGAAGGGACGGTTCAGGCGCCAGCTTTTCGGTAGACTCGTCAACGAAGATTAGCGGGTTGTCGATCAGGTCAGCGATAGACCCGGCGGGTCTCCTATACGATAATATTGTATTTACTTTTACACCCATACCGTTGCCGCCAGCAGTGTGGTTATTCATCACGGGTATTATTGGGCTAATGGGTTTTAATAGGCGAAGAGGGGAGAGAAGCTTTTAAGCCACTCTTTTCAGGCCGCGATCCTGTGGTACATAGTTCCAGGGCGCCTAACGGCTTGGACAATGGCCCGACACACGCTGTTGGGCCTTGCTCTGCTGGTGCCATCTGACCAGCGAAATCTCAGCTCGATACCGGCCACTCTATTCGATGATCCTGCCAATTATTGATATGTTCCTCCCATACAACCCCAGTAATTAGCCAAGACCCTAGCCCTTGGAGTCGCACAGGAGGAGATCGACATTAGAGGGCTGAATCAGGTGATAAGTGCAGGCATCTCGGTCATGATCGTCCCTCTCCGCTCAACTATTAATTTGATAAAAGGGCGTTGAAGTCGATGTCGCATCCAGTGGTCCATGGCTTGACCGTTGCAGTGGATGAAAGCGCCGATCGCAGAAGATCCATTACTGTCAGCTATGAGTCATCGCAGATCACTCTCGATAATCTGTTGATCGAACCCGTCGCCGAGTATGGGGTTCGCATCCAACGAAGCCGGGATGTCTGCATCCAGAAGAATCTATTCAGAAATACAACACATGCGGATACAAACGATCTCATCGGTGTGAGTATTACACCAGTAGAAACAGCAGAGGAACAACACT
>JBEVVS010000233.1:0-16978 GCA_040507005.1 Candidatus Thiodiazotropha sp.
GAAGTCTGAATTTTCTTGGGATACGATGCATCACTCGATTAATTAGGCTGCCAGTTTGAATCCAGCTATATTACCCTATGTAAAAACCAATCAGCGTATCTTCCACGAGCGCGTTCACTTTCTCTATCAGGCCGGCTTACGGGCAGTCGGTTTCAATGTAATCAACTCTGTCCTGCTGGTAGGTGTCTATTGGTCCCAGCTCTCATCTGCCCAACTGCTAAGTTGGTTCACTCTCTTAACCTTAGTCTCATTGATCCGTATGACCTATATCAGCAAGACGCTGGCGAAAGGATGGGAGTTTTCTAAAGATCAAAATCAACTCATTCTATTTAGGGCTGGCGCCTTAACGACAGGGGCGATTTGGGGTGGTGGGTTCACCATTTTGAGCCCTGCATTGAATGAGACATATACCGTATTGTTTCTATTTACCCTGGCTGGGATGAGTTCCGGTGCGTTTTCCTCCATGGCCAGCGACAGAACCTCCTATTTTATGTATATCCTGCCTATGCTGATCCCAGCCATACTGGCAACCGTGCTGCAAGATAGTCTGCTTGGCTATGTCATGACCATCATGCTGGTTCTATTCACCGGCATGCTGGCCATCTCGCATAAATTGGCGGTCAGGACCTTTATAGAGGGTTTCGAGCACCGCTTTGCCCACGAAGACCTGGTGAAAGAACTCACCATATCAAATAAAACCTTAACCATTACCAACAAGGAACTGGAGCGCACCAAAGAGGAGTTGAAACAACTATCCCTCTATGACGAGCTTACAAAGGTGGCGAACCGACGTTATTTCACCCAAGTTTTAGAACTTGAAATAAATCGCGCCCGGCGCGAACAAACGCCCCTGGCCGCGATTATGATCGATGTGGATGAATTTAAAAAATACAATGACGCATATGGACATGCTAAAGGCGATCAATGTTTGCATACGATTGCTGATCATCTGCAAAGATCCCTGTTGCGATCGAGTGACTTCCTTGCCCGATATGGTGGTGAGGAGTTTGTCGCTTTACTGCCCAATACCACTCAAGAAAACGCCCTGATTTTAGCTGAACGGATGCGTACTTCAATCTTCAATGCAAATCTAGAACATCGTGAATATTCAGTTGGTCGCGTGACTGTCAGCGCAGGGGTCTCATGCTGCTCCCCCAATCTTGATTTAAAAAGTTGTCAGTCACTGATCGAGACTGCGGATAGATCCCTATACCAGGCAAAAACAGAGGGACGAAACCGGGTTGCAGTCCAGACACCAGGGTTGGTAGCTGGTAGTGCGGTATGAAAGCATAGTGAACGTTTGTGGGCAACAGGAGCAACAGAGGACACCCGACAAATGGCAGATCTAAACCATTTTTTTCACTGCACATCTCACACCTAGCACAATTGATTATTCATCTAACCCATTAATCTGCCTCTATTCTTATGGATTTAATCTTTGAGTATGCCCTCTTGCTTTGAGCACGTGTTTCAAGAGTGAGTTTCAGCAAAAATGCCGTGGCATTTTTTCACAGTTACCTCGTTAATTAATTACAGAAAAAAATAGCCATAAGTTCTTAAAGTAAGTAGGACTGATCTTATGATTCAAGATGAGTGTGAATAAGCAGGAGATACGTACTAAACAACTGGAATTGATATACCAGAAGGAGCTGATGATGAAGAAATTACTTTTTGCGTTGCTATTCGCAGCGATCATACTTCCCCAATCTGCTTTTGCCATAGGCTGTCCCTATGTCATCAAAGTCAGAAACCATCTGCCCAGCGCAGCCAATCTGCTTGAGCTAAAATCACGCATCCGCGGCTTGAGCTGGGCGGTTATCGAGAATTTTGAAAATGAAGGCATCATGGTGAAGAACGACACGAACTGGTCTGATGACTACCGTACAGCGTCGTTCTGTAATACCACCAAACATGACTTCCAACTAAAATTCCGCAATGCGCAAAACAACATTGTGATTAAAAATAAGGAAGCCATCAAAGTTAAGAACGGCTCAACTGTCACATTTACACTCGGCAAGTAGCCGACTGGAAAGGCAATCCGGTGTAAGGGCAGTGGCTCTGACCAGGCCTGGCACGCAATCTATTTGTGCCAGGCCAATTTTCTTATAACTTGATCATCTGTATGTAATTAAAAATCACAAGTGCGTACGAAAAACAGCAAAAACACAGGGATGCCGGTTAAATGGCAGACCTTACATAACCATCCATTTGTTCAGAGCACGGTACACACAGCTATCATGAGGAATATAGCTATTCACTGATCAACCAGCTCTCCTTCCGGGGTGACAACCGGCAGTCCGAACACCTGCCAGAGCTGCATACCGCCTCGATAATAATTGAGCTTACCGGCAGGATAACCGATGCCAAGCAGACCCCGGATCGCCGTGGGAGACTGGCCGCACCAGGGTCCGTTGCACCACAACACCAGGGTTTTGGCTTGGGTGAAATCCCACTTCTCCCCTCGCCTATTAACACCGAAGCGTGACAAGGATTCTTCCAGGGTGATTTCGTCGGCCCCCTGCTGTGGGTTGAGATGGGTAAAGGGGACATTGATCGATCCGGGAATGGTGCCCCGTGCATGCCAATCCGGGGTGCGGGCGTCGATCAGCAGACCGCTAGCGTCGTTAAGTGCCGTTTTCATGAACTCGATCAGCTCTACCTCACCCAGCGTCTTGACCCCCTCCGCCACCTCTATCGGTTGCGCGCAATAGGGGGGACAGGGTCTCGAGGTGCGGGCGAAATCGAATTCGAGTAGCGCGTCGGTATCCTGGTTACGTTTTATCAGCAGCTCTTTTCCAGCATGTTTGACACTGAATTCCCCGATCTCCGGCGTTATCATTACCTCCAATGCCAGCACACGGGTGATTGTCGATAACAACGCCAACAGCAGACTCAAAAGCAATCCGGTTCTTCGTTTTCCCATGACTTTCCACCTATCGACTTGGTTGACAAAAGTAAGTATATCGAGATGATGATTAAAACATCTTCTGTATGTAATTCTGATGGTCGAATATTATATAGCGGCCGTTTATCAAGAAACGCATTTGACCTTGCAGTGGTTGCTCACTAGGCTCATAGAAATGGGTTTACCAATACTGTAAATAGATCGATACCCCAACAAACATGGCGACTGCTAGCGACATCAAACAACTGGTTGGCAAATTGAGTGCTGCCACCGCACGCATCAAACAGCGCCTTTCAGAAAGACACCTCGAAAAGGTCTCAATTCACTTTAAAACAGAAAAGAGATCTGATCCAAGATCGATTTGGTGGGGCTATTTTCCGGTTGCACTGGTCGCCATCCTGGGTCTTCTGATAACCATGGCATTGTTTGTGCAGTCAATGCGATGGGAAAACAGGCAAGTTGAAATAGCCTTCAGAGAGGCCGCCCAGGATAGAATCCTGGTCATCCAAAGGGAAATCAAGCACTCGCTAAGCATTATTTTCGATATGGCAACCTTTTTTGAAGCTTCCGAAATTGTAGCTAGGCGCGAATTTCGAAAATTTGTCGGCCCAGCCTTGAAGAATCAGGCCGGGATCAAAGCCCTTGAATGGGTCCCTGTGGTGCCTGACGAGATGCGCCAGACATTCATCGAACAAGCCCGACAGAGTTTTCCCCCTTTTCAGATCATGGAACGAGACGACTCCGGCATGCACAATAAAAGCCCGCGCCGTCCAGTCTATTATCCAATCCTCTATATTCAACCATATCAACAGAATAAACAGCTGTTAGGCTTGGACTTGGGGATTGACCCAACCGCCTACAGTCTCCTAAAGGAAGCGGAAACCACTCGGGATATCCAGGTTTCACCTGGTCTCTATCTTAATGACGATGGAAACCGTAAATCCGGTATCATGGTCGCAGCCCCTGTCTTCCACACTGCGGACGACAGATCCGCTGGCTCTTCCAAGGCTGCAGCCTCGATTAGAGGATTCGCTATCGGTGTGTTCTTCATCGGCGATATCATCGAGCGTGCTCTGGAAAGCCTGAGTCCAAGCGGGATCGATATTCATGTATACCAAAGCAATGGTAAGAACGAGGAGCGTCTGCTGTATAGCCATCGCACCCGCTTACGAGACGAATCTGTCATTGATATTGGTGACAAGAGCCCAGAAATCTCCTACGCTCATGATATAAGTGTCGGATCTCAAAAGTGGCAAATAATCTGCGATAGTGCATCTAGAAAGTTCACGGCAGACACTTGGAGCAGCTGGGTCATCTTTCTGGGAAGTCTGGCCTTCACGCTACTTTTTACAATCTACATTGCAACACTCACCGGCCGCGCACGACAGGTCAGACTGGAAGTCGAAGAGAGAACATCCCAATTATGGGAGGTGGTGCAGGCCCTGAATCAGGAGGTGATCGAACGCAAATCAGCCGAGCAAGAATTACAGAGGCTTAATGAAACCTTGGAGCAGCATATCGCCACCCGCACAGCTGAAGCGGAGCGCCGGGCTCAATATCTAGAGCAGTTTGCCTATGTAACATCTCACGACCTGAAGGCACCATTACGCGCCGTATCAAATCTTGCCCAATGGATCGAAGAAGACCTGCGTGACAAACTGGATGCCACTTCAAAAGAACAGCTGGCCCTGCTCCGTGATCGGGTAAAGAAAATGCATGACCTGATAGAGGGCTTGCTGGAGTATTCGAGAGTCGGCAGAACCTCTGATCCTGAGAGCCTAGTGGATACACGAGAATTGGTTGAAGAGATTATTGATTCCCTCTCACCATCAGAAAATTATTCTATAAAAGTAAAAGGCATAATGCCGACACTACAGGCCGATCGCCTGCAGCTTGGACAAGTCTTCGCCAACTTGATCAGTAACAGTCTAAAGCATCATGGCGGAAAGAAAGGAAAGGTTCGTATCAGGTGCAATAGTTCAGAACAATTTCATGAGTTTTCAGTTTGCGACGATGGCCAAGGCATTGCACCACAATATCACGAGAAGATATTCATGATATTTCAAACCCTGGAATCAAGTGATTTCGAAAGCAGCACAGGTATTGGTCTGGCACTGGTAAAAAAGATTGTAGAAGAGCATGGCGGAACAATAAAATTGAAGTCGGAACCCGGGGACGGCACATGCTTCTTTTTCACTTGGCCAATCATAAAGACATCAGGGTAATTGGGAACCTTGATCCTATATACCACTCAATCTGAGAAATAAGAACCCAATGCTTAACAAAGACGAAATAATCATGCTCATCGAAGATGATCGGGTCGATATAATGACCGTCCAACGAGCACTGAAAAAGAACCACATCATCAATCCCCTGCATATCGCCAGAACCGGCTTGGAAGCCCTTGATATGCTTAGAGGGACAAATGGTGTCAAGAAGATCAGTCCCTTGCCTGCCCTGATACTGTTGGATCTAAATCTTCCCAAAATGAGTGGCATTGAATTCCTACGTGAGCTACGAAACGACCCGGAACTCAAATCTCTGCAAATCATTGTCCTGACTTCATCAAATGAACCCAAAGACCGGGCTGCTGCGTTTGAATATGAAGTTGACGACTATATTGTCAAGCCCCACTCATTTGACGAATTCACACGCGCCATTGCCACCATCCTTGCGCTTTGGGAGTAAACCAGCTCTTTTCAAAAAATTGGTTAAAATCAAATAGCTGAATATGTAGGATGAACGCTATTTAATGCTATTATTCATGTATGCTGCAGAACAAAGGGCGGGTATCCTAAACAGGTACATTTTAGTAAAATTCACCGCTGAACTAATAGATATCAAGGGTCTTGTCATTCAATCATTTCATGCATCAATTATGATTAAATTGACCTGATACTAGCTGTTTCCAGGTTATACCTGCCCCGTCAAATTAACATATTTCCTATATTAAACATATAGATAGGTTAATTAATCAGAGAGCTAAACAAGGATGTAACGTGACCAGACTTTTTAACCTGAAGCCAACCCCCTTCACCCATCCCGCCAGAATCACAGTCAATGCCGGCGGAATAAGGTCTTACCTTTCTTACGATTTAACGCTTTCTTTTCAATCAGGTCTTACAACCCAGATTCAGAATTTTAATTCTGGTGGCCTATGATCAAGTCGAAATTCATCCTCTGCATAGGTTGTCTGCTATTCGGCATCAATGCTTATGCAATGCATGACCAGCGGTTAGACCATTTTCTCTCCTTAAGCCTGGAAGAGTTAATGGAGTTGGAAGTAACGATCTCAACCGACACCAAGCAGACTGTCGCAAAAGCGCCTGCTGCCGTCACGGTCATTACAGCAGAAGACATCAAGGCGACTGGCGCCACCAATCTCGTGGATATTTTAGAAAGCGTCCCGGGCATACATGTCAGAGCCAACCAGTTTGCCTTCAGACCGCTGGTACAATTTCGTGGCACCAGCGCCAATCAGACACTGCTCATGATAAATGGTGCATCTATGCGCGACCTGATGTGGGGATTCGGGATTTTCTGGAAAGGGATACCGAGCAGCATCATAGACCGAGTAGAAATTATTCGCGGCCCCGGTTCCGCGCTTTTTGGTGCAGACGCATCTGCCGGTGTGATCAATGTCATCACAAAGACCGCTGGGACTATCAAGCATAGCGAAGCAGGCCTGAGAAGCGGGAGTTTCAACACCAACTCTGGGTGGCTACAATATGGGGACAATTGGAATGGTTTTAATATTGGATTATCGTTAAATTTATCTACTACCGATGGCCATGATCCTCTTGTTGAATCAGATGCCCAGACACAACAGGATGATGCATTTGGCACAGATGTCTCCCTTGCACCTGACCATGCCCAATTCGGCTGGGAAAATCGTGACATCCGTTTTTCTATTGCACGGGATGATTGGCGCCTTCTTCTGGACTATGCAGAGCATAGAGATCTAGAGGTTGGATTAACCGGAGCAGGCGTTCTGGATCCTGTGACAACCGCAGAAGACAGCCGCTTCAACCTTAACCTATTTTATAACAATCCAGATTTCAAGGATGCTTGGGGTCTCGACGCAGAAGTACGTTACCAAAATCTGGATTACTCCTCTGGTGATGGTTTTCAGGAACGTCCTCCTGGCGCGTTCGGCGGTGACTATCCATTGGGTGTCATTAATCAGATGCGCTCGGCTGAGCGAAGATTCGACTTCGAAGCCAGTGGCCTCTATTCAGGGATTGATAAACACAACTTACGACTAGGCATTGGTTACACCTGGCAGGACCTTTATTACGTAAAACAATTGATCAACATGGGGATTGGACCAGATGGAGAAATGCTACCCCCGGGCAGTCCTCTTGTAGATGTCTCGGACACTCCTTATGCATTCGCTCCTGAAAAGGTTCGTACAATTCGATATTTATTTGTACAGGATGTTTGGTCATTGAGTGACAATTGGCAGCTCACCGCAGGCGTCAGATACGATGACTACTCTGACTTTGGCAATACATACAATCCTCGTTTGGCCCTCGTTTGGCAAGTTACTGATAAATTCACCACAAAAATGTTATATGGTAAGGCGTTTCGCCCTCCATCATTCCAAGAACTATTCGCTGAAACATCCTTCGCCAGACCGAATCCTGATCTAGACCCCGAACGTTCAGAAACAACTGAGCTGATTTTTTCGTACATACCCAGTAAAGACCTGACCATTGGAGTTAATCTCTATAATCTTAAACAATCAGACTTTATTCGTGCCATATCGGCTCCCGGTGAGACCAGCAGACGTTTTCAAAATACCGGTAGACATAGGATTCGCGGTATCGAAATCGAAACTAAATGGCAAACCACTGACGATCTCAGACTCTCGGCTAATTACACCCGGCGCAATCCTGACGATAACCAATTTCGCTCTGTAGACCAACCGGAACAGGATGCCTATCTACGCGCCGATTGGGCTTTTCTCCCTGAATGGAACTGGAACATACAGACCAGCTGGATTGGAGAAAGGGAACGACGCAGCAATGATTCGAGACCGTCACTCGACGACTATATGATCACCGACACGACGATCCGATACACAAGCCAAAACACCTGGGAGCTTGCGTTTTCTATTCGCAACTTATTCGATGAGGATGCAAGAGAATACACTTCGTCTTCTATAGCCAATGACCTAAGACTGCCTGAAAGAAGTTTTTATGCTGAAATTCAATATAATTTTTCGAATGGATTGATGAAATAGCCCTAACGATGAACAACAAACCCTTTACTTATTGTGATTTTTTAATAATTGATCGCATTTCTGTGGGGTTATCTCAATCGACTCTAACAAACTGGATTATTTAATAGAAAACTGTGGTTATGTAAACACTAACCCCTTGGATAAAGTACATAGTTACCGTACCGGAATACGCGAATTGGATATACGGAAGTGACAACAAGGCTGTTGACTCATATAACCTTAATCATGCTTTGTTGCATATCGTTTGCGACCTTTGCAAAAGAGCAACAAAGTGAAGCGAACCTGCTAAAGGCGGTGTTTATCTATAACTTTGTAAAATTTACCCGTTGGCCTGAAGAAGTATGGAATGGACAAGACCCATCCATTAGAATCTGTTCCATAGGTCATGATGAGTTGACAGATACTCTTTTCGAACTTCACGGCAGAACTTTAAAGGATCGACCAGTTGTAGTTGAACAAAGAAACAATAGGTCAAAGCTCAGCTCATGTCATGTCCTGTATCTGGGCAAGTCATTGCAGGATCAGGCAAATGAGATCTCTCAATCACTACACGCCAGGCCAGTACTGACGATTAGTGAAATAACGGATTTTTCTACATCAGGGGGAATGATTGAATTGTATCGTTTAGAGGGACGAATAAAGTTCAAAATCAATCTTAAAATAACACGCGACGCAGGCCTGGATCTGAGTTCCCGCTTGTTGAAACTGGCGATTATTGTCGATAGGCATTAGTAATCATGAACCTATTACGCAATGCCTCCATAAAACACAAATTAGAAGTTATCATTCTACTGATAACAGCGTCAGCGCTGTTCCTTAGCTTGCTGTTATTTATGATACTCGAAATGAGGACTGCCCGTGGTGAGGCAGAAACCCGTCTGCAATCCCTTGCCCTCTTACTTGGCGCAAACAGCAGCGCTGCCATAACATTCAACGATCGGAATACAGCAAGTGATATCCTGGCCACCCTCTCCACTCAAAACGATGTCATCGAAGCTGTAATATTCTTGGAAAACGACGATATCTTTGCCCGTTACCGGGCTGACAACATAACAGCAGTTGACGATTTAGCTATAGACAAATCTACTGTTGGATCCTATTTCAGCTTGGTAGCGGTAGAAGAGATAATCTCGTTAGACGGTGAGACCATTGGATCCTTACGCATAGTCGGCGATATGAGCAGAGCGAGATCTCTTCTATTTCACCAATCATTGATGGCTTTAGGGGTATTTATTGTATCCATGCTATTTGCGTTCTGGCTCTCGAACAGATTTCAACGTGTTATCTCTCAACCGGTTCAACAGTTACTTCGCACCATGAAAAAGGTTGCAGTAAAAAGAGACTTTTCCCATCGAGCCAAACGCCTGAGTAACGATGAACTAGGAAGCCTGGTAGATGGGTTCAACGCCATGCTAGACCGGATCCAGAAACATGACAGTAAGCTTGCTGCCTATCATCTGGATTTAGAACGCCAGGTCACCGAACGAACCAAGGAATTAAATACAGCCAAAAATGATGCAGAGGCGGCGAGCCAGGCCAAGAGTGATTTTTTAGCGACTATGAGTCACGAAATACGCACACCCATGAGTGGTGTCATTGGCTTCGGACATCTGCTGAAAAAGACATCTTTGAACCAACAGCAGTTTGAATATGTGGATATTATAATCAGTTCAGCGCAAGGACTGCTTGAAATTATCGATGACATTCTAAATTTCTCAAAGATGGAGGCCGGCAAATTCACCTTGGAACATAGTAACTTCATGATTGAAAACCTAACTCATGGAGTCGAGATGTTATTTGCTCCCAAGGCCCGGGAAAAGGGGCTAAACCTCACTTCATATGTTGCGGAAGACGTGTCGCCAATGCTCTATGGTGACCCGGCAAGGATACGCCAAATACTCATAAACCTTGTCGGCAATGCGATTAAGTTCACTGACGAAGGCAGTGTCAGAATTGCGATTGACAAAATAGACCAGCGCCCCGAGCATGATCAACATCGGCTCAGAATCACGGTCAGTGACACAGGGATAGGCATCACGCCAGAACAATACTCACAGCTTTTTCAACCATTTCAGCAGTGTGATGGATCAATTACACGCAACTACGGCGGAACCGGCCTTGGTTTGGTCATCGCCCAACGTCTTGTATATCTCATGGACGGCGAAATTACGCTTACCAGCACACCGGGAGAGGGCTCTACTTTTGTCGCTTCAATCAATGTTGGATCGCCTAAATCCATAAGTGAATCTGACAATGTATTGGCGATTACATCAAGCACTAATGAAAAAACAAAAACACTAGACGACGAAAGCCAGACATTCATCAATCTGACAATACTTGTGGTCGACGATAGCAATGTGAACCTGACATTGGCTAAAACCCTGCTACTCAAAAAGGGTGCAACAGTCATTGCCGTAACGAGCGCAATAGAGGCATTACGAGTAATACCCGACCACGATTTCGATCTCATCCTTATGGATCTTGAAATGCCTAAGATGAGTGGAATTGAGGCTGCAAGAAAAATAGGTGAAATGCAGAATTCTAAACATATACCGATTATTGCTGTAACCGCCCACGTTTTACCGCAAAAACATCAAGACGTAATGGCTGCTGGCATGAAGGACCTATTGGCAAAACCTTATTTACCCGACCAGCTGTATGCAATCGTGAGCAAGTGGACAGGACACCTCTACAAGTCACAAGTCACCAAACCAGCTTTTACTTACGAGAGTGGCGATTTAGCAATCTATAATCGTCAGGTAGCACTTGCCAGCGTTTCGAATGACAACGAAGCGGCACAACTGATTCTCGACGAATTTCTTGAAATGCTTCCAAATTGCGAATCCGCATTGAGAGAAGCCCACCTAGCCGGAGACCTGACCGCCCTATATCAAGCCGCACACAAGCTCGAGGGTTCTGCTGGCTCTGGCGGAGCATCGTTGATATACAAGGCAGCTGCATCCTTGAAGGACACTTTGAAACAGGATCCTGTTCATAAGGACACTCTCGAGCAATGCGTCAACAAGTTATTAGCACAAACCAGTCAGTTCAAACAATATTTTCAAAACCTTGCAAAAGCTGAATAGTCATCGCCTGAATTTAACTAATCCACAATCCTTTCCAAACCCGCTCACAGCACTTACTTGATTTCGTGCGCATTACATAATCCCGGCACAAGCCGGGATTTCAATGGCTGGTAGTCAGATGATTGACCAAATCAATGCCAATAGTACCTATCATCACGATGTCTGGAGTATTCATCATGATATGCAATATAACGGTCTATTCCATTATGCATATACTCTCTTATCAGGCGACTGTTCTTGTCTAGTTTGCGTGTTAAATGTTTAAACTCACTTCTTGAGAGATATCCATCATCCCTGTATTCGCGGGATAAGCGGCGTATCTTACGATATCTTTTCTTCAGTTTCCTAGCTTCCTTGTGGGTCAACCTATCCCTTTCTATACCTCTCTCGATTCTGTGGAACTGGCGATCCAAGCGTTTTTCGATCTTGTGTACTTTTTTATTGTCGCAATACTCACCTCTATGAGAATTACCGGCAAATGAAGGGGCAGCAACTAAAAGACTTAGCGATACTGCAATCAGTGTTGTTCTAGCAAGATTCATGGCGGCGTCTCCTATATCCGATTTTCGTCAAAACTCAAGTACAGAATATGCTGGTGATGCTGAACGAAAACTGAATGAGACATTTTTTAGATAGCTAGATCAAAAACTACCCATTCGACACTGGCATAGATTCATTCTATTCGCTATCCTCAGTCCCGATATTGAAGATGTTGCCGGGCAGAATTTAAACCCATAAGGGCCTGATTCATCCCAGCTTGCATTTTCACTACACGCGGTTTCTCCGAGGGATGGATCGAATGAAGTACTTTAGAAATTATTTTATTTGGGGCCTATGCCTGATTGCTTGCAACCACACCGCTCTAGCGGAGACGAGATATGTCACGGATGAATTACAACTCTCCCTGTATGAGCTGATCAACTCAAAGGGCAAGCTTCTAAAGCGGCTGAATAGTGGCGATGAACTTGAGTTATTGGAAGAGGAGGGCCTGTTCGCCAAAGTGCGCACCAAAGATGGTATTGAAGGCTGGACAAAGGCCGGATTTCTCATCCAACAAAAGCCTGCACGTACTCAATTGGCGGAACTGCAGCTACAGCATGAAGCACTCGCCACGCAACTGGAACAAAATGAGGCCAAGTTAAAGGAATCCCGCAACGAACTGGACAATCTCAAACATCAGGAGCAAGAAGCCACTGCTGAGCTTCAGGATCAGTTGGCGAACACGGAAGGCGTAGTCGCCGCGTTAGACAGGATTCAACAGGAGAACGAAGCCCTACGCAATAATCAAAATCAGATGCATTCTGCTATCCCCCTGAAATGGGGACTGATTGCTGCCGGGATCACTTTCGTACTGGGCACCATCGCCGGAACCGCACTCTTCGACTACCGCAGTCGAAAGCGTCATGGCGGCTACCGTATCTACTAGTATCAAGTTTCGATAGCGTATTTTTTTATCCGGTAGAGCAGGGTATCGCGACTGAGTCCCAACATGCGTGCCGCTTTACTACGATTGCCGAACGTCTTGACCAAGGCCTGCTTGATCAAGCTGGCTTCGAGCTCATCCATATTGAGACCCTGATCCGGTAGCAGAAAGCGATTGCTCGCATGGTCCTGAGAGCTTGCGGTTGTGCGAAACTCCTGGGGTAGATTTTCCACTTCGACCTTGCGCCCGGAAAACAGGATCAGCATGCGCTCGGAGAAGTTCTTCAGCTCCCGCACATTACCCGGCCAGTTATAGCTGTTCAGCAGCTTGACTACCGCCTTACTGTAGAGGGGTGGACGAAGCTTGTAACTTGCAGCAAGTTCCCCTGTCAGCCCGGTAAGCAGAAGTTGTATATCACCTGGACGCTGGCGTAATGGCGGCAACTCGAGAGGCACGACGTGGAGACGGTAAAAGAGATCCCGGCGAAACCTCCCCTCATCGATCAACTGGGTCAAATCACGGTTGGTTGCGGCGATTACCCGTACATCAACACGTTGATTATTCGCTCTACCGACAGTTTGGCACTCCCCGGTCTCGAGAAATCGCAGTAGCTTTGCCTGGACCGCCAGGGGCAGTTCGCCGATCTCATCCAGGAACAGGGTGCCCCCATTCGCGGCCTGGACTTTGCCTATGCTGTCACTGGAGGCACCGGTGAAAGCACCCTTGCGGTGACCAAAAAGCTCACTTTCCGCCAATTGAGTCGGAAGGGCTGCGCAGTTGACGGTTATGAAGGATTTGTCACGTCGACGACTGTTTTGATGCAGTGCCTGTGCCAGCAATTCCTTACCTGTACCGCTCTCACCAGTGACCAGTACAGTGGCATCAGTCACAGAAACAATACGCATTGCCCTTAGCAAGGACTGAAATTCAGGGGCATTTCCTATCATAACCATCTCCAGATCGATTCCAGCGCCATTGTAAAACAGTTTAACTTGTGAGGAAAATAGCTTAGGAATAACCTTCCCCTGTCACACAGCACCCATCTCGGGCCAACGGCTGCTGTCGGCTATTTAATCACCTCCTTCACAATCTCAAGAAACCGCTTTGCCTGAGGAGAAAGAAATTTGCCGCGGCGCAACACGATGCCATAGCTGCGATCGGGGAAGTACTCACCCAGGTGGATGGTGGCGATCTGCTCTTCTCCCGTCAGGCAGACATCCGTGACGATGGATATACCCAAGCCGATCTCCACATATTTCTTGATGACTTCCCAGCCGCCAGCCTCCAAGGTGACGTTATAGTTGGCATTGTGCTGTTTGAACACCAGATCCACCATCCTCCAGGTACTCAGATGGTGGGGGGGAAGTATCAGCCCATAGGGACTGATATCGTGTAACTGGATCGACTCCTTTTTTGACAGGGGATGGTCCAACGGTGTAATCAGCACCGGGGCATAATTGACCACAGGCTGGTAGGTCACATCGTCTGGAATCTCCAACATAGAACCGATTGCGAGATCCGTTTTGTCGGCTCTCAACATGGCCATGCCATCCCTTCCGGTCACATTATGCAGTTTTACCCGAATACCGGGATAGCGTTCGGCAAAAAGACGAATGGGTTCAGGCAGGATATAGAGAATGGTAGATTCACCCGCAGCGATGTTCAGCTCGCCGCTTTCAAGCTTTCCACAGGAGGCGGCAAAGGTCTCCTGCAGTTTATCCATCCCCTCTACCAGTGGCTGAGATAGTTTGTAGAGGGTCTCCCCTTCCGGAGTTAGCTTGATTTTTGGCCCTCTGCGCTCAAAAAGCACCGTTTCCAGCTCACGCTCCAGGGCCTGAATCTGCAAAGAGACCGTCGGCTGACTCAGATAGAGCCTCTCAGCAGCCTCGCTGATCGACCCGGTCTGTGCCGCATGGCAAAAGGCACGCAACTGCTTTAACCGGTTTTGTTTATAATGAATCTGTGGTGTTCCAGCCATGACAGTCGCCCAATAGTATTAATTCTATCAATACTAGATGCAACAGCCACTAATGGCAACAATAAAAGCATCTAAATCGAAGGATCGACTCGAAAATAGAACCGACAATTCGCTATCCTTTAACTAACAAAACCATCTACCCGGATAATGAAAGACAGAGGTATCCATGCAGAAACCCCAGCTGAAACAGGACCCCATGTATCAACTTCTTAAGCAGGGAAAGATCGACGAGTTCAACCAGCGACGCGCCAACGGTGAATCTTGCGACCTGCGCAACGCCGACCTGAGAGGGACCGATTTGAGGGATTTGGATGCGCGAAACCTGGATATGTCCGGGGCCTATCTACGTCATGCGGACCTGCGCGGACTGAATCTGAGTGAAACCAATCTGGAGGGCGCCAGCATCAACAGTGCCAAGATTTCCGGAACCTATTTTGCGGCAACACTCTCCGCCGAGGAGATCACCCTGTCACTGGTGCATGGCACCCGTCTGCGCAACCGCTGACCGGCTCAAGGGATTAAACAACGGACATTAAGAGAGAAACGTCCGCAAATGAACGCGAATAAACGCAAATAATAAGGAGAGTCTAATTTTACTTTCCCAATGCCCAGGACCGGGCATATCCCAGCACTATTTTACATTTGCGTTCATTTGCGGACTAATTTTCTCAACAACGGTATATGCTGGGACTAGTCGTCTGAATCGAGTTGGGCAAGGATATTCCGCGCCACCAGGCGTTGATCCGGATTACCCTCCTCCAGGATCTCATACAACAGAGCACGGGCCCTATCCACATTGCCACTGTTGCGGTGTTCATTGACTAACTCAAGCTTGCTCTTGACGATGTCGACCTCTTCATCTCCCTCAACCTGCTCGAGCGCTTCAATGGCATCCATCTCCGCTTCCATCTCATCATCGGTCATTGGCACAAAACGGTCCGGATCCACATAATCGCTTGCCGGATCGATATCGCTGCCAACCCGGTCATCCTGATTCTCCGGGGGGGAACCTTCTCCTCCGGTTCCGGCCTGTGCGGTTACCGCTTCATCAGGCAGATCATCTGAGGGCTCCTGGCGTCGATTGACGAACCCCTTTGAAAAGATAAGCCCCAGCTCAAACAGGACCCACATGGGCAGGGCCAGCAGGGTCTGTGAAATCACATCGGGGGGGGTCAAAAACATGCCGACCACAAAAGCGCCAACGATCACGAAGGGACGCTTATGGCGTAATTTTTCTGGCGTGGTGATCCCCATCCAGACAAGGATTATAGTGGCAATCGGGACTTCGAATGCGACCCCAAAGGCAAAAAACAGGGTCATAACAAAATCCAGATAGCTACCCATATCGGTCGCCACCTCGACACCCTCGGGTGCGGTGCCGGCGAGAAAGGTAAAGACCAGCGGAAAGACGACGAAGTAGGCGAATGCCATGCCCAGGTAGAAGAGCAGGGTGCTGGATATCAGCAAAGGTATGACCAGGCGCTTCTCATGTCGATAGAGACCAGGCGCAACAAAGGCCCAGAATTGATAAAGGATGAAAGGCACTGCAATGAATATGGCCAATTGCAGACTGAGTTTAAAGGGTATCAGGAAGGGATCGATGGGCTTGGTGGAGATCATCGTACTGCCTTCCGGCAGTGCAGCACGCATCGGTCCTGCAATGGCGCTATAGAGGTCGTTGGCGAAGGGGAACAGCACCAGAAATACTGCCAGCACTACCAGTACCATGCGTAACACACGATCGCGCAATTCGATCAGATGGGAGACCAGGGGTTGTTCCTTGGCGGTTGTATCGGGGGTATTCTGCACCGACATCTCTAATGATTAGTTTTTGCTGTCGGACTCTTGGCGGTCGTCGAGAGCATTCTGGCTCTCCTCTACCTGCTGGGCTGCTTGTTGTTTGATCTCATTCAGATCACTCCGGGTCTCTTCGACAATCTCGTGTACCGGATTGGCCAGGGCGGCCTGTTTTTCGATTACCTCCTTGAGCTCCTCGGCCTTGATCTCCTTATCTATATCCGCCTTCACATTGGCAACGAACCGGCGCCCGCGTCCAAGCCACAGACCAGCGGTGCGGGCAACTTTGGGCAGACGCTCAGGACCGATCACGATCAATGCCACCAGGGCGATGATTGTCAGTTCCCAGAAACCAACATCAAACATGTTATTTTCTCGTTAACAGATTGTGGTGTCGCTCTGTTCAGCTCTTGTCACTCTCCTTGGATGTGACTTCACCATCGACCACCGTACCTGACTCGGATTTCTCGATCTGCTCCTTGGCCTTATCCTGTTCCTGTTGCTACCTTTGAATCCCTTGATCGCTCCACCCAGGTCGGAACCG
>JBEVVS010000151.1:0-16753 GCA_040507005.1 Candidatus Thiodiazotropha sp.
CTCAGGGTGCTAACGGATCAGTTGCTATCGATCCGGTCGGTGGCGGTATCGGTACCACCATTACCGTCATCGACCGTGTAAGTAAAGGTATCCGTGCCATTAAAATCTGGGTTCGGTGTATAGACCGGGTTGCCACTGACCGGATCGATAGCAACTGATCCGTTAGCACCCTGAGTGACAGAAAGGACTGACAAAGTATCGCCATCTGGATCGCTGTCATTCGGTAAAACGTCAACCGTGACAGGGGTATCTTCATTGGTGCCAATAGAGTCGTCAGCAGCAATCGGTGCATCGTTTACCGCACCAACAGTAACCGTAACAGTGGCAGTGTCAGTACCACCATTACCGTCATCAACGGTATAGGTGAAGGTATCCGTGCCATTGAAGTCCGGGTTCGGTGTATAGACCGGATTACCACTGACTGGATCGATGGCTACGGAACCATTGGACCCTTGAGTCACAGATAGGACTGATAGGGTGTCACCGTCGGGGTCACTGTCATTAGGCAGGACATCCACAGTAACAGGCGTATCTTCGTCCGTACCCACTGCATCGTCGGTTGCTACCGGTGCGTCGTTCACCGAACCTACAGTAACAGTAACAGTGGCTGTATCGGTACCGCCATTGCCATCATCAACGGTGTAGGTGAAAGTATCTGTACCGTTGAAATCGGCATTGGGTGTATAAACAGGATTGCCGGAAACTGGATCGATCGCTACTGATCCATTGTTCCCTTGAGTCACAGATAGGACAGAAAGGGTATCACCGTCCGGATCACTGTCGTTGGGCAGGACATCAACGGTGACAGGGGTATCTTCGTCCGTACCCACTGCATCGTCGGTTGCCACCGGTGCGTCGTTCACCGAACCTACAGTAACAGTAACAGTGGCTGTATCGGTGCCGCCATTGCCATCATCAACGGTGTAGGTGAAAGTATCTGTACCGTTAAAATCGGCATTTGGCGTGTAAACAGGATTGCCTGATACAGGATCAATGGCAACTGATCCGTTAGTACCCTGGGTGACAGAAAGGACAGACAGGGTGTCGCCGTCGGGGTCGCTGTCGTTAGGCAGCACATCAACAGTAACCGGGGTATCTTCACTGGTGCCAATAGAGTCGTCAGCAGCAATCGGTGCATCGTTTACCGCACCAACAGTAACCGTAACAGTGGCAGTGTCGGTACCTCCGTTGCCATCATCAACGGTGTAGGTGAAGGTATCGGTTCCGTTGAAGTCAGGATTCGGGGTGTAAACCGGGTTGCCCGAAACTGGATCGATCGCTACTGATCCATTGGTCCCTTGCGTCACTGAAAGGACAGACAAAGTATCGCCATCGGGATCGCTGTCATTCGGCAGCACATCCACAGTAACTGGCGTATCTTCATTCGTACCCACTGCATCATCGGTGGCTACCGGTGCGTCATTCACTGCACCCACGGTAACCGTCACGGTGGCCGTATCGGTACCACCATTGCCATCATCAACCGTATAGGTAAAGGTGTCGGTGCCATTGAAGTCCGGATTCGGTGTATAGACCGGGTTGCCGGAAACAGGATCGATGGTTACCGATCCATTGGTCCCTTGAGTCACAGATAGGACTGACAGGGTGTCACCGTCCGGGTCACTGTCGTTGGGCAGGACATTGACTGTTACAGGTACATCCTCATCTGTTCCAACACTGTCATCTACAGCGGCTGGCGCGTCGTTCACCGCTCCTACAGTAACCGTGACAGTCGCGGTATCGGTACCACCATTACCATCATCGACCGTGTAAGTAAAAGTATCGGTGCCATTGAAATCTGGGTTCGGCGTGTAAACAGGGTTACCAGAAACTGGATCGATAGCTACTGATCCGTTAGTACCCTGAGTCACAGAAAGAACAGACAAGGTATCGCCGTCGGGATCACTGTCATTCGGCAGCACATCCACAGTAACTGGTGTATCTTCATCCGTACCTACTGCATCGTCGGTTGCCATTGGTGCGTCATTCACCGCACCTACCGTGACTGTGACAGTCGCGGTATCGGTACCGCCATTACCGTCATCAACGGTGTAGGTAAAGGTATCGGTGCCATTGAAATCTGGGTTCGGCGTGTAGACAGGATTGCCGGAAACTGGATCGATGGCTACCGAACCATTTGTACCCTGAGTCACAGAAAGAACAGACAAGGTATCGCCGTCGGGATCGCTGTCATTGGGTAGCACATCAACAGTAACCGGAGTATCTTCGTTCGTACCAACTGTATCATCGGTAGCGATAGGTGCGTCGTTAACGCCACCTACAGTCACCGTCACGGTGGCAGTATCGGTACCACCATTTCCATCGTCTACGGTGTAGGTGAAGGTATCCGTGCCATTGAAATCGGCATTTGGCGTATAGACGGGGTTGCCACTAACAGGATCGATGGCAACACTACCATTTGCACCCTGGGTTACTGAAAGAACAGACAGGGTATCACCATCTGGATCGCTATCATTGGGCAGCACATCCACAGTAACCGGGGTATCTTCATCCGTACCCACTGCATCGTCGGTTGCCACCGGCGCGTCATTCACCGCACCTACAGTAACCGTCACGGTGGCCGTATCGGTGCCACCATTGCCATCATCAACGGTGTAGGTGAAAGTATCTGTACCGTTAAAATCAGCATTTGGCGTGTAAACAGGATTGCCTGATACAGGATCAATGGCAACTGATCCGTTAGTACCCTGGGTGACAGAAAGGACAGACAGGGTATCGCCATCGGGATCACTGTCATTCGGCAGTACATCAACAGTGACAGGGGTATCCTCGTCGGTGCCCACTGCATCATCGGTGGCTACTGGTGCGTCATTCACTGCACCCACGGTAACCGTCACGGTGGCCGTATCGGTACCACCATTGCCATCATCAACCGTGTAGGTGAAAGTATCTGTACCGTTAAAATCGGCATTTGGCGTGTAGACAGGATTGCCTGAAACAGGATCAATGGCAACTGATCCGTTAGTACCCTGAGTGACAGAAAGGACAGACAGGGTGTCGCCGTCGGGGTCGCTGTCGTTAGGCAGCACATCAACAGTAACCGGGGTATCTTCACTGGTGCCAATAGAGTCGTCAGCAGCAATCGGTGCATCGTTTACCGCACCAACAGTAACCGTAACAGTGGCAGTGTCGGTACCTCCGTTGCCATCATCAACGGTGTAGGTGAAGGTATCGGTTCCGTTGAAGTCAGGATTCGGGGTGTAAACCGGGTTGCCCGAAACTGGATCGATCGCTACTGATCCATTGGTCCCTTGCGTCACTGAAAGGACAGACAAAGTATCGCCATCGGGATCGCTGTCATTCGGCAGCACATCCACAGTAACTGGCGTATCTTCATTCGTACCCACTGCATCATCGGTGGCTACCGGTGCGTCATTCACTGCACCCACGGTAACCGTCACGGTGGCCGTATCGGTACCACCATTGCCATCATCAACCGTATAGGTAAAGGTGTCGGTGCCATTGAAGTCCGGATTCGGTGTATAGACCGGGTTGCCGGAAACTGGATCGATGGCTACGGAACCATTGGTCCCTTGTGTCACAGATAGGACTGATAGGGTGTCACCGTCTGGATCGCTGTCGTTGGGCAGGACATTGACGGTGACAGGAGTATCTTCGTTGGTACCAACTGAATCGTCAGTTGCCACCGGCGCATCGTTAACACCACCGACGGTAACGGTTACGGTAGCCGTGTCGGTACCACCATTGCCGTCATCGATGGTGTATGTAAACGTATCTGTGCCTGTGAAATTAGTGTTGGGCGTATAGACAGGATTACCACTCACCGGGTCGATGGTGACACTGCCATTGGCTCCCTGAGTCACTGATGTAACGGTCAGAACATCACCGTCAGGATCACTATCATTTGGCAGAACATTGACAGTTACAGGAACATCTTCATCCGTTCCAACACCGTCATCTACAGCGACTGGCGTGTCGTTCACTGCACCAACGGTAACCGTCACGGTGGCGATATCGGTGCCGCCGTTGCCGTCATCGATAGTGTAGGTAAAGGTATCGGTACCGTTGAAATCCGGGTTCGGGGTATAGACAGGATTACCTGTCACAGGATCAATGGTTACACTACCGTTGGCACCTTGAGTTACCGAGGTAACTGTCAGGGTATCACCGTCCGGGTCACTGTCATTGGGCAGGACCGCAACAGTGACAGGAGTATCTTCGTTGGTGCCAATTGTGTCATCAGTCGCAACCGGCGCATCATTCACGCCACCCACGGTAACTGTAACTGTCGCTGTATCGGTACCGCCGTTACCATCATCTATGGTATAGGTGAAGGTATCCGTGCCGGTGAAGTTGGTGTTTGGGGTATAGACAGGATTACCTGTCACAGGATCGATTGTGACACTGCCATTGGCGCCTTGAGTAACAGCTGTCACTGTTAGCGCATCACCATCTGGATCACTATCGTTGGGCAGCACATCGATAGTAACCGGTGTATCTTCATTGGTACCGACGGCATCATCACCAGCCAGGGGGGCATCGTTTATACCAGCTACAGTCACCGTCACGGTGGCGGTATCGGTACCGCCGTTGCCGTCATCTATGGTATAGGTGAAGGTATCCGTGCCGGTGAAGTTGGTGTTTGGGGTATAGACAGGATTACCTGTCACAGGATCGATTGTGACACTGCCATTGGCGCCTTGAGTGACAGCTGTCACTGTTAATGGATCGCCGTCTGGATCGCTATCGTTGGGTAGGACTGCGATTGTGACAGGGGTATCTTCATTGGTGCCAATTGAGTCATCAGTCGCAACCGGGGCATCATTTACACTACCCACATTAACCGTAACAGTCGCGGTGTCAGAGCCGCCGTTACCATCATCGATGGTATAGGTGAATGTATCGGTGCCGGTGAATGCTGGATTCGGCGTATATATCGGATTGCCCGTGACCGGATCGATAGAGACTGAACCGTTGCCCCCCTGGGTGAACGAGGTAATACTCAGTACGTCGCCTTCCGGATCGGTGTCATTCGTCAATACAGCTATAGTGACAGGTGTGTCTTCACTTGTACTCGCACTATCACTATTGGCAACAGGTCCATCATTAACGCCACCAGCCACTGTGATCATCACTGTAGCCGTATCATAACCCCCATTCCCATCACTGACTGTGTAGTTAAATGAATCTGTACCTGTAAATCCCGCATTAGGCGTGTATTGATAGGATCCATTTGAGTTTTGCACCAGGGTACCATTGGAAGGCTGGGTATTACTGGTAACTGAAAGTCTATCTCCCTCGGGATCCGAGTCATTTCCAAGCACGAAAATACCGACTGGCGTGTTCTCCTGAGTTGCAACCATGTCATTACCTGCTTCCGGCGGATCATTGACCGGAATAACATGGATAGTTGTGATTGCACTGTTACTGTTACCGTCACCATCATTCACAGTAATATTAAGGATACGATCAACTGTTTGCGGGTAATCGCTCGTATTAACAAAATGTACAGCCTGAAGGGCCTGTTCGTAATCAGCCAGGGTTGCTGTACCCGTCAATGTTACCGTTGAGTCATCGACAACCGAAGCTGTAATCCCGATTGGCAAACCACGAACAATTAAATGGTCGAATGACTGATGGTTGGTCAATACCACAGTTGCACTTTCAATATTTGTATCATCGACATCTGTAATAACGACATCATCGTCGACAACAGATACGGCCGATCCATCCTCGACAAAGGTGGTTTCATAATCGGTGCCGGTTGCACTGCTGTCATCAGCGTCCAGATCAATTTGAGCAAGATCATTTACACCAATGACTTCTATACGGGTTACAGCAACCTCGCTATCGAGCTCACCGTCATTTACCGTGACTTGCAGAACACGCGTTTCGGTGGAAGGATTTTGGCTCGTATTCTCAAAGGTAATAGCGCGAATTGCGCTTTGATAATCAGCTAGAGTACCTTCGCCACTGATTGTGATGCTACTGCCATTGAGCACCGCTGTTAGTCCAGCTGGCATATCCCCAAAGGCCAACACATCATCCGCCTGGGGATTTGTCAGAGTTACTGTGGCACTCTGCAATGTCTCACTATCGACATCCGATACTGAAGAATCGATATCGGCAATTGAAATTGCCGCATCGCCTTCGGTGAATGTTGTCTGGAAGTCATAACCCGTATCTGTAGAGTCGTTGGCATCAAGATCGACAACGGGGGGATCGTTGACGGCCTGAACAGTAACAGTTGTGATTGCAGTATTACTGTCGAACTCACCGTCATTGACTGTCACTTCAATTATGCGGGGTGTTTCATCAGGATTCTCTGTGGTATTCACAAACCCGATATCACGGATAGCCTGCGCATACACTTCTGGTGCTGCAGATCCACTTAACAACACGGTAATGACACCAGGCACACTGGTATCTACATCAACGTTCAAACCGGTAATCGTCGATACATCCAGTTGATCGCCAAGCTGTGCATTTGTCAGTACGATTCTTGCACTTTCGAGTGTCGTGCCGTCTGGATTGGAAACCTGGATATCCGTATCGGCAATGGACAACGGCCCGCCATTCTCCACAAAGTGACTGAGATAGCCTACCCCTAGCTGGGAATTGTCATCGCCATCCAAATCAATGGTGGGCAGGAGATTAATAATCGATGATGTGTCGCTGGACTCGGCAAAACTGATTACCAATCCTTCAGTTTCATGTCCGCTCTCAGGTGTGGTTTCAGAAGCTGTTCTCTCCACTGTGACAAAACTTGTTCCTTCATTACCCGCCTCAGCATCACCGGGACCTGCAGCTGGTGCTTCCTGGATGGCTGTCGGGTCTTCACCCAACAGGATTGCCTGTTGAATCGCATCGATAGAGGCGGCATATTCTGATCCATCTTCAGGGGTTGTTGTCTGGTAGACATCTGCATCGAGCAAGCCTTGGGAGTTGCGCCCCAAGGTCAGGTTCCCGCCATCATTGAAAACAATCTCGATGCTTCCAAGATCACCCGTCACAATCTGTTCATCGGCAAACACAAGATCGCCAACCTGCAGGGTTCTGGTGACCCCATCACTACCGGTGGCAGTCACCTCACCAATCACTTGACGTACAAAGCCAATAACCTGTCCTGATGCCTGGGTTGCTTGATTAGCCATCTTTGCCTCTACGATTCAGATCAATTTTGTTTGCTACGAGGATCCGGCAGATACGCCTGATCATCCTATGTTCATTAATATATATATTCGTCGATAGGCATCAGCCTGCCTATTGTACCTTGGTACAATAGGTATCTTATTGAATTTATTGGATATATTTAATTCTGACAGGGGCTGCGATCAACTATTGATCAACAGGCCGAGCTGGAGGCGGTCTTTAGTCGTTGTCTTCCTAAAAATAGAGCTCAGGTGGGCCTTGACAGTTCTCTCGGTAATATCGAGTTTTTTCGCTATGACTTTATTGCTGTCTCCGGCACCCACCAGGCGGGCTATCTCACCCTCGCGATCGGTAAGTTTTGCCAATCTTGCTTCGACGTCCGCCTGATTGTCGTCATTCATCTGTGTCGGCGATTTCGCAGCGCTCAGTCTGCTCATCAGTTTGAATAACAGACTTCGACCCACCCAGACTTCACCCATGCGTACCAACTCAACGGCCTTGAGCAAAAGCGCATGGGAGATATACCGGTTGCAGTAACCCTTGACCCCATTGGTGATCAAATACAGCCCTTCAACATCATTCGGGGACGAGGAAAGGACGATAAAGGAGATCTTTGGAAACCGTTGACAGAGTAGCTCTGGTATTTGCTGGTACTCCTCCCCAAACAGATCCAGATCCACAAGAACAACCTCAGTCTTACCCATTTGCAAGCTATTTATCAGCGCCTCGGGGGTCGATACCGAGGATGGATTTTCAACGCCATTCAGCGCTTCATGCCAACGTTTCGCAACCACCTCATCAGCGCTATATAACAGGATTTTTTTGGCCATGGGGATGACCTGCCGTTTAGCATCGGCTTGCGTATTGGGACTTTCATTCCCCTTGGAACGATCATTCGATATTTGATCGGTTTTAGGTTTGATCGAAAACTGCATCACCTTATCGTTCTCTCAATGCCCTGCCTTTAGCGCGCAATAGTGGTTTGAAGAGATACTCGAGAACACTCTTTTTCCCGGTAAGAATATCGACCTCTGCCTGCATACCGGGGATGATCGGCAATGCCTTCTCCTGGGTGCCCAGGTCAGTTTTGTCCGTTCTTACCCGAACAAGATAGTAACTGTCCTGTTCGTGCTCCTCCTTGATGGTATCGGCACTGATATGCTCAACTTTACCCGTGAGCGCGCCATAGATGGCGAAGTCATAGGCAGTCAGTTTGACAATTGCCTTCTGCCCTGGATGGAGGAACGCAATATCTTTCGGACCGACCTTCGCCTCAACAAGCAGAGAATCATCCAAAGGCACGATTTCCATCAATTCCATACCGGGTTGTATCACACCACCCAAGGTATTGATCATGACCTGTTTGACTTTACCCTTGACCGGTGAACGGACCGCGGTACGGGTTACCCGGTCTTCCAGCGCGATGCTTGTCTCCTGAAGTTGCGAGAGTTCCGCAAGCACCTCATTCAGCTCGGCATGGGCTTCGTTCTGAAAACGAATTAAAATCTCAGAGACCTTCTGCTCCGCCTCTTCAAGACGGGATTTCATCCGCGGGATTGTCAGGCTGGCGGTTTCGAGTTCTCCCTCCAGTTCACTGACCTCCTTTTCAAGCCGCAGGATTTCGACTTCAGATATAGCTCCAGCCTTCAATAATGGCTTGGATAGATTCAGCTCTTTATTGACAAGGGATAGGTTGCGTTTCAACCTTGCACTTTTTACATTAAGTTCATTGATTTCCTGGCGTATCTGTTCAACCTGCTTGGACAGAATCGTTCGATTCGCCTGTAGCTCTTTTTGGCGTGAATTGAACAGACCCTGTTCCTGGTTTATCAGCGCTGGATATTTGTCAGTCAGACCAGGCGGCACCTCAAGTGCCTGATTATTGGTCTCAGCCTGCAGTCTGGCGGCTTTTGCCTTCAGTGCCCAGAACTGTAACTGCGTCTCCCTCAAGGATGAGGAGAAACGGGTGTCATCCAGTTGCATCAACACCTGTCCCTGCTCTACGGTGTCGCCGGCCTGTACATAAAGCGCCGAGAGGATCCCCCCCTCTAGATTCTGAATGACCTGTATCTGACTGGAGGGGATTACCTTGCCGACTCCCCTTGTCACCTCATCCAGCTCAGCCCAGTTAGCCCAAACCACAGCCAGTATAAAGATGAAAAACACCATCCACAGTATGGTGCTGCCACCCCGAGGCGACTGCACCAGTAGCGCTGCAGTTTTGTCGTCCATGAAATCCTTATCCCCGTTACCTGAGATATCAGAATTGAATGACAATTGATCGGCCTGCATGCCTGCTTCTGTTGTTTGAGACTGAGTATTCACCCTTTGATCCAATCTACTCTCTATCTCGTTAAGTCACTAAATTTCATGTTTTTCATGTACCTAATTACGCTCACTTAGCAGCGGCACCACTGCGGTTCTGTTTCAAGGCCTCAAGCACTTGTGCCTTCGGACCATCGGCAATGACCCTGCCTGCATCGATAACGATCAGACGATCGACCAGATCGAGCAGTGAAGAACGATGGGTTACCAGTATCAAGGTCTTATCCTTTGCATAGACAGAAAGCTGTCGTTTCAGGATCGCCTCGGTACTGTTGTCCATGGAGTTGCTGGGTTCATCCAACATGAGTACGGGAGGGTCAAGCAGCAGCGCCCGAGCTATGGCTATGGCCTGACGCTGCCCCCCTGAAAGCTGTTCACCGCGCTCTCCCACCTGCATATCGAAGCCCTGTGGGTGTTGGTTGACGAAATCCATCACGCCGGCAATCTTCGCCACCTCCAGGATGTCATTGTCATCCGCATACGGAGCACCCAGCACAATGTTGTCCTTGACACTGCCATAAAAGAGCATGATGTCTTGCGGCACATAGCCGATACTGCGACGCAGATCTGCTGGATCTACCTGGCGCAGGTCGGCACCGTCGATGCGTACAGCACCGGAGTCCGGATCATAGAGACCCAGCATGAGCTTTTC
This sequence comes from Candidatus Thiodiazotropha sp., assembly GCA_040507005.1. Classification (GTDB taxonomy): domain Bacteria; phylum Pseudomonadota; class Gammaproteobacteria; order Chromatiales; family Chromatiaceae; genus Thiodiazotropha. The sequence goes on from JBEVVS010000151.1 coordinate 10,112, forward strand.
GATCGTGGTCTTGCCCGATCCCACCTTACCGATTATTGCAACCTTCTCACCGGCTGAAATCGTCATGGAGACATTTCGTAATGCCATCTTCTCTTCGCCCGGATAACTAAAGCTGACATCATCCAGTTCAATATCACCTTGGAACTGTTCCCGGCTGAGAAAGGATTTATCTTCCGGCCGCTCGATAGGCAGCTCCATCACGTTGTTGAGGCTCCCCAGTGCAGTCTTCGCCTGATAGTAGCGAACTGCCAGGTTCGCCACCTGCGCCATTGGCGCCAAGGCACGCCCCACCAAAATCACGCCGGCGATCAAGGCCCCCATGCTGAGCTCGCCTTCGGCAATCAGGTAGACCCCGAGAACCACGATTCCAACCTGAGACATCTGTTGAAAAAAGGTAGCGACATTGGAAACCGAAGCAGACAGCAGACGAGAACGAACCCCCCAGTGGGCGATATGACCGGTCAGTTGCTCCCATTTACGCTGCACCTCACTCTCGGCACCCAGATGTTTTATTGTCTCAACCGCGGTAAGGGACTCAATCAGTGTCGCCCCCTTTTGTGCCGATGCGCGATAGGTTGCTTCGACTGATCGACGCAGTGGCGATTGGATCAGTATTCCATACACAATCACTATCGGTATGCAGACCATGGGCACATACACCAGTGGCCCGCCGATAAACCAAATTACCAGGAGAAACAGCAGCACGAAGGGTAAATCGACAAGGGTTACCACGGTAGCCGAGGTAATAAAATCCCGAATGCTTTCGAACTCGCGCAGATTATTGGCAAAGGCGCCTACCGAGGGTGGACGTGCCGCCATCTTGATACCGAGAACACGCTCAAACAGCATGGCGGAAAGCAAGATATCCGACTTTTTCCCGGCGACATCGATGAAATACCCGCGCAGGCTTCGCATAATCACATCAAATGAATAGACAATGGCGATGCCAATCGCCAGCACCCAAAGGGTCTCGATGGCATTGTTCGGAACTACCCGATCATAGACATTCATAATAAACAACGGACTCGCCAAGGCGAACACGTTGATGAGAAACGATGAGAGCAGTACATCCCTGTAGATGCGCCATGATTTTACCAGCGTTCCCCAAAACCAGTGGCGGGTACGTAATCTCAACACCTCAGGAGAGCGGTCATCAAAGCGATGCTCAGAGCGGACAAAAATCGCATATCCCGAGTATTGCTGCTCGAGTTCGTCTAAGGTTATTTGGTGGCTGCCCTCACCGCTCTCAGGCTGCATAACGGTCAGTTGCTTGGCGTCTGCGCTACGTTCCAATAAGACACAGCTCTGCCTGTTGTTGAGCAACAACACTGCCGGCAGCACCAAAGAGCTGATTTTCTCGATTGGTCTGTGGACTACCCTTGCACTGAGTTGAGCCCGCTCTGCAGCACGCAGAAACAGCTCAGGTGTAAGGCGATGATTCTCCAAAGGCAGGCCTGCGCGCAACGCATCATGTGAGTGGACGCGCCCGTAATATCGGGTCAGAAACACCAGGCAATCCAGGAGCGGATCATCGAATGCAGATCCATCTTTGGGATGTTTCCACTCCTCCATTACATCCTGTTGCTGTTGTTGTGCTTTAATATCTGACATGGATTGTTTTGTGAAACTTGTTAGGAATCTCTATGTTGTATGCTAAACGCGATGCTGATGGCAATATCATCAACCTGTCCGATACTCCAACCGCAGATACAGATGAGGTAGTCACTGCATCCGATGATGAGGTTATCGGGTTTATCTTCAACAACAGCTCCACAACCCTCTCGAAAAAATTACTCACAGAGACCGACGCAGGAATGATCCGTATCGTCGAAGACCTGATTGAACTGCTTATCCAAAAGAATCTGATCATGTTCACCGATCTGCCTAATGCCGCACAGCAAAAGATCCTAATGCGCAATCAAATTCGTTCCGTATTCCAACCTGGCGATCCCCTCCTTGTCGACGATGACGAACTCCTTTGATTTGTTAGCGTCACACGAACTAAATTCTTTAATAATCGCGATGTTGCAGATCAGTTTAAATCAGCCTGCAGGGGCAAGGCCGAAAGCGAGGATTACTCGGGTTTAGCTAAATAGTAACCCTGCCCCCCGTCCAGGTTGAGTTGTTGCAGAATTTTCCAAACCTGCTCCGTCTCCACGGCCTCCCCAACCACCTTAATCTCCAGTCCGTGTGCAATATAGACCAACGCCTGGATAAAAAACTGGTTCTCGGCACTCGCCTGGAGTTCCCTGAGATAACTGCCGTCGATCTTCAGATAGTCGACTTTGAGGCTTTTTAAGTAGCCGAACGCACTCTGGCTGCGCCCAAAATGGTCTAGGGAGAAAGCCGCCCCATAGCGCTTGATCCCTTGAATAAACCCTCGAACCTCATCAAGCTGCGACACAGCGCCATATTCCGGCATCTCAAAGATCAGGCGTTGGGCAATAGCCGAATTATCTGCCAACTGTTTCGTCAACCAATTCAATAATCGACTATTTTTCATAGAGATAGGTGAGATATTAATGGTATATCGCGTACTCTGTCCGGCCTCGCTGCGTAATCGCTGAATCACTTTTTCGATGACCATCCGGTCGATCTCGGGGGTTAAACCCAGTCGATCCGCGTGGGGGATAAACAGGCTCGCGGATAGCAACTGACTCCCGGATTGCCGATCCTCCTCCCTGATACGAACATAGACCTCATGATGCAGAATTGTCTTGTCACCACAGGCAAACACCGGCTGGAACTGGAGTACGAATCTGTCATCCCGCAATGCGTGCAGGATGGTTGTCTTCCAATCCGATCCCCCTCTGACCTTGGATTTTTCCAGCTCACCCGGCATATAGAGATGCCATGTATTGGCACCCTCGCCTTGTGCCGTACGCAGTGACATATCCGCCTGCGACAACAACTCCGACACGTTCTGCGCACCGTCATAGGAGGCCAAACCGATATGCCATAGTTCTTGGGACTCCCCATGGCTGGGATCGGCAAGACCGGACAACCCGGACGCGAGTGATTCACCCAGTTTGGATGCATCCGCCAAAGGCATATCCTCGACAAATAGGGCGAAGTCACCTCCATTCAGATGCGCCAGATGACCCTTGGCAATCGTCTCATTGACCGCCAGCAAGGCAGTAGCGGTCCGCCGCAGGATTTCATCCCCGGCCTGATAGCCTTGAGTGTCATTGATTTCTTTCAGATTCTCGACCTGTATCAGCGCCAATACCCCGGTGGAACACTCCTCCGGTGAAAGCAAAAGGTTGTTGATGGTATTGATGAAGAAGCGCTTATTGGTGAGATCCGTCACCGGATGACGGGATGCCTGACGCTGTAGGCCTTCGGTCAACTGTTCCAACCTTTCAATCATCTGCTTGACCTTGGCGGACATCCGGTTCATAGCAAGGACGATGCGTCTCAGATCCAAGGTCCTGGGTAATTTCTCGATGATGGGAAATTCCCGATTGACAATGGCATTCGCCTGCCGCTCCACCTGCCTGAGGGGTTTAAGCACCAGCTGCAGGGTGAAGACACCCAATAACAGCACCACCAATGCACTGATCAGGAACCAGCGGAAGATCTCGACACTGTTCTCCCACAACTGTCGATGGGCAAAACCTGGATGGCTCTGTACCACCACCTTTCCGGCCTGCACCCAACCTGACATCACGATGGCCTCGCCAATCGGCGTGCTGAGTGGAAATTGTTCGATAAACCACGCTGGGACGCCCTCAAGGTTGAGCGCCAGTCTGCGTTCCACCAGTGGCTCTCCCTGCATATCCTGAATCATCACAAGGCGGTAGTATCCCCGATCGAAGATCGCCTCGGTCATGGATGTGACCGTGGCAAAATCTCCCTCTGCCATATGTTTCGACACCGATAGTCCCAGCGAGGTCGCCGCGTCCTGGGCATGGGATTCCAATTGTGACTCGAGATAGGCACGTGTATTTTGCACACTGATGAAGAAGGTACCGGCAAACACCAGAACCAACAGCACAGTGATCAAAATTATCAATTGTCGTGACAGCGTCATGAGCTTTCCATCCTATTCCGATCGATGATGACAGCATCGATGTTCTATTGAAACCAAATTATCAAATCCATCTCCGCTGATTGAATATCTATTCTTCAACGTTTTGCCTCCTGCTCCATTCTTCTCTTTAACTCCTGCCATAGACTGAGCCGGGTCGAAGGACCCACCTTTTTCCCTTTACCCAGACTTTTCGCCAACCACAGACCGTCGGCGTTAAAGCTATACACCGGGGTCAGGTCCAGGCGGTTGCTGGCGGACAGCAGTTGAGGATTGAGATTGTCCAATACCTTGGGTATCGAGGATGGCTGGGGATAGTAGGTCAAGACCATGTGGGACTGATTCAACTCAACCGATTTGACATACATGATGCGCAACTTGTCTTCCGCCACCCCCATCTCCTTCAGGGTGAAGTATTTGGCGATTGAGTAGTCCTCGCAGTCACCGCCCTCGTGCACCAGCAGCTCCAAGGGGGTTGCCCAATAATCCTCTTTGCCCCACAGGTCGGCATCGGATTGATAAGGGATTTGATTAAAAAAATCATTGACGCGTTTTAGCTTCTCGATCTCATCGGCCTGATTATTTTCGATCATCAAACGCCGCCAGGATGCAACCCGATCCCCCGCCCGATCGCCGAAGTTCTGTTTCGCCCAGGCGACCACCTCATCCGTCAGATCGATGCTTTCAGCAAAGGCAATCGCCACACCCAGCCAGAGCATTGCAGAGATCAGAAGGGCTGGAATGGATCGTCTATGTTCCTTTAAGTGCAAATAACCTGTCACCAATACACTCGAATCCCAGCGGTTGGTTGTAACATGGTTCCAGGAGATCCCGGGATTTAGGACCTGTTAACAGGTCCTTGGGAAGACTAGTGAATAACCGGATATTTCGGAGGATGGCTGGTTGCGATTTTCATTCTGAATCGCCACATGGATGTCCCAGTGACTCGTTCAGGCCCACACCAGTATTTTCATAGCTTCCATAGGATTATGTCGACTGTCCGGCAGATATCTTGATGCAGTGGAAGCACATCGGCGCCAATAAGCAACACCTTCGGAAGCATGTTGCCTATTGGCATCCAAATCACTAAGCCTGGGCCAGCAGGCTGGCGTGGGCCGCCGCCAGCCTGGCCACAGGCACCCGGGGTGCCGAGCAGGAGACATAATTGAGCCCGGCACGATGACAGAAGGCAATCGAGCTTGGGTGACCCCCATGTTCGCCACAGATGCCGACGCTCAAATCCTGGTTTTTCTGACGCCCCCAATCCACTGCCAGCTGCATCAGTTTGCCGACACCCTTTTCATCCAGCACCTCAAAGGGATTGTCTTTGAGGATATCGTTCTGGTTATACATGGGTAGGAATTTATTCTCCGCATCCTCACGGGAGAAGGAGAAGGTCGCCTGGGTCAGGTCATTGGTGCCGAAGGAGAAGAACTCCGCCTCATCCACCAGGGAATCGGCCCGCATACAGGCCCGCACCACCTCGATCATGGTGCCGAAGCGGAAATTGATCTTCTGCCCATAGCTCTTTTCAACATCGGCGCGAATCTCATCCACCATCGCCTTCACCCGCTTCAACTCCTCGGCGGTACAGACCTGGGGCACCATCATCTGCGGATGGACTTCAAGGTCCTTGGTGGCGCACTCGGCGGCCGCTTCCAGAATGGCACGGATCTGCATGCTGTAGATCTCCGGGAAAGTGATGCCAAGACGTACCCCGCGATGCCCCAGCATGGGGTTGGTCTCGGTGAGTGCACGCACCTTGCGCAGCATGGTCTGTTTCTTCTCGATGGCCTGTTCCACCAGGCTCTCATCCACCAGATGGCGTAGTGAATCGGCCTCCTGCTTGGCGTGCTCAGGGTCCTGCAGCAGCATCATGCTGCCCGCGAGGACATTCATGCCGCGCACCGAGTTACGCAGATGCTGCAACTCGTCCAGATCGCTCAGCAACTGCTGTTCGCTGGGCAGGAACTCATGGATAGGGGGATCGAGGAGACGAATGGTCACCGGCTTGGGTGACATCACCTCGAGGATCTCCTTGAAGTCGCCACGCTGCATCGGCAATAGCTTGTCCAGCGCCGCCTGACGCTGCTCCGGAGACTCGGCGACGATCATCTCGATCACCACCGGCAGGCGGTCCACCGCGTTGAACATGCGTTCGGTACGGCACAGCCCGATCCCCATGGCGCCATACTTCAGCGCCCGGGTCGCATCGGTGGCGGTATCGGCATTCGCCATCACCCGCAGATAGGCGGCTTCATCGGCCCATCTCAGCAGCCTGTTCAACTCCTCGGTGAAGTCCGGTTCCACCATCGGGATCTGGCCGAGAAACACATTACCGCTGCTGCCATCGATGGTGATCATCTCCCCCTCGCGGATCACCGTACCCCTGGCGATGGCCTCCCGGCGCTGCACATCGACGCTGATGCCTTCCGCACCGGCCACGCAGGGCTTGCCCATCCCCCTCGCCACCACCGCGGCGTGGGAGGTCTTGCCGCCGCGGCTGGTGAGTATCCCTTCCGCGGCGAAGAAGCCGTGGATATCCTCCGGCTTGGTCTCCTCCCGCACCAGGATCACCTGTTGACCCTGATCCTTGCCCATAATCTCGGCGC
>JBEVVS010000093.1:0-16340 GCA_040507005.1 Candidatus Thiodiazotropha sp.
TCATATGGGGTACAGGCACCCCTCGCCGGGAGTTTCTCTATGTGGATGATATGGCAGATGCCTGTGTCTATGTGATGAATAGAGGTGGTTTTACCGATATGGTGAATATCGGTGTAGGGGAGGACATCTCAATCGGCGATCTCGCCAAGCTGGTGGGTGAGGTGATCGGATTCCAGGGGCGTCTGGATTTCGATACGGAAAAGCCGGACGGCACACCCCAAAAATTGTTGGATGTCAGCCGTTTGTCATCTCTTGGTTGGCAGGCACGAACTTCCTTAAAAGAGGGTATCCTCTTGACTTATAAATGGTATTTAGATAATCAGGAGAACATGCGCTCCTGATGCTGTCTCAGTGCCTAATTGGACTTGTACAGCATAGATGTATAAAAATACCGTTTCATTAGGGTGATTGGAGGATAGGCCAGAATGCTTCGCAACCTGGAGATCGGTTGACTCCATCAGTCGATTCATTGTGCTGCCGCTATTTATGGCATCTCACCTAATCTATATGATATCTAACCAACGGAAATCTAATCACTAGGGACGATGGCGACACAAACTATCCCTCAGGGCTGGCGTGACTCCCCAATGATCTGGGGGCTTATCGGTATCTCAGCCATATTGTTAGTCTACGCCTTCTGGGACGGCATCATCGACATGCTCGGCCGTTGGAGCGACAAAGAGGAGTACGGCTATGCCTATTTTCTCCCCTTTATTTCGGCCTATCTGATCTGGCAACGACGTGATCGCCTGGTAGCAGCTAAGTTCAGCCCCTCCTGGCTGGGCGTGGTGGCGGTATTGGCGGCCGGCTTTTTCTTCTTCTTGGGTGAGATCGCAACCACATTCACCCTGGTTCAATACGCCCTGGTCCTTACCGTGATTGGCATGGCCTATGCCCTTCTGGGCTGGCAGGCGTTTAAGATTGTCGCCGGGCCACTGTTCCTGCTTCTTTTCATCGTTCCGCTTCCACAGTTTATTTACAATACCCTTTCAGGAAAGTTACAACTCATCTCTTCCCAGTTGGGTGTGGAGGTGATCCGCTGGTTTGGCATCAGCGTCTATCTTGAAGGCAATGTGATTGACCTGGGTGAGTACAAGCTCCAGGTGGTCGAGGCCTGCAATGGTCTGCGTTATCTCTTTCCCTTGGTCAGTCTGGCCTTTCTCGCTGCCTATCTCTATCGGGTGGAGTTCTGGAAGCGGGCGGTGGTGTTTCTCTCCAGTGTCCCCATCACCGTGTTGATGAACAGCTTCCGTATCGGGGTGATCGGGGTGTTGGTGGATAACTGGGGGCAGGAGCAGGCCGACGGCTTTCTGCACTATTTCGAGGGCTGGGTTGTCTTTATGGCCTGCCTGGTGATCCTGTTGCTGGAGATGGCGTTGCTGGCCAGGATCGGCAGACCCAAGCGGCGGCTTAAGGATGTATTCGGCTTGGAGATGCCCAAGGCGCTGCCCCAGGATATGACCTATCGCACCCGACCTGTCACCCCTGTCCACTACGGGATCCTGGCCTCGGTGGTCTTGATCGCGGTGAGCTCCCTCTATGTGCAGACCCAGCAGGAGGTCCTGCCCGAGCGCCAGGACTTCAGCGGCTTTCCCATGCGCATCGACAACTGGCGGGGGGATGAGGATCAGCTGGAGGATATCTATCTCAAGTCCCTCAAGCTGGATGACTATCTCATCGGCGACTATGCCGATTCGGTGGGATCTGTCGTGAACTTCTACATCGCCTACTACGCCTCCCAGCAGGCGGGTTCCGCGGCCCATAGCCCCAGATCCTGTATCCCCGGCGGGGGATGGGAGATCGAGCGGGTGACCCAGGTCGATATGCCTGATCTTCAGGTCAACGGATCACCGTTGAATGTGAATCGCCTGGTCATCAAGCGGGGGGAGTTCAAGCAGCTGGTCTACTACTGGTTTCAACAGCGCGGGCGCGTAATTACCAATGAGTGGCTGGTCAAGTGGTATCTGTTTCTTGATGGCCTCACCAAGCATCGCACCGATGGCGCCCTGGTCAGGCTGACCACCTCCATTGGGGTGGATGAGAAGTGGGCGGACGGCGACAAGCGTCTCATGGATTTTGCCGGGAAGGTGGTACCCCTGCTGGATGACTATATCCCCAACTAACACTGAGTAGATAAGCGCACACAGGATAAAGGATAATAAGATATTAAAATTGAGCGCTTATCATTCCCTGTGAAACTACTGTTAATGGAATCACAAACGGCTCAATAACTAATTGAATTAATAGTATTAATTAGGATAATCTGTCACCAGTGTATGACTGATGGATTGCTGTTACGTAACTAGGGCAGGTGCATGAAGACCAATCTGGACTCTCCGTTCTCAAGCAATAAATTCATTGCTTTGTTTCTCATCGGCTTGACCTTGATCCTTGTTTCCGCCTGCGCGAACAAGCAAGAGAGCAAGCAAAAGTACTTCGACCGCGGCATGGAGCTCTTCGACCAGGGGAACTTCACCAAGGCCCGCCTGGAGTTCAAGAATGTCCTGCAGATCGATCCGAAGGACGCCGATGCCTATTACATGTTCGGGCAGATCGAGGAGAAGGATGAGAATTGGTCCAAGGCCTATGCGCTCTTTTTGCGCGCCACCGAACTCGATCCCACCCATGCGGATGCCCAGGTCCATCTCGGCACTATCTTCGCCCTGGCCGGGGAGACCGAGAAGGCCCTCGCCGCTGCGGACAAGGCCCTGGAGGTCAAACCCGACGATGCCGCCGCGAAGGTGCTGAAGGGCTTTGTCAAGGCCAAGATGGGGGAGAAGGATGCCGCCATCAGTGATGTCCTGAGTGTCATCGAGTCGGATCCCAGCAATGTGGAGGCTTCCTCGCTGCTGGCGGCGTTGTATGCGGATCAGGGTGAGTTGGAGCCTGCCATCCAGATCGCAAAGGATTCCCTGAAACAGCATACCGACAGACCCGCCTCTTACCTGCTCCTGGCGCGTCTCTATGCCCAAGCCGACAAGCATGACGAGGTGGTAAGGGTCCTCTCTGATCTGATAAAGAGCAAGCCGGACGATCTGCAAAACCGGCTCCATCTGGTGAGCTACCTGCAAAAGCAGGGGGAGAACGCTCACGCTGTGGAGGTCCTGCAGCAGGCGATTGTGGATTTGCCTGACGAGATGGACGCAAAACTCTCTCTGATCGCCCTCTACAAAAGTCAGGGCGCCCTGGAAGAGGCAGAGAAACTGCTGGAGCAGTTCGTCAACGATGCCCCGCAACAGACAGGACTGAAACTCGAACTGGCCAAACACTATGTGGCCGGGGATCGCATGGATGAGGCGAACAGGGTGCTTGGGGATGTGGTTGAGCTGGCGGGTAGTGCGGAGGATGGACTGACTGCCAAGGCCCTCATGGCGAGTACCCTGATCAAGGAGAAGTCCTTCGATAAAGCGTCTGCTCTGCTGGAAGAGGTCCTGGAGGCCGATCCAAAATTCAAGGATGCCCTCCTGATACGGGCCGGTCTCGCGCTCGTGGGTGATGATCCCGACAAGGGGATCGCGGATCTGCGTACCCTGTTGCGGGAGGACCCGACCTATGTCAAGGCCCATCGCCTGAAGGCCAGGGCGCATCTGAAGAAGGGGGAGATAGAGCTGGCACGCCAGAGCCTCGAGGATGCAATCAAGGTACGGCCGGAAGAGGCGGCAGCCAATTTCGAACTGGTGCAGTTGTTGATCAACACCCGGGAGTACGATGATGCGGTTGAGGTGTTGCAGAAAATGCGCCGCTTTGCCCCGGAAGATCTCAAGGTGCTGCAAGCCCTGGCGCTGGTCCAGGAGAAGCTCAAGCGTTGGGCTGAAGTGGGGAAGGTGGCTGAGACATTGGTCAGCAAATACCCTGAACATCCCCTTGGTTACTACTACCGGGGTATCTCCCACCTGAACCGCAACATGGCCGCCTCAAGTCTCGAGGATTTTGAGAAGGTGCTCGAGTTGAAGCCCAACTCCATCGAGGCCCTGATTGGATTGGCCAAGGGGCTGTTCGCAATGAAGAAGCCCGATGATGCCCTGCAGCGGATCGAGAAGGTGGTGCAGGCCAATCCGGAACACTTTACCGCCTTGAATCTGAAAGGCGAGGTACATCTGTCTCAGCAGCAGTGGCAGCCGGCAGAGGCGGCCTTCAATCAGGCGCGCAGCCTGAACCCCCAATGGCCGGCGCCCTATCGTAACCTGGTGAAACTCAATATCCTCCAGGGTAAGCGGGATGCTGCCCTGGGATTGCTGCAAGAGGGCTTTGACAAGACGGCTGATCCGGTGCTGGGGGTCGATCTGGCGATTCACCACACCCGTGAAGCGCGCACCCAAGAGGCGGTTGAGATCTATGAAAAGATCCTGGAAAAGCATCCAAGGCATCTGCTGGCCACCAACAATCTGGCCATGTTGCTGCTCCGGGACGAAGCGGAACAGGGGGCGTTGGACAAGGCGTTGCAGTTGGTCGAAGGCTTCGAGCTGTCGGAGAATCCCATCATTCTGGATACCCTGGGGTGGGTGCATATCAAGCGGGGTGAGATCGACAAGGCGATTCCGATCCTGCAACGGGCGGCAAGAAAGGGCTCGGGGCTGCCGGATATCGATTATCACCTCGGGGTCGCCTATTACAAACAGGGCCGCATGGATAGTGCCAAGCAGCATATCACCACCGCACTGGCATCAGAAAAGCCCTTTGATGGCAGCGAGGATGCCAAGGCGCTGTTGTCGAAGATGCAATAAAGACGCTGATGGTGCCCGGCATGGGCACCATTCCGTTCGCAAATAATAATTATCAAAAAAAACATTGTGTTAGCAATGCCCACACTCTGTATAATGCCGCTTTGATACTCACTGGGCGTTTAGCCTAACTTATTGTATATATTGGCTATTTAAGAATGCAGACGATCATTGTGACCGGCGGAGCCGGTTTCATCGGCGGAAATTTTGTACATCACCTGTTGACCAGGGAGGCCGTTCAGGTGGTGAATCTCGATGCACTCACCTATGCGGGCAACCTGGATACCCTCCAATCGGTCATGGAGGATCCCAGGCACCACTTCGTCCAGGGGGAGATCCAGGACCGGGCCTTGGTCGCGGGGCTGTTCGAACGCTTCAGGCCCACCGCTATCGTCAACTTTGCCGCCGAAAGCCATGTGGACCGCTCCATCGACGGTCCGGCGGAATTCATCGATACCAATATCGGCGGCACCTTCAACCTGCTGGAGTGCGCCCGGGCCTACTGGGCTGGATTGGCGCCGGATGAGGCGGCGGGGTTTCGCTTCCTGCATGTCTCCACCGACGAGGTCTACGGCTCACTGGGTGACGAAGGTATGTTTACTGAAACCACCCCCTATGCGCCGAACTCGCCCTATTCGGCCTCGAAGGCGGCATCTGACCATCTGGTGCGGGCCTGGCATCACACCTATGGCCTGCCGGTGCTCACCACCAACTGCTCCAACAACTACGGTCCCTACCAGTTCCCTGAGAAGCTGATACCCCTGTTCATACAAAAGGCCCTTGCCGGAGAAGCGCTGCCCATCTATGGGGATGGCAGCAACGTTCGTGACTGGCTCTATGTGGAGGATCACTGCAGTGCCATCTGGCGGGTGCTCGAGGCGGGCAGGCCGGGTGAGGTCTACAACGTGGGCGGCAATAACGAAATGAGCAATCTCCAGGTGATCGATACGCTCTGTGCTCTGCTGGATGAACTGGTGCCCAATTCACCCTATAAGCCGCACAATCAACTGAAAAAATTCGTCAAAGACCGACCAGGTCACGACCAGCGTTATGCCATCGATGCTACAAAGCTGGAGCAGGAGTTGGGTTGGACGCCGGATGAGACATTCGCCACCGGTCTGAGAAAGACCGTCAGCTGGTATCTGAGCAACGAGATCTGGTGTCAAAGGGTTATGGACGGCAGCTACCGCGGTGAGCGGTTGGGGCAGGGATGATGGCACACAAAACGGTGACAAAGGGCATTATTCTCGCCGGTGGTTCGGGCACCCGTCTGCACCCCCTTACACTGACGATCTCGAAACAACTGCTGCCCGTGTATGACAAGCCGATGATCTACTATCCGCTGACCACCCTGATGTTGGCGGGCATTCGGGAGATTCTGATCATTACCACACCCCAGGACGCGGCCCTGTTCAAAGGGCTGCTGGGGGATGGCAGTCAGTGGGGTCTGAGCATCGAGTATGCGGTGCAACCGGAGCCCGGCGGTTTGGCCCAGGCCTTTATCATCGGCAGGGATTTCATTGCCGGTGATCCCTGCTGTCTGATTCTCGGCGACAACATCTACTATGGCCAGGGCCTGGTGGACTCCCTGATGCGAGCCGCTTCCATGACCAACGGGGCCACCGTCTTCGGTTACTGGGTGAAGGACCCGGAGCGCTATGGTGTGGTTGAGTTTGATCAGGATGGCCAGGTGATCGGCATCGAAGAGAAGCCGGCCAAACCGAAATCCAACTATGCGGTGACCGGACTCTATTTCTATGACGAACAGGTCACCGAACTGGCGGCCTCCCTGGAACCTTCCGCACGAGGTGAACTGGAGATCACCGATCTCAACCGGCTCTATCTGGAGCAGGGGTCGCTGCAGTTAGAGAGGATGGGCCGCGGTATTGCCTGGCTGGATACGGGCACCCATGAAAGCCTGATCCAGGCCAGTAATTTTATCGAGACCATTGAGTTGCGGCAGGGTTTGAAGATCGCCTGTCCCGAAGAGATAGCCTTCATCAAGGAGTGGATCGATGTCTCGGCACTGCAGCAAATGGGTAATGCACTGAGCAAGAATGGCTATGGACAATACCTGCTCAGCTTGTGTGAGAGAAAGAGATAGCGATGCAAGTGACACCCACCAAGATACCCGATGTATTGTTACTGACGCCCCAGCGTTTCGGTGATCAGCGGGGATGGTTCATGGAGAGCTGGTCGGCTGAACGTTACCGGCAACAGGGTGTACCCGACGGTTTCGTGCAGGATAACCAGGCGTTTTCCCAAAAGGGTGTGCTGCGCGGCCTGCATATCCAGAATCCCCATGGCCAGGGCAAACTGGTTCAGGTTATCCGTGGCGAGGTGTTCGATGTGGCGGTGGATGTGCGACAGGGCTCTCCCTGGTTCGGGCAATGGGTCGGTCTAAACCTGTCGGAAACGAATTTTCAGCAGCTCTATGTGCCGGAGGGGTTTGCCCATGGCTATCTGGTGTTGAGTGAAGAGGCGATCTTCACCTATAAGTGCACCGACTACTACCATCCGGAGACCCAGTTCTCAATCCGTTGGGACGACCCGCAAATCGGTATCGAGTGGCCGGGATCCCTGACCCCGATCCTTGCGGAAAAGGACCGTGATGCGCCTCTGCTGAGCGAGATCCCCGTGGAACGTCTGCCCGGTTATCGATCCACCGAGGATGTGACCGCGTGACAGCCGGCAAGCCAAAGGTGCTGCTGCTGGGAAGCGATGGCCAGGTGGGTTGGGAGTTGCAGCGCAGTCTGAGTGTTTTAAGCCAGGTGGTAAACACCACCCTGAGCGGAGAGGGGGGGTTGCCCCTGGACCTCCTGGATAGGGATGCCGTGGCGGCAACTGTGCAGCAGATCGCCCCTGACTTCATCATCAATGCCGCGGCCCATACCGCGGTGGACAAGGCCGAGACCGAGGTTGACCTCTCCCGCCGGCTGAATGCCGATGCCCCGGAACTGCTCGGCCAGCTGGGCTCGGACCTGGGCGCCAGGGTGATCCACTATTCCACCGACTTTGTCTTCTCCGGTGACGGCGACCGGCCCTACAGGGAGCAGGATGAGCCTTCGCCCCTCGGTGTCTATGGTCAAACCAAGCTTGAGGGAGAGCAGCGCCTGCTGGCGACTGGCGCAGAGGCCCTGGTGCTTCGAACCAGCTGGGTATACGGCAACCATGGCCACAATTTCATGCTCACCATGATGCGGCTGTTGCGGGAGAAGGGGCAGCTTTCAGTGGTGGATGACCAGCTTGGCGCACCGACCTGGAGCCGCATGATCGCCGAGGCGACCGCACACATCGTGCAGCGCCTGTGGATGGCCTCCGAAGAGAGCGCCCCGCCAGGGGGTATCTACCACCTGACCGCTGCCGGTGTCACCAGTTGGTACGGCTTTGCCGCCCGCATATTGGAATTGATGGGTGGCACCTGTGACCTGCAGGCAATCTCCACGGCTGAGTATCCGACCCCTGCAAAACGCCCGGCCTATTCTGTGCTCGACAACACAAAACTGAAAACAACATTCGGCCTGCAGCTGCCTGACTGGCAGGATTCACTGCAGCAGTGCATGGCCGATCGGGCAAGCTGAGGCCATCGGAGAGCCCAAACCGCCGGCTGATGCTTTAATTTCCCCGGTTCATTGTGGGCTGGTTGAATATTGCCTAGAATCATATTCTTAGGCTGCTTAAACAGGACCCTCCCGATGTGTACAAAGCGTTGCCCGAGATTGTGATGACATGAGACAATGGATCGACTATACATTGCTAGTAGAAGGTCTGCACAGAGGTTGTAAAACGGATGTATGAGAAGTTTTACGGATTAACCGAAAAGCCATTCAGCTTGCTACCGGATCCCAGCTTTCTGGTTTTAGGGAAAAAGCATAGCGCGGCTTACACAGCACTGGAGTATGGCCTGGTCAGCCAGGCCGGTTTCACCGTGGTCACCGGCGAGGTGGGCAGCGGCAAGACAACCCTGATTCGTCACCTGCTCAACCAGCTGGATGATGACATCACTGTCGGGCTCGTCAGCAGCAGTCATCACGAAATGGGTGAACTGTTGCAGTGGTTGCTCTACGCATTCAACCTGGATTATCGGGAAACACATAAGGTCGGCCTTTACGATCTCTTCACCCAGTTCCTGATCGATCAATATGCCAGTGATAAACGCACTGTACTGATCGTCGACGAGGCGCAGAATCTCCAGCCTGATGTCCTGGAGGAGTTGCGTCTGCTATCCAATATCAATGCAGACAAACACCAGGTCTTGCAGATAATTCTGGTGGGACAACCACAGCTGCGGGAGCTACTCAGACATAGGGATCTGCTTCAGTTTCAGCAGCGTATTTCGGTGGACTTCCATCTTAGTGAACTGGATGCCGAAGAGGCACGAATCTATATTCTTCAGCGTCTCAGACTGGCCGGGCGGGAAAAACCGCTCTTTACCAAAAACGCCATCAGCCTCGTCTACCAGGCCAGCGGCGGCATACCTCGTGTCATCAACACCCTTTGCGATACCGCGCTTGTATATGGCTTCGCCGATCAGAAACAGGTTATAGACAATGAGGTGATCGGCAAGGTGTTGAAGGACAAGCGTGCAGCTGTGGATGACGCTACCCAGTCTCTTGAGCAACAATCATCTGTAACACCCGGGCAGCAACAGCCGGTTGCCGATACGAAGAAGCAGAAGATAACCAACTTCAACCGTGAATCGGCAAAACTGTTGTTCAAAAAATATTACAACGAGAAGTAGCACGGACAACTGATCACCTATCCTTGAAAATCACCTAAAATTTCTTACTCCTGTCCTCAATTGGTTTGAGTAGCTATCGATTGCAATGAATAAGAAGAATCTGTCTATCGCCACACTGATGGAACAATCGGAGGTGAAGTTTGGTACCAGTGGCGCCCGTGGTCTGGTGGAGGCCATGACCGACCGGGTCTGTTTTGCCTACACCTATGCCTTTCTCGACTATCTTCACGCAGACGGGGTGATTGCCAAGGGCGATGCTGTTGCCTTCGCCGGTGATCTGCGTCCGAGTACACCACGCATCATGGCTGCTGTCTGTAAAGCCATCATCGAGTGTGGATACACCCCGATCAATTGTGGCTTTATCCCCTCGCCGGCGGTGGCGCTGTTCGGTCTGAAGCAGGGTATAGCAACCATCATGGTCACCGGCAGCCATATCCCGGATGACCGCAACGGTATCAAATTCAACAAACCGGATGGAGAGATACTCAAGCAGGATGAGGCGGGGATTCGTCAACAACAGATCGAACTTGATGAATCTCTGTTCCGTGGACAGGACTTTGCAACACCCCTGGAATTACCGGCCCAAGAGGGTGGGGCCAGGGAAGGTTATATAAGACGCTACCTGGACTGCCTCGGCAGCGATGCCCTGGCGGGTTTCAGTGTCGGGGTCTATGAACACTCCGGGGTTGCCCGTTCGATTCTTACGCAGATCCTTGAAGCGGTTGGCGCGAAGGTCGTGCGCTTGGGTTTTTCCGATAGTTTCGTGCCCGTGGACACGGAGGCCATCAGGGCTGAGGATGTCAAACTGGCCAGGGAGTGGTCCCAGACCCACAACCTGGATAGTATCGTTTCCACCGATGGGGATGGCGATCGTCCCCTGATCAGCGATGAGCACGGCCAATGGCTGCGAGGCGATGTGGCCGGTATCCTCTGCGCCGACTATCTCAATGCCCGTTGGATCGTGACCCCGGTAAGCTGTAACAGTGCCCTGGAGCTATCGGAGAAATTCGCCGGCGTGATACGCACCCGGATTGGCTCGCCCTTCGTCATCGAGGGGATGCAGTCGCTGCTTGAGCAGGGCCGCACCGCAGTGGCAGGCTATGAAGCCAACGGTGGATTTCTTACCGCTGACAAGCTGCTGTTGAATGGCAGGGAACTCGATCCCTTGCCGACCCGGGATGCGGTGATAGTGATCTTGTCCCTCCTGATGCATGCAAAGAGCCAGGGCTTGAGTCTATCTGAGCTGGTACACCAACTTCCTCCGCGCTTTACTTATAGCGATCGGTTAAAGGCATTTCCCACAGCGCTCAGTCAGCGGATGTTGATCCGTTTTCAGACCGGTGACCCGGCTGAAGATGGCCGCGCCGTGGAGCAGGAGTTCGATACTGTTTTCGGCCGGGTCGCAGGCATCGATCATACCGACGGTGTGCGTATCACCTTTACCGATGGTGATATCGTACACTTACGGCCATCGGGGAATGCACCGGAGATGCGCTGTTATACTGAGTCTGTCAGCGAAGCACGAGCCCAAGAGATGAATCGCAGCTGTATTAACCACCTCGAAAAATGGAGAACAAGATGATTATCCCTGTCATATTATCCGGTGGTTCGGGAACCCGGCTGTGGCCCCTCTCAAGAAGCGCCTATCCGAAACAGTTTATTCCCCTTACCGACGAGCAGTCCCTGTTCCAGCAAACCCTGCTGCGCATGTCCGATATCCCCGATGCGGGAGATGCCCTGATCGTCTGCAATGAAGAGCATCGATTCATGGTCGCTGAGCAGATGCGCCAACTGAATAGGGATTCACTGGGTATCATGCTGGAACCGGTGGGTAGAAATACCGCGCCTGCCATCGCCTGTGCCGCCCTGCATGCCCTATCCCTGAACCCGGACGCGGTGTTGCTGGTGACGCCTTCCGATCATATGATCAGAGATAGGGAAAAGTTCATTGCAGCGATGTTGCAAGGCCTCAACAGTGTCGATGATGGTGGTCTGGTCACCTTTGGTATCGTGCCGGACAAACCTGAAACCGGGTACGGTTATATCCGTAAGCAGGCTGCATCCACATCTTCCGGGGTATTCCCCGTGGCTGAGTTCGTTGAGAAACCCGATCTGGAGACGGCGAAAGCCTATCTCGCATCAGGTGATTTCTACTGGAATAGCGGTATGTTTGTCTTCCGCGCCGACGCCTATTTGCAAGAACTCGAACAGTTCCACCCCGAAATCCTGCAAGCCGCCGGCAAGGCCTGCGAGTTGATCAAGTCCGACATGGATTTTCTGCGCCTCGACAAGGATGCGTTCACCGCCTGTCCCGCGGAATCGATCGACTATGCGGTGATGGAGAAGACGGAGAAATCGGTGGTTGTTCCCATGGATGCCGGTTGGAGCGATGTGGGCTCTTGGTCGGCCTTGGCGGATGTCACCGTGGAGGAGGGCAACGGCGGCAATGTGGTTCAAGGAGATGTCTTGATCAAAGGAGTCAGCAACAGCTATTTGCGCAGTGAAAATCGTATGATCGCCGGGATCGGCCTGGATAACCTGATCGTTGTTGAAACGGCCGATGCGGTATTGGTCGCGGACAAGGCCCATGTGCAGGATGTTAAAGAGATCGTCGAAGAGCTTAAATCCTCCGGAAGGTGTGAACACATCAGTCATGTCCGGGTCTATCGGCCGTGGGGTAATTATGAAACGGTGGATGAGTGCGACCGATTCAAGGTCAAGCGGATCGTGGTCAACCCCGGTGCCAGTCTCTCTCTGCAGCAACACCACCACCGGGCCGAGCACTGGGTGGTGGTCAAGGGGACGGCGCAAATCACCAAGGGGGAGAAGGAGATTATGCTGACAGAGGATCAGTCGGTCTATATCCCCTTGGGCACCAAGCATCGCTTGACCAATCCCGGCCTGATCCCCCTGGAGATCGTCGAGGTGCAGACCGGCAGCTACCTGGGGGAGGACGATATCGTGCGTTTCTCCGACGAGTACGGCAGGGACAATTGCTGACCCGGCTGGTTGTTTTCCAGGCATTATCATTCTGTGAAATTAGTCACAAAATTCCTTTTATTGGACACTGCTGAGATTGGCTCTTCAGCGACTCTTAAGCTTCTTTAGTTAGTTTTACACCCGCTTCATCAGCTAAAGCGACTAACTGGAGGCGATCATGAATTTTGTAAAACTCTTCTCTATCTCTTCCGATGATCGACGTGCTTATTACAAGAAAAAGATCTCAGAGCACACCCCGCCGATCAACGACCATGACCGGGAAATGATCCGCATGTATCAGCGTTTTCTCGATGTGAACAAGCTGGATAATGTACTGATTACCCGCCACTGAAAATAATTCTATTCGAACCTACTGCAT
This sequence comes from Candidatus Thiodiazotropha sp., assembly GCA_040507005.1. Lineage (GTDB taxonomy): Bacteria > Pseudomonadota > Gammaproteobacteria > Chromatiales > Chromatiaceae > Thiodiazotropha. The sequence continues at coordinate 12,821 of JBEVVS010000093.1, forward strand.
CGCCATAAAGGACTTAGGCGATCGTAGACGGTTGCTCATGGGTAGGTGCATTGGACGCTTCGGATGGTCAGTCGGTGGATAGACAATACGCGCTGATCCATTACGGATTTGGGCTTGTGCTACCCCTCTTCCGGAAACAAATGATCAGCATTTTCTATCGCGAACTTGAGCAAAACGTTTGTCCCGCGAAGATTGTACTTCGTACAAATATTGCTGCGATGATTCTGCACAGTTCTGTAACTGATGCTAAGTTCCTTGCCTATTTGTTTGCTGGTTTTCCCTTGATGCATGAGATAAAGCACGCGCCTTTCCTGAGATGTTATTAGGGAAAGATCCAGATCTGGTTTCGATATGCTGCCGTTAACTTTTTCTATAGTGAAGTCATTCTCTTGAGCGTGAACGGAATTGCTAATGAAAACACTATCAGCCTCTACAGAGTTGATGCAGTCGCAAATCAGCTTCTCATCATCGGATTTAACGATATATCCACTTGCCCCCAGATCTAAGGCGCGTTTTACAAACGAGTATTCGTTATGCATGCTTATAACGATAAATTTTGTTTCTTGTAAAAGGTGACTGCAAGCCTTGAGTAGATCGAATCCCGATCCATCAGGTAACTCGATGTCTGTTATAACAAGATTGGGATGTTCGTTGTTTATGGTTTGAACGCCTGACTCACTAGAAGTCAATAATATTACCTCGGGATATCCACAGTAATTAAGTAATGGTTTAAGGCTTTTGCCTATCAAAGGGTGGTCGTCGATAACTATCGCTTTCTTTTTCATCGGTCAACTATACTCGGGAAGTGGGAGGCCTATCTTTACTGCGGTTCCATCAGACGGCTCTATCAAAATAAAGCCGCCAAGGCATTCAATGCTGTCTTTGATCATGCGCAGTCCGAAGCCGTCCTCGTTGCTATATTCATTGAATCCAGTGCCATCGTCTTTAATCAGCAAGATAGCCTGTTGGTAATCTTTTGCTGTCTCTATATAAAAACGAACCATCACTTCTGTTGCTTCGGAATGTTTGATGATGTTGTTCAGACACTCCTGCAAAGAATAAAACAGCTCATTTTCAATATTTCTCGGCAGTTCGGTATTTTCTATTGCAGCCATGCACTCGATGGATGAATCCATGAATGTATTTTGTATAAGTCTTTCTGCGGCTCGTGAGAAACCGAGCTGCTCAAGATGAAAGGGATGAATAAGATGTGAGATATCCCTGACCTTCTCGATTACCTTGTCTACCTGCGTCACAAGACCGTTGTTTTCGTCCGAGGGTTGTATTTTTTTGATTTGATTTTCTATTAGCAGCAAATCATGGCTGACGCCATCATGGAGCAGTCTTCCAAGGCGGCTTCTCTCTTTCTCCTCGACTGTCATCAAGGTCTTGTAGAATCGTTTCTGGTCTTCCTGTTTTTCAATCCCGATTCTGATGTTGTCCAGTCTGATGCGATTGATTCTGTCTGCAAGACCAATGGATAGCAAAAGGGCTTCAAACACGATAGCAAGTTCCATCATGTGTTTGACCCAGAAGCCGGTATCAATCACTCCGTTTTGATGCAATAAGGCAAGACTGATTGCTGAGAATAGTACTATATAGCTAACTGACATATATGCAGCCGATCTATCGCCTGCAATTGTCCGTTTCAGGGAGATATATAACACCATCACCATGTTGATGGACGACAATAAATGCAGCGTATTTTGCGCAAAAATATAGTTATCAATGAACAGCAAAAACAGACTGGCAAGTGGAAATGCCGCGAAAATGGTCATGAACTTCGCCAGTTTTGGAGCGACCTTTCTGAGTGAAAGGTAATGAATGGAAAATAACGGTAAAAATAGATTGGTAACAGCTATGGCAATAAGTGCAATGATTGTAGTACCGCCATCCAGGCCGGGCCATAGGTATTGCTGTCCCAAGCCTGTAACCCCCAATTGCACAAAAGAGAATGCCAGGATATAGGCAACGTAATAGAAGTAACTCGAATCCCGTATGAAGAGATAGAGAAAAAAATTGCTGACTACTAGGACAAAAATAGCGCTAAATACGGCACTGTAGTAGCTGTTGCTTTTGTTAATTTGCTCGATCAGTGCATATTCAGAGACAAGCTTCAGTGGAAAGACAAATTCACCGTAAGAATTGATTCTTGCATAAACATCAGGTGCAGGTGATTTTCCAAGCGGAATTGTCGGAACCCTAAACTCAACCGGCCAATCGCTAAAGATAGTATCGTCGCCCACCCGGTAGGATTTCCAAGAGTCACTGCCGGCTTCTCTTATATAGACATCGACCTCATCAACGTTCGGGAAATCAATTTGCAGATACCAGGGCTCAGCTGAGTCCATTTTTTCGGTGGGCAGCGCTATATGTGCCCAAATGCCATCGTTATTTGGATATTTCGTGGGGCTTGTTGAGAACTTATGTTTTGCTGAAGAGCTAACGGTATCAATCGTTGCCGCGGTTGGATCATCACTCCAGTACATAACACTGGGTTCAATCACAGATTCGCTCGCGAGAGCTTGCACCGAAGAGACGACCAAGATAAACCACAGGGAGACGGCCGCCCTAATATGACCTCGAAAAATCAACATGTTATATCTTACATAAAGTCTTTTATCCAGGCACCTCCTTGCATCTGGCGTCTTGTAGAACGGAACATACAAGATCTAGAGAATTCCCCAGTATTTTGCAAAAGCATTACTGGAATTGAATCAAAAACAGACAACGTTTAGACAGACTTTATATAAGCTTGGCTTGCTTTTCCAGTCTCTATGCCTAAAGCCAAAACATAATTTCCTATGTGCGAATAGGATTAGTATTCGAGATGCAGAGTAAGCCATGTATAAACACTGAGATGCTTTTTATTTCCTAACAATTTTGGATTGCATTGTAACAATAGTGTCAAATGTGACGAATCGATATTATCGAAAGGTTATTTGATATGAGTACTTGTACTTATTGATAGGACTGCCTCTAGACCCATACTATGAAGTGGGAAAAATTCTTCCTTCAATAGCCATATGTAAGGCAACAATTCTCGTAACCCTTCAGCCTTCAATTCTAATCCCTGCAAAATCTGTCGAGATAATTTACAACGCAACACAATCAAAAAAATAAAGCGTTGTTTTAATGCGTGTGGCACGAGCTTTGCAATTCAGTGTTAACAACCGTTTTTTCTAATTTTGTAGTAAAGGCTACAAATTAAATTAGGTACATATTGCAAATGAAAGCTTGGGATATTGATTTAAGTACTCGTGCTCATATTGACACAACTGGGATTCCTACAACGCCTATCCAGTACTTTTTAAAACCATCCAGGGCATTTTAAACAACAAACACAATCATCAAGAGATATCTGCACTGCAAGATAGTTTTATATTTATTTACTGGAAATAGTTACAATGAAATTCATCCAAATCACTTCCAAACTTATCTTATTGCTATGGCTCTCAACCAACATAGCAAGCGCAAACCCAATATATTATGAGCTGACAGATATTGGCGGCTGCAGCTA
>JBEVVS010000141.1:0-16300 GCA_040507005.1 Candidatus Thiodiazotropha sp.
TAAGGCTGTGAGTGAGTAAACCATAACCAGGTGGTCTTACGGATCCAAAAAGCTACACTTTTTGGACCGCAAACCACAACGTTATGCATAAAAGGGAAATCATGAAGTACATCAGTTTGTTGCTGGCACTTTTCGTTATTTATGCCGCCACTGCACAGTCAGAGTCGGATATCGGGAGACTATTTGAGCAACAGCAAAAAGAAAGCCTTGAGTTCAATGCGACGGTCACAGACCAGGAGATTATCGAGTTCTTTGAGTTTCAGTACGAAAATGATCCGCAGATGCTTGAGCAGTTTCGTCAGTTAATTCAAACTCCCGAAACAAAGGATACATATTTTTCTAATTACAGAAGTTCTCATAATGAAGGTGGCATAAAGATTCCCACTTTAAGAGGAATGTCGGAAAAGGAGCTATCTCAACTAAGAGAAATCTTCAAATACAAAAAAAGAGAGTATTACGAGGCAGAAGACGCAGTCAAGAGGCTTGAACAACTTTCAAATGAGGAACTGACTGTAATTTTGCAAGAGGGTGTAAAGCTGGCCGAGAACTATTCCGCCCTCAAACAGGAAGGCTATAAGCGATTTGTAAGAATCACGGATAATTTCCCCTCTAAATTAGAGTTTCTGAATTTGCGGTTTATTTATATCGGTGAAAAATACTGTAGATTGTTTCTTCAAAAGGGTATTGGAAAGGGTGTCGGGCTAAGTGTTAATGAGGAAAATGGCAAATGGGTGCTTTCAACCTTCAACGAATACAAATCTTGGGAAAGGAAGAAAGTAACATTGCAATAACTTTGGCTCGAGTAAATGCATAACAATCTGCTACACAAGGACAAAATTTCTCGCTCGCGTTCCTCAGTCGCCCTGTTAATTTGGCGTTATGTGTAAAGTCATGAGTTGTGCGTTGATCCTAAATCGATATGAAAATAGTAAAAATCGAAGGTAAAAACATTACGGACTGGTGTTCATTTTTTGGCGAGTTTGATCGGGTGTTTGGCTTTCCAGAATGGTTCAACCCACAAAACGGGAATATGGATGGTTGGATAGACTGTATGTCTTCACTAGATGATCCAGAAGATGGTATGACTAAAGTACACTGCAAAAAAGGTTCAGTATTGGTCATTCACATAGAAGATGCAGCTGAACTTAAACAGAGGTGCCCTGAGCAATTCGAAGCGATGGTCGACTGTGCTGCATTTGTTAACTGGCGGTTGATTGAAGTTGGTGAAAATCCAGTACTTTCTCTTTCATATGATGTCTAAGTACACAGATAACAAGTTGCACCACGTAAAGCCCAGCAAGCTGGGCTCGGACCTCCGTTCCGGCGCTTCGCGCCTACACTACGGCCCGTGTGCAAGGCGTTAGCACAAGAAATTCAGTAGTCCGGCAGCCTTGACGGGGTAATCCAATGGATTACAATAAAGGTATGCATACAATTGTGGAATTGCCGGAATTTCAACGTAGAGCATTAATTCTGCTTGCAGATTCCGAAAAACAATGAATTATCAGCTACTTAGCAGCTCACCCTCAGTCTGGTGCGATCATGAAAGGCACCGGTGGTGTTCGAAAACTTAGGTGGGCATCTAGCAACAAAGGAAAAAGTGGCGGAGTGCGCGTCATCTACTACCACCACAACGAATCAATTCCGCTGTTCCTATTAACTGTATTCGGCAAAAGCGAAAAGGCAAATCTGTCAAAGGCCGAACGGAATGAACTTGCCAAGCTCACGAGCATCTTGGCCAAGAATTACGGTGGAAATAATGTCTGAAATCTTCAACAGCATCAAGAAGGGTTTGGAAGAGGCGGTAGAATACTCCGAAGGTAAATGTCCCGAGGCGGTAGTGCATGAGTTCTCACCAATCGATGTAAAGAATGTTCGAGCCAAAATGGGCATGAGCCAAAATGAATTTGCCTCGGCATTTGGTATTAGCGTTAGTACGCTGCGACACTGGGAGCGAGGAGACCGTATTCCACATGGTCCAGCCTTGGTGCTACTCAATGTGGTAGAAAAAGAGCCAGAAGCCGTATTGAAAGCCCTGGCAGGCTAATCAGTGCTAACAAAAGCATAAACACGGACCCCATAAAGTGGCGCTCCTACGTCGCTCTACTTTATGGGTCCGGTTACGCTAAGCGTTAGGGCTCAAAAGAGTCGTAATGGCCGCCGATGGCAAAGATATAGATATGAGTATCGTCAAACTTATACACAAGCCGGTCTTTTTGACTCAGTCGCCTCGACCAAAAGCCGGAAAGGTTATGCCGAAGTGATTCAGGCTTTCCTAAACCGGAACTGGGGTCACCGCGCAACATTTCTTTCAGAATTGCGCAAAGATTCTTGTGCATCTGTTTGTCGCGCTGCCGTAGGTCCTCGTACACCTCCCATGTTCTACCCTCAAATACCAACGATCTCATCTAACTGCTCTTTGGTGGGGGTATATCCTGTACCGGCGTTATGGGTAGCGCTGGATTCAGCGATCTGGCGCATCAGGCCGGTATTTTGGAGCACGTACAAGGTTTCCTGGTCACGCTCCCAGTCCTCGGCGCTCATCACCACAAAATCTGAGCCCGTTCGGCGTGTCACGCGAAGCGGAATATGCTTGCTAACTACCTGTTCAACAAAGCTTTTCAGGCTGTCTCTGAATTTGTTTACAGTTGTGGTGTCCATTGTGGGGCATCCCAAGTGGTACGGTAATGCCGTACAGTATAGGAGAAAAGCCCTAACAATGCCATACACTCGGACACTTCACTCGCTCAGGGCCGGTGATGGCGGGCGTTATGTGTTCCTTCTTTCACAATCATGTCTAGTAGTGCCCCATCGCTTTTCTGCTCGTCATTTGAAGAAACCCGAAAAGTCCTACCATGACTGCAACAGCGCTCGCTAGCAACACCCCACCGGTGGTTGTAATCCATACTCCTGAGATAATTAGCCCTATTGATCCGATTACCCAAATATAATCGCCAGTTGAAAAATACAATATCAGTTCTTTTTGCGGCAGTGGAATCTTTGACGCCCAAAGCAGATGAAGACCATTTAGTATCAATAGAATACCCAGAATCAGAATGTATGATTGAGGTGCAGGTGATGCGCCACCTAAGAAATTTGCCACCAGGCTGGGTTGTAGAGCAAACAGTGCCCCGAAAGCTAAACAGCTAGTAGCGTTTGCACGCATAACATTTTTCAAACTTAACAAAATCGGCACTCCTATGTATACTTGGTTGACATGAAGCATAGAGGTCAAGGAGTTAAATGTCAACCAGGTTTACACAAAAAGGGGTTCCAATGGTGGAATCTCAATCGTTGCAGCTCATCCAAAGTGCTCAAAGGCTAAACGATGTGATTACACAATATATCTCTCAGCGTTTAGTAGAAAAGGGTTATGAGTCGCTTACGCCATCCCTTCTTTCTTTTCTCAGTATTCTCGAGTGCGGAGTGAACTATGGATCAGAAATAGCAAGAAATTTAGACGTGACAAGGCAGATGGTCGCAAAAACAGTGAAGCAGCTCTGCCAGTTAGGATATCTTGAGCAAATAGATGGCATTGGGAAGCAGAAGGAGATTCACTTTACAGAGACTGGTGAATACCTAATGTCAGATGCCAGACAGTTGCTAGTAGAATTGGACGAGATTTTATTTAAGAATACAAATACTAGAAAACCACAAGCGATTATAGGTGAGCTTAATATAATGATTTGTGCGGTTAATGATCGCTAACACATAACAAGGCAATTTGAAGAAGACTACTATGCGCAGTGTGCATAATTTAGTGTCTACTTTTGGTGGGTAGGATCAATGTAACAAAAAAAATAAACTAGGATATTTCATGATTAAAATTACTGTAAGCATTGATGTCTCAAACTTAAAGCAAGCTGAAACCTTTTATATTGAGGCGCTTGGTTGTATTAAGTTGAGAGATCAAGGCGAAGGTATGTCGGTAATCTCAACCGACAATTGTGATATTTATTTACAGGAAAAAGAGGCGGGGACAAACCCAATTCCATCGGATGCTGTTAAGCGTGATTACTCTCGTCACTGGACACCTGTTCATTTGGAATTTCTTGCCGAAAATGTTGCTGAAATTGTTGAAAAAGTACTTCAACTAGGCGGGCAACATGAAGGCGGTGAAAGTGGTGATTGGGGTTCTATTGCATATTGTGCAGACCCATTCGGTAATGGCTTTTGCGTAATCAATGAATAAAACACATAACAAGGCAAACTTACTCGGGCGGCAAAAAACGCCGCTCCTTCGTCGCTCTGCTTTTTTACTTCCGGTGATTTGCGACGGTAATAGTATGGAACATGACCTGGACAAAGAAGCAAGGAAAAAGCTAGCGTTGCTTGTGCGACGTTTGGCATCAGGTTCTATTACAAATGATCAGTTTGAGGATCAGTTGCCAGAAAGCGATGAAACTGCACTTCATGATATTTACTTTTATGGAGTGTGGCCGCTATACGACGACTTCGTAGAACACAAACTGAAAAACCAATGGGCACTGTCGCAAGAAGGAAAAGAATCGGTTAGTCGAATTGTTCTATTCCTCCGGTCTGGTAATCCATATCGATATCCTGTCTTGATCGGCTTTACGCAGATACCTGTTATGTTTCTATCTATCATAACCCTTGGTTGGTTTGGTAGGTTCTGGCTCAAGTCTAAATGGAAAGATGGTGATCAAAGTGTTTGGCCTTTCTTCTCTAGGAGTGAATACGAGGAGGCACTAAAACACCCTGTGTTTTTAAACGGTAGCGGCCAAAAAGACGCTCGTGTGGGACGCTCCGCTACGATGTGCGCCCCACAGCTTTAACGTTATCCACCATCAACTCCTAAATCCAATGAAATGGTTATTTCTTACAATAGTCATCTTTATTAGCGGATACTTGATTTACTTTACAACTCCTCATCAGGCGGAATCCCGCCTGGCAAGCGAATGGAATAGTGAATCATGGCAGCAGCCTGATGGGTTCCTGGCAAAAGAGATCCCGTCGCGTTTACTCGCAATAACCGATCTGCCTCCCCTCGATCCTGTGCCTAGACCTGAAGACTTTGTCGCCGCTGTCAGGAAAAGCACTCTGGCTGGTTGTGATGCCGCGGTATTGACCATCTCTTGGCCTGCTTTAGAACCACAACAAGGCCAGTTCACCTTCGACCAGTTGAAAGAAGCGTTGGAACTTCAAAAAGGGCGCTTTCTTTTCCTTGGCATTCAGGTTGTAAACACCACCGTCAAGGAGTTCCCCTTTGATCTTCAGGAAAAGCCATTCGATGATCCGGATGTCCTGAAACGCTTTCACCTGCTCCTCGATGCCATAGCACCTCTCCTGAAGAACCGCATCCGTTTCCTTTCAATCGGCAACGAAACCGACGTCTATCTATCGATTTATCCAGACGAAACTGAGGCGTATGCGACATTTCTCAACGCCGCCCGCCGCCATGCCAAATCCATTGCCCCTGACTTGATCGTGAGTACCACTGTGACCGAAGCCGGCGCATTACAATCAGATATCAGGGAACTTGTTCGGCACATGGATGCTCATTTTCTTACCTACTACCATGGACAACATGGGATGAAGGGAACCTTTAAAAACCCAAGGTCTGCCACTAAGGATATTCTCGCAATCGCCACTCGTCTTGATGATAGACCAATCGTCTTTCAGGAAATCGGATTCCCTGCTCATGAATCACTGGGATCGCCTGAAAAGCAGGCGATCTTCGTCAACGGGGTGTTTGATGCGTGGGCAGAACTTGGAAGCCGTGTCCCAATGATTAACTATTTTATGATGTACGATTTCCCGAAAACCTTTGTGACAGAGCAATTGTCGTACTATGGTGTCAGTGATGAAACTGAGCGACTGTCCAACTTTGTCGGGTCACTTGGTCTTCATGAATCAGACGGCACTCCACGCGCGGCTTGGAAGGTGTTTGTCCGCCGAGGCACTGAAGCAAGGTAAGCTGGATAACAATGTACTCAAGTAAACTCATGGCCTACGGCCCTGGGCGGGATCTCGGTTTCTCCTCGGCCCCTTGCCTCAAACGTTAACTGCTTCAATGATATAAAAACCTTGGCATTAATTATAATGTAATTATATTGTAGTCGAGAGCCATCTGTCGTTTGAGTGGGATGAAAGGAAGAGTGTTTCCAATAAACGAAAGCACGGAGTTACATTTGAGGAAGTTAAATAAGTATTTACCGATCAGTTGCACGTTTAATATCTGACCCTGACCACTCTGACGACGAAGACAGGTTTATCCTGCTTGGTACAAGTATTCATTCCAGGTTATTGGTAGTTTGTCACTGCGTCAGGGACAATGACTCAATCCGAATTATTTCAGCCCGGAAGGCGGATAAACAAGAACGTCGTGATTGTGCACAAGCGCATCGTGATCAAAAGCTTCAGTGGCAATAGAGCCGGCGGTTAAGACGTGCATATACTAGGATAATTTACTCTGCTATGCTGTAAATTACCGGTTACGCAAAACGTTCGAAGCATGGAAAAGCGCAAGATACACACATCGATAATTGTACTTTTCGCAATTGCAGTTGCCTTGTACTTAATTGGAATGACAACACCAGCTGTTGTTTTTGGTGCAATCTTGTAACTAATATTATTTGTAGCCGCGGTTTATAAACATGCAGCTATCACATAGCCATGGGTTCCAGTGGATGCTCGCATTTGGTCGTAAGCCACTTTTCTTATTATTCTCCAAGCAGATCGAGAGCTTCCATCGCGGCCTGCTGTACATATGATACATCGTCCACTAACGCCTGCTTCAAACCTGATATTGCCATATCCCCACCGATTTCGCCCAATGCATCGATAGCGGCTTCTCTGATGCGGGGGTTACTATCCCCCAAGGCGATCGTCAGGGTTTCAACAGCCTCGTTTCCACCGATTTCCAAAAGCGAGGCAACCGCTGCCTCCCGCACCCGGAAATCAGGATCTGATATGGCAGAGGAAAAGAGTTCGACAGGGTCTTGTTGTACGCTTTTGCCAAGGTCTATCAAGGCATCTTCGCGCAATTCGGGATCATCACTCATAGCCTGTAGCTGGAGTGAGGTATCCATGTCGATGGGTTCCAGCTGAAACCCCATGTAAATGCTATCAGTAGCTGTAGCTTCTCCGCCATCCTGTGGCAGGATCCAAAGTCTGGGAGAAGTTGTGCTTACATAGACGAAGCTGTGGTCGCGCAGGATGTAGGCGATCGCCTCAGCGACCGGGCGCCACTCTATATCTACCGAAATGGATTGTTCCAGTGGGATGAAGGAAGAATAAGCAATTCCCGTTTGCGTTGCGATGGCGAAGAGCAGGTCATTCAGCTCGATCTCTTCGGCTTTGACAAACAGATAACCTTTCTCGAAGAGCACGCCCTGAGAGCTCCTTACTGACGCCAGTTCTTGGCTACGACTGGATATCTGATCCTGGGCCAACGCAGACTGATGCGCCATCATCGAGAGGCATGTTAAGCATAATACAAGTAGCTTTGATCCCATTTTTCTGACCTAATCCGATGTTTGTGTTGTGTGGTTTGGAAGCTTCAATGACGTTCCAGGGTGGGTTCCCTTTCAGCCAATGAAGCTCCCTTTGATTTACTCCATCAACCTCCGAGTTCGAAGCAGCTCTCCACTGCGGTCTGATTGCCACTCTCCTCCTTGACCAGAATCTCGAACTTGAATTCGTCGCTCAGGTCGGTAAACTCGCTAGGAACTTCCAGCGAGGTTACATCAGGCGGAAGCTCGACACTCATGATCAACAGATTCGGGTCCTCGCTCTCGACCACCAGTTGATATTTGACCACTTCCACTGGCTCACCGCTTCTTCCCATATCCGGATGGGAATGGGTCACCGGATCCCAGCTGATAACGACAGGCGGTGTGACCACGGGTAAGGGGTCGGCATCGCAGTTTTCCGCTGCCGGTACGCCTGAGAGCTTGATACCGGCGGCTGGTGCAGGCATCAGGTGGGTGAATTCGACCTCACTCTCCAACTCCTCACCCTCGAGTGTTTTGCCCTCGACCTCATAGATCCCCTCCGGAAAACGTTCGAAGAACTCCGCTGGTGATAGGTCGTCGAATCGTGGTTCGGCACTTTCGAAAAAGAGCTCGGTAAGACCCTGGAGGCGCAGACGTCCACGGTTGCGGATTGAGAGAATTCTGCGCTCATTCGTATCCTCAATCTCCAGGCTCTTCCAGGGCTCACCATCGATCAGGGCATGGAACCCCAGATCACCGTCGGTATGGTTGAGCTCTGCATAGATGTCGGCTTCGTCAAAGGGAATCTCCTGATCATCTCCGGCCACCGCAATCGAGGACGCGACGGCGAGGGAGCCCGATATCAACAAAGCCAAACTGGTGCGCGAAGGGAAGGTTTTTGTAGATACTGGTTGGCGAAAATCTTGTTTCATTTTGAGTCTCCTGGTTTTAGTCGGTTAATAGCCAGCCGGCCCTGGCTGATATTAAGCTTATCCGTTCAACCTAACTGGAAACTGACTCGAAGATGACCATCTGCTGCTCAAAACATGACCATTTGGTCATCTGGGCCCCGATTCTCATGCCAACAGTAGACAGCGCATTGACCAGGTTATAAATTTAAAATCAGCAACCACTGCTTTCGATTTTTGAATTGCGTTTGTAATACAAAAAATCGTTACCGGCAGAGAGTGATTCAACCATGCGATTATTGATAATAGAAGATGATGAAAAGATTGCCTCTTTCGTGAAGAAAGGTTTCAAAGAGGCGGGGTTCGTCGTCGAACATGCAAGCGATGGCAATACAGGCCTGAGCATGGCCCTTGCTTCATCCTATGATGTGGCTGTGATAGACATTATGCTCCCCGGGATGGATGGTCTCTCCATCATCGATGAGTTACGACGCCATCGCAACAAACTGCCGGTCATCATCTTGAGCGCCAAGCGATCCTTGGATGAAAGGGTCGAGGGGCTGCAGGCGGGCGGTGACGACTATTTGACCAAACCCTTTGCGTTTACCGAACTCCTCGCCCGTGTTCAGGCATTGATCCGGCGCGCAACCAATGTCCCCGAACCGACAGGTTTGAAGGTGGGAGACCTATCAATCGACCTGCTAAGGCGCACCGTGACCCGTGCCGGGAAAAGGATCGATCTGCAGCCACGGGAGTTCTCTCTGATCGAGTATCTTGCTCGCAATTCCGGTCGTGTGGTGTCGAAAACCATGATTATGGAACACGTCTGGGACTACAATTTCGATCCACAGACCAATGTGGTTGAGTCGAGAATCTGCCGCCTGCGTGAAAAGATCGATAAGGGCTTTGGTGCTCCTCTCATTCATACCGTGCGTGGAACAGGTTATGTTCTTAAAGAAACTTAATAATCTGCATAAGACCCTCGCGCTTAAAATGACAACCTGGTATGTAGGTGTTTTTGCCTTGTCATTCATAGTCACCTTTGTTGTTGTTTTTATGCTGATTGTCGCTATCGTGAATCAACGCATGGATGATGATCTGGAGGAAGATATTGAGGATATCGCCAGCTTATTAAAACAGGGTGGTTTCGACAGAATAAAAGAAGAGATGTCGATCGATACTAAAGGTGATGAGGCAGAGGTCTCCTTCTTTCGGGTATGGAAGGATCGCAAGCTGATCTTTACCACAGATCTATCATCCTGGCAGGGTCTTGAGCAACCTGACATTGAGCTATTTCAAACTCTTGAAGATGGCGAACCGATACTGGAAACAATTGAGCTGCCTGAGAGGGATCATTCAGTACGCACTGTCTACGGTTTTATCGACACAGATACCCTGCTTCAAGTCGGAGAGACACTGGAGAATGATGAAGAGTTTCTGGCAACACTGTTCAAAGGTTTTCTGTTCATACTGTTGGTAATGATCCTGCTCGGCGGGCCTATTGGATGGTTTCTCGCTCAACGCAACTTACGAGGTGTGCAGGAGGTGACCAAAACTGCAACTGAAATTGCAAAAGGCTCACTGGATCGGCGCGTACCGGTCAGTGCCAATGGTGATGAGTTGGACTATCTCGCGCAAGCCTTCAATTCCATGTTGGATCGTATCCAAAACCTGATTATCGGGATGCGCGAGATGACCGACAACCTGGCCCACGATCTGCGCAGCCCTGTGGCGCGTATCCGGGCATCTGCGGAAATGGCACTGAATAAGGACTTTTCGGGAACAGACTGGACTACCCTTGCCAACGATACGACCGAGGAGTGTGATCGGTTGTTGACCATGATCAACACCACATTGGATATCGCTGAAGCAGAGTCTGGTGCGGCGAAACTGAAGATCTCACAAGTCGACCTGGTTGATCTGGTAGTGGATGCATGCGACCTGTTTCAGACTGTCGCGGAAGACAAACAGATATCGCTGATTACCCAGTTGCCAGCTACCTGTCGTATCCAAGCTGATCTGCAGCGTTTACAGCGGGTGGTCGCCAATCTGTTGGATAATGCGGTCAAATATACCCCGGAAGGGGGGAGTATCACAGTCGATCTGAACGATGATGAGCAGTCTGTTCATTTGTCCATTACCGACACCGGTGTTGGAATATCGTCTAATGAGCTACCCAAGATCTTCCAGCGTTACTACCGTTGCGATTCGAGCCGATCAGAATATGGCAACGGTCTAGGCCTGAGTTTGGCCCAGGCCTTTGTCCGTGCCCACGGCGGGGAAGTTGAAGTGGAGAGCTCACCCGGGAAGGGCAGTACCTTTACCGTCAGGCTCATCAGGTCGCCCTATGTTGGCTGAGGATAAGAAATATACTCCCGTCACCTCCATAAATATCAGACTGTCCAATGTGTCGCTTCTCGAACAGCATCGCTCATCCCCATTTTGAATCAGATTTTCAGTGTCACCAACACGGTTCTGTGCGTTTGTTTTTTTGCAATCTGGATTCCTATACAATCGTATATTGATCCAGGCGTCAAAATCAGTGGAAGCAAAACATGAAGATTCTCGTGGCTGTTGATTTTTCTGCGTCGTCAAAAAAAATTGTAGAAAGGGCGGAAATAATCGCGAACGCATTGTCAGCAAGTGTTTGGATATTACACGTTGCAGAACCTGAACCGGACTTCGTAGGTTATGAAGCGGGACCGCAATCGGTTCGAGATTCTCTCTCCGAGAAATTTCACAATGAACATCGCCAGATCCAGGAGATGGCCAACAATCTGCGGGACAAACAATTAGATGTCACTGCGCTTCTGCTGCAAGGATCGACTGCAGAGACCATTCTTCAGCAGGCCTCGAAGTTGGGCGTGGATATGATTGTCATGGGTTCACACGGGCGTGGTGCCATGTATCAGCTGCTTATGGGGAGTGTTACCGAAGCTGTGCTTCATGCGGCCACGTGCCCGGTTCTGATTGTGCCTACCCGTGAGCATGCATAGCATCCATGGAGGAGTAAAGACTTTGACTTGAAAGCCTGCATGTATGATTTTTGAACGCTACAGGCCTCAGATTAATGAAAGCATCCCATGGTACATATGCCTTGTTATTACAGACGACCAAAAGCAAGCTGGTCAATGTCGGACGATGGGGTTCTATCAATGTCGAACCGGGTTTTTATATCTACATCGGCAGTGCTTTCGGTCCGGGGGGTGTGCGGGCCCGCGTCGCGAGACATTGCCGGGCAGGGAAGGCGAAGCATTGGCACATCGACTATTTGCGTGAGACGGCAACCATCGAATCGGTCTGGTACAGCCACAGCCAGACTCGACTGGAACATAGATGGGCCGGCGCGCTGGCGAACTGGAGTCGGTCAGAACCGGTCGAGGGTTTTGGCTGTAGCGATTGCAACTGCGTAGCGCACCTGTTCTATTTCAAGCAGGCGTTGACCCGGGCTGGGTTTGCCAAGGCTGTAGATTGTCCGGTTAAAGCTTACTCTTGCGAAGCGATCGTTTGACAGCTCCTAGTGCAGGAAGTTGAACATCCTGTTGCGGTACCGCTTCACCAGCTCGCCCTGTCCACCCAATAGCTCAAATATGCGCAACATCTCTTTCTGGGCCGCATTGTCGCCATAACCGCGATCCTTCTGCAGCAGGGTCATGAGCAGTTCCAGCGCCCCTTCGAAATCGTTTTCCATCACCTTATGGGATGCCAGCAGATGCAGGGCTTCGCTATCTGCGGGATTTTCCCGTAGACGTCCTTCCAGTTCCGCTGCCGGCGGACTGTCCGCGGTGGCCCGGTCGATTTCGATCCGCGCCAGCATGGAAGCCACCTCCGGTTTGTCCCGCTCTTCAGGGGGCAGGGCCTTGAGCAGCTGTTCGGCTTCGTCCAGCTTGCCGAGGGTTGCCATATAACGGGCATAGGAGAGTTTCACCCGGGGGCTTTCGGGATCGGCTTCACTGGCCTGTTTGAGCAGGGCCTCGGCACCCTCCGCATCCCCCTTAAGCAGCAGGGCATCGGCCTGGGCCAGCAGGCCATCGGACTCCCGGGGGATATGCTTGTCGAGAAAGCTGCGAATCTCCGCTTCCGGCAATGCCCCCATGAACTCATCAACCACCTGGCCCTGGTGGAACAGCTTTACGCTGGGGATGCTGCGCACCTGGAAATGGGCGGCCAGCTGCTGCTCCTGTTCGGTGTTGACCTTCGCCACCAGGAACTTGCCCGCATACTCATCCGCCAGTTTCGCCAGGGTCGGCATCAGACTCTTGCAGGGATTGCACCACTCGGCCCAGAAGTCCACCAGCACCGGCACGTGCATGGAGTTCTCCAGCACCAGTTGTTGAAAGCGGTCTGTGGTGACATCAAAGACAAAGGATTGGTCCGCCATGGGTGAAAGCTCCTGTGCTTAAGCCGATAAGGGGCGCCATTATACTGAATTCATGGATCAATGTTGGACTTGATATTCTTCTTGCGCTACCCCATTTAAGGAGCAATACAAACTGCAAGAAGCCCTATCATGAATCAAGCCTTACATATCGTCTGTCCCCATTGCGACGGCATCAATCGGGTGCCTGCGGAGCGACTGCAGGACGGAGCAAAATGCGGCAAGTGCCACCAGCCTCTTTTTGTGGGCCGGCCCCTGGCCCTGGATGAGGGGCGTTTTACGCGCCATGCGCAGAAGAGCGATATCCCCCTGCTCATCGATTTCTGGGCCCCCTGGTGCGGTCCCTGCCGGATGATGGCCCCGGCCTTCGAGCAGGCGGCCACCCAGCTCGAACCATCAGTCAGATTGGTCAAGGTCAATACCGAAGAGGCCCAGCAACTGGGTGCCAGCTTCGGTATCCGTAGTATCCCAACACTGATGATAATGCGGGGTGGTCGAGAAGTTGCCCGACATGCGGGAGCCATGGATCAAGGGAGTATCGAGCAATGGACTCGTCAAACGCTTATGGCATAGCCATCCATTAAAATAGACAACGGAAATTGGCGGGCTCCAGGGCGCCAAGAGCATAGACAGCTTATCCCGCCATAAGTACAATACCCGATCAACCATTTCGGGCGTTCTCTTCGGTCGACGCGCCCGGAACCAACTGTTTTTTGCAACCATTGGGGCAGGCACTTAGTGACCTGCCCCTTTTTGCACGCCTGTAGTGGAGAGACACTTGAGAAAACCCGCAATTCTGGTTCTAGAGGATGGCAGTCAGTTCAGGGGCGAAGCCATCGGTGCCGAGGGTGAGACCGTCGGCGAAGTGGTTTTCAACACGGCGATGACCGGCTATCAGGAGATCCTCACCGATCCCTCCTATCGCAAGCAGATCGTCACCCTGACCTATCCCCATATCGGCAATACCGGGATCAACCAAGAAGATGAGGAGTCGGGAGATATCCATGCCGCCGGCCTGGTGATCCGGGATCTGCCTTTGCTCACCAGCAACTGGCGCTCCGAGGAGTCCCTGGAGGAGTACCTGACGCGTCACGGTATCGTCGCCATCGCCGGTATCGATACCCGCAAGCTGACCCGTATCCTGCGGGAGAAGGGGGCGCAGAACGGCGCCATCGTCGCCGGAGAGAGTCTGGATCCTGACAAGGCGCTGCAACTGGCAAAGGGATTCCCGGGGTTGAAAGGCATGGACCTGGCGCAGGAGGTCACCACCCAGTCCCCCTACGAGTGGGCCCAGGGCACCTGGTCCCTGGAAGAGGGTCATCCCGAGGCGCCCCATCCCATCGAAGAGAAGCTGCCCTATCATGTGGTGGCTTACGACTATGGCATCAAGCGTAATATCCTGCGCATGCTGGTGGATCGTGAGTGCCGGATCACCGTGGTGCCGGCGCAGATGCCGGCGGAAGATGTGCTGGCGTTGCAACCCGACGGGGTATTTCTCTCCAACGGACCCGGCGACCCGGAGCCCTGCGACTACGCTATCGATTCCATCGGCAAGATCCTTGATACCGGTCTGCCGGTGTTCGGCATCTGCCTGGGACACCAGCTGCTGGCCCTGGCCTCAGGCGCCAAGACGGTGAAGATGAAGTTCGGCCATCACGGCGCCAACCACCCGGTGCAGGATCTGGATAAGGGCACGGTCATGATCAGCAGCCAGAACCACGGCTTCGCGGTGGACGAGGAGAGCCTGCCGCAGAATCTCAGCGCCACTCACAGGTCACTGTTCGACGGCACCCTGCAGGGCATTCACCGCAGCGACAAGCCGGCCTTCAGTTTCCAGGGTCATCCGGAAGCGAGCCCGGGCCCTCACGACGTGGCGCCGGTGTTTGATCACTTTATCGAGTTGATGAGAGAAAGAGATTCAAGCCGCGAATAGACGCGAAAAGATTAAAGGTCCGCAAATGAACGCAAATGGAATTGTTATGAAGAGACCGGGAGAGGCTGTATCAAAGCGAGTCATTGGTTGCGGGTATGAAGTCAGTAACGAATTGGGCACAGGGTTTTTTGAAGCTGTATATGAGCAAGCGTTCTGCCTGGAACTCCAGCGACAGGGCTTGACAAAGGCAGAAACATTTAGAGGTTAGGTACAAGGGCCATGTTGTTGGTCAGTATGTCGCGGATATCGTTGTGGAGAATGCATTGCTTGTAGAACTCAAGGCCTTGTCAAATCTGACCAAAGAACACGATGCACAGGTGATGAACTATCTCCGTGCGACAGAATTAAGTGTTGGTTTGTTGTTGAACTTCGGTACACCGAGATTGGGTGTGCGCAGGCTCGTATGGCGACATGACGATACTTCGATTATTTGATTTTTTAATTTGCGTTCATTCGCGTTCATTTGCGGACTGTAGTACTAAATGCCAAAACGTACAGACATAAATAGCATCATGATCATAGGCGCCGGACCGATCGTCATCGGCCAGGCGTGTGAATTCGATTATTCCGGGGCCCAGGCCTGCAAGGCGTTGCGGGAGGAGGGGTTCCGGGTGATCCTGGTCAACTCCAATCCGGCCACCATCATGACCGATCCGGACATGGCGGATGCGATCTATATCGAGCCTATTACCTGGAAGACCCTGGAGCGGATCATCGAGAAGGAGCGCCCCGACGTGCTGCTGCCCACCATGGGCGGCCAGACCGCGCTCAACTCGGCCCTCGACCTGGTGCGGGAAGGGGTGCTGGAGAAGTACGGGGTGGAGATGATCGGCGCTTCCCGGGAGGCGATCGACAAGGCCGAGGACCGGGACCTGTTCCGCCAGGCGATGCGCAAGATCGGCCTCGACATGCCCCGCTCCGCCATTGCCCACAGCCTGGAGGAGGCGCAGCAGGTGCAGGCGCAGATCGGCTACCCCACCATCATCCGCCCCTCCTTCACCATGGGCGGCAGCGGCGGCGGCATCGCCTACAACCCGGACGAGTTCGTGGAGATCTGCGAGCGCGGCCTCGATCTCTCCCCCACCAACGAGCTGCTGATCGAGGAGTCGATCCTGGGCTGGAAAGAGTATGAGATGGAGGTGGTGCGGGACCGCAACGACAACTGCATCATCATCTGCTCCATCGAGAACCTGGACCCCATGGGAGTGCATACCGGCGACTCCATCACCGTGGCGCCCGCCCAGACATTGACCGACAAGGAGTACCAGATCATGCGCGACGCCTCCCTGGCGGTGTTGCGCGAGATCGGCGTGGAGACCGGCGGCTCCAATGTGCAGTTCGCCATCAATCCGGAGAACGGGCGCATGATCATCATCGAGATGAATCCCCGGGTCTCCCGCTCCTCCGCCCTGGCCTCCAAGGCCACCGGCTTCCCCATCGCCAAGGTGGCGGCGAAGCTGGCGGTGGGCTACACCCTGGACGAGTTGCAGAACGAGATCACCGGCGGCGCCACCCCGGCCTCCTTCGAGCCCAGCATCGACTACGTGGTCACCAAGGTGCCCCGGTTACCTTCGAGAAGTTTCCCCAGGCCGACGACCGGCTCACCACCCAGATGAAATCGGTG
>JBEVVS010000188.1:0-16279 GCA_040507005.1 Candidatus Thiodiazotropha sp.
AACGGAGCACCCACACAAATTACCTAACCTGATTGTTAAAGAGCATCCCGGAACTTTCTTCCGAGAAAGACCGCCTATTTTAAAGGACCCTGTGCTTGTGTCAAGAAACTTCTCAACTTTTTCCAAGCCGCCGGGGCCTCCCGGTCCGTTCAAGAGCGCGTATTCTACAGCCCGCTTAGTCATTGTCAACAACTAAATTAAAGCCCTAGAAACCACCCGCTCCAGGCTTCCGAAAAGGCTGCTTCAGCCCCCGCGAAAGAGTGGCGCATTATACGTAGTTCACTCCTTCCGTCAACAACTTTCATAATGTTTTTGACAACCCCCATGACCACCCGCCAAGCCACAACAATATTGGGCTGGAATTGTGGTTTTCTATAAGCGGTAAAAGAGGCCTGCCAATAGGGTCGGAGGATTGCGTTTGCAAGGTTATGGCTTGCGTAAATCCATACCTGTTATATATATGGCATCCCTCAGCGCACACTTATGCGGGCGAATCTGCGCTTACCTACCTGATAGACATGAGTGGAGCCAACTTCAATGGTGAGATTGTGGCCTGTCACTCTCTCCCCATCAATCCGTACCGCACCCTGTTTGATCATGCGTATCGCCTCTGAGGTGCTCTTCACCAAATCGGCATCTTTCAGCAGATTGGCGATCGGGTAGCCCCCGTTGGATGCCGCTAACTCAAACTCAGACATCTCATCGGGTATCTGACCTTTTTGAAAACGAGCCACGAAGGCCTGGTGGGCCTTTACCGCTGCTTCCCTGGAGTGGAAACGCTCCACCAACTCTTCAGCCAGGCGGATCTTCACATCCCTGGGGTTGGCTCCCTCCTCAATCTCGCCCTTCCACCCTGTGATCTCCGTCATCGGCCGGAAACTCAACAGTTCGAAATAGCGCCACATCAGTTCATCGGAGATCGACATGACCTTACCGAACATCTCTTCAGGTGCATCAGTGATGCCGATGTAGTTATTCAGGGACTTGGACATCTTCTGCACCCCATCCAGACCCTCCAGGATCGGCATGGTGATCACCACCTGGGGCTCTTGCTGATAGGCCTCCTGCAACTGACGCCCCACCAGGAGATTGAATTTCTGGTCCGTACCCCCCAACTCCACGTCGGCCTTCAGCACCACGGAGTCGTAGCCCTGGATCAATGGGTAGAGAAATTCGTGTACCGCGATCGGCTGACCGCTGCCATATCGCTTGTTGAAATCATCCCGTTCCAACATCCTTGCAACCGTGTGTTTGGCGGCCAGCTGGATCAGGTCGACCGCCGACATCTCTCCCATCCAGGAGGAATTGAACAGGACCGTGGTCTTGCTCGGATCGAGAATCTTGAATATCTGATGCTCATAGGTCTTCGCATTCTCCACCACCTCATCCCGGGTAAGGGGAGGCCGGGTAGCGCTTTTTCCTGTAGGATCGCCGATCATGCCGGTGAAATCACCAATCAGAAAGATCACCTCATGCCCCAGTTCCTGAAATTGGCGAAGCTTGTTGATCAGCACAGTGTGGCCGATATGGAGGTCAGGGGCGGTCGGGTCGAACCCGGCTTTGATCTTCAGGGGCTTGCCTCGCTGCAGCTTTTTAACCAGCAGCTCCTCTGGCAGCACCTCATCGGTACCTCGCCTAATCAGTTCCAGGGAACCAGTGACATCGATCATTTACTAAATCTCTAAAATTAAGACAATGGTTGCACACTCTACTAGAAGCATCTGATAAAATTAACCATTGTGTGGTTTAATGCGCTACTATCCATTATGTGATCAAAGCCTATATTCTATCGCCAACAGGCCGCTACAGAGTATATATTGCCGTATTGTAGAATCATGCAAGACTTTAAATCCTATACATTAGAGAGAAAACCGACCCGCAGCCAGATTGGCCGCCGCATTCTCTTTGCCGTGATTATGCTGCTTCTGCTGGCTGCAGGATTTATCTACTTCGGCACTGCAACCGATCAACCCGCCGTGGATGACGGGCTTCCCACCCCTGAACAGATTGAAAAATCTGACCAGAAACGGGTTCTCCCCCTTCAGCTGCCCGGCCAATCCAGGAGGCAGCCCATCCCGCCCGGCCAGCCGGAGCAGTCAATCAGCTTCATCAAAGAGGCGGTAGCCATAGAAAACCAGCCTGTAGTCGAGGCGGACGCCGCCCCTGCCGTCGCTGAGACAGAGGAGAAAAGTCCCGAATTCCACACCCTCACCTACAAAATCAAGAACGGTGACTCTCTGGCGAGCATTTTCAAAAAGCATGATCTCAGCGCCAATCTGCTACACCGCATCGTCCACTCCAGCGATACCGCCAAGAAACTGACCGATATCCGCCCTGGCGAGGTCCTGTATGTGGACCTGGATCATGAACAGAACTTTCTTGGCCTGCGCCTGGAGCAGAGCAAGATCAAGAGCCTCAAGATATCCGCCGTCGAGGATGGCTTCGAAGCAGTGGAACTGAGCAGAGAGGTGGAAGTCAGGACCAATCATATCAGCGGCATCATTGAAAACTCTTTCTACGGCGCCGCAAAAGAGGCCGGCCTGTCGGAAAAATTGATCATGCAGATGGCAGGTATCTTTGGCTGGGATATCGATTTCGCGCTGGAGATCCGCAGCGGTGATCAGTTTACCGTCATCTTCGAGGAAGACTATCTGGATGGGGAGAAACTGCGGGACGGCCCTATTCTCGCCGCTGAGTTTGTCAATCGGGGACGCTCTTACCGAGCCCTGCAATATACCGACGATGGGGGTCGTTCAGATTATTACAGTCCCGACGGTCGCAGCATGCGCAAGGCCTTTTTGCGAGCCCCCGTGGATTTCAGACGTATATCATCGCGCTTCTCGCGGGAGAGGTATCACCCTGTGTTGGGCAAAAAGCGCCCCCATCGAGGCGTCGACTATGCGGCGAAAACCGGCACACCGATAAAGGCGGCCGGCGACGGTAAAATCATCCACCGGGGCAAGAAGGGCGGCTATGGAAGGACCGTTATCATCAAACACGGTCAGACATACACCACCTTGTACGGCCATCTATCCCGCTACAACAAGAAAGCCAAACGTGGGAACAAGGTAAAGCAGGGACAGACTATCGGTTATGTGGGCAGTTCGGGACTTGCCACCGGCCCTCATCTCCACTATGAGTTCCGCGTCAATGGGGTGCACAGAAACCCATTGACGGTAAAACTCCCCGCAGCCAAGCCAATCGCCAAAAAATATCGCGAAGATTTCCAACTGAAGATACAACCCCTACTGAGCAAGCTTGAGCTGATCAATCGCACCCTCGTCGCCAATGCCGAGTAAATCGGTCTATGTGGGACTCATATCAGGCACCAGCTTGGATGGTGTAGATGCTGTTGTTGTCGATCTCTCAAACACACGACCCCGCTTGATTGCCAGCCATATCGAAGCCTATGGAAATCACCTGAGGTCCTCGCTGCGCACCCTCTGCCAATCCGGCAACAACGAAATCGATCGCATGGGAGAGGTCGACAAACAGGTGGCAGTCACCTTCGCAACCGCTTGCCAAAGAGTGATGGCGCTAGCCCAATTGACACCACAACAGGTTACTGCCATTGGTAGCCATGGCCAGACCATTCGTCATCGTCCCGATGCAGACAATCCGTTTACCTTGCAGATAGGTGACCCGAACACCATCGTAGAATTGACCGGCATAACCACTGTGGCTGATTTCCGGCGTCGCGACATGGCTGTTGGTGGCCAGGGAGCACCACTCGTACCCGCCCTGCATCAGGCGTTTTTTCAACAACCGGGAAAGAAGCGGATAGTCCTGAATCTTGGGGGAATCGCCAATATCACATGCCTACCGGATACCACCGCAGGGCAGATTACCGGCTACGATACCGGACCTGCAAATACTCTGCTCGACGGCTGGATAGAGAAGCATCGGGCCGTCAGACTGGACCATAATGGCGAGTGGGCACGAAGCGGTCGTATTGATTCCAGCCTTTTGCAGGAACTGCTGGCAGATCCCTACTTCCAGCTGCCAGCCCCAAAAAGCACCGGTAGAGAGTATTTCACACTCGATTGGCTGCAACAGCGACTCACCGGTCATCAGCCCTCTACGGTAGATGTTCAGGCTACATTGGTTGAACTCAGCGCAGTCACTATCGCCCAGGCGATCATAGGCGAGGGTTATGCCCAGAGTGAGATTTTGGTATGCGGCGGCGGTGCCCATAACCACTACCTGCTAGAGCGCTTGGGCATGCATCTGCCAGCTGCCAGCATTCAATCCACATCGGCCTATGGTGTAGATCCAGATTGGGTCGAGGCCATCACCTTCGCCTGGTTGGCGAAACGCACACTTAGCGGACTTAACGGCAACCTGGCCTCTGTTACCGGAGCTGAACGGGATGTGGTTTTGGGTGGTATCTATCCCGCTTCTCCTTGAACGGGGCAGTACTCGTTCAAGATTGATCTAAACAGTCGATCTAACTCGTCGAAAGCGTTTGCTCAGTATATTGAATCGTTCGGTTACGCCCCTGACCTTTGGCATCGTAGAGCGCCGTATCCGCTGCCTTCAGCAGGTTCTCCGGTGTAGGCGCATGCAACTGGTCCAGAGATGCCACACCGATACTGGTGGTGACACTGATACCATCGATATCCATCCCGGTCACTGCCAGGCGAATATCTTCTGCAGTCTTAAGCGCACCCTTGGCTGGGGTATTGGTCAAGATGATACAAAACTCCTCGCCCCCGTAGCGACAGGCAAAGTCAGAGTCTCTCAAGCGTCTTTTCAACAGCTTGCCTAAGGCGGCCAGCACCCGGTCTCCCATGTCATGGCCATGGGTATCATTCAAGCGTTTGAAGTGATCCAGATCGAGCATCAGCAGACTCAGGGGACGCTCTTTCTCCAAAGCATCAGTAACACCTTGATCCAGGATATCGGTCAGGGAGCGGCGATTTAGCAGCCCGGTCAACTCGTCCGTGTAGGAGATTGCCTCGAGATAGGCTTCCCGGCGTCGTTGGTTGGTGACATCACGCATCAGCGCAGCCATCCCCAATGTGCCTCCCTGATTGGTATGTATCCTTGCGGCCATGATGCTGAGATAGCGCTTACCCTGCTGTACCGACTCGGCATAGTTGGGATCGGGATGCCGGATCAGACGTTCGATCATTGCCGAGTCGTCCACCATATTGAAAAACCCATGCTGGATGATGGCTGTCTTTGTCTTGCCCAACAACGCCTCCGCCGCCGGATTCACCAATACGATCCGCTCATCCCGGTCTGTCACCACTATCCCCTCACCCGCATTGAGAATAATCGTCGTCAGCTTGTCCTGCTCCATCTCCAGCCCGGTTTGGATCTCTAGAATCTGACGGGCCATGGCATTGAAGGAACGCGCCATCCGCCCCAGCTCGTCCTTACCGATTTCAGGCACCTGCTGGGCCAGATCCCCCTGCTCTACATGATGCATCGCATCGGTCACCTGACGAATCGGCGTGATCACGGCTTTGCGTAGAAACAGATAGGTCAGCAACAGAAAGAGGATCAATACCACAACCAATACCCAAACCGCCTGGTTTCGACTTTGGCTTACCATCTGATTGACCTGTTGCAGAGAGGTGGTCAATCGGGCAAAACCCAACACCCCCTCACTATCACCGTGGCATTGGTGACAGACAAGCTTGTTGGCAATCGGCATCAGTATCGTATATAGCTCTCCTGACTCATCCACTTTGCCGATCAGAGTGGCGGATTGTTTGACCTGTTGCAGGAGTTGATTGTTCTCTGGATAGTGCAGCACCTCTCGGGTCTCAGATCGCTCTCTGAACAGCGTCTGACCCAGTCGCGAGTTGACCTGCCTGATGGTGGCATTATCTAAAAAGGCCTCTGCGCCATTTGGACGGATAAAGTTAAAGCCCTCCAAACCGACGGCGCCTTTAATGTCCTCCGCATATTGTTGGGCTATGGCTGCGGACCCGGTCTCCATGATGGCCCCTAAACCGGCCACCACGGTGGAGACTATACGCCCGGTGACAACCTTGTAATCATTGACGATAAAGGCCCGCTGACTTTGTGTGTAGAAGACCACCAAACCGGTGAGGGTGAGGGATGCTGCAATCCCCACCACAAACAGTATCCTTGCGCCGATGCTTTTACTGAACATTTTCCATGAGCCCCCACTCACGAAGCGGAAGTGGCACCAATCCTTTAAACTGCAGATATCTCGGCTATCGGTGATCTTGACCTATTAGTCTATCTGATTATTACCGGGATGTCGGTCAGATCATCAAAATAATTTATCAATTGCAGCAGCTAGCCTTTGGACTATCACACTAACAGGGAATAGGGAGTCAGGATGCAGCTATCGATGGCAAAAGAGGGTCATGAAAAATGCGACTTTAGTGCTCTACGTCAGATAATTAGAAGGTAATAAATCTATAATATATATAGTCGCGTCAGCCTCTCTAACACCATGCATAGAGCCTCTATCCACAATCGGCATTTTATGTTGCGCCGGCTGCACTCACTCTTTGGGCTCCTGCCCCTTGGCGGTTTCCTGCTGTTTCACCTATGGGAGAATTCCCAATCCCGCTTTGGCCAGACCCACTACAACGAGCAGGTTGTAGGTTGGCTGCAAGGTCTCAACTACCTGACGCTGATGGAGATCTTCGTCATTGCCCTGCCCCTGTTATTGCATGCCGGTTATGGTCTATTCATTCTCGATGTTTCTCAAACTAACTGGAACCGCTATCCCTGGCTGCATAACCGTTTTTATTGGCTGCAACGGATTTCAGGCGTCGGCATCCTGCTCTTCCTCATCCTCCACCTGGGGTGGACAAGAATCTGGGGGATCTGGCAACCCGAGATCAAGCTCGATCTCTTCACCCATATGCAGGTCCTGCTCAGTAACCCCTATACTTTCCTGCTCTACCTGACAGGTCTGCTGCTGGCGGTTTTTCATCTATGCAACGGCCTATGGACAATGGGGATCAGCTGGGGGCTGACCACCAGCGCTGAGGCTCAACGCTACTGGTTCTACGCCTGTATGCTGCTGGCCCTGATACTCGCTGCCATGGGGCTGCACGGCATGCTGGGATTTTTGCCATGAAGCGGCCACGAAAAGTCATTGTCATCGGTGGTGGACTGGGTGGCCTATGGTCAGCTTTACGGGTTGCAGAGGCAGGATTTCAGGTTGAGATATTCTCCCTGTTCGAAGTCAAACGCTCCCACTCCGTATGCGCCCAGGGTGGCATCAACGCCTGTTTTGACACCAAGGGTGAGCGGGATTCGGTCTGGCAGCATATTACCGATACCCTGAAAGGAGGCGCCTACCTGGCCAATCAACCGCCGGTGAAATCGATGTGCGAAGAGGCACCCGGTATCATCCACACCTTTGAACGCATGGGGGTAACCTTCTCCCGCACGGCTGAAGGACTATTGGATCTGCGCCTGTTTGGCGGGGTCAAGAACCGGCGCACAGTATTCGCCGGCGCCAGCACCGGCCAGCAGTTGTTATATGGGGTCGATCAAGAGGTTCGCCGCCAAGAGGCACTGGGGCGTATACAGAAGTATGAGTGGTGGGAGTTCCTCTCGCTGGTAAAGGATGGCCAGGGGGTATGCAAAGGTATTGTCGCGATGAACCTGCGCAGCATGGATGTAAAACGTTTTCGTGCAGATGCCGTGATTCTTGCAACCGGCGGCATGGGACAGGTGTTCGGCCATCGCTCCACCAACTCCACCAACTCCACCGGAGCGGCCGCTTGTCGTGTCTACCAACAAGGTGCCTGGTATGCCAATTGCGAATTCTTTCAATTCCATCCAACCGCCATGCTGGGTGATGACAAAACCCGCCTGATGAGCGAGGCCGCGCGGGGTGAAGGGGGACGCATCTGGGTGCCCAAGGAGCCAGACGACAAGCGAAAACCCGCCCAGATCCCTGAACAAGACCGTTTCTATTTCCTCGAAGAGTGGTATCCCAGCTATGGCAATACGGTACCCAGGGATCTGGCGTCACGGGCGATCTGGAAAGTCGTCCACGAAATGGGCCTGGGTGTCGGCGGGGAAGACAAGGTCTATCTGGACCTCACCCATCTCAATCCCGGTTTTATCGAACAGCGCCTGCATGCGATCCTGGATATCTACCGCAAGTTCCACGGCACCGATCCAGTGCATGAACCCATGGAGATCTATCCCTCGGCCCACTATGCCATGGGCGGTCTGTGGGTCGATTTCGAGAAGGATCCATCCACCGGAGGCATGAGGCCGGGAAGCCCGCGCAATCATGCCACCAACATCCCCGGTCTTTATGCCTGTGGTGAGTGCGACTACGGCTACCATGGGGCCAACCGGCTGGGTGCCAACTCACTGCTGTCGGCTTCATTCAGCGGCCGGGTGGCGGGTGAGGCGGTCGCTAACTACTTGCTGGGACTGGAGGACGATCTCAACAGCGTACCCGAGGGGCCCTATGAAGATGAAATAGTGCGGCAGAAGTCGATCAATCAAAATCTCGCCGCCAGCAATGGCAGGGAGAATCCCTATACATTGCATCATGAATTGGGCGAGATCATGTCGAGCAAGGTGGGCGTGGTCAGGGACAACGAGAACCTGAGACAGGCGATTGATTCCCTGCAGGAGCTGGAGCAGCGCAGCCGATCGGTAGACATGCGGGCTTGTCAGGCATGGAGCAATCAGGGCCTGGTATACACCCGTCAGCTGCAGGAGATGATACGTCTCGGACAGGTCATCGCATGCAGCGCCCTGGCCCGTGACGAGTGCCGTGGCGCCCACTACAAACCTGCCTTTGAATTGCCGACACCGGTAGATGCCTATCCTGGAGACCCGGCCTACGAGGCCTTTAGGGAGCAGTGGAAGAAGCAGAACAGTGACTGGTTGAAGACAACCATTGCCGAGCGGACGACATCCGGCCCTAAGATCAGCTTTCAAGAGATTGATCTATCGGTCCTGGCGCCGGAAGAGCCACGGGACTATCGTTGAAGGAGAGATGATGGGTAAGAAGATCCTATTGCGGATACGTCGTCAGGACACCCCATATAGTCCAGCCTATTGGCAGCGGTTCTCCATACCCTATCGCGAGGGCCATAATATCGTCTCAGCCCTGAAGACGATCCGTGAGCACCCAATTACCGCTGAGGGCGAGCTAGTCGATCCAGTGGCATGGGAATTCAACTGCATGGAAGAAGTCTGTGGCGCCTGCTCCATGGTCATCAATGGACGCCCGCGACAGGCCTGTTCCACACTGGTCGACTCTCTTGAACAGCCCATCACTCTTGAACCCCTGAGCAAATTCCCGGTGGTGAGAGACTTGATGGTTGATCGCAGCAAGCTCTTCAGCGATTTGAAACGAGTGCGCGCCTGGATCGAAATAGACGGTGCCTGGGACACCCACCAGGGTGCACCCCGAATCTCACCCCAGGCGTGGAAGGAGAACTATCTCTACAGCCGCTGCATGAGTTGCGGATGTTGCATGCAGGCCTGTCCACAGTATGCAGTGGAGAAGGCGTTTGTCGGCCCCGCGGCCCTGGCAGCAGTCAGATTGATGAACAGCCACCCCACCGGGAGTTACCATAAACAACAGCGCCTGCACGCCATCATGGCTGAGGGTGGTCTGAGCGATTGTGGCAATGCGCAGAACTGTGTCCGGGTCTGTCCGAAACAGATACCACTCACCACCGCCATCGGCGAATTGGGACGCCAAACCACTTTACAGCTATTCCGCGACCTGTTTGGCAAGAGTGACTGACGCCCAGGGGGATAAATACCCCACTATCCATCAACAATTGTAAAATGTCGTTTCGTTGGCAGTTAACATTGGCGGGACTTGTTAGCATTATGAAAACATGTCCCTTGAACATACTTCATAGATTCTAACCCCAACCTCTCATCCCAAGCGGATGCCGGAGGAGCATAGGAGATTAAAAAAGATGGCTATTCGAAGCACACTCTGTTGCCTTGTCGCAAGCATGGTCATGCTGCAGGCATGTACCACTGTTGATCCCTACACCAGGGAAGAGAAGACATCCAAGGCGACAACCGGCGCCATGATTGGTGCTGTTGCCGGGGCGGTATTAGGGATAGCCACCTCCAAGGACAAGAAGAAACGCAAAGAACGCGCGTTGAAGGGTGCCGGTATCGGCGCCATTGCCGGCGGTGGCGTCGGTTACTATATGGATGTGCAAGAGGCCAAGCTACGTCAGCGTCTGGAAAACACCGGGGTTAGCGTAACCCGCGATGGGGATAATATCATCCTCAATCTTCCAGGGAATATCACCTTCGAGGTGGACAAATCAGACGTCAAACCCAACTTCGTCGAGGTCCTGGACTCAGTCTCCCTGGTACTCAAGGAGTACAAATCGACCATGATTGAGGTGGCGGGTCACACCGACAGTACAGGCTCGGATTCCTACAACCAACTGTTGTCCCAGCAGCGAGCCCAATCAGTCTCAAACGTCCTGGTACAGAGTGGGGTGGAAGGGGTTCGTATCGACACGGTTGGATATGGCGAAAAGATGCCAACCGCATCCAACAAGACCCCCGCCGGACGTCAGCAGAACCGCCGGGTGGAGTTGACCCTTCTGCCCTACGCCGAGGGCTGATCCAGGATAGGGAAGAGAGTCTGAAAGGCGCCTGCAAGCCGTGCAGCGGCGATGCGGGCGCCTCTTGGAAGTTTAATCAGACGGAAAAAGAGGAACCGCAACCACAGGTGGTGGTTGCATTGGGATTGCGGATAATGAACTGGGCACCCTGCAGGCCCTCTGTGTAGTCCACCTCGGCCCCCATCAGATACTGCATGCTCATGGGATCGACCAGGAGTGTCACGCCACCTGTTTCGACCTTTGTGTCACCGTCGTTTTCATTCTCATCGAATGAGAAGCCATACTGGAATCCAGAGCAGCCTCCCCCCTGAATATAGACGCGCAACATCAGATCGGGATTCCCCTCGTCAGCAATCAATGCAGCCACTTTCGAGGCGGCCGCTTCGGTGAAGATAATGGAATCGGCATGTGTATCTACGCTAGTCATGATGATGATCCTGCTCTCTGCGACCTGATCTCCTCAGGCGAGGTTGATGTAAATTTCAAAACCTAGTTTAAGTTTAGGTAGGAATCGTGGGGATTATGCAATTACCAAGAAAAACAGTCAAGTATTATCCACTCACCAATCCTACTAACCCTCAGGGGTAATTACCTTCTCCCCGTCACTCACCACGGCCTCGTCTTGCTGTTGATTCCCGTCATACTGCAACTGCGGGGGCTCCTGTTCAGAGGCGTGGATCAACTTACCGTTGACCTCCGCCCCCATCGCCATCTCCAACATGGCATAGGTCAGGGTGCCAGTAATTCTTGCCTTGGGAGCCAATTCCACCCTGTTGCTGGCGACCACATCTCCCACAACCGTGCCATTCAACATCACGTTGCCCACCCGGACATTGCCATCGATGGTGCCCAATTCACTCAGGGTCAGGGTCGCGGATTGATCCTGTGGATCGGACAACACATCGCCCTTGATCACTCCATCCACATGCAGACCCTGGCTGAAAGTGATATCACCCTTGATTTCGGTTCCCGATCCGATCACGGTAGTAATCCGAGGGGTACGAAATTTTTTCTTGCTCTTGCCAAACATAATGTCTTACCTTTATTTACATCAGGATATGGGTGACCAGTTATAGGATTCACTCACGGGTTTCAACTTGGCGCTGCTAGGCTTAACATCAATCGTGATGGATGCGGGCTGAAAACCAGCCGGCAAATGGACCTTGCCTTCCACATTCTGATAATAGCGAAAACGCATTTTGTGACTGCTCAGTTTTTCATCTGACAGCTCTTGCAGTTTCAGCAGCTTGCTGCGGCCATCCTGCAGGCCCATGACGGCCACCTCGATTTTTCCCTTCACCACGGAGCCACTGTTAATGACCTGGCTGACGGAGAATCTATAGATAAACTGCTGCGCCTCCAGCCCCGGCTCCAATTTGAAATTTTGCACTCTCAGCACCTGTTTTTTTGTCGAGGTCGAGACGATACCACGTAGAAACGTGAGCTCTTCCTCCATCTTCAGGCGCTCGTCCTGTAACTTCTTGACCTGATCACGAATTGCAAGCAATGCTTGACGGTCCACATCACCGGCTTGCTTGACCATGGCCAATTCACGCCGCAAATCATTCCTTTCCTGCTCCAGGCTCTTCACATGATCCATCCCCGACTGGAGCCGGGCAAAACCTTGAGCAATGCTACTGCCACCCTGCTGATAGGCTAGCCAGGCCACCCCACCCAGCAACAGTATCAGCAGGCTTAGACGCAACCAGTGCGGCACACCCTGATTGGCGCCAACAATTTTAGGTACTCGATATTTCTTCAGATCTACCATGATCTCAAGGTAGCAGAGCAACCTGACTCAAACCACAATCTTCTTCCAGATCGAACATCAAATTCATATTCTGCACCGCCTGTCCTGCAGCGCCCTTCACCAGGTTATCGATAACCGAACTGATCACCACCACATCTCCGTCCATCGGTTTATGCACTGCGATGCGGCAATGATTTGCGCCTTTCACACTGCGTGTCTCAGGATGAGACCCTGAAGGCATGATATCGACGAAGCAGTCCTGTTGATAACGATCCTCAAACAAGGATTGCAAATCCGCTGACGAATCTGTCAAGCGCGCATAGAGGGTTGCTTCAATACCCCGGATCATCGGCACCAGATGGGGTACGAAGGTCAATCCAACGGGTGTGTCACTGACCCGGTTCAGGGTCTGATGGATCTCCGGTTGGTGGCGGTGGCCGGGGATAGCGTAGGCCTTGAAACTCTCACCCGCCTCACCCATCAGGTTGGCAACACTTGCGGATCTGCCGGCACCGCTCACACCGGATTTGGTATCAGCGACCAAAAAGTCGGTCTGCACAAGACCATTTTCCACAAGTGGCAGAAAACCCAGTGCAACGGCGGTGGGATAACAGCCAGGATTTGCCACCAGGCTGGCCTGCGCGATTGCCTTGCGGTTCAACTCCGGCAGACCATAGACTGCCTGGGACAGAAGTTGCGGACAGGCGTGCTGCATTCCATACCAATGCTCCCAAACAGCCTGATCCTTGATTCTGAAATCCGCAGCCAAATCGATGACACGAGCACCACCCGCCAACAGTTCAGGCACCTGATTCATGGCAACGCCATTGGGTGTGGCAAAAAAGACCAGATCGCACTGACGCAATTGCGCCGCATCCGGCTCGACAAATGAGAGATCGGTATGACCACGCAGGTTTGGAAATAGGTCGGAAACCGCCCTACCGGACTCTGCACGCGAGGTGATGGCTACCAGCTCACATGAGGGGTGTGCCACCAGCAGCCGCAGCAACTCGACACCGGTGTAACCTGTACCACCAACAATACCAACCTTTATCATCTTCAGGGGGCCTATATTTACGCTTTGAATGCCAAATCGCCTTCAACTCAACGAGTTGCGGCTGCATCAAATATCCAGAATGTGAATCAATCTCAAGATGGCTATCATAAGGCTTGGTTAATAAAAGAAAAAGTCACCAAGCAAGAAAACCTAAACAATTGTGAACTCAGGGGCTTTTGACGGCTGATAAACCAAACTATGAGTAGAAATTCCGATCAATTGTCTCCACATTAGTGGATGTACTCAACAGGAAGGCGATTATGGAGACTATCGACACCCTTGCACTCACCCTAGGCGCTGGATGGGCAGCCGGAATCAACCTCTATGCCGCAATCCTGGTATTGGGCTATTTAGGCATCACAGGTCATGTGACCCTGCCCCCGGGACTCGAGGTACTTAGCGACCCACTGGTAATGGGCATCGCAGGCATCATGTACTTTATCGAGTTTTTCGCTGACAAGACACCGGGGGTCGACAGTGGCTGGGATGCCTTGCACACCTTTGTGCGCATCCCCGCCGGTGCCCTGCTGGCAGCCGGCGCCGCCAGTGGCTTCGAGGTCAACCAGGCAGCCGAACTCGCCGCGGCACTGGTGGGCGGCACCATGGCAGCGGGCAGCCACTTTACCAAGGCCGGCACCCGCCTGATGATCAACACCTCACCGGAGCCGGTCACCAACTGGACCGCCTCCATCACCGAAGACCTGGCTGTGATCGGCGGCCTCTGGGCAGCTCTGAACTACCCGGTGGCTTTTATCGCCCTCCTAATAATCTTTGTTGCTCTGGTGATCTGGCTGTTGCCGAAGATCTGGCGGGCCCTGAAATCCCTGTTTCGGCGCATCGGTGCGCTCTTTGCGAAAGAGCCGCCAGCGACTGATAGACCCACAGCAAGCAGGTCAGAGAATCCCGATGTGCTTAAATCGCTGTTTCATTCGGCAAACAGTGATCAAGGAATGGAAAAATAGTCCAGAAATGGACGACAATGAAATTTGATTTTCTTTATCTGTGTTGTACAATTTATTGTACATGATTGAACTGAGAACAGATTATGGACGCCATCGCCTACAGCATCGCTCGGGCCAAATTAGCCAGCACCATGGACCAGGTTTGCGAAGACCATGCACCAGTCATCATCACGCGTAAGGGAGCGGGATCCGTGGTGATGATTTCGCTGGACGATTATCAGGCCCTGGAGGAGACCGCCTACCTGTTGCGCAGCCCCAAGAATGCCCGTCGTCTGCTTGAATCGATTGCTGAATTGGAGAGTGGCGGCGGTAGCGAACGCGCATTATCCCAGGAATAACAGATCTGACAGGGACGTCAGTATGAAACTCATTTTCTCCGAACACGCCTGGGAGGACTACCTCTATTGGCAGCGGGCGGACAAGAAAACCTTACACCGTATCAATCAGCTGATTCAAGCCATCCAGCGGGAACCGTTTTCAGGTATCGGCAAGCCTGAATCCCTCCGGCACGGGCTTTCTGGCTACTGGTCACGTCGTATCGATGAGGAGCACAGAATCGTCTACAAAGTGGCGGACGATAGTCTACTGATCGCTCAGCTGAGACATCACTATTGAGTTATCCGAAACTAGCGCTGATTGTCTATCTTTGCCTTTAAACTTCATTTTATAAAGTTTGCTGAAACACCATTTGATGAACCTTAAAAAGCGTCTCCCGGAATTCGCACCCAACCCTCCATCAGGATGCGTGCGCTGCGGCTCATCACTACCTTCTCAACAATCCAGTTACCATTCTGATCGCTGGCGGCAGCCCCCACCTTGAGGGTGCCCGAGGGATGGCCGAAGGTAACCGACTCCCCCTCGCCGCCGCCGGCGGCCAGGTTGACCAGGGTGCCGGGGATGGCCGCCGCGGTGCCGATAGCGACGGCGGCGGTGCCCATCATGGCGTGGTGGAGCTTGCCCATGGAGAGGGCGCGTACATTGAGGTCGATGTCGCCTGCTGCGATCCCCTTGCCGCTGGAGGCGGTGTAGTCGGCGGGTGGTGATACAAAGGCCACCTTGGGTGTGTGTTGACGGGCGGCGGCCTGTTCGACTTTCTCGATCAGTCCCATCTTGATCGCGCCATGGGCGCGGATGGTCTCGAAGCGCTGCAGGGCGGCCGGGTCTTCGTTGATGGCCGCTTGCAGCTCAGTGCCGGTGTAGCCGATGTCGGCGGCGTTGAGAAAGATGGTGGGTATGCCGGCGTTGATCATGGTGGCTGGGAAGGTACCTATGCCAGGTACTTCCAGATCATCTACCAGGTTGCCGGTGGGGAACATGGCCTCGCTCGGGTCCACCGGGCTGATGAATTCGATCTTCACCTCGGCAGCCGGGAAGGTGACACCGTCGAGTTCGAAGTCGCCGGTCTCCTGTACCTGCCCGTCGGTGATGGGCACATGGGCGGCGATGGTCTTCCCGATATTCTTCTGCCAGATGCGTACCACGGCGATGCCGTTGTCGGGGATGCGGTCGGCATCCACCAGACCGCTGGCGATGGCGAAGGAGCCCACCGCGGCGGTGAGGTTGCCGCAGTTGCCGCTCCAGTCGACGAAGGCCTTGTCGATGGAGACCTGGCCGAACAGGTAGTCCACATCGTGGCCGGGTTTGCCGCTCTTGGTGAGGATGACTGTCTTGCTGGTGCTTGAAGTCGCACCGCCCATGCCGTCGGTCTGCTTGCCGTAGGGGTCGGGGCTGCCGATGACCCTTAGCAAAAGCTTGTCGCGGGCCTCACCGGGGACCTGGGCGGCTTGCGGCAGGTCTTGCAGGTTGAAGAAGACGCCTTTGCTTGTGCCGCCGCGCATGTAGGTGGCGGGGATTTTGATTTGGGGTTTGTGGGTCATTTGTTTTCCTTGGCCCCCTCTCCCCCGGCCCCTCTCCCGCGAGGGGAGAGGGGGGG
>JBEVVS010000034.1:0-15933 GCA_040507005.1 Candidatus Thiodiazotropha sp.
GATGGTGTTCATCAGGTTCAAACGAGCCATGGAACCGACAGCAGGTGCTGTGGTGTAGAGAATGGCGATGAAGACCAGTGCCCAACCGGCCGAGGAACGGGCGTCCTTGACCTTAGGTACGGTAAAGAAACGGATGATAACGTGGGGCAGGCCCGCGGTACCGATCATCAGAGAGAGGGTATAGACAAACATGTTCAGTTTGCTGCCCATCACCTGCGTCGTGTATTGATTGAAGCCAAGATCGGTGACCACTTGATCCAAGCGATCCATCATGTAGGTACCTGAACCATCCGCCATGGCGCTACCGATTCCCAGTTGGGGAATAGGGTTGCCGGTGATGTTCAGGGAGATGAAGATCGCAGGTACCGTATAGGCGAAGATCAATACGCAGTACTGAGCGATCTGGGTGTAGGTGATACCCTTCATGCCGCCCATAACCGCATAGATGAATACGATGCCCATGCCGATGTAGAGGCCGGTGTCGTATTCAGTCTCGAGAAAACGAGAGAAGGCGACGCCGATACCCTTCATCTGACCGATTACATAGGTAATCGATGCGATGATCAGGCAGATGACCGCAACGATACGCGCAGTACGCGAATAGTATCGATCGCCGATGAACTCGGGTACGGTGAACTTGCCGAACTTACGCAGATAGGGAGCAAGCAGCAGTGCCAGGAGCACGTAGCCGCCGGTCCAACCCATCAGGAAGACGGAAGCACCATAGCCGTTGAACGCGATCAAACCGGCCATCGAGATAAAAGAAGCCGCGGACATCCAATCAGCAGCGGTTGCCATACCGTTGGCGACGGGGTGAACCCCTCGGCCAGCCGCATAGAACTCACCGGTTGTTCCCGCACGTGCCCAGAAGGCGATACCGATGTAGAGGGCGAAAGTGGCGCCCACTACGATATAGGTTAATGTTTGCAGATCCATGAGTCAGTTTCCCCCATTAGTCCTCATGGACGTCAAATTCGACATCCAGAGCATTCATGCGTTTAGCGTAGACGTAGATCAGCACCAGAAAGGTATAGATCGAGCCGTTCTGAGCAAACCAGAATCCCAATCCGACGCCGCCGATCTTAATGGTATTAAGCGGTTCCACTAAGATGATGCCGAATAGGAACGAGCAGATAAACCAAATCGCCAGCAAGATGCTTACTAGGCGAATATTGGCTTTCCAATACTGTTCAGCAGTTTTATTCATGTCATGATCACTCCGCCGTATAAATAAGTTCTTTCATGTAAAAAGTGTTTGCCACTTGTCATGACTCCTGTCAGTTATCGAGTGAAGCGAGATGATCCATCCCTGAAGTGAACAAACAACGGGTTGTGTTACCGCACAATTAGCGTTCACACACTGCACTATTTTGTGGCGCAAAGTGTGATATTGTCAAACAAAACAACGGGTTAAGCGTGTATTGAGCTTGTTGCATGGCAGCATATGTGTTACCTTGAGTAACATCTCTGCGGGCGTGATGTAACCTAAAGAATCGCTGTGCGTTTCCATCGGTAAGAAACTTTTTTTTTCCTCGATAATTCACGGGGCAGTAAAAAATCCCTAATCGATGTCATAAGATCAGGCATCGGGATGGATAGGGGATTGGCGCTAAAGATGCTTTTACCCGCTCGTGATAGCATAATCCCCATCTGATCCGTGACCTGCCTGGTGAGGGATGCGCTAGGCGTCAGCGAGATGTAAAAAACACGGATCAGCCAGTGTGAGCTTTATTTGGTATACCCCGATGATCAAGGCAATCAAAGACTTCTTCGATAGTTACCTCATCCCGGACGTTGAAGAGAACAGTGAACAGTTGCAGCAATCCATTCAATTGGCAGTGGCAGTATTGTTGATCGAGATTGCCGAGGCCGATTACGAAGATGCTCCCCAGGAGCGGCAAGCGATTCTAAATGCCATACAAAAACAGTTTGGTTTAAACAGGGTATCGGCTGAACAACTGATTGCATTGGCCAATCAGGAGCATGATGAGTCCACCGACTATTATCAGTTTACCCGCCTGATCAACGATCACTATACGGCGGAACAGAAGGTCAAGGTGGTGGAGGCATTCTGGCGGGTAGCCTTCGCCGACCAGGAACTGCACCATTACGAAGAGCATGTCATCCGCCGGCTGGCAGATTTAATTCACGTGTCACATATGGATTTCATTGCGGCAAAACATAGAGTTATGAACTCTTCTTAAAGCTAGAGTAATAAACTGACCTCCATTGATGACTCCATTTCCTAATTGGCTTTGCCGGTTCATGGTATATTCCTACTGGTGAACTGATGTTGGTTGTCTGATGGAAGCAACACCCATGCAAAAAAAAGAAGATTCTAAGAACCCTAAATCATCCCTCAAAGGGCGCCTTTTGATCGTCGATGACGAGTCCCGTCATGCAGATAGTTTGGCCATGATGGTGGCTAGCTGGGGATACGATGTCCACACCGCTGAAGATGGGGCCAAGGCTGCGGGTCTCTTGATATCCAAGCCCTTCGATGTAGTGCTGTTGGATCTGCACATGCCAGTGGCCGATGGCTATAAGGTGATGGATTTCATTCAAAAACGCGGTTTGAAGACACGTATCATCACCGTTTCCGGTGATCCCTCAATGGATGATGCCATCAAGTCTCTTAAGAAGGGGGCGGATAATTTTATTCGCAAGCCGGTGACACCGGTCGACTTGCTCAAGGCGATAGACGAGAGCCTGAGAAAGAAGGTCAAGGAGGAGCAGCGGCAAGGGGTCAAGCGCAAGATCGAGATCAAAAGCAGCCTGCATCGCATGATGTTTGATGTGGCGCCCAACATGCAGTTTCTACTCGATATCAAGGGTAATTTTCGCATGGTGAACACGGTCTTTACCAAGGTAACCGGTTATTCAAAGCAGGAGATATTGGGCCAGCACTGGAGTTCATTGGTGGAGGGTGACCAAATCGATCGAATGCACCATGTCTTCGAAGAGCGCCGTACCGCACCGGACAGGTTCCCGGAGGTTGAACTCAGGATGCGCTGTAAAGAATCTGATCAGCAGCAACAGGGTAGAAAACCGAGAACCATTCTGGTGGCTCTGCAATCCAGGAGGCTCTACACCCATCAGGGGGAAAAACGGGTGTTTTTCGGCACCTACGGGGTTGCCCGGGACATTACCCAATACAACAAGATAGAAGAACTTAACAAGTATCAGGAATTCCATGACGATTTGACCGGCCTGCCCAACCGGGTGTTGTTTGAGGACTATCTCAGCTTTGCCCTGACACAGGCCAAACAGGACAATACGCCTCTCTCTCTGTTGCATGTGGTGTTGGTGGATTTAAAGCAGGTTAATGAGCGCTACGGGCATGTGGTGGGGGATGAATGTCTGAAGACCATTTCCGCCCGACTCAAGCGTCAGGTTCGCAAGGGCGATATCCTTTCCCGTATTGACGGCAGTGAGTTCGCACTCCTATTGCCCCATATACAGGACGAAAAGTCGGTCATTCATATTTCGGAAAAACTGCGTATCGGGCTCTCTAATCCGATTGAGGTCAATGGTCGGAATATAACCCTCGATCTGACCATAGGATCCTCGGTCTTTCCGAAAGATGGTGAGAGCAGCGACGATCTGCTGCGACATGCCCAGACCAGTCATGGTTTCCACCCGCTTTCCAAGCAGCGTCATCTGCTGCAGACATCGAACTGGATCAAGCTGATAAAGTCCCAGCCCGAGCTTTGATTCACAGATCCCCGTCCCGGATGCCAGCTTCCCATGCGCCAGCATGGGAAGGATAGATTGATTCAGCCGCAAATTTTCGTCCATTTGCGGTTTATCCTTATTTCTTGCCCTTCTTCTCCCGCGGGATGCCAAACCGCTGACGCCGTTCCCAAAGGGCCTTGCGACTGATGCCGAGTTGCTTGGCGAGTTCTGTTTCGGTCATATGATCCTGGTTGTCGAGCACAAAATGGCGGAAATACTCCTCGAGGGAGAGATTGTCGGTGGGATTTTCGCTGTTTAAACGTTTGGTGGTGATATGGTGATCGATGGCCAGTAGCTGCGGGGTGATATGCTCGCCCTCACAGAGGATGACCGCCCGTTCGATAGTGTTGGCCAGCTCCCTGACATTACCGGGCCAATGGTAGCGTCGAATGGCTTCGAGGGCGCTTCTGCTGAGATTTAGGGAGGGACGATTGAGCTGACGGCAATATTTGGCGAGGAGGAATTTTGCCAAGGATTTGATATCACTGCCCCGCTCCCGCAAGGGGGGGAGGGTCATTTCAACCACGCGCAGGCGGAAATAGAGATCGCTTCTGAAGGTCTGTTGCTGGACCAGTTTACGAATATCCTGGTGGGTGGCGGCAATAATCCGGATATTGGGACCGCTGTTCGTCGCGTCCTGCTGAATGGCATAGTTATCACCCTGCAATACCCTTAGCAGGCGGGCTTGTGCGGCCTTGGAGAGTTCGCCAACCTCATCCATAAAGAGTGTTCCGCCATGGGCCTTGGCAAGCAATCCCGCCCGCTTGGTTTCACTCTCATTCTGATGACCGAACAACTCGAGCTCCACCTGATTTTCCGGTACTGCGGCACAGTTGAAAACGATAAATGGTGATTGGCTGCGTTGACTCTTTTCATGTAACGCCCGTGCCACCAGTTCTTTTCCCGTCCCCGACTCCCCGAGAATCAAGACCGTTGCGTCTGTGGGTGCAACCTTGTCGATGCGTCTGAAGACATCGATCATTGCCTGGCATTCCCCAACCATTCCACGCACCGGATAGCTCTTTTCCACCTCCGATTTGAGAGACTCCTGCTGACGCAACTGACGATCTTGTTTAATGACACGTTCCACGACCATCAACAATTCGTCGTGGTCGAAGGGTTTGGCGATATAATCGATGGCCCCCCGTTTCATCGCATCCACTGCAGATCGAATACTTGCATAGCTGGTCATGATCAGCACCGGTACCGGCGCGGCTACCTCGATGATTTGGGTGCCGGGTGCACCGGGTAATCTGATATCACTGAGAATCAGATCGTAGGAGGCGAGGGGGTGTGACTGCGCCTCTTCCACCGAACCCGCTTCCGTGACTTCATAACCGTTGCGTTCGAGAAGACGCTTCACCGCCCGGCGGATGACTTCCTCGTCTTCAATTATGAGTATCTGATTCATGATGTCTCCGCAGTGATAGCGTTGAAGCCCGACTTGGGAAGCTCAATGATCACCCGGGTGCCCTTGCCCTTTTCAGAGTCGATGTTGATGGTGCCCTGGTGATCTGAAACGATTTTGTATGCAATCGCCAGGCCCAGTCCGGTGCCATCGCCCGGTGCCTTGGTGGTGAAGAAGGGTTCAAAGATATAGCTTAGATCCTGCTCCCCGATGCCTTCACCCTGATCCTGTACCTCGATTCTTATCTGATCATCGATTTCACAGGCATTCAGTTCAACCCGGCTGCCGGGGGGCGAGGCGTCGCAGGCATTGGTCAGGATGTTGACCAGAATTTGCGATATGCCCTGGCGATCGGCGGTGATGATGAGGTCCGATTGACACAGGTTTTCACATTCAATCTGACGTCCGTGGCGGGTTAATTTGACCAGGCGAATCGCCTCATCCGCCACATCCTGAATGGAGAAATCCCCTATATCGCCCCTGATGCCGCCGCCACGGCTGAAGTTCATCAGCGTCTTTACGATCGTGGTAATGCGTTGGGTCTGGTTGAGAATCTCTTCAATGCTCTCCCGCACCAGTTCCTGATCGTCCTCATGCCGCAGATTTTGTGCCAGAGATGCGATACCGGTTACCGGATTGCCTATCTCATGAGCGACCCCGGCCGCCAACCGGCCGATGGAGGCCAGGCGTTCGCTATGAGCCAACTCAGCCTCCAATGTTTC
The DNA here is from genome assembly GCA_040507005.1 of Candidatus Thiodiazotropha sp. Classification (GTDB taxonomy): domain Bacteria; phylum Pseudomonadota; class Gammaproteobacteria; order Chromatiales; family Chromatiaceae; genus Thiodiazotropha. The sequence goes on from JBEVVS010000034.1 coordinate 5,866, forward strand.
CAGGTCGGTGAGATCTTCCATGAGTATGACTTGGCTGGTGCGAGCCTCTTCCACGGGGTGGTCGACCGGCAGTGGTGCAGGGATGGCTGCCTTGTGCAGATTGACCCAACGGCTTTTCCCCTCATGAGTGACTTCCAGATGGTGGATATGCTCATCCGACGCGGAGGCGAAGCCTGCCAGCAGATGTCCCCAGGGAGCCGGCAGTCGGTGCAGCGATACGCCGATGGCATCCCTGGCTGGCACCCCGGTCATGACTTCCATAGCCAGATTCCAGATGGTCACCGTGCGCAAGCGGTCGATGGTGCAGACGCCCAGTGGCAGATCGAGGAGGATCTGTCGGTGGTAGCGACGCAGATTGTCCAGATCGGCACTCAGACCGCGCAGGCGTGTGCGGGAGTGTTCCAGCTGATCCTCGATGAAGCGCATGGAATCGGCCAGGGCGGATTGGGTATGGATGTCCAGTTGCAATCTTCGGTTGATTATCATGTGCGCGAGCTGTGGCCCGAGCAGACCTGACAGATTTCTTTCGATGCGCTCGCGCAGGCGACGCAGCTGTGCGGGGCGTGTCTCGTTGGCGGGCAGGCTGAGGTCTCTGAGTGCCTGCTCAACCTCGCGATGGGCCGCTTCAGTTCCCAGCATCTGGGACAGCTGCTTGGTGAACTGGGCGGAGGAGACAGCGTTGACCATCCCCCCCAGGGGTACCAGTGATTCGCTGCAACAGGCCTGTGCGGCCTCTCTTTCGCCCAGGCTCTGTTTACTCAGCAGTGAGCCGAAGACAAACAACAGGGTATTAATGGTCAGGGTCCAGAAGGTGGCGAACTCCCACTTGTTCATCGCCGAGGCTTGTATCAGACCGGGTATGTCGAACTCGGTCCGGACAAACCCCGAACTCTCAAGCAGTGGGAGCAGTAAGGTCCCTGTCCAGACCAGAATGCCGGCGATCAAACCGAGGATAAAACCCAGTCGGGTCGCACGACGCCAATACAGCAGCCCGATGATACCCGGGAGAAACTGCGCCACGGCGACAAAGGAGATCAAGCCGAGTTGTACCAGACCGGTATGTTTTTCCAACAAAACATAAAAGCCATACCCTGCCATGATGATCACTGCGATCAACAATCTGCGACCCAATAGCAGCCAGCGATAGAGATTGACCTGGGGATCGGGAAAGTTGGTAGGGAGCAGAATATGGTTCAAGGTCATCGACGACAGCGCCAGGGTGGTGATTATCATCATCGCGCTGGCTGAAGATATTCCGCCGATAAAGGCCAGGAACGGTAACCAGGAGGGCCCTTGATCCAGGCTGATGCCAAGGGCGAAATAGTCGGGGGGTAGGGTCAGTCCCAGGGCCTCACCTCCCCAAAGGATCAAGGGTATTGGTAAATTGATGAGCAGCAGGAAGAGTGGAAAGCCCCAACTGGCGGTCTTCAACGCCTTGGGTTCCAGATTCTCTGCAAACAGCATATGAAATTGTCGCGGCAACAGAAACGCAGCCGCGAAAGCGAGCAACAACAGGGTCGACCAGGGCCCCTCTCGGGTGGGTTGGTATAGTCGATCGAGTACTTCTGGATGGGCAGCCAGCCATTGGTTGAGGCCCGAAAAACCACCAAACACACCGTACAAGGTCACCAGGCCTACCACCAATAAGGCCACCAGCTTGACTATCGATTCAAATGCGATGGCCAATACCAGGCCGCGGTGTTTTTCGCGACTGGTGCTGTGTCTGGCACCGAACAGAATGGCGAACACCACCAGTGCGGAACAAAAGATCAAGGCCAGGATTCGTGGCGCCACGGTATGGCTGATCATCTGCAGGGAGTCGGTTACGGCACGGATCTGTAGTGCGATATAGGGCAAGGTTCCCACCAGCATGAACAGGGTGACCAGGATGCCCGCCAATTGACTGCGATAGCGGAATGCGAACAGGTCGGCCAGGGATGTGAGCTGATACTCCCGGGTGAGTCGAAGCAGGGGTTGAAACAGTATCGGGGTGAGGGCGAACGCCAGGGTGACACCGAGATAGATGGTCAAAAAGAGATAGCCTTGGGTCTTGGCAAAGCCCACGCTGCCGTAGTAGGTCCAGGATGTGGCATACACACCCAGAGAGAGTACGTAAATGAAAGGGTGGCGTATCAGGCGCTCGGGGATGCGTCCACTGTCTCCCGCATAGGCGATGACAAACAGCAACCCCAGATAGAGAAAACCTATGCCAAACAGTAACCAGAGATCATGGCTCATGGTGTCGCAGGTTGATCCAGGCAATAATGCAGACGACTGCCATCCAGATGACGTAGGGGATATACCAGGGAGTGTTGGGCGAGGTCCACCAGGTCATGATGGGCGCAGAAAAGACCAGCAGGATCAGCAGAGCCAGGGCGACAGTGCGGTCGATATGTCGATCGGGTGGTGGTTCTCGCATCCCTAAAGCCTAGCAGTTGTTACCTTAGGTAACAACCCTTGGGGATGGTTGGAAGTGGCCGATGACAGCCAGCGTTGCAAGCGGACTGCTTGGCTAACGCTGGCTCCTCAGATGGCTAAATCAGGAATGCTTCTGAGCATGTATATTGTCGATCATCTCATGCAACTTCGACGATAGCTCGGTGGGTTCGAATTTTGGCACATAGGCGTCTGCGCCCACACCCTTGCCCAGGGCCATGTTGGCATCCGCCGAGAGTGATGAATGCATGATAATGGGGATATCGCTGAAGCGAGCATCTTCCTTGATCTTCTTGGTCAGCACATAGCCATCCATCTCGGGCATCTCCACATCGGTGAGTATGATCTGGACATAATCACTTGGTTTGTGATCGGTGGCTTCGGCCCGTTGGGCAATCTCTTTCAACTTGTTCCAGGCCTCGGAACCGTTTGTGGTGCCGATATATTTGATACCCATATGCTCCATGGTGCGGATGATCTGGTCTCGGGCCACGGCTGAATCGTCGGCAAACAGCAAGGTGATATCACTATCGCCGACCTGCTTGATCCCATCGAAGAGATCTGAACCCTGACCAAAGCCGGAGGTTTGGCTGAGGACCATCTCAACATCCATGATCATCACCAGCCGGCCATCCTTCAATTCTGTGACCGCGGTGACCAACCCGCCATGCTGCTGTGCCATCATCGATGGTGGCACCTTGACATCTTCCCAGGCCAGGCGCTCGATGGTATCCACCGCATGCACCAGAAAACCCTGCACATTCTTGTTGTACTCGGTGACAATCAGAATGCTTGGCCGCTCTTCTGTTTGGATGCCGCAGAAATCGGGCAGATTGATCACGGGAATCATATTTCCACGCAGGCTGACCATTCCCTCTACTGACGGAGGCATATCCGGAGCGTGGGTGATCTCCGGTACCAACATCACTTCGCGCACCTTGAAGACATTCACGCCATAGGTCTCTTCCCGGCCTGTTCTGATGTCTTTACCCAGGCTGAAAAGGAGGACCTCTAAGCGATTCGTACCAGCAAGACGCGTGCGGTCATCTACAGATTTAATAAAATTAGACATGGTTCTATTGCTCTGAAATAGAGGGTGTTTTCTAAATTAGGGGCAGAGCCATCTATATGTCGATGCTCTTCTCCATATGCATTTTGTAGCGGTCGTATATGAAAAAGCTTTAGCTGTGAGGCACTAATCGCGCAGTAATTCCTGTTTCTCGTGCCAGAGAGAGTGTCGCTGGTATTTCCGCCATGTGGCAGCTAAGGATTTTACCCGCGTTTGCCAAGGTTTCTTTGGGAGGTATGAGCTAAATAACTGGAAAAAAAGTGACTTTTACACCAAGATCTGATGGATCGGCATTCTGGCGGCTAATTAGAGGAGAATCGGCGTGAATCCGGAGAAGGTGGTTTTTGGTTTTTTCATTGTACTTGCCTTGACCCTGAATTTTGGTTTTTTTGTCGGCGAACTGGACAATCCGGATCACCACCATGTGTATGAGCTGTTTGCAGTCATCGTGGTTAACCTGATTGCTACCGTGCTCAAATTCGGTGATCGCACCCAGATGGGCGCCGTACTACTGGCCACCAGCCTGGTGGCCCTGTTGCAGCTGTTTGCCGCAGCCCTGGTATGGACGGTGGCTGTGCATGTTACAGAGACAGGTCTGACCACGGTAACCATGGCCAGTATCGTCTCCCTGTCCGGTGGCGCGATGCTGGCGAATGTGGTTTCCGTCATATTGCTGATCATAGAAACCGTGATGTTGCGCCGCTAGTCACAGCCGGGCTTGGCACTGTTCCATTCATGAACAATATCTTCTTCTTGATATTCAGGCGCATGCGGGCGCCGTTGCTGACCCTGGTCATGACCTACTCCATCGCCGTACTGTGTTTGGTCCTGATTCCCGGCAAGGATGCCGACGGCAATGTCTGGCATATGGACTTTTTTCACGCCTTCTACTTTGTCAGTTTCATGTCCAGTACCATCGGCTTCGGGGAGATACCCTATGCCTTCACCGCAGGGCAGCGGTTGTGGGTCAGTTTTTCTATCTTCTTCACCGTTGTGGTATGGCTCTATTCCATTGGTACGGTATTGGCACTGCTCAAGGATGAAACCTTCCAAAACGCTTTAACTGAGAGAAGATTCGCTAAACAAATCAATAGAATGCGTGAGTCTTTTTATCTGGTTTGCGGGTATGGGCAAACCGGCGAGGCCCTGGTCAAGGCGTTGACCGATAGAAATCAGCATGCGGTGGTGATCGATATTCTTGAAGACCGCGTGAATATGCTCAAGCTGGAAAACCTGCGTGAATATGTCCCCGGCCTCTGTGGTGATGCCAGTCTGCCGGCCCATCTGTTGGAAGCCGGTCTAAACCATCCGCTGTGTGAAGGGGTGGTGGCGCTGACCAACGCCAATGAGGTCAATTTAAAAATCGCCATCACCGCAAAACTGTTGCATCCCGAGATCGGGGTGATCTGTCGTGCCGACTCCCATGACGTGGAAAAAAACATGGCCTCCTTCGGCACCGATTTCATCATCGACCCCTTCGATGCTTTCGCCTTGCATCTGGCGACCGCGATCCAGGCGCCCTGTCTCAGTCTGTTGCAGGATTGGCTCTCTCTGGGCCGCCGGGATATGCTCAACGATCCTGTCTATCCCCCCGCAAAAGGGCTGTGGGTGATTTGCGGCTATGGTCGTTTCGGCAAGGCTGTCTATGAAAAGCTCGTGCGAGAGGGTTTGGAAGTTATCGTAGTGGAAGCGGAACCCGATGCCACGGGTACCCCGTCATCAACCTATATAGAGGGTCGCGGCACCGAGGCGGATACCCTGCAGCAAGCGGAGATAGAGCGGGCCGTGGGGCTGGTGGCGGGCACCGATAACGATGCCAACAATCTTTCGATCATCATGACGGCTCGGGCAATGAATAGTGACCTGTTCGTGATACTGCGCCAGAATCTGAAACACAATGATGCGGTGATAGCAGCTGTCGGGGCAGACATGGTGATGCTTCCCAGCGATATCATTGCCAACCGCATTCGGGTATTGTTAGGTGCTCCGATGCAGCATCAATTTGTGAAGCTTGTGTTACATCAGGATGATGAGTGGGCCTGTCAGCTGATCAGCAGGATATCCGCCCTGGTGACCCGCCACGCCCCGGAGGTGTGGGAGGTGACTTTCTCGGAGCACGATTCACATGCGGTGTGTGCCCATGTTCAGCGGGGGAACCATCTGACCTTGGGGGATCTGATGACGGACCCCCGGGATAGAGATAGTAAATTGTCCTGTATACCATTGATGCTCTATCGTCATAATGACTACGTGTTACTGCCAGAAATGGACCTCAAGGTACAAAAGGATGATCATTTGCTCTTTTGTGGGTCTGTGTATGCGAAAAACCGCATGGATTGGACTCTGCAAAATGAAAATGCCCTAAACTATATTTTAACCGGGGAGTCCAGGCCGGAGGGATGGGTCTGGAGGCGCTTGAGAAAAAGAGAGGTGCTATGAGACCGCTATTGGAAAAACTCCATAAAGACCATGTCAATCTGGCTCGCCTGCTCGATCTGATGAGTAGTGAATTGGATGCCCTGAGTGCCGGTCATGAAGCGAATTTCGATCTCAAGATCGAAATGCTGGACTATGTCGAGCACTATGCCGAGCAAGCCCACCATCCCACTGAAGATCAGATCAACAAGGTTGCATTTCGCAAGAAATCCATGCAGGAGCACAAGGCGCTCTACGAGCGGATATGCAAGGAGCATGTGGAACTGATTGGCTTGGCGCGCAACTATAGAAAGACCCTGGAAGGGGCCATGCAGGGTGAGGTGCTGCTCAGAGAAGAGGTAGAGACACGGGGCAGGGAGTTCGTCGCCTTGCAGCGTCAGCATATCGATCTGGAGGAGAATGAGATCTTCCCTCTGCTGGATAAGGTCCTCACCGACAAGGATTGGCAGAAGTTGGAGAAGGAGATTTCACATGGAGATGATCCCCTGTTTCATCGCCAAGACTACAATCGTTTTCGCAGTCTTATCGACTATCTGAAGGCGCACGAAAACGAATAATTTCAGATTCGTTTTGTCTACAAGGTCCTTTTTAAAGTCGTCTGCACCCGCCGCCATGGCTATGACTCTGTAAAACACAGGCGCGTTGTCTGACAGCTGGGCTAAGGATAGGTATCGACTGGCCGATAAGCTCTCCAGAGTGGTTGGTTATTAAGTCGATATGGTTATGACGCTTTCTGATTGCTGGCAAAACAACACCCTGTTTCCTATACCCATAAAACGCCTGGCAGTAGTGGCGCTGTTCTTACCTGCTTGTCTCAACGGTGCTGCCCTGGAGGACCAGCTCTACATGGCTGGCATGCATGAGTCCAGCTGGATGTTTTCCGGATCCGGCTACAGCTGCGAACTGAAACATGAGATTCCCCAGTTCGGTGAGGCCCGTTTTAGGCGCATCGCCGGTGAGCAGCTGCACTTTTTTATCAATAGTTTTCAACCTGTGCCAGAGTCCATGGAGGGGTTCGTAAGAGAGCGCTCGCCCGCCTGGGAACATACCCCGCCGGATACCTTGCAGCACAGCGTATTGATACAAACCGGGATGCGTCCCATGGCGCTGAAACGCAAGCAGGCCGGATGGCTGTTGACCTCCTTGACCAAGGGGCAGATTGGCAGCTTTTCCTTTGCCGACTGGGACGACAGCCGCAGACAGGTCCGGGTGCAACTGTCACCGGTGAATTTCCAAAAACCCTATCGGGAATTCAAGCGTTGTCTGCGTCAACTGCCGAGCAGCGGGGGGTTTGCGGAATTACAGCGCTCTACGGTTCATTTCGCCCTGGATGTGGATGTCATTGATAGCAAAGGAGAGCAACGGCTTGACCAATTGGCCGCCTATGTTGCGGCCGCTGAAGGGATCAAGCGTATCACCATCGAGGGGCATGCGGATGATCAAGGCTCGCGTCCCTACAATAAGCGCCTTTCGGCCAGGCGGGCGGCAGCTGTCTATCAATATCTCTCCGCCAAGGGTGTCAAGAAAGGCATGATGCAGCAAAGGCACTACGGGGAGTCCCGTCCCAAGATCGCAAAACGGACAGCACACGCCAGGGCCGCCAACCGGCGGGTTGAAATCAAGTTACAGCGCTAGTTCCACCCAATGACATTCTTATCAGGCTATACCTTTAAGAGATAGCCTCTGCTGCTTCTGCGTCAGGGATGCGTGCCGTGGTATGCTTAAAAGCGTCATGGATAGTCTACCCACATCACGGGCTGATGCAGGACGGTTAACATGGTTTGAGAAAACCTGGCAGGGCTTCTGTCGTCTTGTCGTTAGGGTGTTTTATCGTCGATTTGAGGTTGCCGGAGGGGAAAACCTGCCGATGGGGCAGGGAATAATTCTGTGTGCCAACCATGTCAACGCCCTGGCGGATGCGGTGGTACTTCAGGCGGCAACCACAAAGGCCATTCGGCCATTGGCACGCAGTGGCCTGTTCGGTAATCCCGTGCTCAAACCCATTCTGGATCTGATCGGTGCAGTCCCTATCTACCGACGTGGCGATCCCGGTGTTGATGTGAGCAACAATAGAGATACTTTTTCACGCTGCTATGAACTGCTTGCAGAAGGAGAAACCCTGATCATATTCCCGGAGGGTCAAAGTCATGACACGCCTCGTTTGATGACATTGAAGACCGGTGCCGCACGTCTCGCCCTGGAGACGAGCGAGGTGAACGGCAGGCAGCCGGCGCTTATACCGGTGGGACTGACCTTTCCCGAGAAGGGTCAGTTTCGCAGTTCAGTGTTGGTGCAGTTCGGTGAGCCCATCGACATGACGCTTTCAGAACAGGATACCCATGAACAGCGGGTTATCGAGTTGACCGAGCGGATTCGTAAGGGGATGGAGGCCTTGACCCTGAATGCCGAGAGTTGGGAGGAGGTCAGCCTGATCACCAGACTGGAGCGATTCTTTGCCTTTCGTCACGGTAAGTACCGGCAACGCAACCTGCATCAACGCTTGCGCGCCCAGCAACGCCTGATCGATGCGCAACGCCTGTTGAGAGAGTACGAACCCGATCGGGTGAGGGCATTGATGATCCAATTGAAGCAGTTTGAGAAGATCTGCCGCTACTGCGGGGTGAAGGATTACCAGCTGAATATCGAGTATAAGCCAACTCTGATCGTTCTCTATATACTGCGTGCGATCTGGATGTCGTTGGTTGTCTTTCCTGTGGTGATGTGGGGTGTCATCAACAGCTATATTCCCTATCAACTAACCAAACGGCTGTCCCGCTCTTTCGCCAAGGGAAAGAACCAGTCAGACACGGCCAACATGGTCCTGGGGCTGCTCTTCTTCAGCGTCTTCTGGTTGCTGCAGAGCTATCTGGTTTATCGCTATTTCGGTTTGATGTGGATGACTCTATATACTCTCACTCTCATCGTCAGCAGCGTGGTCGCCCTGATGGTCAGAGGCGAGCTGCGTCGCATCCGCGAGAATGCGCGGGTGTTCCTGCTGTTTCTGCGGCGGCGGGACCTCAAGACCTATCTGCGACAGAAGCGTCAGGAGCTGGAACAGGAGTTGGCCCGCATGGTGCGCATCGCCAATCGTCTCTCCCATCACTGATCCCCGGTTTGATGCGAATGAAATATGCAATTCATCTGATTCTGTTCTTCATACTAGTGCCTGCTTCAACCCAGGCCGCCCAGCCGGAGTGCGTGATTCTGTTGCACGGTATGGGGCGTAGCGCCTTTTCTCTGGGCGCAATCGAAGTCTCATTGGAGAGACAAGGCTACCATGTGTGGAATAAGAGCTATCCCAGCCTGAGTCAAAGTGTCGGTGAGCTAGCCTCACCCGCTATCGAGGCGGGTTTGGAGTACTGTCGCAGCAAGCAGGCGCAGCGCATCCATTTTGTCACGCACTCCCTGGGAGGCATTCTTGTCAGATACTATCTGCAGGAACACCCTATACAGGGGCTCGGGCGCATCGTCATGCTGGCGCCGCCCAACCGGGGCAGCGAGGTGGCCGACCAGATGAAGGATGGCTATTGGTATCGGACCATCATGGGACCGTCGGGACAGGCATTGGGAACGGATGAAAAGAGCCTGCCGAACACGCTGAAACCCATTCCGGGTGAGATCGGCATCATCGCGGGCAGGGTGGATGGAGAGTCCTGGTTTCTTCCCGAAATACCCGGTGAAGACGACGGCAAGGTCGCGGTGGAGAGGACAAAGCTTGCCGAAATGAGGGACTTTCTTCTCGTGGAGGTGGGTCATACCTTCATCATGCTTGATGATGAGGTAGTCCGTCAGATTCACTATTTCCTACGCAATGGGGTATTCGACAAACTGAAATCCGAATGAACTTCAGGATAAGGGAGATGGTGGGCGCAACAGGGATCGAACCTGTGACCTCTGCAATGTGACTGCAGCGCTCTCCCAGCTGAGCTATGCGCCCCTAAACAGCGAGAGGGGCATTCTAATGAGCTTAGCGAAGTGGGTCAAACGAGTGTTTACTGACCCCCCGGCGGCTGACGGTTGTCTTTCTCCGTCGCCCCGAAAGCACGTCCTTGTGCTGACGGGGCTAGCGCGGCATCCCTGCTGCTACTACGAAAGACAATCGTCAGCCGCCTACCATGGCTCTGCAA
>JBEVVS010000033.1:0-15694 GCA_040507005.1 Candidatus Thiodiazotropha sp.
GACGGCGAGGAGGCCGACCTGGCCCTGCTGATCGAATATGTGGCGGCGGTGGAGGGTATAGAGCGCATCCGCTTCACCACCTCCCACCCGGTGGAGTTCTCCGACTCGTTGATCGAGGTCTACGGCCAGGTGCCGGAGCTGGTCAGTTTTCTCCACCTCCCGGTGCAGTCGGGATCCGACTCCATCCTGGCGCAGATGAAGCGGGGCCACATGGCCATCGAGTACAAGGCGAAGATCCGTCGTCTGCGGGAAGTGCGGCCCGATATCACCATCTCCTCCGACTTCATCGTCGGTTTTCCCGGCGAGACGGAGGCCGATTTCGAGGCCACCCTGAAGCTCATCGAGGAGGTTGGTTTCGACCACTCCTACAGCTTCATCTACAGCCGTCGTCCCGGCACCCCCGCCGCCGATCTGCCCGATGACGTGCCCCTCGAGGTGAAGCAGCAGCGGCTCGAGCGCCTGCAGCAGCTGATCAACACCCAGGCCCAGCGCATCAGCCGGCAGATGGTGGGCACGGTGCAGCGGATCTTGGTGGAGCGGCCGGCAAAGAAGGATCCGGCCCAGCTGGCCGGGCGTACCGAGAACAACCGGGTGGTCAACTTCGATGGCCCCACGGCATTGATTGGGGAGTTTGCCGAGGTGAGGATCACCGAGGCCCTGCCAAACTCCTTGCGAGGGGAGCTGTTGCAACCCGCGAACCACAGAGCGGCAAACGCCTAGGACGAACAGTTGGCTGAACATCCCGATTCCCTGGATCTGCTCCTTGAACCCGCCGACAACGAGAGGCTGGCCAATCTCTGCGGTCAGCTTGACGAACACCTGCGCCACATCGAAGGCCGGCTGGGCATCGAGATCAACAATCGCGGCAATCGCTTTCGCCTGATCGGTGAACATCCCTCGATTCAGGCGGGGGAACGGGTGATACTGGATCTCTACCGCGCCACATCGACTGAAATACTCGATCCGCAACGGGTCCACCTCTATTTGCAGGAAGCGGGTGTGGACGAGCTGTTGGAACAGAAGTCGAGCAACGACCTGCCGGATACGGTGATCAAGACCCGGCGTGGTCTGGTGCGGCCCCGTGGGGCGAATCAGAAAGAGTATCTGCACAAGGTATTGACCCACGATATCAATTTCGGCGTCGGACCGGCGGGCACCGGCAAGACCTACCTTGCGGTTGCCAGTGCGGTGGATGCCCTGGAGCGCGATCAGGTGCGGCGTATCCTGCTGGTACGGCCGGCGGTTGAGGCGGGTGAGCGTCTCGGCTTTCTGCCCGGTGATCTGGCACAGAAGATCGATCCCTATCTGCGGCCCCTCTACGATGCCCTGTATGAGATGCTCGGTTTCGAAAAGGTCGCGAAACTGGTGGAGCGCAATGTGATCGAGATCGCCCCTTTGGCCTATATGCGGGGCCGAACATTGAATGAGTCGTTCGTTATTCTGGACGAGGCGCAGAATACCACGCCGGAACAGATGAAGATGTTTCTTACCCGTATCGGCTTTGGTTCCACCGCGGTGATCACCGGCGATGTGACTCAGATAGATCTGCCGCGGGGTCAGCAGTCCGGATTGCGGCAGGTGACAGAGGTGCTGGCCCACGTTGAGGGGATCAGTTTCACCTTTTTCAATGCCAGGGACGTGGTGCGCCACCCGGTGGTACAGCGGGTAGTGCGTGCCTACGACGAGTTTGATCGCAAGAGTTGATTCGGTGGACCCGCTGATCGTGGAGATACAACAGGTTGCGGAGAGATCCGCCGGGCTTCCTGCAGCGGATGATTTCAAGCGCTGGGTTGCGGCGTCACTACCGGCGGATCACGACCCTGTCGAATTGGTGATTCGCCTGGTGGACGAAGCGGAAAGCCGTCAACTCAACCGCGACTATCGAGGTATGGACAAACCCACCAATGTGCTCTCGTTTCCTTTCGAGGCCCCTGCTGAAATCCCTTTGCAGCTATTGGGAGATCTGGTGATTTGCGTGCAGGTGGTGAGACGGGAAGCCCTTGAGCAGGGTAAGGACCTGCAGGCTCACTGGGCCCATATGGTGGTTCATGGGGTGCTGCATCTATTGGGGTATGACCACCTGAACGACGTGGATGCGCAACGTATGGAAGGTTTGGAAAGGAAGATCCTGCTGAGCTTGGATTTCCCCGATCCCTACCAGGATGAGGGCTGACTGGGACAGGACCTGAAAGCATTGAATAGTTGTCATAATAAACGGATCTGATCTTGCCAATTAGTATCAATCAAAGCCTTTCCATTATCCTGCGCTACCCTCGCATAACCGCGCTGGCGGCAGGTGCTGTCACCACTACCGCATACGCCCCGTTCGATCTTTGGCTGCTGGCCTTGCTTGGGCCCGGTCTGCTTTTCACCTTGTGGCTGGAGAGGCCAAGTATAAGTCTCCAGACAGGCTTTATGTATGGTTTGGGCCTGATGGGTAGCGGTGTCTCTTGGCTGCATGTGAGTATTGCCCAGTTTGGTGACCTGGGATGGCTTTTCCCCTTGGTGGTGACCCTTGGGTTTGTCGCCTTGATAGCGCTTTTCTATGCCGCCTTGGGATGGTTGACAGGATTTTTCCGGACTCCCCGGCAGCTATCCCTGATACTGGTCTTTCCCGCGTTATGGGTGTTGTTGGAGTGGTTTCGGGGTTGGTTCCTGACCGGTTTCCCCTGGTTGCAGATAGGCTATTCGCAAATAGACTCCCCGTTGGCGGGTTATGGTCCTCTGCTGGGTGTGCTGGGGATAAGTTGGCTGGCACTGGTTACGGTAGGTCTGTTGCTGGCCCTGCTTGATTCCAATCGTTACCGGCTCGGATATTTGAGTGCGGCGGTGTTGATTTGGCTGGCTGGATGGATGGGAACAAGGATTGAGTGGAGTGAGCCAATGGGGGAGCCGATCAGGGTTGCCCTGATTCAGGGGAATATTCCGCAAGCGCAGAAGTGGCTGCCTGAGCAGTTGCTGCCGAGCCTGGTGTTGTATGCCAACAAGACCAAGGAGAATTTCGACCGTGACCTGATCGTGTGGCCAGAGACGGCGGTCTCAGCGTTTCAGTTCCAGGTGGATGAGGCCTTTATCCAGCCACTCGAAAACACGGTTAAGAATAACAATACCCACTTGGTGTTTGGTGTGGTGCAGATGGATCAGGCGCGGGAGCACTACTACAACGCCATGGTGGCATTGGGTAATGACGAGCGAGATCAATACTACAAGCGCCACCTGGTGCCCTTTACCGAGTATCTGCCGCTGAAAGGGATACTCTGGCCATTGGTGGATCTGTTCACCATTCCCATGTCGGATTTCAGCACCAAAGAGGATGCTAGGCCGCTGATGCGGGTAGGGGATTATCTGGCGGGGCTTTCGATCTGTTACGAGGACGCCTTCGGTAGCGAGATGATCGAGGCCCTGCCGGAAGCGGCTTTTCTGATCAATGCCAGCAACGATGCCTGGTTCGGTAAGTCGCTGGCTCCCCATCAGCATCTGCAGATAGCCAGGATGCGGGCGCTGGAGACAGGGCGCTATCTGCTGCGTTCCACCAATACCGGGATATCCGCCATCATTGGACCCGGGGGTGAAATCATCGAAGCGTCGCCCCTCTTGGCGCTGGATGTGCTACAGGGGGAGATTCTGCCTCTGACGGGTCAAACCCTGTATGCCAGAATCGGTAATCTAGCTATTTTAACACTGCTGCTACTGGCCATGATTGCGGCGTTTCCATACAGTAAGATAAAGTAACTACTGACATTTCGAGCATGGCCGCCATCGGCCTGGCTTAAAAGTGCATAGTGTCGTCCCGCGGTGATACAGGGATCATCGATGGGCCCTGGATACCATCACCTAATTTGGATTTTTTATACAGGCTCGAAAACGATGAAGAAATGTATCTTGATAACGGGTGCCTCCTCCGGGTTTGGCGAGGCCTGTGCTCAACGTTTCGCTGCCGCAGGTGACGATCTGGTGCTGTGTGCGAGGCGTCTGCAACGACTGGAAGCATTGGCCGCGTCACTGCCTGCCGACTGTCGTGTTCATGTGCAGCAATTGGATGTGACCGATCGCGCTGGGGTAGAGAGATTCGTCGAGCAACTCCCGGAGGGTTTCAGGGATGTCGATGTACTGGTGAACAACGCCGGTCTTGCCCTGGGTATGGAGCCTGCTTACAAGGCCAACACAGACGATTGGGAGACCATGGTAGATACCAACATCAAGGGCTTGATGTATATGACCCGCCAGATACTTCCGGGGATGGTGAAACGGCGGCGCGGTCATATAGTGAATATCGGTTCGGTTGCGGCTAGTTGGCCCTATCCGGGGGGCAATGCCTATGGGGGCAGCAAGGCCTTTGTGAAACAGTTCTCAAGGGGCTTGTTGGCCGATCTCGTGGGTACCCCCTTGCGGGTGACCAACATCGAGCCGGGCATGGCGGAAACAGAGTTCTCCGTGGTACGGATGAAGGGAGATGCGCAACAGGCAGGGGATGTCTATAGCGGCACCCATCCGCTCTGTGCAGAGGATATCGCCGAAGTGGTCTATTGGGTGACATCGCTGCCGGCCCATGTGAATGTGAATAACTTGGAGCTGATGCCGGTATGCCAGTCATGGGGTCCCTTTGCGGTGGATAGAACCCTGGGTGACGAGGTTTAAGCCGATGGTCCTGATTTGAGTGTCATGCAACCCACAGAAAGGTATAGAACCGGTGTCTTTTTATCTGTCTCTTGCTGAATCGATTCCTGGACCGAGGTGTTGGGTTTGATCGCTCTGTTTAATAGTGCGGTGGATCTCTGTCTGCTAAGGCGTGCGCCCCAGGATCTGCCTGGCTCAACCTCGCTGCTGTGGTTATTGGCGATCCTCAATCTATTGGTCGGCATAGTGATGGTTGTGGACGCCCAGCTAGGGCTCTACCGTGCCTTGTTGGAGAATCTTTTCGGTCTGTTGCTGATGTTGGGTGTGCTCGCTGCAGCCCTGAGCATGAAAGGCAGCCTGCCGCGTTTCAATCAGACAGCGAGCGCCATGCTGTTGAGCGGTCTGCTGTTGAGCCTGCTGGCACTGCCCCTGGTGGCCTGGAGGCATCGCAGTGAATCGAGCGAGTCCGATTTTTTGTTGTTGGTGTTATTCATCTGGAGCATTGTGGTACTCGGGCATATCCTGCGTCACGCCTTTGAGATCAGCTTGAATTTGGGTATCGGGATTGCACTGCTCTATAACCTCATGGCATGGAGTCTCATGAGCCATCTATTTCCGGTAGCCAGTTGATGCATATCCATATTCTGGGTATCTGCGGCACCTTCATGGGGGGCATCGCCCTGTTGGCGCGAGCATTGGGTCATCAGGTCAGCGGCTCAGATGCCAACGTCTATCCACCCATGAGCACCCAATTGCAACAGGCTGGGATCCAACTCTTGGAGGGGTTTGAGGCTGCGCATCTGCAACCGCAACCTGACGTGGTTGTAGTGGGTAATGCCATGTCCCGGGGTAATCCCGCCGTGGAAGCAATGTTGAATCAGGGCTTGCCATATACCTCCGGGCCTCAGTGGTTGGCGGAACATGTGCTGCAGGGGCGATGGGTTTTGGCGGTGGCCGGTACGCATGGCAAGACCAGCACCGCCAGTTTGCTTGCATGGATCCTCCAGCAGGCCGGCCTGCAACCGGGTTTTCTTATAGGCGGAGTTCCGGAGAACTTTGGTCTCTCTGCACGTTTGGGAGACTCGCCGTTCTTTGTGGTAGAGGCGGATGAGTACGATACCGCATTTTTCGACAAGCGATCCAAATTCGTCCACTATCGTCCGCGCACACTGATCATGAACAACCTGGAGTTCGATCATGCCGATATTTTCGACGATCTCTCGATGATACAGCGCCAGTTCCATCACCTGGTGCGAACGGTTCCTGCCGAGGGATTGATCGTCAGTCCGCTGAACGATGGCAATCTCAGTGAGGTGCTGGACATGGGTGTCTGGACACCGTTGGAGTTTTTCGACCCGGAAATCGAGGCGGGATGGCATGCAGAACAGGTTGCTGCGGATGCTCATAGCTTCGATGTCATCTGTGAAGGGGAGAACCATGGGCGTGTCAGTTGGGAGCTGATCGGCAAACACAATGTGGCAAACGCGCTTGCGGCGTTGGCCGCGGCCCGCCATGCCGGCGTACCACCCGGGAATGCCATACAGGCATTAAGCAGTTTCAAGAATGTCAAACGGCGTATGGAGTTGCGGGGTGAGGTAGAAGGCGTGCGTGTATATGACGATTTTGCCCATCATCCGACTGCCATCGAGACTACCCTTGACGGTCTGCGCAAACAGGTTGGCGATGCCCGTATTATCGCTTTGCTGGAACCCAGGTCGAATACCATGAAACAGGGAATTCATGCACACCGTTTGGCTGGCGCGCTGGAGATTGCAGACTCGGTGATGATGTTGCTGCCTGATGATCTGGCGTGGGATGCAACTGCTGCATTGGCCCCCCTGGGCGACAGAGCCAAACTCTTTAGCGACACTACACCGATGGTCAATCAGGCTGTGGAGATGGCTCGACCGGGGGACCATATTCTGGTGATGAGCAATGGCGGTTTCGATGGGATTCACCAACGTCTGCTGGATGCTCTAGAATCGAGGAAATGAAAATGAAGCGGAAGCAGGACCCTATCGCTGTCGCCATTACCGGTGCATCGGGAAGCGCCTATGCATTACGTCTGCTCGAATCGCTGATTGCAGCGGAAAAGAGTGTCTATCTGATGGTCAGCCAGGCGGGTCAGATCGTGTTGAAAATGGAGAGCGATCTGGATCTGCCCGGGCAACCTGCTGAGATGGAAAAACAGCTGAGCCGAAAATTTCAGGCAAAACCCGGTCAATTGCAGGTATTCGGCAGGCAACAGTGGATGGCTCCCGTTGCCAGTGGTTCAAATCCTCCCGCCGCCATGGTGGTCTGTCCCTGTACCACCGGTACTTTGTCGGCCATTGCCTGTGGTGCAAGCAATGACCTGATTGAGCGGTCCGCGGATGTGGTTTTGAAAGAGCGCCGTAAACTCATCCTGGTGGTGCGGGAAACCCCTTTTTCAGATATCCACCTGGAAAATATGCTCAAACTGAGTCGTATGGGGGCTGTGATCATGCCCGCCAATCCCGGCTTCTATTACAATCCCACGACACTCCAGGAGATCGTCGATTTCATGGTTGGCCGTATTCTCGATCAGCTGGATGTTGAACATACTTTACTGCCCAGATGGGGCGCTACAACGACTTGAGATAATCGGCAACGAGCTTGGCTTGCTGGGTGTCGATATTCGGGAATGCAGGCATGATGTGGCCGCCATTGCGGATTTTACCGACGATCTGATCCGTAGTGTCTTCGGAACCCGCCAATTTCAGCAAAATGCCGAACTTGCCGCCGCCGTTTTCCCCATGGCAGCTGGAACAGGCATTGGCATAGATATCCATCCCGTCCATGCCTGAAACAGGTTTGAACTCATTGCTGCCACCGCAGCCTGTGAGCATGGAACCCAACAGGCAGACACCTGCAACGTAGGTCGTTTTGTTCATCTTGATACCTCATGGTTCTGCTATCTGGCTCCTTCGAATGGACTGGCCTGAATGGATCACCGGACAGGCGCTGATCATGAGACCGAATCAGGGAGCGTATTTTATGGCGGCATTCACCGCCGGGGCAGATGGTACTCTATTTCTCATCCGTTCGGATAGTCTTCGGTGAAGATTGTTCAGGTCAGTGTCGCCACACCGGGAAGCAGTAGTAAATTGACAGTTCTTGGTCTCGGATCAGATTCGATTAATAAGCGCGTTGAAGCTGGATTGAGCTGGGTAATCAGAGGATGGTGCAGCGGTTGCGGCCACTGTTCTTCGAACGGTAGAGTGCCATATCGACACGTTTTAACAGGGATTTTATATTGTCGTTGGGTGTAAGCATGCTGGCGCCAAAGCTGGCTGTAACCGTGCCGGCCTGATCGTGCTCAATCTCTTCAATCGCAATGCGTAGCGACTCAACCATCGAGAGCAGGTCGTCCTGCTGGATCTGAGGAGTGATTATCATGAACTCCTCACCCCCCCAGCGAGCGAGGATATCCGACTTACGGATTCTTTTGTGCAGCAGTTCCACGGTTGTTTTCAATACTTTGTCGCCTACGTCATGACCATAGTTGTCGTTTACCTTCTTGAAATGATCGAGGTCAAGCATGATCAAACCGAAGTAGTTGTTGGTCAAGCCGGCCCAGGCGATCTGATTCTTTAGCTCGTCATCGAATTTTGTTCGATTATAGATCTGTGTCAGGCGGTCGGTTTCAGCTATATGCAGCAGCTGTTTTTCCATGTTGATGGTGTCTGTGATATCCCGGTGAGACTCGATGATCTGTACCACATTCTCCCCGGATTCATCAAAGATTGGTGTGGCACGAACATCCACATGGATAACTCGTCCTTGATTGTCATAATGTTTATGTACCACGGATACGGGTTTTTTTGACTCTAGAATCTCGGAAATCGGGCATGGGTCGTGTTTGCCGCTGCAGGGTGTGTTGCGTTTATGGGACAGGCGATAGCAAGTCATGCCACTCTTCAACTGTTTTTCATTGGTGTAGAGTTGCATAGCCGACTTGTTTGCCAGTTTCAGTTGATGGTTGTTGATGTCGATGACCAATGTGGGATCGGCAATCGCATCCACGACTCTTTGAATATAATTGTGAGATTCGGTAAGTTGTTCTTCAATCTGCTTAAGGTGGGTGATGTCACTGATATGGACAAAAAAGTGAGTGAGCCTGCCAAGTTCGTCACGGATAATATGGGTTGTATCCTGAACCCACTTGTGTCGTCTTGAGCTGTCTATGATTTTATACGGACTGCGTTTGAAATCGGTGACACGATCCTGGTCTGCCTGTACATTTTCTTGGGAGTAGTGTTGTAGATAGGTGGGATCGATAATATTGGAGAACGACAACTCACCGCGTGTGAACCTGTCAGTCTCGTAGCCCAGTAACTCATGTACATTGGTTGAAATGAACTCAACCGGCCATCCCAGCTCATTGCGGAGTTTGGCAATTATGCTGGGACCGCTAAGAAATAATTCATGCTCATGGGAGATTTTTTTATTCAGGCGTTGAATATACTGTTCGTTTACCTTCTGTTTCTCACGGTTCCATATCGCTATGGCCAAAACAGTTAGTAAGACTGTCAGCGTGAAACCTAAAATTTTGACCGTGTTTGCCAGTTGCCGCCATATTCTGGCGTCGATCAATTCTTTCGGTACATGTAAAAGTACCCGTAGACAGCTGGCGCAGAAACTATCAATAAATTCCCCCGATGGATTGATAGCGTCGAAAGTGTAAAGGCCCTGGGTGTTGATTATTTGTCCGCGGTGCAATTTTTGGATGCCCATCCATGCATCGGTATGTTCCACGTTGACCCCTGTTTGCGGACTGTCGGGGAACATGAATCCCCAATCCTGAGCGCTCTCCGGGCTCAATAAGGTGTAACCCTGCCAATTGAGCAAGATCGCATCCCCGGAATAACCGGCTGATATTCTGCGAAACTTATTCAGGACATCCTCAGCCAGGTAGTTGAGTATCACAGCGCCGATGGTGCTGCCGTTACTGTCGATAACAGGTGATGCAAATCGAATCGTAGGTTTCAATGGCAACTCGATCTGCTGCTTTTCAACGTTAAGATCCAGTGGGGAACTGTATATACTGCCAGGTAGCTTATTGATCGATTCAGTAAAATAGTAGCGGTTTTTCTTTGATTGCAATTGCTCCTCGTTAACGACTACAGGGCTTCCTTTCTCATAGTTTATGCGTACCTGTTCTTGTCCGTTGATGTCAAGAAAACGTATTTGATCATATCGCTTGCGTTGCAGGGCGAGAGATTGCCAGGATGCCTGTATTTTTCTGGCTGCAGATTGCTTCGTGTCTTCAAAGACAAGGTTGTGCAACTCTTTTTGCTCGATTATATACAGCAAGTCGGAGTGTATCTCGATAAAAGCGAGACTTAACTGTTTCGTCAGCTGATTGATGAGGTTGTTCGATTCAAGTTTCAGTTCATTGACTATATTATTCTTGGTTTGATGATGTATGCCCCAAAACAACAGGCCGCCGAATGTGCAGATGACCACGATTAGAAGCAGGTAGATTTTAACTAATCTACCGTTTTTCATTTTTGTGACGCCGCTTGTTTGTCAGGAATGGATATGGCTTTGGGGTGAAGAACCACCACTGCGCCGATTATCTTCTCTCCATCCTTAATCGGTGTGCTGACATAATCCACTTGTATGGGTTTGCCGTTTTTTCGCCATATGGTTTCGTCTTCGCCGCGGTGTTTCCTGCCATGTTTAAGTGCCCGGGTTATAGGGCACTCCGATTCAGGGTACTCGCTGCCATCCTCTCGGCTATGGTGCCATGTGGCATGACTGTTCTTGTTGAGCAATTCATCGATGCTATATCCCAGCATCTTCGCGGCGGCAGGATTGATGAAGCTGTGATTGGCTTGACTGTCGATGCCGATAATGGCGTCGTCTGCTATATCCAATATCAGCTCCTTCTGTTGCCTGATATGTAATGACTCCTCTTCAATCTTTTTGTAACGATCAATGTCATCGATCACGGCAATGAGATAGTCGCTGTTGCGATGTTTGGGCGTTGTCGAAAGCGAAAGCTGGATCCATTTTGTCGCG
Source organism: Candidatus Thiodiazotropha sp. (assembly GCA_040507005.1). Classification (GTDB taxonomy): domain Bacteria; phylum Pseudomonadota; class Gammaproteobacteria; order Chromatiales; family Chromatiaceae; genus Thiodiazotropha. Next base: position 10,663 of record JBEVVS010000033.1, read on the forward strand.
CCGTTTGCGCATACCAGACGCAGTTGAGATGACACGCTGCTCATCTCTCTGCTCCTGAGCTTGTCAAAGGCGCTTGTGCAAATCGAGATATCGTCGCTGAAGAGCAGATCCTTGAGGTTGATGTCGGTGATTTGCTGAGGCGTGAGTGCGACAATTTCACTCAGTCTATGATTCAGACGTACTATCTTTCCATTCAAGTTGATATGTGCGAGACCGACAGGGGCTTGCTCGAAAGTGATAATTTGCGCCTGTTCACTCTCTTCCAGCGACTTCTTATGGGCCGTCAACGATCGGTTGAGGCGAATCAGGCGCATGAACAGTATGGCCAGAACCAGAAGGATCAGCAAAATCAAAAGGTACCAGTACCAAAGATCTGCGAGGGATTCAAAAAACTTGGCTTGGAGTTTTTTTTCATAGGGCGGCATCTCCAGCAGGGCTAGCAGATCATGCACTGTTTGATAATTTTCCGGGATGGTCCAGCCATGAATGCGGGCATCACGGGCGGCCAGGTGATCAGGGGGTAGTTCCAGCAAAGCTATGGCCACTTCCCTTGCTATCACTTGAGAGGTATGGGGTAGTTGGGAAAAGGGCCACTCGGGATAGAGTGGTGTGCTTATGGCATAGGGAAAATCTTCATAACTCTTGGGTGAAATGATACGCAGTTCAGCTTGATTCAGCTTACCCTCCTGGGCCATTCTTTCCAGGGTGTCGGTTCTGACGATGCCTACCTCCGCCTCCCGCCGCAATACGGCATTCACCACGGCATCATGTGTATTGAGGAAAAGCAGCGAGGCGAAATCCCATTTCTCGATAGCCTCTACCCGCAACTCTCTTCTCGCCATGATCCAGCCACCCAGTGAAGTGCTGTGAACAGCTGCTACACGTTGATCTCTCAGGTCTCCCAGGTTTTGGATATTGTCCAGCTCCCTATGGGTGAAGATAACGCTGCCAAATTTGGACACCTGGCTTTCGTGGGATAATTTGTTGACCAGGGTAAGAACCCGCCTGACCCCATATTTTACTGAAAGGTTTACGTAGATACCCGGATTTACAATAACGAAATCGACCATCTGGTTCTTCACCAGGATCTGAATGTCATCGAAGGCCATGGGGATGATCTTGAATCGATAGGCGGGCAGGGTATCGTTCAGATACTCCGCTGTCGCGCTCCATCGCTGCATACTTTTTTCCGGCCCCCTTTTTGCCAATACACCAATTTTGACCAGAGGTGTGTCTGCCAATACCAGGGTGGTGGCAAACCATAGGATCAGTATGGAGACAAATTGTCGGGTCGTATTGTTCAATAGTTTAAACATATTACTGACTCTTAGGCCTCCATTCCCCCGTCATGCATCAATTTTAGTTTTGGGTAAGGCTACTCATCCCATAAGTTAGTCTTCTATATATTCAGTCTATTTCGGCCAATTCATGCCCAGCTTTAACCCGGGTGTGAGGCCCCTAAGGGTGAAGACAAAGACACTTTGAGCGCCATTCCTTATCCAAGGGCGCGCTTGCATCGCTGGCCGGAGCCTGATGGTTAGCGGTCAAATAGCAGCAGGATCAGCTCGTCAGACTCAATCCTGGTGCCCTGTTTCAGCTCCCTGAGGTCCTGTCTCAGAATATCCGCTGGCTGGTCGAACTGGCGAATCGTACGCGGTATTGTCAACATGCCAATTACGCTTTCACTGCCTTGCAGGGTTACATTCCCAATGCAAATCCGTTCGCCGCCAGGGGCAAGCCTGTAAGGGGTCGACCAGAGCCTGAGCAGTAACCGCTGTTGTTCTGAAACTGGCTTGACCATGACCAATTCCTCATGACGGGCATCGTGCACCTGCGGGGGTACAGGGAGCGTCGCCAGCTTGGCATTGGGAGAGAGGAGACGTAATGCGTTGCCCCATCCAAGCATTTCCGCCCGCTGCCAACCCTGCTCAAGCAGTAGTGAGATCAAATGCGCCTGATCTCCTGCCAGCTGGATATTCAGGGGATGGTCCCTGTCTCCAAAGATATCGTTACGATATTGGGGGAGTTCCGTATGGCCCCTTCGCCACGCCTCCCGGCTGATCTGAACAGTTTTTGCTATGTGCTCATAGGAGGAAGACTTTTCCGCTGCCTGATACCAGCCATAGCTAGTGCATGACAAGAGTAACAAGAGCGTCGCTCCAATCAATGCAGTGGCTTGAGATTCAGCCTCCACATGGCGATAGTAGGCGATGCCGAGCAGTGCTATCCAGGCTATACCCAGGGTGATACTGCCGAGAATGTCGGTGGCCCAGTGGACACCTAAATAGAGCCTCGAAAGGGATATCGCACCGATGATCAGGGCTGCAATACTATACGGGAACCAACGCCATTCACGCGTCAGTGTACGGGCAATCATGATCGAGAGAAATCCATACAGGGTCAGGCTGCGCAACACATGCGCGCTGGGGAATGACCAGGGGCCGAGGAGGTCGGCCGAGTGGGGCGGGCGGGGTATGCGCAGGCCGTATTTGAGCAACACCGGGGCCAGCAATCCGAAACCGGTTGCCGCCACTAGATAGTAGAAGGCACGTCGATGCCCTTGCAGCAACAGCAGCACGGCAATCCCGAACCCTGTCCCCAGGATCGATTCGAGATCACCAAGGCTGGTGAAAAGGGTCATCAGCTGATCGCCCCAGGGGGTGCGCAGGCTTTGCAGGGCGCTATAGATCAACTGGTCAGAGGCCCGGGTTATTGAGCCATCCAATACAATGCCGGTGATCAACATGAACAGCAGCGTTGCGAGTAACAACAGGGTTGCCAGGAAGGCCAGGCCTTGTGCCTCAGGATGGTTTGGATCGGCCAGGGAGCGGGAGATCGACCTGAATCCCTTGTGCAGTTGACCCCATTCGAAACCCCGTTGTACCAGCGTGGTGGCATGGGGTTGAATCAATCTGAAGAGTGTCCGGGCCAGGATGAACAGCAACCAAGCCAGAAATAACAGCAACAGCAACAGGGCGACCAGACGGAATGCAACTTCGGAGGCGAGTTCCAAGGAAGCGCCGAACACGATACCGGGCAACAGGTAAGCCGGGGCCCACACCAGGGCCGAGAGAATATTGGCAATCACGAAGCGCAGGGGCGACATCCCGAGCATACCGGCAACCAGGGGGATGATGGCGCGCACCGGACCGAAAAACCGGCCGATGGCGACACTCTTGCCCCCATAGCGCTGAAAAAAGGCGATCCCTCGTTGCAGGGTGGCGGGATGGCGGCTGAAGGGCCAGAAACCCTGCAGCCTCTCCTGATAATGGTAACCCAGCCAGAAACTAAGGCCGTCCCCTACCACCGCGCCGGCGACAGCCCACCAGAAGACGGCCCAGAATTCGAGTATGCCAGTGGCGATCAGGGCGCCGAAGCCGAACATCAACACCACCCCGGGCACTAGCAAGCCGATAATCGCTACCGACTCGGAAAAGGCCACCAGAAACACCGCTATACCCGCCCATAGGGGGTTGTCTCCGATCCATGCCAGCAGTGGGGTGAAAAACTCGCTCATCGATCGCGTCTCGCACAAACCATTGAAAGACAATCGGCAGGCGAAGGATTAGGGTCTGTTAACAGGGTTTAATCCAATGCCTGGAATGACTCCTTTGCGGCTTGGATGGTGGTTTCAATGTCCTCGTCACTATGGGCGTCAGAGACAAATCCGGCCTCGAACGCGGATGGCGCCAGATAGACGCCCCGTTGCAACATGGCATGATAAAAGGCCTTGAAGCGATCCTGGTCGCAGGCGGTTGCACCGGCATAATCGCTAACCTTGGCGGCACCGCTGAAGAACAGGCCGAACATGCCACCCAGATGGTTTTCCGTCATCCCTATATCCGCCGCCTTAGCCTGCTGCATGATGCCGGCGACCAGCTTTTCGACCTTCGCAGACAACCGCTCATAGAAGCCTGGCTCGGATAACAGCTCCAGGGTCTTAAGACCGGCGCTCATGGCCACGGGATTGCCGGAGAGGGTGCCGGCCTGGTAGACCGGTCCCAGGGGGGCGATCTTTTGCATGATCTCGCCACGGCCGCCGAAGGCGCCTACCGGCATGCCGCCGCCGATCACCTTGCCCAAGGTGGTCAGGTCCGGGGTGATGCCATAGTGTGCCTGGGCCCCGCCTAAGGCGACACGGAAACCGGTCATCACCTCATCGAAGATCAAGACTGTGCCATGTTGATTGCAGACTTCGCGCAGGGTTTCGAGAAAACCGGGAACTGGCGGGATGCAGTTCATGTTGCCCGCCACCGGTTCCACGATAACGCAGGCAATCTGGTCACCGATTTGAGTGAAGGTGTCGCGCACCTGCTGGCTGTCATTGAAGCTCAAGGTGATCGTGTGTTCAGCCAACGCGGCCGGTACGCCGGGGGAGGAGGGTTCACCCAGTGTCAACATTCCCGAGCCGGCCTTCACCAGCAGTGAATCGGAATGGCCGTGGTAACAGCCTTCGAATTTGACGATTTTGTCCCGTCCGGTATAGCCCCTGGCGAGACGAATCGCCGACATGGTGGCCTCTGTGCCGGAACTGACCATGCGCACCAAATCCATGCTCGGTACCAGTTCGCACACCTTCTCCGCCATCCGGTTTTCGAGCTCGGTGGGGGCGCCAAAGCTGAGGCCTTTATTGATGATCGAGGCCACCGCATCGATCACCTCGTGGTGTGAATGACCCAGGATCATCGGTCCCCATGAGCCCACATAGTCGATATATCTGTTGCCGTCCGGGTCGTAGATATAGGGTCCTGCGGCGCAATCCACGAACACCGGCTCACCCCCCACCCCATGGAAGGCCCTGACCGGTGAATTGACACCCCCCGGTATATGTTTCTGCGCCTGGGCAAAAAGTTCATGGGAACGGCTCATCGTGTTTTCTCCTCCGGCTCGAATAGTCTTGATAGTTGGCGGCTGGCGGCCTGGATATCGGTCTGTCCGAATACCCCATGTATGACGGCCAGCATGTCCGCACCTGCGCTGATCAATGGGGCGCCATTCTCCGGCGTTATCCCGCCGATGGCAACCAGGGGGA
>JBEVVS010000105.1:0-15490 GCA_040507005.1 Candidatus Thiodiazotropha sp.
CGTCCTAACCACTAGACGAAGGGAGCAGTTTCTCACGAAAGGCGGTATTATACTGACTTGGTTGCCAGGCTCAATCACCTGGTTAAAAAATAGTTCAGTGGTCGTACCCTTGAAACAAGCTGCCAAGTGGCTGAAATCTAAATTCTCCGGATTGATGAGCAATTCTATTCCCCCCCAAGGCGGATCGGATAGAAGAGGCTCTGTGATGCCTACCGTAATAGCCCGTGACAGCCATAAGATATCCCGGGCGAATATCAGCCGAAATGCGATAAGAGTCCTGACTCAGTTACAAAGTGCCGGTTACGAGGCATATCTGGTGGGTGGGGGTGTGCGTGACCTATTGCTTGGCCGTGAGCCCAAGGATTTCGATGTGGCGACCAGCGCCTTGCCGGAGGAGGTCAAGACGGTTTTCAAAAACTGTCGTTTGATCGGCAGACGTTTTCGACTCGCTCATGTCTATTTTGGTCGCGAGATCATCGAGGTTGCAACATTTCGCAGCAACCGACAGCCTGGACAGGATGAGGAGCGCCACGCAGAGAACGGGATGATACTGCGTGACAATGTCTACGGAACCCTGGAAGAAGATGCCCAGCGTCGTGATCTCACTATCAATGCGCTCTACTATGATGTGGGGGATTTCACGGTCATCGATTTCGCCGACGGCATGTCGGATCTGCAAAATGGGGTGATCCGTCTATTGGGTGATGCAGAGAGTCGTTATCGGGAAGATCCGGTGCGTCTCCTGAGGGCCATACGATTTGCCGCCAAGCTGGGATTTATCATCGACCCGGATACGGAATCGCCAATCCAGGATCTTGCACCCCTGCTCAGCGATGTACCCTCTGCCAGGCTCTATGAAGAGGTGCTGAAACTCTTCCTTGGGGGTTCCGCATTGGAATCGTTCGAAAAGCTGCGCCACTATGGCCTGTTTGGTCAGCTGTTTCCAGCCACCGAAGAGGCACTCTCTCACGAAGACCACGATTTTCCCATCACCTTCGTCAATCGGGGGTTGAGTAATACCGACACACGTCTGCAAGAGGATAAATCGGTCACCCCTGCATTCCTTTTTGCAGTATTGCTATGGGAGCCGGTAAGGCTTGGCTACGAGGCCTTGCTGACACAGGATGCCCCTCCTGTAGAGGCGTTACAGACAGCGGCCAACGATGTCTTGAAAGAGCAACTCAAACATGTATCGATACCGAAACGCTTCAGTTATCCGATGCGCGATATCTGGCAGTTGCAACCACGCTTCGAGCAGCGTCAGGGGAAGCGGCCCTATCGATTGTTAAGCCACCCAAGGTTTCGTGCTGCCTACGATTTTCTTCTGTTGCGTGCCGAGGCGGGTGAAGTAGAACTCGAATTGTCGCAGTGGTGGACCGAATTTCAACGTGCCAACAGTGAGCAGAAGCAAAGCATGTCGGGTCAGGGGCGTCGTGGCAGAGGTCGTCGCAGGAAAAGACGAGGCAAGAGTAACCAGAGTAACAAACCGGGCAATGAGTAAGATCCAATCGGTAATAGCCTATATCGGTTTGGGCAGCAATCTGGAAAATCCCATCCAACAGGTTGAAGCAGCACTGCAGGAACTGACTGAATTGAAGGATTCATCCCTGCTTGTGAACTCCTCATTGTATAGAACGGAGCCGGTTGGTCCGCCAGATCAGCCAAACTATATCAATGCTGTTGCTTCGTTGGTTACCGCATTGGATGCCGAGGCGTTGCTGGATCAATTGCAGGCTATCGAACAGGTCCACCGGCGGCTGCGTGATGGTGAAAGATGGGGGCCGCGCACCTTGGATCTCGATCTGCTGATGTATGGCAGGGCGACGATCGATACACCACGTCTGCAGGTGCCGCATCCGGAGATGGCCAACAGGGGGTTTGTTCTGCTGCCCTTGAGTGAGATTGCCCCGGTCGATATGGATATCCCTGGCATGGGCAGGTTGCAGGATCTGTTGTTGAGCGTGTCGGGAGAGGGTATTGAACGGCTGGACTGAGAAGCCAAATTTCATCGTTGTGGAAGGCCCTATCGGGGTTGGAAAAACCAGTCTGGTACATCGTTTGGCAAACCATTTTGGCAGTGAAATGCTGCTTGAGGGAGCGGAAGAGAATCCCTTTTTGCAGCGTTTCTATCAAAATCCCCGGGAAGCCGCATTGCCGGCACAGCTCTTCTTTCTGTTTCAGCGCAGTCGTCAGTGGAACGATCTGTCTCAGGGCGATATGTTCCGACAACACTTGATTGCGGACTTTATGCTTGAAAAGGATCGCCTGTTCGCCCAGATCAATCTCGATTCTGATGAGCTGCAACTCTATGAACAGGTCTATGATCGTCTGACACTGGACGCGCCACCACCGGAACTGGTGGTCTATCTTCAAGCACCTGTCGATGTGCTCATGAAGCGTATTAAACAACGTGCCCGAGCAGTGGAAAGAAAAATCGAAACAGACTATCTACAGCGATTGTGTGATGCTTATGCCGATTTCTTTCACTATTATGATCGTTCTCCACTCCTCATCGTCAATGCGGCAGAGATCAATCCTCTGCAAAGGGAACAGGATTTTCAATTACTGTTAGAGCATATCTGTGATGCAGGCGCTGAAAGACGCCGTTATCTGAATCTTACCGGTTTTTCCCTCTGAACTTATTACTTGGCAGCGAAACTGCGGATTTCGGTGCGGCAAGCCGAACCCTATAACTCAAACTTCGCGAATAGTGTTAACAGGCTATATACTGTGCCTGACTTTCAGGTTGGCCGCAGATGCAAATTATCGAGACACTATGAATAAACGAAATATTACCGTCAGAAGTTTGCTGGAGATGAAATCCGCTGGTGAAAAGATTTGTGTGTTGACCAGCTACGATGCCAGCTTTACCCGCCTTGTGGAAGAAGCAGGTGTCGAGGTGATTCTAGTGGGTGACTCCCTTGGTATGGTGATCCAAGGACAAGAGAGTACCTTGCCGGTAACCCTGGATGAGATGATTTACCATACCCGCAATGTGGCACGTGCCAGGGATAACGCCCTGCTTGTGGCGGATATGCCTTTCATGAGTTACCGATCCCCAGGGTTGGCCATGGAATCGGCGGGCAGGTTGATGAAAGAGGGCGGTGCCCATATGGTCAAACTGGAAGGTGGTGCGACTCAACTGGATGCGATTCGCCAGCTTGCAGCACAAGGAATCCCGGTCTGTGGACACCTTGGACTGCTGCCGCAATCTGTACATAAGCTCGGTGGTTATCGCGTCCAGGGACGTGAAAAACGGGATGCGAGTCTGATCCGTGAAGATGCCCGGCTGTTGCAGGAAGCCGGTGTGGATATGTTGGTGCTGGAGTGTGTGCCGGATCCGCTGGCAGCGCAGGTCGCCAAAGAATTGACCATTCCTGTAATCGGCATTGGAGCCGGCCCTGACTGTGACGGACAGGTACTGGTGCTGTATGACATGTTGGGAATCAATCCCCATCCGCCCCGTTTTGTGAAGAACTTTATGCATTCAGGCAGGACCATCCAGGAGGCGTTACAAGCCTATGTTGAGGCTGTGAAGTCATGTGAATTCCCCACCGCCGAGCACAGTTTCAAGTGAGTGGTGGAATGGATACGATTTCTGACATTGAGCTGCTTCGGCAACGTATCGGCAGTTGGCGCAAGGCGGGAGAGAGGATTGGCTTTGTACCAACCATGGGCAATCTTCATGCAGGGCATCTGGCACTGGTCGAGACGGCCAAGGGGCAGTGTGATCGAAGTGTGGTAAGCGTCTTCGTCAACCCGATGCAGTTTGGTGAGGGGGAAGATTTCGACAGTTACCCGCGCACCCTGGAACAGGATCAACGCAAGCTGGAGCAGGCTGGTGTCGATCTGCTGTTTGCTCCTTCGGCGAAGACTATCTATCCTCAGGGCAATCAAATGCAAACCCGGGTGGAAGTGCCGGAACTCTCGGATATTCTCTGCGGTGCCAGCCGACCGGGTCATTTTGTGGGTGTCGCAACAATTGTTTGCAAACTCTTCAACTATGTACAACCGGATATGGCGGTGTTCGGAGAGAAGGATTATCAGCAGTTGATGGTGATACGACGCATGGTTGCCGATTTAGGCATGCCTGTAGAGATTTTAGGCTTACCGACGGTCAGAGAGGCAGACGGACTGGCAAAAAGCTCTAGAAACGGCTATCTGTCGGCGGATGAGAGGAAACAAGCGCCAAAACTCTATGAAATCCTCAATATCACAGCTGATTCATTGAGGAAGGGTGAGCGAAATTATGGGTTTTTGGAGGCAAATGGTGCCGATTTGCTGCGATCTGCTGGGTTCCGGCCGGACTATTTCACAATTCGTCGGGCTGAGGATCTGCGAATCCCCGATGGGAATGAGAAGAACTTAGTCATTCTTGCGGCAGCATATATGGGAACTACACGACTGATAGATAATCTGAATGCTGCATAGCAACAATTTTTTATTGATAGGCAGGGCAAGATCACGGATAATCGATCGTCACCCTGCTTGATTGGCCCCCGGTCGATCTGAAATGGGACAGTAGTAACATTGACATTCATCCAAGATAGGGCACGAAATCCATGCAGCTGACAGTACTTAAGTGCAAGCTACATCGAGCATGTGTGACTCATTCCGAGCTTGATTATGAAGGCTCGTGCGCCATTGATGCCGATCTTATGCGGTTGGCGGGTATTCATGAGTACGAACAGATACAGATCTACAACGTGACCAATGGAGAGCGTTTCACTACCTACGCCATACTGGCGGAGGCAGGATCAAGGGTGATTTCGGTAAACGGTGCAGCGGCGCATAAGGCCGATCCAGGGGACAGAATCATTATCTGCGCCTATGCGGGCCTGGAGAGCGAGGAGATGGCGAGCTTTAAACCCTCATTGGTCTATCTCAATGAAGACAACAAGGTAGTTGGCACCGGCAACGCGATACCGATTCAGGCCGCATAGAGCGAGCAAAGAGTCAGCTGCCTCTACAGGCCGGGTTCGTCCATGGCCGTTTGGTAGAGCTCTAGATAGTGTTGGGCGCTGGCTTCCCAACTGAAATCCTGTTGCATCCCGGTTCGGGCGAGTATCTCCCAGTCTGTGGAGGAACGTCGATAGAAATTGATGGCGTGCTCAACCGCTCCCCAGAGACTGCTTCCATCCGCATTATCGAACACGAACCCGGTTGCAGTGCCACTGGAGAGGGTTGATGGATTGACATCCACCACTGTATCCGCCAAACCACCGGTTCGTCTCACGATGGGTACGGTGCCATATCGCAGGCTGTACATCTGGTTCAACCCGCAAGGCTCGAATCGAGAGGGCATAAGAAAACAGTCGCACCCGGCCTCGATACGATGTGACAAGCCTTCATCATATCCGATATAGACACCAACCCGGCTGTGATAACGGTTACTGATCTTTTCCAGTGCGTGTTCAAGGTCCTTATTGCCCGATCCCAGCATCACCATTTGCACACCGGCATCCATGATGCCAGGCAGAATCTGCAGGATCAGGTCGACCCCCTTTTGATCAACCAGGCGGCCGATATAACCAAATAGTTGAATGTGTTCATCCTCGGGGAGTCCGTACTCCCGTTGCAGAGCCAGTTTGTTGTTGCGTTTTTCACTAAACCGTTCAGCGGAAAAGGGGGTATCGATATGCTTGTCTGTGAGTGGATCCCATGCGTGATAATCGATGCCATTGAGAACCCCGGTAAAGTGGTCTTTGCGGTGGTTCAATAGACCCTCGAGGCCATATCCGAACTCAGCCGTTTTGATCTCGGATGCATAGGTGGGGCTGACTGTATTCACACGATCAGAGAGGGCAATTCCCCCCTTGATGAATGAGAGCTGACCATGAAACTCCAAGTGATGATAAGACCAAAGATGGTCGGGTAGTCCAAGACGCTGGAAAGTGGCCTGATCGTATAGTCCCTGATAGGCCAGGTTATGGATGGTGAACAGGGTGGCAGGTCGGTTCTCATCCATGGAGAGCAGCGGTGCGATAAGACCGGTTTGCCAGTCATTCGCATGCACAACGTCAGGCACCCAGTCGTGACCGATCCGGTTACTCGCCAACTCGGCGACAGCATGACAGAAGAGGCTGAACCGTTCCGCATTGTCGGGCCAGTTGACGCCCTCTGGAGAGATGTATGGATTCCCCGGACGGTTGAATCTGTGGGGTGCGTCGACTACGTACAGGGGCACTTTATGCGGACCACTGCTACCTTGTAAGAGATGAACCGGTGATTGTTCGCCGGCAATTTCCAGTTTGGCCAGTTTTGTTAGGTTGTCTGCTTTATCCAGAACATCTGGATAACCGGGAAGAATCAAGCGACAATCCTGGCCTATATGATTAAGTGCAGTGGGCAAGCTACCCGCAACATCCGCCAACCCACCTGTTTTAATTAACGGTGTGGCTTCACTGCTGGCAAAGAGGATTTTCATGGAATTTTGTTATCCTTATTCTTTTACAAAACGGTGACCAGACCTAAGCATGCACTAGCAGATTCAGGTTTGCTACTTGTTGTTGATGCACAATTTTATCATTTACCTGCATAACTGTACGATATGCCCTATGTTATCTTGCTACACTTGCTGCCATTCCCATGAAAACTGTAACTTATATTCAAATTAAACGCATTTAGAACATGACCGAGATAAATCAGACAGATGAATGGATGGCCCTTGAGAAGCATTGGGCTGAGGTCGAGCCCCTGCAGATGCGTGACCTGTTTCAACAGGGCCCTGAGCGGGCAGAGCAGATGTCCATCAGGCAGTGCGGGATCATGCTCGATTATTCGAAGAACCGTATAACAAGCAGATCTATGAATCTTCTCCTGGCCCTTGCTCAGGCGGTAGATGTTGACGGTTGGCGGCGCCGTATGTTCTCCGGTGAACGCCTCAATATCACCGAGAACAGGGCTGTTCTGCATGTGGCCTTGAGGAATCGCTCTAACCATCCTGTCTGGTTCGATGGCGAGGATGTGATGCCCGGCATCAATGCTGCCCTGCAAAAAATGGAGGTTTTTTCCGAATCGGTGCGCTCAGGAGAGTGGCAAGGCTATACAGGAAAGCCGATCAGCGACGTGGTGAATATCGGCATCGGTGGTTCCAATCTGGGCCCGCTGATGGTTTGCGAAGCACTCAAGCCCTATCAAAAACCGGGCTTGAATATGCATTTCGTGTCGAATGTGGATGGCACCCATATTATCGATACTGTGGCTGGATTGGACCCTGAAACCACGCTATTCATCATTGCCTCAAAGACATTTACAACTCAAGAGACCCTGACCAACGCCCACACCGCGCGACAATGGCTGCTGGATAAATTACATGATGAACAGGCCGTCGCTCACCATTTCGTTGCTGTCTCGACAAATGCAGAGGAGGTTTCACAATTCGGCATTGATACGGCCAATATGTTCGAGTTCTGGGATTGGGTCGGTGGGCGTTATTCACTCTGGTCAGCCATAGGATTACCCATAGCTATTGCGATCGGTATGGGAAATTTTCATGAATTGCTGCAAGGCGCCCATGACATGGATGAACATTTTCTGCACGCCGATCTTTCGGAGAATATGCCGGTGATCATGGCGCTGCTGGGGATTTGGTATGTGGACTTCGCCAAGGCGCATACCCATGCAATTCTTCCCTATGACCAGTATCTCAGATATCTGCCCGACTATTTGCAACAGGCGGATATGGAGAGTAACGGTAAACGCGTTACCCGTTTCGGCCGGCCGGTGGACTATCCCACCGGTCCTGTGATTTGGGGGTCCGCGGGTACGGATGGGCAACATGCCTACTACCAACTCATCCATCAGGGTACCCAGCTTATTCCATGTGATTTCATCGTTCCGGTGAACAGCCAGAACGAGACAGGGGATCATCATCAAAAACTCTTCGCCAACTGCCTGGCCCAGAGCGAGGCCTTGATGCGCGGCAAGACGCGCACGGAAGCCCGTGAGGAGATGGAGCAGGCAGGACTGGAACCTGAGCAGATCGTGGATCTGCTGCACCATCGAATCTTTCCTGGCAATAGACCCTCGAATACCCTGTTGCTGGATAAGATAACCCCATCCCGTTTGGGATCGCTGATCGCCCTGTACGAACACAAGATCTTTGTTCAAGGCGTCATCTGGCGGGTCAATTCATTCGACCAATGGGGGGTGGAGCTGGGGAAGCAGCTGGCGGGGGTGATCCTGCCGGAACTGATGGATGAGCTTGAGGTCGCACCACACGACAGCTCAACCCGTGGTTTGATCAACTATTTTCATCATCATCGCAAGCGTTGATCCTCGGATTCGAGGCCAACCGGGCGTTTCCATTCACCCCTCTTGTTTGCTCAGCAGAATCGCTCCCAGCGGGGGCAGGGTCAGGGCGATAGACTGGTCGCGCCCCATCCATGGGGACTCCTCTGAGACCAAGCCACTGCCATTGCCCATATTGCTGCCCCCATAGAATTCCGAATCGGAGTTGAAAATCTCTATGTAGACCCCGGGCCGGTTGACGCCTATCCGATAGTTGTCCCGGGGTACCGGCGTGAAGTTGAGAATGATCAGCAGTTCATTGCCATGACGGTCTTTACGCACGTAGCTGAGAATCGATTGAGAACTGTCATGACAATCGATCCAATCGAAACCCGGATACTCGAACTCGATTTGATGCAGTATCGGCTGCTCTCTATAGAGCTGGTTGAGGTCGGTGAGCAGGGTTGATATGCCCTTATGGGAGGGGTGGTCCTGGAGGAACCAGTCAAGGGCCTCGCTCTCGTCCCATTCCCGACCCTGGGCAAACTCGTTGCCCATAAAAAGCAGTTTCTTCCCGGGATAGGTGAACATATAGGTGTAAAGAAGACGCAGGTTGGCAAATTTCTGCCATTCGTCTCCGGGCATTTTGTCGATCATCGAGCCTTTACCGTGCACGACCTCGTCGTGGGAGAAGGGCAGAACGAAATTCTCGGTGAAGGCATACAAGAGCCCGAATGTCAGCAGGTCATGGTGATAGTGACGGTAGATTGGATCCTGGGAGGTGTAGGAGAGGGTGTCATGCATCCAACCCATGTTCCACTTCATGCTGAAACCCAGACCTCCCAGCCAGGTCGGGCGGGATACCTGGGGCCAGGCGGTGGACTCTTCCGCGATCATCAGTGTGCCCGGGTGGATGTCGTGGGTGACGCTGTTGAGTTCCCGCAGGAAGTCGACCGCCTCAAGGTTCTCCCGTCCCCCGTACTGGTTGGGCACCCAGTCTCCCGGGTCTCGGGAGTAGTCCAGGTAGAGCATGGATGCGACCGCATCGACCCGCAGGCCGTCGATGTGGAACTCCTCCAGCCAGTAGATGGCACTGGAGATCAGAAAATTCCGAACTTCATTACGACCGAAATTGAAAATCAGGGTGCCCCAGTCCCGATGTTCCCCCTTTCGAGGGTCCTCGTGTTCATACAGCGCCGAACCATCGAATCTGGCCAGTGCGTAACGATCGCGGGGGAAATGGGCAGGCACCCAGTCAAGCAGAATGCCGATCTGGTTTTGATGCAGGTAATCGATGAAGTAGCGGAAGTCATCGGGGGTGCCAAATCGGCTGGTAGGGGCGAAGTAACCGGTTGTCTGGTAACCCCAGGAGCCATCCAGCGGATGCTCGGTGATCGGTAACAGCTCGATATGGGTAAATCCGATCCTTTTGACATGCTCGGTAAGCTGATGGGCGAGGTCACGGTAGTTGAGAAAACCTCCTCGATCGTCTCTGCGCCAGGAACCGAGATGGACTTCATAGATGGACATGGGCTCCTGTTGCCAGTTGGAGGTGGCTCGGTTGACCATCCACTCTCCATCTGCCCATTCATAGTCGCTGTCAGAGACCACGATGGCCGCAGTCTCGGGCCGGATTTGAAAGTAATTGCCGTAGGGATCCGTACGCAGGGATATATCCCCATTTTGTGTACGGATTTCGAATTTATACAGGCTGCCGCTATCCAGTGCTGGAATGAACAGCTCCCACACCCCTGTTCCGCCTCTTGAGCGCATGGGGTGAACCCGTCCGTCCCAGCGGTTGAAATTGCCGACCACGGAAACCCTGGCAGCGTTTGGCGCCCAGACGGCGAACAGCACACCGGGGATCCCGCCGGCTTCATAGGGGTGAGCGCCGAAGAAACGATAGGCGTGGCGATGCTTGCCTTCACTGAACAGATGCAGGTCAAACTCCGGCAACAGGGGGGGGAAACAGTAGGGGTCGTAGGTTTCTTGGGTCAAACCCGATTTGTCCTGCCACTCCAGCAGATAGTGTTCACTGACCTTGTCCGGGGTCGTCTCCAGCTCAAATAGATCGGTACCCTCAATGCGTCTGAATGGTTGCTGGTCACTCTTCAGGGCGACTTTCTCTGCTTCCGGCATAAACACCCGAATGCGGCAGTCATTGCCATGCACATGCCGGCCCAGTACCTCGAATGGGTCGTGATGGCTGGCATCGATTATTCTTTGCAATGCCGCTGGAATTTTACTCTTCATAAATTTTAAGAAACCTGCTTTGAGTGGTACGCCTTGAAGGGAACATGATGTTAACATACCAACACTCCCGTCTCATGAACAGGTTACTCCTCAAATGAAAACGGATAAAAAATATAAATCTTTCCACTTGCGCAAAATTTGCAGTGATTTTTTTCTAGCCTGCTTTGGCTATGGAGGTGTGATCGATGACTGACCAGAGTCCGCGTTTCGTCAGCCGGCTGACACGCAATACCCTTGCCTTGATATTGGCAGGTGGGCGTGGTTCCCGGCTTAAGCACCTGACTAAATGGCGATCCAAACCTGCAGTGCCCTTCGGCGGGAAGTTCAGGATCGTCGATTTCCCGCTTTCCAACTGTATCAATTCAGGCATCCGCCAGGTGGGAGTGCTGACACAATACAAAGCCCACTCGCTGCTATTGCATATCCAGCGCGGCTGGGGGTTTCTGCGGGGTGAATTTGGTGAATTTGTGGAGTTGCTGCCGGCCCAACAGCGCATCGAGAGCAGCTGGTACGAAGGTACGGCGGATGCGGTCTACCAAAACCTGGATATTCTGCGCAGCCACAATCCGGACTATGTGCTGGTTCTGGCCGGAGACCACATCTATAAAATGGATTACGGCACCATGATTGCCGAACATGTGGAGTCTGGCGCCGATATGACAGTGGGATGTCTCACAGTCGATCTGGAGAGTGCCAAAGAGTTTGGCGTAATGACCGTGGATAATGATGACTGGGTGGTTGATTTTCATGAGAAACCCGCCAATCCAAAGCCTATTCCCGGCAAGGAGAATGAGGCCCTGGCCTCCATGGGAATCTATGTTTTCAATCGCAAGTTTCTGTTTGAACAGTTAATCAAGGATGCGGATACACCCAATTCATCTCACGACTTTGGCAAGGACATCATACCCAAGGTCATAGAACGATACCGGGTGATGGCCTATCGTTTCAGAGATGCCACCAGCGGCAAGCAGGCCTACTGGCGGGATGTGGGTACCATCGATGCCTTCTGGACAGCGAATCTGGAGCTGATTGGTGTCACGCCGCCCCTCAATCTGTACGACCACAGCTGGCCGATTTGGACCTATCAGGAGCAGTTGCCCCCCGCTAAGTTCGTATTCGATGACGATGAGCGTAGAGGCATGGCGGTGGACTCCATGGTCTCCGGGGGATGTGTGATATCAGGCGCCAAGGTCACGAACTCCCTGCTGTTTTCCAATGTGCGCGTCAATTCTTACAGCGAAGTCACCGAAACCGTTGTATTACCTGATGTAAACATTGGGCGTAATTGTCGCATCAGTAAGGCAGTGATCGATCGTGGCTGCGATATTCCGGAGGGCACTATTATCGGTGAGGATCCGGATCAGGATGCGGAGCGTTTCTATGTCAGTGAAAAAGGTGTCGTGTTGGTGACACCTGAGATGTTGGGTCAGGTCATACACCATGTCCGTTAAATCCACTTCCGACAACCGTCTGCAGGTTGTTTTATGCTGGCATATGCATCAGCCCTACTATAAGGGGCCAGAGCACAGCGACTACCTGTTGCCCTGGGTCTATCTGCACGGCATCAAAGACTATGCGGACATGGCTGCCCATCTGGAACATACACCGGATGCCAAGGCAGTGGTGAATTTTGCCCCGGTGTTGCTGGAACAGATCGATGACTACGCCAGCCAGATAGATGCCTGGCTGAAGCGGGGCAGTTTGATTCGCGATCCGCTGCTGGCGGCCCTCGCAGGACCGGGATTGCCGGTGGATACGCCTTCCCGAAAGGCCATCATCTCCGCTTGTCTGAAGGCGAATGAAAATCGCCTGATCAGTCGCTTCAAACACTTCAGTGAGTTGGCGGCCTTGGCTAAACACGCCTTGGAAAACGAGGCCATGATCGTCTATTTCAACGATCAATATCTGGTTGATCTTTTGGTCTGGTACCATTTGGCCTGGGTCGGCGAGTGTCAGCGGATGAACGATATTCGAGTGCGATCCATGCAAGCAAAGGGGCATGGTTTCGACCAGGATGATCGTCGCCGTGTGATCGAATTGATCTGGGAGACCTTGAGCAATCTCACCCAGCGCTATGCAAAACTTGCAGCGAATGGTCAGGTAGAGCTTTCAGTGACACCCTACGCCCACCCGATCATCCCATTGCTAACCGATATGCATTCTGCCAAAGAGGCCCTGCCGACGATTACCATGCCCAAGCTGGAGGAGTATCCAGGCGGTGAATCCAGAGCCCGTTGGCATATGCGTAAAGGGATCGAAGTATTCGAAAAGCATTTCGCTTTCAAGCCGAAGGGGTGTTGGCCTTCAGAGGGTGGGGTGAGTGAAGCAACCTTGAAGATGCTGGAGGAGGAGGGATTCGAGTGGGCTGCCACCGGGCAGCAGGTATTGAGCAATAGTCTGATGGCAGGCGGCGGCGATTCGCCACTTCCTGATAACTGGGTTCACTCGGCCTATTGTGTTCAAGAG
Organism: Candidatus Thiodiazotropha sp.; assembly: GCA_040507005.1. Taxonomy (GTDB): domain Bacteria; phylum Pseudomonadota; class Gammaproteobacteria; order Chromatiales; family Chromatiaceae; genus Thiodiazotropha. The sequence continues at coordinate 12,952 of JBEVVS010000105.1, forward strand.
GGTCACCTGAACATGTTCTTTCGGGATGATGGGCTCTCCGATCTGATCGGTTTCACCTATGGCGAATGGCACTCTGACGATGCTGTGGGGGATATGATCAATCACCTCGTGAATATCGCCGATGCATGCCAGGACAACCCGGATGCCGTGGTCTCGATTATCATGGATGGTGAAAACGCCTGGGAGTACTATCCCTACAATGGCAGCTACTTTCTCCGGGCGATGTATGAACGTCTATCCCAGCATCCCCGTTTGAACCTGACCACCTTTTCAGAGGTATTGGGTCGTCAGCAGCAGCCTCCCCCCAGACTCTCGAAACTGGTGGCCGGAAGCTGGGTTTACGGTACATTCACCACTTGGATCGGAGACAAGGACAAGAATCGCGCCTGGGACCTGCTGGGCGAGGCGAAAAAGGTATACGATCGTGTCTTGAGCCAGAAAAAGTTCAGTAAACGAAAGTTGGCGGAGCTGGAAAAACAGCTGGCGATATGTGAGGGGTCCGATTGGTTCTGGTGGTTTGGAGATTATAACCCCGGTGACACCGTGAGCGATTTCGAACAACTGTTTCGCAGTCAGCTTTCCCATCTGTTTGATTTGCTGGGTGAGCCGAAACCCGGCTATCTTTCTGAAGTATTTGCCGTAGGCAGCGGCAAACCGTCTCTGGGTGGGGTAATGAAAAAAAATGATTGATGGGATGAGAAACCAGGATGGATAGTCCAGCCGAGGAAGCCTATCGCTCAGTTCATCAGATATTGACCCGTCGCCGGGCAGGTGTCCTGTTACATATCACATCCCTTCCCGGTCCCGGTGAAGTTGGGGATCTGGGTAGTGCTGCCTACCGATTTGTGGATTACCTGGTCTCATCGGGCATGAGTGTTTGGCAAATTCTGCCAATCGGCCCCACCATGCATGACAATTCACCCTATCAAAGCAGTTCTGTGTATGCCGGCAATCCCCGCCTGATAAGTCTGGAATTGCCGCTGCAAAAGGGTTGGCTCGAAGCCGTGCCTGAGAGTGAAGATAGACTTTCCGATGGGGTGAAAGCCTATGCCATAAAATTGGCCTGGGAGGGGTTCAAGGAGCGTGCCGATGAGGCTGATAGGGACGCATATCAACGTTTTATAGCAGAGCAGAAGCATTGGCTCGAGGACTATGCCCTGTTTCAGGCACTGCGCCAGGAAGAGGGCGGCTGCTGGTGGGAGTGGCATACCACCATGAGAGACAGGGAGCCCCAGGCGATTGCCGAGGCGAGGGCACGTTTCACTGAAGTGATCGATGTGATCCGGTTCGAACAATTTCTGTTTTTTACAGAGTGGATGAGCCTGAAACAGTATGCCAATCAGCGTGGGGTATTGCTGTTTGGCGACATTCCCATCTTCGTGGCCCACGATAGTGCCGAGGTGTGGGCTCATCGTCAGTTTTTCGATCTCCTGGCGGATGGCCATCCGAGGGTAGTGGCTGGGGTGCCTCCCGACTATTTTTCCGACACCGGTCAGCGCTGGGGCAATCCCCTCTATTGTTGGGAAAGACTGGAAGCGGAAGACTTTTCCTTCTGGATCGAACGCCTCAAGGCTCAGTCAACGCTGTTCGATTTTCTACGCATCGACCATTTCCGCGGATTTGAAGCCTATTGGGAGATACCCGCAGAGGAACAGACGGCTGTGAACGGTAAATGGGTCGAGGCGCCGGGTGAAAAACTGTTTGAACATCTCTATCGGGCACTGCCAAAGTTAGAGTTGGTGGCAGAAGACCTTGGTGTTATCACCCCCGAGGTGGATGCGCTGCGAAAGGCCTACCACCTGCCAGGAATGAAAATCCTGCAGTTTGCTTTCTCCGGAGAAGCGGATAATCCCTATCTTCCTTTTCATCACACACGGGATTCGGTGGTCTATACGGGAACTCATGATAATGACACCACCTTAGGATGGTACAGGGGGCTCGACGACGGAACCCGTGAATTTGTCGATGATTATTTGGGCAAGCCCCGTGAGGCTATGCCATGGCCAATGATTCGCGCAGCGCTGGCTTCCAGAGCGAATCTGGCTATTCTCCCTTTCCAGGATGTATTGGGCCTGGATAGCGCTCACCGGATGAACACGCCGGGTACAACAGAGGGGAATTGGGATTGGCGTTTCGAATGGGAACAGATCAAGCATGCTACTGACAAACGTCTGTTACGCTTTGTCAAAATGTATGGCAGGTAGCCGATAGACACGGGCCCAGAATATAAATTGGTTTGGCTGTGGGATAAAAAAAACCACTTCGACATCAGGTCGAAGTGGTTATACCAAAGGAGGATGGAGGAGATAAGCCGCCATCACAATGCTGTTCTGGCTGACTTGACGCCATTCCATCATCCCCAGCCCAAGGTTTCATTGAGAAATATCAATCTAATTGAAAGTACCTATGGGCGGAGTTGAATTATTAGTCATCTTTTGTGGGGTCGTCAGCAGATGAAGATTTGTGGGTTTTACCTGCAAGAAAGAGCGCTGCGACACCCAGTATAAGAAGTATGATCAATGAAATGGCAATCAGGACA
>JBEVVS010000150.1:0-9597 GCA_040507005.1 Candidatus Thiodiazotropha sp.
GCGGTAACCCATGAAGTACCTGTCAGCTGCCCGCCCGGTGATCCGAGGCGGGCAGGTTATGCAAACAAACTGGGTGGTTGCTTCCCTGCTGGTGCTTCTCGCACTCCAGGGATGCACCCCCAGATCGGATCTTCCACTCACCGAGTTGTTACCCGGCGTGGCTCCCGGAGTGGTGACACTTTATTCGGTTGATAAGTCGGTGGGCAGTGGTTTCGTAATCGGTGATGGGTTGGTTGTCACCAATGCCCACATGGTTGCCAGAGGCAAGCTCTCAGTCACCTTTCATGACGGCCATAAGGCGCGTTGGCAGACCCTGGTAACAGATGAACAGCTAGACCTGGCCATTGGCCGAGTTGAATATGCTGGAGCAAGACAGCTGGTACTGCGCGATCAACCACCGCTCCTCGGCGAGACCGTATACGCTTTGGGAAATCCCTTCGGGTTAGGCCTTACTGTCACCCGGGGCATTGTCAGTGCTGAGGCGAGGGCCATCGGCGGTGAGCGGCGCTGGCAGACCGACGCGGCGATCAATCCCGGCAACTCAGGGGGACCGTTGGTCGACTCGAAAGGTCGGGTTGTGGGGATAGTGAACGCGCGGGCGGCGATTGGTTCCGGAATTGGATTTGCAGTGCCGATGGCTTCCTTACGGGAGCTGATGCAACAGATTCCGCGGGAACCTGGATCTCAGTAATCCGGTGACTAAATAGTTACCCAAATCAAATAAATATGAGCACTTGTGCTCATTGATCGCTCTATTCGTAAAGCGATAATGTAGATGTAATTTTAGGGTTGATGTGCTTATTCACATAACACTTTTCGGGAATAGACTGATGAAAATAAAATGTTTAAAACCAGCTTGTGTGGCAATCGGGTTAATCGCGTCTGCCAGTGTTCAAGCTGCTTCAATCTCTTCTATCAGTGTAGATATCAATTTTACTCTGGCGGATATTCTGGTCAACGGTACAACTGCCTCACCCTTTGACTATGATCCAGACGTTGTTGATGGCGGTGGCTATTTTTCAGAGTCTTATGCATTTGGTGGTAGTGGATCTACCACGGGCAGTAGCACTGTTTTGCTAAACGGTAATCCGACAGCTGGAACCGATCTAATGCAAATCGGCGATACTTTATCAATGTCACTCTATGCAGAAACCACATCAAACGCTGGCTTTGTTAATCGAGACCAGGTTGGTGAGGCTGGTTTCTCTTACTTAAATTATACTGATAATGGTCTTGGCGATACTGATATCCTGACTTTTATGTTCAATTACGAAGTAAGTTACTTTACTTCACTCTATAATGATGTGAATGGTGATCAGGCTATCGGTGAACTTCTTACACTAATATCCATTTATGACTATGGAACAGGTGAGTCAACTGTAATTGATCTTTTTCCCCAGAACATGCCAGGTTCAATTCAGGAGTATCATTTTGGAACCGGTGAAGTGAATGCATCAGATTTCATTACCGGAACCTTCAGTATCGATCTGGCCGGCAGTGAAGGCTATTTCATCTTTCAGAATACCCTGAGTACACCGACGATGGTGCAGCCTGTACCTGTCCCTGCAGCAGTCTGGTTGTTTGGCTCAGGTTTGATGATGCTTGCAGGTCTGGGAAGAAAAATTAAGTCTGCCTGAATCCTGAATCTAGCGCACCTTGATAATGTGGTCATTGCAGGGCTAACCCGACTGGAGATACCAGCGGAATGTCGTTGACCGATGAATCATTGAGCCTGACATTCTACGGATGCTTGTATGCCTCATTGAAGCCGAGAATGCTCATGACTACTCATAAATCATCCCCGCTGTTTCAGCAATCTCCCAGTAGGGTCAGGAATTGGTGGGTCGGGCTCACTCGAAAAGTCAGCCTAATACTATGTAATTAAAAGAATAAGATAATGTTCAAAAGGCATGATACCGTCATAGTTACCGTCAACTTGTAATCTTATCCCGGTCAGTTTGGGATTTCTCTTTATCTCTAGATACTGTCTCCCTGCCCTTCTAAATAGGCTTCTTTGTGGCATCATCGATCAGGAAAACAGCAAGCCGTAGGTGTATTTGTATCATTCAGAAGCTCAGAAAATGAGTTACTGATGTAGATATACTTGTAAAGAGTCGGAATTTTACAGGGATTCTGTGTATGACGTCTTTCGCAAACCCAGAAATCGTTAAATGTCCATTGTGCAATGCAGTAATCAAGCGGCTCCGATTTGCGTCTATCAATCTATCCGAAGGACTGTTTCCCGCCTCATACCAGGATATTGCGCGAGGCGAGGTTGTTTGTCCTGCTTGTGAAAATGATGTGAACGCGAATGAATTGACTCCAATTGCAGTCTTGGACAAAAAATGGAAATACGGTGTGTGGAGTGGAATACCTAGCTTTATTCCGCGTTCAGAGTTTAAAAACCCGTCAGCAGAGATCGGAAAAAAGGAAGCGCTTTGTGCCTATGCACGGATGATGAACACCTTCGATGTTGGTCATTTGGAATCAATTTTGGCGGAAGATATCCACTACACATCTCAATATGTGTATTCAGAGATAGAGTCTAAGCAAGAATATCTAAATTACATGACAGCCAAGCTGAGCGCCGCATCAGAATCTAATGCAGATATATATGCAGAAATGGGCACTGTGAGGGGATATTCAGGGCAGGCTGAGCCTTGTGTCCTCCTGGCTCAATATGAAAAAACTAATCTTATTGGGGTAGTATTTGCGCAAGTTGAGGCTGGTAAAGTCAAACGACTGGATTTGTGTGTTGCTCCAGATCCCGATGAAACTATTCGATCCGGACAATACCCTGATTAGTGAGTAATTTAATATTGATGTTTGTTTTTTGGAAGAAGTGAATTGTGCAAACAATCTGGATTTTCGTAATTAACACTGCTAAAGGTCAAAAACTGTAATGCACCAATTATCGAAATTAGAGAAGGTAGATTTAAGAGAAGTATGGAAGCATGAAGCGCAAGATTTCACGAACTGGCTTGCCCAACCAGATAATCTAGAGTTGCTGAGTGACGAAATAGGTATAGATATTACTCTATTGCAGACTGAAGCTAGCGTTGGGAATTTTAATGTAGATATCTTAGCTGAGGAAGAAAACACCGGGAGAAAGATAGTAATCGAAAATCAACTCGAGCCAACAGATCATGATCACTTAGGAAAAATCATCACATATGCATCTGGTTTCGACGCCGAGATTATCGTTTGGATTGTAAAAAGTGTCCGGGATGAGCACAAACAAGCTATTGATTGGCTAAATGAACATACAGATCAAAAGATAAATGTTTTTGCGATTCAAATGGAAGTATGGAGGATTGGAGATTCACCTTATGCTCCTAAATTTTACGTGATTGCAAAACCTAATGATTGGGCAAAAGCAGTAAAAAAAGCTACAAGCCAAAGTGAGTTGTCTGATACAAAATTAGCTCAATTAGAATTTTGGAGTAAATTTAAAGAGTATGTGCAGGAGAATGGTGGTAACGTAAAATTGCGCAAGGCATATCCGCAACACTGGTATGATATTAGTTTCGGATTTTCAAATGCACATATCTGCCTTACGGTAAATAGCCAATCATCCCAAATCAGTTGTGAAATTTATATTCCAGATTCAAAGAAGCTTTTCTCTTGTCTCGAGAACAATAGACATGCAATAGAAAGTGAGCTATCTGAGGAATTAATATGGGAAGAGTTGCCAGAGAAAAAAGCAAGTCGTATTAAGTTAATGCATGAAGGGTCTTTATCTAACCAAGAACAATGGCAAAACTATCATGCATGGTTGCTAGAGAAAGTAGAAAAATACCAGCAAACTTTTGAAAAATTTATAAAACAATGTCAGGCCTAATCGCTATTAATTGAACTGGATTTTAAGTGTTTGGTTTGATCCCGAACTTGTAGTAGGTAGAGTGATTCGAGATGTCATCTAGCAGTCTATCTGCTCCTCCAAAAGGAGGTCATAGAGGGAGTTTGAAGTAACCGTTCGTTATACGACCAAATCGACAAGCCTTGTAGCATATGAAGTTCAAATATCTATCCATTCAAAATTGCCGTGAATTGCTACCCAGTCGATTTGATATTCGATTCCTCCGTGAGTTTGACTGCACGTTAGAGGTCATCGATACCTCTGGGGACCACATTGGCGCAATTACAAAAGCAATACAACGAAACGAAAGCACGCAGGGAAAAAAGCCGTGGGACAGGCAGTTTGTATATGACATCGATATCTGCCCAACACTAGACTATCGGAAGAATGAGATCGAGTGGAGAATTCAGGACTACTACATAGAATCGCAACGAGCAAGATCCGGGATCAATAAGCGTATCCATGCTATGTTCTCTCTGATCTATGAGGATGGTGGCCGATGGACGTTCAAGATGCCGCTTCAGTACCTGTTGAAGGGCTGGGGGGACGCAAACGAAGGCTATCAGGGCTACTCTCACTGTGTAAAGCTTAGAGGTATGAAGGACCTCTTCGGAGAAGTGATACCTGATGATACTGAGTTCGTTGAAAAGTGCTACTCCGGCATAACCAAGAGAAATTGGCTTCAACGCTTGGAGGAGCATTTAAGACAAGTCAGGCAGGGTGGGAAGAAGTTGTTCCACCAAGCTTGGCGCGAGGCGGCTGACGCTAACGATGTTGTGTACACTTCTTTCCTCCAACACGTGAACCTAAGCTATGAGGAGGTTATGCAGTGGGAAGAAATGTATGTGGATCAGCATACGTTAGCACCCAAAGGTCTCAATATGATACCCGGTGGTTTCGAAGGCAACAAATATCTCTATAAACACCGCATCACAGACCGTTTAGATATCGACCTTGAGGAGAGGGAACGAGCTGTCACCGAGTACGCGCTCCAACACCCTCTTAAAGGTATCCCAAACCCCTTTATGTCGGAACTATGGAAGACCGATGAACACTACCTGAAGGTGATCGCTGCGAGAGACAAGACGCTATCCCCAGACCAGGTTCGAAAGATCAGGGAGCTAGGCAAATTGGGGTATTCGGCGTCAACGATAAAGAGGGAGGTTGATGCCTTGAATGTACAGCAAGTCAAAAATGTTCTAATGGATAGGACGTACAAGCGGATTCACTAGGTGCGGGTGGTGACGGATTGCTGGAAAGTGCCCATAGACTTCACTTGTTGGGCATCTTGTAGTGCTAACTCAGTTGCATCATTAATTTATTGATTTTCTTATCATATTCAGCCTGGTGGTCAATCCCGAAAAAGAGAGTTGAGTGAAAGCGTCATGCTTTTTTGTCAACCGATCAAAGGTGCTCCAGTGCATACCCTTGGGCTTGAAGCCTTTACCATTAAGTACACCAGGCTCCCATCCTAGTTTGTCACGAATTCGATTGGCCTGTCGTGTTGCTCGATCAAGCCTGGATTCTCGTTGACTAGGATAGGCAAGTTCAAGGCAATGTCGGCAAGCAAATATGCCACTACCATAGAGTATAGCCACGCGCCTACCGCAGCCATATGCTGGGCATCGGAACCAAGGGCGTTGCCCTCCAAGATTACAGTCTGTCCAGTCGATCAGGATAGGATAAGATTCATCTTTCCATTCTTTTCTGCCGCGTCGGTGCCGGTATTCGAGAAAGACCTGGTTCGGTTCTGTTCGAACCCAGATAGAGGCTACAGTCGTATCATTACGAATCCATTGCCAGCCAAATGATAGATTTGGAATAAGTAATCCGTCCCGCTTCCAACGCCTTACATCAATAGATCTATAATCGTCGGTGCAATCTTTCGCTCCACTATGCCAGGTTCTTCCGCTACCTAGACCACCCATTGCGACTCTCCAGGATTTTTACCGAAATCAATTGTAAATTGCACCTTTTGCTTTGGATCTTGATGGCCGTCAATAACCTGTATTGGTTTGTTTCGGCTTTGGAATAAATACATCATTGAATTCTTCTATGTCGATAGTAATGACTGAATGTGATCGAGTGTTTATATATTGTCGAAGTTCATCATCAATTGCCTACTACGCGAAATAGCTAGCTTCAATCAACTAGATACAGGCACCCTCATGGTAGATCTAAGAAGGTACACGCTATACGTGTTAATCCGGTGAGCTAATTATCCCGTTATACGTGTTAATCATTAGGTTTTCGCTACTTATTACGTTGTTACTTAGGTTAATTTGACACGTTATACGTGTTGCAGTGTAAAAAAAACGGGGCAGAGAATTTAATTTCTTTTAGGGCGTTGCCAAGGCTCTTTTTCTTTATTCCATTCATTTGATGGTGTCCTGGTTTCAGGAGTATCAAGTTTCCCACCGCATTCATCAATAGCCCACCAGGTTACTGCATACAAAGAAGGCATGTGTCGTCCGCCTTGTCTAGTTAGTTTGATGAAACCGTAATGCAGCAATTCCTGCAAAGAAAGATGAAGTGAATCTCTCGACTTCCATCCGCGATCCTTAAGGATGCTCCAGGTGGCCGTGAGATCACCGTTATTCCGTGATCCACCAGCCCTAAAACGAAGCTGAGAAACCATATCTATAAGCAGCTTTACCGCCTTGGCAGACAATCGAGTAAAGTTCGGGTGGTTCAGCACAGAGCAAGGAAATGGTACGAAAATTCCACTCTCGCGCCTTCCTTTTGCTTTTCGTCTATCCACTGCCATCGGCATAAATGCTATTCAGAAGGATAAGAGCCTCAGAGTGATCTGAAACAATGCCCTGTTTTACCATGACATTTGCCACATGGCCGAAATCATCCCAGTCCAGGCATTCTTTCTGACCAGGATTTAAGCGCTTAGCCAGGATAATAACAACACCACACTCTTCCTGATTGATCTTCAATTGATACGTCTGTTCAAAGAAAGTAACAATCTGGTTCTTTTTTTTGCCCACTAATCTGCCTCCCTCTGTTGATGTGTCTTACGACTGGCATCAATCTGCTGATTAAGCCATTCGTCCACTTCAGATTCAATCCAGCCCACTGCTCGGCTACCAAGGGAAATGGGCTTGGGGAAGCTGCCCTCCGTTACGCGAAGATACAATGTCGAGCGAGATAAGCCAGTTCGTGCCTTTACTGCAGGAAGTCTCAGGATTGTGGTACTCATGTTTGCGCCTCCTAGGCGTTATTAACACAAGGTATTAATCTAATCCTGGTTTAGATGGTGTAGAATTCTGCTAGCTAGTTAAGTGGACGCTCTGCAAGGAGAATTGACAGTTAGCTAGCAGACTGTGATTTTTGGTATTTACTTATCCAGCTAACTACAGTCCGATGAGTAACTGGGACTATCACACCTGCAATATTTCGAGCAGCATCTTCATTGCTTCTGTATTCATGCTTATGAGATTCGTAGTATTCTAAAGCTTCTTTTTTTAGCATTGCATGCTCTTTGTGGCGTTCAATAGCTCCTTTTCTGGCGGTTTCTGATCTACGTTGGGATGCGATTTTTTCTACTTCACTATCAAGTTCGGCTTCCTTTGCCTTGAATTTCTTGATCAAAAATAAAATATGGTCTTTATAAAACTCAAGGTCATGTAGATGTTCTGCATATGTAATGGCATCCATCGCTTTTAATGCGTACTCATTAGCTGCCGTGTGATCATTTTTCTCGGTTGACTCTAGGCAATCTACCAGTAACCATAGAGCAAGCACTGAAAAACATTCGTAATCTTTGCCATCTTCATAGTGCGGGACATCGAGGCTATAGGAGTCTATGCATTTCTTTAGTGTGGTTACTTCATTTTGGTTATTGTAACTAGGACATGTAAGTTCTGGTTCAGATTCTGTAATGCCATACAAGTCATAATTAACAAAAGACCTCAAGTTCTCACCAGAATCAATAGCCTCTTGCAGGTATTCTTTCGCCCATCCCTGATTATCGATTTGATCCTGTATGAACATATCAATCTCACGTTCAAGATTATCTTCCAAAATCCAGTCGATCATTTCTGCTGCTGACTGTATTTCCTGGACAGTTCGACCGGTGAGTTGAGCTCTTGCCCGATTGGCAATTTCTGGAAGGAGCGGGAATGGATGAGATGGCACATTCCCCTCTTTGGGGTCAAATTGTTTGAGTTGGAGCCAATATCCCATCAGTACCTCATTAATGAGTAAAAAATCTATTCTAATTCAATAAGGTACAATGTAGTATATCTGCAGTACATATGAAAGCCACCCTGAGCAGAGGTTCCCAATGGCTGAAACCAAATCAACGACCCTGACCGTTCGGGTCCATCCAGAAGTGAAGGAGGGCTTGCGCTCCGTTGCCGAGAAGGAGCACCGCAGCTTGGCCAACATGATTGAGGTGATGATTCGCGATTATTGCAGGCGGAATGGGGTCAATATCGTAGAGGATGCGAAGTAATACGCTTAACTTATTTACTGAATGAAGTATGACGACAGAATGACCAGACACACAAAGGATCTGAGAGAAACCCGAATGAGTACTGCTGAACAAGAATTCCTGAAAGCCCTCGACGACAAGCTCTGGAAGGCTGCCGACAAGCTGCGCAACAATCTGGACGCGGCCAACTACAAGCACGTCGTACTGGGCCTGATCTTCCTTAAGTATGTCTCCGATGCCTTTGATGAGCGCCAGACCGAACTGCGCCACTTGTTCACCGAAGATAACAGCGACGACAACATCTACTACATGCCGCGTGATGACTACGATAGCGATGAGGAGTACCAGGAAGCAGTGAATGGCGAGCTGGAGCTGCACGAGTATTACCAAGAGAAGAACGTATTCTGGGTGCCGGTCCGCTCCCGCTGGAACACCCTAAAACAAGCTGCTGCACTGCCTATCGGTTCGGTCATCTGGCAAGATGATAACGGGGATGACGTCAAACTGCGCTCCATCTCATGGCTGATCGACCAAGCGCTGGAGCAGATCGAGAACTTCAAGATAGATGACAAGCTGGTTAACCCCAAACTCAAGGGCATTCTACCTCGTGTGAGTCAGTATCAGGTCGAAAACCGCAACCTTTCGGAACTGATCAACAAATTCTCCGATACCAGATTTAGCAAGCCCGAATACAACGGCCAAAAGCTGGATCTGCATAGTAAAGACATACTAGGCCATGTGTACGAATACTTCCTGGGGCAGTTCGCCCTGGCAGAAGGCAAACAGGGTGGCCAGTACTACACCCCAAAGAGCATCGTTACCCTGATTATCGAGATGCTCGCCCCCTACAATGGCCGCGTCTATGATCCGGCGATGGGTGCCGGTGGCTTCTTCGTCTCCAATGACAAGTTCATTGAGAATCATGCTGGTGAGAAACACTACAAGGCCAGCGAGCAGAAAAAGCATATCTCCGTTTACGGCCAGGAGAGCAACCCCACCACATGGAAGCTGGCCGCGATGAACATGGCGATCCGGGGCATCGACTTTAACTTCGGCAAGAAAAACGCCGACAGCTTCCTGGATGACCAGCACCCGGATCTTCGTGCCGATTACGTCATGGCCAATCCGCCGTTCAACATCAAAGACTGGTGGCACGCCAAGCTGGAAGGCGACGTGCGCTGGAAATACGGCACTCCGCCTCAGGGCAACGCCAACTTCGGCTGGATACAGCACATGCTGCACCACCTCAACGACCAGGGCTCCATGGGGCTACTGCTCGCCAACGGCTCCATGA
>JBEVVS010000150.1:9607-15208 GCA_040507005.1 Candidatus Thiodiazotropha sp.
AGCTCCAACACAAACAACGAGGGTGAGATCCGCAAGGCGCTGATCGAAGCCGATCTGGTCGAGTGCATGGTGGCCCTGCCAGGGCAGCTGTTCACCAACACCCAGATACCCGCCTGCATCTGGTTCCTGACCAAAGACAAGGCCAATGGCCTGTCGCTGGATAGAACGAAATCCGACCGGCGAGGCAAAACCCTGTTCATCGATGCCCGCAACCTGGGTTACATGAAAGACCGCGTACTGCGCGACTTCACCCAGGAAGACATCGCCAAAATCGCCGACACCTTCCATGCCTGGCAAGAGGATGACGGCTACGAAGATGAAAAAGGCTTCTGCTACTCCGCCAACCTCGATGATATTAAAAAACACGACTTCGTGCTGACACCGGGGCGCTATGTAGGAGCAGCAGAGCAGGAAGAGGACAGCGAGCCATTTACCGAAAAGATGACGCGCCTAACCGCTCAGCTAAAAGAACAGTTTGAAGAATCAGATCGGCTGGAGGGTGAGATCAAGGATAACTTGTTGGGGCTGGGTTATGAGTTGTAAATGGCCACAAAAGCCACTAGGGGAATTGCTGGAGCTCGTAATTGACCATAGAGGGAAGACCCCCAAGAAAATGGGATTCTCTGATTTTCATAGTGAAGGACACCCTGTACTTTCTGCTAAGCACGTAAAGACCGACGTATTGGTGAATGTTGAGGCAATTCGATTTGCCAACGAACAGATGTACCAAAAGTGGATGAAAGTAGACGTTCAGGAGGGGGATGTAGTCCTAACATCCGAAGCTCCGATTGGTGAAGTTTATTACTTGGATGGAAATGTAAAGTATGTACTCGGTCAGCGTGTTTTTGGTCTCAGGCCAAAGAAGGAAGAAATTCACCCGCTTTATCTGACCGCCTGGCTGACCTCATTACGAGGACAAGAACAACTCGCTGCAAGGGCTTCTGGATCCACAGTCCTTGGTATTAAACAATCAGAATTGTTAAAGATCGAAGTCGATCTGCCCCCCTATGAAATCCAGGAACAGATCGCAAAGGTACGATACGATTTCACAAAGAAGATCGCTATCAATACCCAAACCAACCAAACCCTCGAACAAATCGCCCAGGCTATTTTCAAAAGCTGGTTTGTGGATTTTGAACCGGTCAGAGCCAAGATGGCGGTGTTGGAAACAGGTGGCACAGCCGAACAGGCCGAGCTTGCCGCCATGTCGGCGATCTCCGCCAAAGACGAAGACGCCCTTAAACAGCTGCAAGCCGAGCAACCCGAAGTCTACGCCGAACTGGTACAAACCGCCGCACTGTTTCCATCGGCGATGGAAGAGTCGGAATTGGGAGAGATTCCGGAGGGGTGGGAAGCAAAGCCTCTTGGTGAATACCTAACCATTAAACGTGGTGGCTCCCCAAGACCAATTAAGAATTTCGTTGTTCCTGAAGGCTACCCTTGGACAAAAATTGCAGATGCTACTGCTAACGATAGCCCTTATATTTTTGTGACCAAGGAATTTATCAAAGAAGAAGGACTTAAAAAGACTGTTTACCTTAAAAGAGGCGCGTTAATTCTATCAAATAGTGCCACTCCGGGCTTACCACGCTTTTTGGAACTAGATGCTTGTATTCACGATGGATGGCTACACTTCCCTGAAAAAAAACATTTTACGGATTCTTATCTTTATCATCTATTTCTTCATATCCGTAGGCACCTAGTATCGCAAGGGAACGGTAGTGTATTTACAAACTTGAAAACTGATATTTTGAGAAATCAAGTTGTGCTTGTACCACCAAAAGAATTGGTTGGTGTTTACGAGAAATATGCATCGAAACTATTGGAAACCGTAAAGAGGAAATCGATTGAGAACAATCAGTTAGTACAGATCAGAGACACTCTCCTCCCCAAACTTTTGTCTGGTGAAATCGAGTTAACCCAAGATCATGTAACGCCTAATGAGGCATCCGCATGAGCAAAAGTGCCTCATACTGGGAAAAGATCCCACTTTGGAATAATGATTCCCCCGAGGATAGCTTTGAAATCACCGCTGATCAGATCAGCGGCCGTATTCCAGTAACACGCTTGGAGCACTGGCGCGATTTTTCAGCATTGCTGGAAAGTCCTTTCTTTAATCGACTGGATGCCCAGTTTGTCTTCCGTGGTCATCGTCGCTATGACTGGAGCATGACGCCGACTCTAGCCCGCGTTACTTCAAACGACATCATTACCGAAGCATTGGCAAGCCAGCAGTTAGAGATGTTTCGAAAAGCGATCCGAGGCCGTGTCAGCGATCATTCCTTGTTGGAAGATGGGCCACAGGACGATGAGCTTTGGTCAATCGGACAGCACCACGGTCTAATGACGCCATTACTTGATTGGACTTATTCGCCCTACGTGGCGTTGTTCTTCGCATTCGCCAAAGAAGATCAAAAAGACGAAACGGACAATCCGTATCGTGCGGTATACATCCTAAACAAGAGCTTTATAGCAGACGATGAAGTTTGTCCTGATATACGTGTCTTCGAGCCGAAGAAAGATGATCATGGCCGACTGGTTAGCCAGGCTGGTTTGTTCACCTTTTCACCCTACGACGCGACGATTGAAAACAAACTGACCGAAGTGCTGACTGATGAAGACTCTCAGGATGACGAGCTGAAGCAGGCAGCAGAGGAAGAACAGGCAGCAATACTGGCCAAGTATATTTGTAAGGTGTACATCAAAAACGAAGAGCAGCAGGAGTGCTTGAAACATCTAAGGCGGATGAATGTACACCACGCTAGCCTGTTCCCTGATCTGATTGGTGCTGCTGACTACTGCAATGTTTTTATCAGCGAAACAGAGCGACAGCGATTTCTAGAGAAAACGCCTGAAGTCGATACGGATACTACAGAGGTGAGTGTTTCTCCTCCTGAGGAGCAAAAGCCAGTTTCTGCAGAAAGCATCGGCACGATTACTGACCTGCTGAAACACCCAGCGGAAAGCAAAGAGGTCGAACCTGGCCGTATTGACCTCATTGCTGAAGAGCTTTCCAAGTATCTTTCTAAATCAATGCTGGTTGACTGGGAAGAGCGCGACACATTGCAAGCCGAGATCAAAAACACCACTCGTGTGTTGCTTAGGAAATTTGGTTATCCGGTGAACGCAAGAGAGTATGTGATCGAGAACATTTTGAATGTCATGGCGGAGAGTCAGCATGAATAACATTCGCCGAAAAATTGATCTCTACATACTATCGCTCGGCTTGCTTTTCGTGTTTTTTATTATCATCACTGCTGAGTTACCGAGCTCTTCATTTGCCGCCAATGAAATTTCAAGCTGGACAGCATTCATTGCAGATAATTCGATTACGTTTATTTCACTTGCTCTTCTGTTGTATTGCGTTTACGCCTATAAGCGATTTGATTTCGAACTAAAGGGTGCTGCTGAGATACCTTTTAAGATCAAGAAAATAGAAGGCATCAATTACGAGCACCTAACCTTCTTGGCTACCTACGTAGTACCACTTATCAGCTTCGACTTCGACAGTGGACGGCAAATGATCGTCCTCGCTTTCTTACTCGTTGTCATGGGCGTCATTTACATCAAAACCGATTTGTTTTATGCCAACCCATCTCTTGCGTTATTGGGTTTTCACATATATCGAGCCGATGGCAACTTCAAAACCGGTGACAGAGAAGGAATCATCCTAATTTGCAGGGGTAAGCTATCTGAAGGAGACAAGGCGACATACATAAAGTTGGACGATAGGATTTACTATGCCAAGGGGGCAAAAGGATGAATGCGGAAGAACTCAAAGCCGCTTTACAGCAGCATTACGACGATTACGAAGAAATTGGTGTCACCGTTTATGCCATCCTAAAAGACTCGGAAAATCTTGATCCCTGGAAAATCGACATCGAAGCAGACGCTTCTGACGGCCTCAAGGCATTGTTCATCCAGAGCTTGAAGGAAACCATCACCGAAAAAGATGAACTATCGGTTCTCCAGCTCTCATCTTCTGATGAAAGAGCTGAGGCAATCTATCAATACGACATAGATCTGCCCGATGAATTGAAGGCAATGAATGCCGTTCTGCAAGCAGATGACTTTCCTCTGCTGGACCTTAACAATTCAAACCTAAACAACATCAAAGCCCTTCTCATAGAAATAGGAAACAACGCCGGACAGATTGTTCTGTACAAAACTATGGCCCCCGTAAACGTATTCACTCGGGCAAGTCTCTTTCTCAAGAAGTCGCAGCATAGGCTAGAGAAGATCAATGATGAGTTTCTGCGTGTAAGCTCAGGTTTTCAGCTTATGCAGATCAACGATGAATTGTTTGTTATCGACCTCAAAGCCCTAGAAAGGAGCTTTGGCTTCCACGACGTGATCAAGAAAGAAGCTGCTTTGGGAATAGACTCAATTGAGGCCATTCAACTGATCGACAACATCAATGTTTTAAAAGAATTACTTGATGACATTAAGTACGCGAGGCGTTTTACAAAAATTGCCAAGTCTTCGCCTGTGCTGAAGGCTGCCGTCCCCAATGACAGCATTATCGCTTTTTGTAAATCGTTTCCGAAACTCTCAGGAAAAATACGTTTCAATGAAGCTGAGGATAAGATTATCTTGGATACCAAAGTATCCAAAGACTTGTTTATCAAACTTTTGATGGATGATTTCTTAACATCAGAACTCACTAAACTTCACTATGCCAGCGTGGCTAAGGATAGCGTTGAAGAGGTAGAGGAAGACTAGATGAACGAAGATGAATTAGAAAACCTCTGTTTAGATTGGTTCCGCGAAGGCGGCTGGGATGTGCTGTATGGCCCCGATATCGCACCGGATGGCACCGATCCGCAGCGTGATGACTATGCTCAGGTCATTATCAAGCACGACCTGGAAGTGGCCTTTACCCATATCAACCCGCACCTGCCGCATGAATGTTTCGAGCAGGTGTTATCGAAACTCTCACAGGCTGAGAGTCTGGACCTGGTCACCAACAACCGGGCCTTTCATCGCCTGTTACTGGAAGGGGTGCCTGTCGAATACAAGCAGGATGATGAGGTGCACAACGACCATGCGTTCTTGGTCGATTTTGATCAACTCGCCAACAACCGCTTTGTAGCGATCAATCAGTTTACCGTCAGCGGCACCAAGCAGCCGCGCCGACCGGATGTGATCTGTTTTATCAATGGTCTGCCCTTTGCAGTACTGGAGCTGAAAAGCCCCAGTGACGAGAACGCCGATATCTGGGACGCCTTCAACCAGTTGCAGACCTACAAAGACGAGATCGGCGACCTGTTTATCTTCAATGAGGCGCTGGTGGTCAGTGATGGTTACACGGCCAGGGTAGGTTCGCTCACTGCCAACCAGGAGCGTTTTATGCCCTGGCGCACCATTAAGCATGAAGATGACAAGCCGCTGCTGGAGTGGCAGTTGGAGACGCTGGTGCGTGGCTTTTTCGACCGGGAACTGTTTCTGGATTACATCCGCTATTTTGTGCTGTTTGAAACGGACGGCGAGACAATTATCAAGAAAATCGCTGGGTACCATCAGTTCCATGCGGTGCGTGAGGCGGTCAAGGCGACGGTGATTGCCGCGCAAGAGATTGAAGGGGTCGCCCGTTTCTCTGCA
>JBEVVS010000116.1:0-11868 GCA_040507005.1 Candidatus Thiodiazotropha sp.
AGTGAGGAGCTCTCCTCACTGGATGAGACGAAAGAGCGGTCTGACGAGGAGGAAGAGGCTGCGGTCGTGGCAAGCGCTAAAATCAAGGAGCAAGCGGCGGAAAGCAGGGAAAAGAAAAAAAGTGTGGCTGAAAATAGCGAAACACAGCAGAAGAAGACGGCCAAAAAGCCGTCCAGCAAAAAAGTGGTTAGCAAGAGAGAGCCTGGCACAAAACAGGTCGCCAAAAAGAGCGTGACCAAGAAAAAGCCTGCTACCAAGCAGACCAGCAAAAAGAAGGCAACCCAAAAAAAGGCAAGCAAGAAAAAGCCTGGTACAAAACAGGTCGCTAAAAAGAGTGTGACCAAGAAGAA
The DNA here is from genome assembly GCA_040507005.1 of Candidatus Thiodiazotropha sp. Taxonomy (GTDB): domain Bacteria; phylum Pseudomonadota; class Gammaproteobacteria; order Chromatiales; family Chromatiaceae; genus Thiodiazotropha. The sequence continues at coordinate 351 of JBEVVS010000116.1, forward strand.
GCCTGCTGCCAAGCAGACCAGCAAAAAGAAGGTAAGCAAAAAAAAGGTAACCAAGAAAAAGCCTGCGACAAAGCGGGTCGCTAAAAAACAGACAAGCAGAAAACAGAGCCCGAAGAGACCGCTGGTAAAGAAGAAGACCACAAAGAGGCCTATTTCTAAAAAGGTGTCGACCACTAAATCGGCGGCCAAGAAGAAGGCAGTAAAAAAACCCATCACCTCCAGCAAGGCAAAGAAAAAACCCTTGGCCAAGAAGCGCGCCGCGGTAAAGAAGAGTGCCGGGAAACAGGCGCCAAAGAAAAAACAAGCAAGCAAATCCGCTGCACGCAAGCAAGGTAAGAAAGTAGCAGCCAAGTCTCATCGATCGGCAGCGCAGCAGCGCGGCAAGGCTGTAAAGAAGAGCGCCAAGGTAAAGCCAAAACAGCAGGCCGTCAGTCCCAAGCGGGGTTCGAAAAAAAAGCTCCCTAAGAAAACCGCCAAGAAGGTTGCTGGGAAGAAGGTGAAATCGAAGCGCACCCGTTCTGGGAAAAAATAGCGGCCAGGATCCCTAGGAACCAATACACTTGCCAAATAATCCCTAAAAGATTAGGGTTGAGATACGGATGCTGGATATAGGGACCTACCTTATGGAAAGGTATAAGTATATAGGACTGCTGCTAGGATTTTTTACACTGCTCCCGGCACTGCCGACTCAGGCTGGCATGTACAAGTGGTACGACGCAGAGGGTAAGTTGAACTATACCCAAACACCCCCGCCACCGGGCACTCAACGAGCCACGATCAATACCGACACCTTCAGCTCGGTAGACATGTACAAGGCACCGGCCATTACCCTTACCAATAAACCTAAAAAGCGCAGTAGTGCTAAACCGGTGCCGATCAAGAAGAAACGGACCACTCGGACCAAACGGACGACACGGTCTACCTGTCCCTTGCGTCGTTAATCGGCTATAACAAACTATCCGGTAATATTAAGCTAACATTATGCTTCGATAGCGACGGACAGTAAGTCTATATCGAGATACGCTTGAATTCCGTCCCCTTACATCCGGAACAGGGCGGAATATGGCCGGTTTTCTTGAAATGCATCTCCTTGTTGCACCCGGTGCAGACCAGGGTGCCGGGGCCCGTGACCTCGCCGGTGTGGTAGAGCGAGGATTGGTTGGCCCGTTCCGCCAGCTTGCTCAGCTCCAGCTTGGTCTGATCGGCGACACCGGTGAACATCTCAAACAGGCGGTTTTCCACCTGTTGCACATCGAAACGCCACCAGGCCGAGAGCTGCTCGCCGGTCTCCATCAGGTAGTTGGCCGCATCTTTCATGTCCCGCTCGATATAACCGGAGACCTTCTCCGCCTCCTCGCGACTGAGTTCCCCCAGCTCGATCAGTTTCTCCCTGGCGTCTGCCAGATACTCCTTGAGACCTGGCAGGGCGCTCTCCTTGGCCGAGTCCGCTGCTTCATGAACTTCCTGCAGCATCTTGTCATAGGCGGCGGCCAAACGATCGAAGGGGTCTTGGGGGGCGGATGATGACATGGCTGACTCCTTGGGTCCGGAAACCAATTCTTGTTGCTCTATGAATAAGGATGGATCAATTTTCAGCTGTCGCCAAGGGTCCAGGGTCTAGCGCCAAGATCCCTAGTCAGCCAGTGGCATCAAACCAGCTTTTCAAGAGCAGGAATCCACCCCCGATGCCCAGACTTATTCCCAGGGCGGTAGCCAGGGTGGCGGGAAGCAGACCGCCGCCGCCAAATACCAGCAGCAGCGAGCCGCTGAGTAACATGGCACCTCCCGTGATGGCGGTGACGGTGTTTCGATGATTATGGCGCAGCTGTTTACGCAACGCCTGGAGTTCGTCGGATTTCCATTTGATCTCCAGACGGCCGGAGGAGGCGTCGTCGATAATCTTATGCAGCTTATGGGGCAGATCGGGCAGGTGTTCTGCGATTTCGGGCAGGTTCTTCTTCAGTTTGCCGACAAAGGCCCGGCGTCCGACCTGTTCGCTCATCCAGCGTTCTAGAAAGGGCTTTGCCGTGGTCCAGAGGTCGAGCTGGGGATAGAGTTGTCTGCCCAGGCCCTCGATGTTCAACAGGGTTTTTTGCAGCAAAACCAGTTGTGGCTGGACCTCCATGTCAAATCGTCTGGCGGTTTGAAACAGCCTGAGGAGAAAGTGGCCGAAGGATATCTCGCTCAGGGGTTTCTCGAAGATCGGCTCACTGACGGTACGGATGGCTGATTCAAACTCCTCTACCCGGGTTCCCTCGGGTACCCAGCCCGACTGGATGTGCAGCTCGGCCACCCGTTTATAGTCACGATTGAAGAAAGCCAATAAGTTGTCGGCCAGGTAGCGTTTGTCTTCCTCGGTTAGGGTTCCCATGATGCCAAAATCCACGGCGATATAGCGGCCGTTGGCTGCAACAAAGATATTCCCGGGGTGCATGTCGGCATGAAAAAAGTTGTACTTGAAGACCTGGGTGAAGAAGATCTCAACACCCCTTTCACCCAGCAATTTCATACTGATGCCCTGTTGGCGCAAGGCCTCGATATCGCCCACCGGGGTGCCGCTGATACGCTCCATCACCAACACGTTCTGGCGGGTAAGGTCCCAGTAGACCTCCGGTACGTAGAGGGCCTCACTGTCGAGAAAATTACGTCTCAATTGTGAGGCATTGGCCGCTTCCCGCATCAGGTCAAGTTCGTCGAAGATGGTCTTCTCATACTCCTGAACGACCTCAATGGGTCTCAGGCGGCGCCCCTCCTTCCAATATTTTTCGGCCATCCGGGCGATGGTATAGAGTAGATCCACATCCCGTCGAATGGTCTTTTCGATCTGTGGCCGGAGGACTTTGACGACCACTTTTTTTCCATCTTTCAACTGGGCGGTATGCACCTGGGCAATGGAGGCCGAGGCCAGGGGTTGTTCATCAAAGGCCTCAAGCAGTCTGTGGATGGGCTGGCCATAGGCCTTCTCGATAATGGCACGGGCCTTATCTCCCGGAAAGGGCGGTACCCGGTCCTGTAGCTTGGCCAGCTCATTCGCCAGGTCATCAGGTAACAGATCTCTTCTGGTGGAGAGGATCTGACCAAATTTGACGAAAATAGGTCCGAGATCCTCCAACGCCCGCCGGATTCGCACCGGATAGGGGGCCCGGTCCTTGCGGAACCAGTACCAGGGTGACAGATAGATGAGAAAGCGAATCGGCCTGAACAGGTGGGTGGCCAGGATCACCTCATCCAGACCGTGGCGCAATAAAACCAGATTGATATGAATCAGCCGGATGGCCTGGGAGGGGTGTATCACGAGGTCTTGCCCTTCTCTTCCAGCTGTTGCTTGACCCTTTGCAGACGGGCTTCAAGCCGTTCGGTGTCATCCCGTAACCGGTCCACTTCATTCAGGAAAGAGGCTATTTCCACTGGCGCGGGAAGCAGTCGCAGCTCCTCCTGCAGGTACTCCTGAAGATTCTGCTCTGTTGTCCGATTCACCGAGCGCCCCCAATTGAAGGCACCACGGACCAGGTTGCCGATTTCATGAGCGGCAACATCGCCTGTGACCCGGGAGAGCTGCTCCTCCCAGTCGATCTCCAAGTCAGCCAAAACCGCGCCGAATTGGTGCGCCAGGGCGGTATCGCCCTCAATCTCAACAGCTCCCTTGAAGAGTTGGTCAGCGCTATCACGGGTGCCGCGCATACGCATCAGATCGATGGGCGTGCCCCGCAGAGAGCAATCGGCCTGACCTTCGAATTCATTCAGGATTTGGATGCCGTTGGGATCGGGGATGAGGTAGAGGGAGACGCCCATGCCAAGCAGGTCCAATTGGATCACCTTGCCATGCATGGGTGCGAGTCGGACGGGGGTCTCCGGATCGAGGAGAATGGCCTGGTTCAACAGTGTCTCGAGGGTCGCCGAGAGTGCAGCAGTGATGGTCATGACTCCTGTTTCTCCCCCTGTCCTAGAGTTTGTAGCCTCGATGTATTGCCACAACACCGCCTGTCAGATTGAAGTAGTCGCAGCGTTCCAAACCCGCGTGCTCCATCATTGCCTTGAGCGTCTCCTGGTCAGGGTGCATGCGGATCGATTCAGCTAGGTAGCGGTAGCTCTCCTCATCGTCGGTGACGAGTTTGCCGATTTTCGGTAACAGACTGAACGAGTAGAGATCGTAGACCTTTTCAAGGGCCCTGTTGGTGGGCTTGGAAAACTCCAATACCAAGAGACGCCCACCGGGCTTGAGGATGCGGAAAATCGCATTCAATGCCAGCTGTTTATCGGTCACGTTACGCAGACCGAAGCCGATGGTGACACAATCGAAATGGTTGTCGGGGAAGGGCAGATGCTGGGCATCGGCCTGCACATAGTGCAGATTGCCTACCCTTCCCTGGTCCTCCATGCGCTCTCTACCCACGTGTAACATCGAGGCATTGATGTCGGAGAAGACCACCAGGCCGTCATCGCCCACCAGGCCGCTGAACCTGGCCGAAAGATCACCGGTGCCGGCGGCCAGGTCCAATACTCTATGTCCTTTGCGCACACCGGACAGCTCTATGGTCTGGCGTTTCCACAATCGGTGTACGCCGAACGACATCAAGTCGTTCATCAGATCGTACTTGTTGGCAACCGAGTCGAATACCTCACGTACCCTGCCGGCCTTCTCACTGATAGGCACATCCTGGTAGCCGAAATGCGTGGTCTTCTCATCCTTCATGAATCTTTACCTGTCTTCTACAGCTGTGGCAGGAGGGTCAATTCTACATCAATAACCGGTTGATCAAGCGGATGGCTCCTTTCGCTCGAAACCGGCACTCTTCAGTCGTTGCAGGTAATCCTGCCAATTTCGTTCATAATTCAGGCCAAGCTGATAGAGCGTGTCCCAGGAGTAGATGCCGGTGTTGTGCTCATCATCGAAGTGCAGACAGATAGCATAATTTCCTACAGGATCGATATGGGCAATATTCACCTCTTCCTTGCCGACCTGCAAGACCTCTTGCCCGGGACCATGGCCCTGTACCTCTGCTGAGGGGGAGAATACCCGAAGATACTCGGCGGGATAGCTGAATTTACTGCCGTCGTCGAAGCTGATTTCCAAGACACGGGACTGTTTGTGCAGATGGATCTCTGTCGGATTGGGGTGTGACATGGTTTCCTCTCACTCCGGGGGCTGTTAACACTAAACGTCCATTCTATCCCCAGATCATAGTGATATACCCGGTTGGTATCGGGTGATCTGGCATCTATGCCTTATAGAATGTACTGACTCAGATCTTCGTCCGCCGCCAACTCCGAGAGTTGATTGTCGACGTAGCTCTCATCGATGACAATGGTCTCACCGGCATGCTCCGAGGCCTTGAAAGAGATACTCTCCAAGAGCCGCTCCATGACCGTATGCAGGCGGCGCGCACCGATATTTTCCGTCCGTTCGTTTACCTGCCAGGCGGTCTCCGCAACACGGCGAATGCCTGCCTCGGTAAAGCTCAGGCGAACGCTCTCCGTCTCCAGGAGGGCTTGGTATTGCTCGGTAAGGGAGGCATCGGGTTCGGTGAGGATGCGCGTGAAATCATCGGTTGAGAGTGCGGACAGCTCCACCCGTATCGGCAGTCGGCCCTGAAGTTCAGGTATCAGGTCAGAGGGTTTCGCGAGATGGAAGGCGCCGGATGCGATGAACAGGATGTGGTCGGTCTTGACCATGCCGTGTTTGGTGGAGATGGTACACCCCTCCACCAGGGGCAGCAGATCCCGCTGCACCCCCTCGCGGGAGACATCTGCGCCTCTGGTCTCGGCGCGGCTGGTTACTTTATCCAACTCGTCGATGAACACGATCCCGTGCTGTTCCACCATCTCGAGGGCGCGCAGTTTGAGGTCCTCCTCATTGATGCGCTTGGCCGCCTCCTCATCTCCCAGGACCTTGAACGCATCCTTGATGCGCAGTTTGCGCCGACGGGTGCGGCCAGTCCCCAGGTTTTGGAACATGCCTTGCAGCTGGCTGGTCATCTCCTCCATGCCGGGGGGTGCCATGATCTCGACCCCCACAGGGGTGGCGCTGACCTCGATATCGATCTCCTTGTCGTCCAGCCCGCCGCCGCGCAACTTGTCGCGGAATTTCTCGCGGGTCGCATCGGAGACGCCGGAACTGGTTTCAGTATCACCCCAGCCGGATGATGCGGGGGAGGGAAGCAAGGCATCAAGGATCCTCTCCTCGGCGGCTTCTCTGGCTTCACCGGAAACCTTGGCCATTTCACCCTCTCGCACCATTTTCACCGCGGAGTCGGTCAATTCGCGGATGATCGAGTCGACCTCTCTGCCCACATAGCCCACCTCGGTGAATTTGGTGGCTTCCACCTTGAGAAAGGGGGCGTTGGCCAGCTTCGCCAGTCGTCGGGCAATCTCGGTCTTGCCGACACCTGTCGGGCCGATCATGAGGATATTTTTCGGTGTTATCTCGTTACGCAGGCTTTCCGGGACCTGGGCCCGGCGCCAGCGGTTTCGCAGCGCAATGGCGACGGCGCGCTTGGCATCGGTCTGGCCGATAATGTGCTTGTCCAGTTCAGCGACGATCTGTTGAGGCGTTATTTCCGGCATCAATGGTTTCCACAAATAGTTGTCCGACTGAGAATCTATGGCGAGGCGCCGTGTCAGGTCTGGCTATCCAGCTCTTCCAGTACCAGATTATGGTTGGTGTAGATACAGATATCCGCAGCGATTCCGAGACCCTTTTCGACGATCTCACGGGCATTGAGTTCCGTATTATCCAGCAGCGCCCGTGCCGCAGCCTGGGCGAAGCTGCCGCCAGAACCGATGGCCATCAGGTTGTGTTCCGGCTCGATCACATCGCCGGTACCGGAGATGATCAACGAGGTCTCGCTGTCGGCGACACACAGCAAGGCCTCCAGGCGTCGCAACGCCCGGTCGGTGCGCCAATCTTTGGCCATCTCCACGGCCGCCCGGGTAAGGTGTCCCTGGTGCTTTTCCAGTTTCCCCTCAAAGCGTTCAAATAGGGTAAAGGCATCCGCGGTAGCACCGGCGAATCCGGCGATAACCTTTCCTTTATAGAGCTGTCGTACTTTACGGGCATTGCCTTTCATTACGGTATTGCCAAGGGATACCTGGCCGTCTCCGCCGATGACCACTTTGCCGTTACGCCGGACAGATAGAATGGTTGTGCCTTTGAAGTTTTCCACGCCGTTCCTGAGAGTTCTTTGGTGAGCTGGCGATTGTACCTGAGGTGGAGGCCGGTGAAAAATCGGGTGTGGAGGTTGCAGCATAGATTTGGCGACTGGGATTATTAGGGTTTTCACTTTCTTGTCTGGTCTGGGTATCCGTGGCAGAGTCACGACTATGTCAATCAGACTCACCCGAATTGCTGTAATTGGAATGGTCTGTCATCTCTTCTCGGCTGCCCAGGCAGAAGATGTCAACCGTCTGTCGCAAACACCGTTGAGTGCCCAGGCGGTTGCCGAGCAGGTCTATACGGCTGCCCACGGCGGGCTGGTGGATAATGCCCTCAGCAAGCGTCGCGGGAGAGAGGTTGCGGTGGTGGTCAATCGTGCGCCCTTGGCGATGCGCACCCAGGACCGTGCCCCGGGGGTGCAAACCTTTGACACCTATGTGAATAATGCACCCCAAGATCCGGCGATCGAGACCCTGCAGATGGCAATTCTGACCTCAGGCAAGACCAAGGGGACCGGGGTGCTGTTCACCCGCTATGCCGATCCCGGCAAGGGTGCCGTGATCTCCATGTGGCTGCCAGCCTTGCGCAAGATAAGGCGGATCAACGAGCCCTCCCATGAGGATGTCTGGTTCGGCACTAATCTGACCTATGGTGAGTTGGTGTTGCGCACCCCTGAGGATGAGCTGCATGAACTGTTGGGAGAGGCCAGGGTGGAGGAGTGCCTGGCTGCGATGGAGTTGCAACCCTGGGAAAAGACCCGTTACACAAGACATCTGCCCGGGCCGCAATGCGCCCATATCGGAAAACCTGTCTATCTGCTGAAGAGTGTCACCAAGTTCAAAAACTGGTGGTACGACTTCCATGTCAGTGAAATCGACAAACGTACTTTCGCGCTCTATAAAACGGTCTACTATAAGGATGGCGAGGTGATCAAGACAGTCTATATCGATTGGCAGTCCCTTGATCAGCCGGATCCACGTATTACCTATCCCAGGTATATCTACGCCATCTCCCACCAGGATGGCAAGGACAGCATGGTCTATGTGCCACGGAGTACGATCTCATTGAATGTGGAGCTCAGCGACGATTTCTGGTCAGAAAAGACACTGCAAAATTATGCGCGTTAGGGCCAACATGGATGTATGTTAACCGGCCCTGAAGCAATCTGTGATGACGACACAGCATAGAGATTACGCAGACGCATACGCCCGCTTTGTGCTCAGGCACCGTCGGGCGGTGATCATATTGCTGTTTGCATCGACCCTGCTGGCTTTGTTTTTCGTCAACCGGGTAAATCTGCGCAATGACCCGGATTCCCTGTTGCCCCTCTCCAATCGCTATATCGCCACCAATCTCTATAGTGATCTTACCTATGGCATGGGCAACCTGATGGTATGGGGTTTGAAGGTCAAGCAGGGGGATATCTATCAGCCCTGGTTTCTCGATATGGTGAATGATTTCTATCGGGATGTGAGCGGGCTGGAGTATGCCAATCCGGTCAACTTCGTCGGCCTGCCATCATCGAAGCTGCGCAACCTTGGGATTACCGACTCGGGAAGTCTCGATTATCGTCGCCTGATGCCGGTAAACGGTCTTGCCAATGAGCAACCCCAGCGGCAGCAACAGATCGATTACCTGCGCCAGGGCCTGGAACAACATCTGGTGCTGGAGCCCCTGCTGGTCTACTACCAGGATGCCAGGGGCAACAAGTGCGAGTTGATCGGTGCGGACGGTAAGATCAGCAATGCCTCGGTCCGGCATGTGCATCAGAACTGCCGTGCAGTGGGCACCTTCATCATCGGTGATTTCAGCAATGAACTGAAGGACAATCATCTGCAATGGATTGACCAGGCAAAGGGGGTAATGGAGGAGTACCAGGCCCGCTATGGGGATCGGGTCGAGTTCACCATATCAGGAGAGCCCTACTTCCTCGCTTCCATGGTCCAGGAGTTATGGGACAAGGGTTGGTTGTTCGGGGTATCGCTGCTGATCATCCTGATCGTGCTCTGGTACGAGTTTCGGCACTGGAGCTGTGCGGTTCTGCCGCTTTTGGGTGTCGGCATGACCATCATTCTCACCCTCGGATTGATGGGATACACCCAGTTCAGACTCACCACCATGATGGCCTTGACCCCCATGCTGCTGCTGGCGATCGGGATCGGCCACTCCATGCAGATCACCCGGCGCTATATGCAGGAACTGCAAAAGAGCGGGGATCATCAGCAGGCGGCCTATACCGCCATCCGTTATACAGTGGTACCCGCGGCCCTATCCATCGGTACCGATCTGCACGGTTTTTTTGCCATCTCATTCATCGATATCTCATTCTATAAGGCCTATGCCTATTTCGGCATCTTTGGTATGTCCACCCTGATCCTGACCACCACCACGCTGATACCGCTGCTGATGATCACCTTTCCACCCAAGCTGCATGATCGGGAGAGTGGACGGGGTTGGGAGTTGCGGCTGGCCAAGGGGATCACCCGGCTGCTCACCGGTCCCCTCAAGTGGCTGCCCGTGGTGAGCGTGATCGGGATCTGGCTGGTCTCCGCCTATGCCACGGAACTGGACCGGGGTTTCTCCGCCCTGATCGCCGGGGAGGCCGGACGGTCGGACCCGGAGATTGCCCGCATCCAGGATGAGTTCGACATCATGCCCGGGGTGGAGAAAGGTATCCACTATCCTCGTGCGGCCTACAAGGATCACTATCTGTTGGGTGAGTTGTTGACAGGCAGTGGAGAGGTCAAGGCGATCGCCGATCTGGAGGCCCTATCCGGCATGATGCCGGGGGTGATTACCGCGAATCTGGTGATTCGCTCCAAGGCGGGCAGCCTGCCGCCCTGTGGCCTGGATGCCTGGAGTGAAACCGGTCAACGGGTGGTGGGGCCTGAGCGATGTTTCGACAGCCTGGAAGATCCGCCCCAGGGTATCTTCAATCGAGCCGAGGTGTTGAACGCCCTTTCCAATTTCGAGGATTGGCTGCGCGGTCATCCCCATATCGGCTTTACCGCTTCCTATGTGCAGTTCGTGAAAACCCTCAACATGCTGCTGAATGCCCCGGAAGGTGAGTCGCCGGTGGCGCATATGAATCTCTACGCCATCCCTACCCTGCCGCACATGCAACAAAACGCCTACGCCTATCGCCTGCCAGGAGAGGCCGAGGGATACCCCGATCCCGATCAGACGGTGCAACTCTACAATGGAATGTTGACCACCAGTGCGGAAGCGGGAGAGCTGGAGGCCTTTGTCAACACCCGAACTTGGGATGAGGGGATTGTGGTCGGTTTCGTCAACACCATGGATCCCAAGCTGACCCATCAGACAATCCGCGATATTCAAAGCTATCTGCAGCAGCATGCAGACGATCCGGGCATGCAGCTGTTGCGTATCGGGGTCGAGGCAGGGGAAGAGATCCAGATCCCCGCCAAGGGAGAGAAGCCTGCACATACCGTTGTGACCGGGGATTCCATCCCCGGAAAGGCCGCGATCGGCGGTTTTCTGGGGGTTACCGAGGCGACCCGGGACGTGGCCTTCAAGGAGTGGCTGAACGCCCCGGTGGCCACATCCCTGACCGTGTTTCTCATGACCTTGATCATGTTTCGTTCCTGGATGATCGCCAGTATCCTGATCAGCCTCTGCTTCATCACCCTGATGACCCAATATGGTCTGGGTGCCTACATGACCTCCATCGGCGAGTGGTCCGCCAATCTTGCTTTTCATGTTCAGGTGGCCCTGAGTATCGCCATGGGATTGGGTGTGGACTATGGGGTTTATATGGTATCCCGCCTGCGCGAGGAGATGCGCGCCAATGGCGAGGATTGGCGGCTCGCCCTCGAGTCCACCTTGGCAACCACCGGATCGGCGATACTCATCTCCATGCTGGTATTGCTGGGGAGTTTCATCCCCCTGATGAATACCGAACTGGCCAATCTCTGGTCGGTCAGCCTCTACATATCCGAGGCCCTGATCATGGATGTCTTCATCGCCCTGCTGGTGCTGCCGTTGATGGTCAACTGGTTGCGTCCGCGGTTTGTGTTTAGGGCCGGTCTTGGAAATAGAGGGGTTCGAGGCACCAAAGAAGGATAAGGGAAAAGTCCGCAAATGAACGCTAATAAACGCAAATTAAAAAAAACGTTTTAAAGTTGTATTAGAGTGTAGGGTGTGGCCATGCCGCACCATGGCACAGGTATTCGTATTGTACGGAAATAGGGCAGTTCAGCGGCGTGGCAAGCCGTACCCTACTCATTCTCTCGTTCTACCCTACCGTGAGGGAGTGCAGATGCTTAATCCCGCTTCTTTTTCGCCCTTGGATGGGCCTTGTCGTAGACCTCCGCCAGGTGTTGGAAATCGAGATGGGTGTAGATC
>JBEVVS010000116.1:11878-14836 GCA_040507005.1 Candidatus Thiodiazotropha sp.
CTGGGTGGTGCTGATGTTGGCGTGTCCCAGGAGTTCCTGAACCGCCCGCAAGTCGCCGGATGACTCCAGGAGATGGCTGGCGAAGGAGTGGCGCAGCAGATGGGGGTGGACATTACGGGGCGCGCCCTGGGCAATGGACCAGCTGTTGAGTTGACGCTGAATGGTGCTGCGACTGATACGCTTGCCCCGCACCCCTACGAACAGGGCGATCTCATCCTGGGCCGCCATCTGCGGCCTGATGGCGAGCCATTGTTGCAGGGCCTGCTTGGCGAATCTGCCCACTGGCAGCCGTCGGGACTTGGCCCCCTTGCCTGTTACCTCGACCAGTTGCTCCGCAAGGTCTATATCCTGCAGATCGAGATTGACGAGTTCCGCCAGGCGCAGCCCGGAGGAGTAGAAGAGCTCCATGATCCCTCGATCCCGCACCGCCACCGGGGAGTCGTCCTGGATATCCAGGAGGCGGCCGACCTGGTCCGCATCCAGGGTAACAGGCAGTTTGCGCCGCACCTTGGGGGCGTGGACCCCGAGGGCCGGATTGGCGTCCAGGTGCTGCTCCCGTATCAGATAATTGAACAGTCCGCGCAGGCTGGAGAGTTCCCGATGCAGACTCTTTGCTGCCAGCCCTCCCCGATGACGGCTGGCGATGTATTGCCTCACATGGTGTTGCGTGAGGGCACCCCAGTCGTTTAGCCCGTTGGCCTCCATCCAGGCGGCGGCGGCCTTGAGATCGCGAACATAGCTCTCCAGGGTGCGTGGCGAGAGACGCCGCTCATGGCGCAGGTAGCCCCTGTAACAGTCGATCCACTCCTGGAGTTGCAGGCTGCGAGGAGTGGCCATGGCGGCTATATGCCGGGCAGGGAGACCGCTTGCAGGGTGCGACTGATAATCTCCCCAAGGCGGGTGAGAAACTCCGTGCCATGATGGGGGGCGAAACGATCGGCGTCACAGCTGCCGATGGCGAGCAGGCCGAGTGCGCCTTCACTCTTCAGGGGGATCAGTGCGGTTGAGGCGATCCGGTCACCTTCGGTACCGAAGATATAGTCGAGTTGATCCTGCTCGAGTTTGCCGCAGATGGGTTGGTTCTGACTGAAAAATTGCTCGAATGTGGCGGTTTGACCACTCAGGGCCACATCCAGGTGATCATCGATATGGCTGGCGGAGAAGAGTCTCAACTCCACTGCATCGGCCTTGAAGTCGTCATGCAGCTCATCTTCCAGCGCATTCAAGACCTCTTCGAAGGTGGCGGCATCGATCAGCTCCAGGGTCAGGCGATGCATGCGCTCCTGCAACTGATCATTGGTTCTTGCGACCTGTACCAGTTCCGAGAGCTGTTGCTGAGACTCCTGCAGCTGACTGCGCAAGGTCTCGACCTGGCGTTCGATCAGGGAGACAGCCGCGCCGCTCTCGTGGGGTATCACTATCTTGCCAAGCAGATCGGGGTGATCGGCGAAGAAATCCGGGTGTTGATCAAGGTATTCAACGACCTGGGCCTCGAGTTCATCCACTTGGGTCGATTTTTTTGGTGCTTTCTGTTTCATAGGTCGATAGTTCCCTCGTACACGGTCTCTGCCGGACCTTCAATGAGTACGGACTGGCTTTCTGAGTGCCACTTTACCACAAGATCGCCGCCAGGTAGGTGTACCAGGACCGCTTCATCGAGGAGGCCGAGTTGGCGGCCGGCAACCACGGCCGCACAGGCGCCAGAACCACAGGCGAGGGTTTCTCCGGTGCCACGTTCGAAGACCCGCAGTGCTATCTCCGAGGAGTCGACGACCTGCATGAAGCCAACATTGGTACGTTGCGGAAAATCGGGGTGATTTTCGATCAATGGCCCGAGTGTCGCCACTGCTGCATGTTCAACACTGGGTACGATCAGCACCGCATGGGGGTTGCCCATGGAGAGTGCCGATATGGTCAGTTGTTGATCCGCCACTTCCAGGGGGTAGGTATTCGCCTGTTGCGCTGCCTTGAAGGGTATCGAGGCAGGTTCGAATTTGGGTGCGCCCATGTCCACTTCAACATTGCCGTCTGCAAGCAGCCCCAGGGTGATCTTGCCGGCCAGGGTTCCCACTGCAATTGAAGATTTTGTGCTTAGACCCTTGTCTTTAACGAAGCGGGCAAAACAGCGAGCGCCATTGCCGCAAGCCTCGACTTCGGAACCATCGGCGTTAAAGATGCGATAGTGGAAATCTGTATCCTCGGTTGTTGGGGATTCGATCAGCAATACCTGGTCGCAACCGATACCGAAGTGTCTGTCAGCCAGTTTTTGAATTGTCTGCTCTGAGAAGGCTACGGCTTGATTGATTGCATCCACCACCACGAAATCATTGCCAAGCCCATGCATTTTTGTGAAACGAAGTTTCATGGCTTTTGTGTTTCAGCCGGTTTTTCCGAGGTCTCCTCGGCTGGCAAATGAAGCGGGCCTTTTTGCCCGCATGCGCTAATCAGCAGGAGTAACGACATGAGCGGTATAGTCAGTTGCAGTAACTTTCGGTGCACGCGCACTCTCCGAATGGGTTTGCCCATTTTTTCACCGTGCTAGCATACAACATTTAGTGCTTTAGGCGTATGCAGCAAGCGGCCAAGGCTTAAGTGTTCGATACCTGCTGACTGGGCGTCTGCCCGGTGATCAGACTGATGAAGTAGAACAGCGTGTCGCCGGCAATGGTGACCAAGCGGAAAAGCAGAGCGAGTATCAGTGCATTTGCCTCCCCTGCCAAGGGAGAGAGCAACAGGATCAATATGGCTTCACGGATGCCGATGCCGGATGGGGCGCCCGGGGTGAGAAAACCCACAGACCAGGCAATGGCAAAGGCACTCAGAACGACCAGATAATCCGAGTCCTGAGTGAGGCCACCCCCATAGACGCCGATCACCGCCAGGGCAATGCCGGAAACAAGAAAGAACAGCCCATAGTAGATTAGCGGAGGCAGCATCAATAGCGGCGATGCGGATCTT
>JBEVVS010000223.1:0-14500 GCA_040507005.1 Candidatus Thiodiazotropha sp.
CGTTGATCGCACCCTGGGTCAGCTGAGTTCCCTCGAACAACAGTGTGCTTGTACCACTGACATCAAGTGTTCCCTGTCCAGCCATGTTTGATGATATAACCATACCTGTGCCTTCTGAACGTACAACCCCTTGGTTAACGATATCGCCAGAGATATATCCTTGGCCGCGTATGGTATGGCCTGCGCTATTCGTCAGCTGATCATTTGCCAATCCATTAGCATAACCGACAAGGCTGGAATTCTCCGCATCCGTCAGTACCAATTCTCCTGTACCCGACAAAGTCGTTCCACCGTCATATGAAAAGCTCGCAACACCCGAGGTAGGGCTCGCCTGAACATTGATCCTACCATTGTTAGTCACAGTTCCGCTGAAACTGACAGATCCAGGTGTTATGTTCAGATCACCCGGGCCAACCAAATTCACATCGTCAAAGTGGCTATATGAAACAACACCACCACCTTGCTCGATCGCCAAGTCACCAAAATCTGTCGCTGACACATACGGATTATACAGTTCACCATCCGCCGCAATCTCAACCAATCCCGAAGTGTTGTCAAACGAGGCAACATCCAGTGTTATTCTCCCACCCTCTGCTCGCATAACACCTTGATTGACAATGTCACCAGTGATGTATCCTTGGCCGCGGATGGTATGGCCTGCGCTATTCGTCAGCTGATCATTTGCCAATCCATTAGCATGACCGGCAAGGCTGGAATTCTCCGCATCCGTCAGTACCAATTCTCCTGTACCAGACAAGATCGTTCCACCGTCATATGAAAAGCTCGCAACACCCGAGGTAGGGCTCGCCTGAACATTGATCCTACCATTGTTAGTCACAGTTCCGCTGAAACTGACAGATCCAGGTGTTATGTTCAGATCACCCGGGCCAACCAAATTCACATCGTCAAAGTGGCTATATGAAACAACACCACCACCTTGCTCGATCGCCAAGTCACCAAAATCTGTCGCTGACACATACGGATTATACAGTTCACCATCCGCCGCAATCTCAACCAATCCCGAAGTGTTGTCAAACGAGGCAACATCCAGTGTTATTCTCCCACCCTCTGCTCGCATAACACCTTGATTGACAATGTCACCAGTGATGTATCCTTGGCCGCGGATGGTATGGCCTGCGCTATTCGTCAGCTGATCATTTGCCAATCCATTAGCATGACCGGCAAGGCTGGAATTCTCCGCATCCGTCAGTACCAATTCTCCTGTACCCAACAAGATCGTTCCACCGTCATATGAAAAGCTCGCTACGCCAGTAGTGTCGCTGCCTTGAACAACTATTGTCCCATTGTTCTCAACAACGTTGGAAAAGCCAGCCGTGGTTCCATTGACTCTGTATGTTGCACCTGAAGAGATATTTAGATTCGGTACCGGGCCGTTGATAACCCCGGCCGCTGGGTCAAAGTTCCCCCCCAGAATATTCAGCGTCGAACCCTCATAAAAGTTCCAATAGCCTTCAATCGCGCCGTTATCGATATTGACTGTGGCATTGCCGCTAGTTGTGAGAGGATCATTGGGCCACTCGATAGCTGGTAGACCTATGTCGGCATTTGCTAACGAGTATGTTGCATTTCTAATTGTTAGCGTCGTATCAATACCAGTGTACATTATGAGATTTCCAGTTGAGGTGTAATCAGAGGCTAAAATCGCCTCAACTGAGGAACCATAATCATACCCACTTGGAACGCCGTTATGTGACCTCCTCCAAGGCCCAAAGCCGATTGTCAAACTAGGATTGGCAGCAGGGCCACCAATCAAGGCACCATATTCCCAATTAGTATCAGTAAAAAAGTCGTTATCGCCTTCGCTAACCCACTGTAGGACAGATGTTGAAATACAAACACTATTACTATCATAACCCGATGTGCATGCAGAGAATGTTTGATGTGAATATATTGATAATAAGAAGAGAATGGGAACGATTCTTGAAAACTGCTTCATTTTTTTTTAACCCCACGCCATTACTACTAAAACTGCGAACCCTGGTTAACATCCAATACCCGGATGCTCCACTACATAAGCTTGTAATCAATCTTTCATAACTGAAAGCAAATACATGCTCGCTTCACGAGTGCAAATCCCATACCACCCTGATTATTCCCATAGTTTACGTAGGGTTATAAAATGTCATGGAGATAGTCGCTGAGTATGTGTAAATATTTTCGACGGAATAATAGGAAGTAAAGTTATTATTTGTGCTTTTTTTATTCGTCTTATTTCAACTTAGATTCCACGACACTGTTAAAGAATGTATCTGCTAGACCAAATAAACGGCAGACCCCTGTTTAATGACTACTCTACATACCATACTCAAGCATCACTTCGAGCTGGAAGCCACCTCCACCTATCTGTTGGGAAATATCAGTGGGTTGAATCTACAGCCAGGAGACTGACCGGTCAGGAGAAAATAGTTCAGCAAGGGTAATCTAATACCCTAAGATTGCCCTGTTGATTCAGCTAAGCTATTGGTTGATAAATCTAGTCTGTAATCAACCACAGGCCCTATTGCCAATAATGTTAAAAGGAGTGACAACATGAGCGAGGCAGAACATTTCACTCATGCACCGGAAGAAATGAAACAGGAGTATGTGAAACTTCTGGATAAAACAGCCGCCGAGATGGGACGCACCAACAGCCCAACCGATCGAGTCGACTGGAATGCCGTCAATGAGAAGATGGTCGAATGGTGGAAGGAACAGGGCTACGATTTCCCCTAATATCCATTAATTCTAAATGACGAACAGTTGTTCGAAGAGACCACTGTTCGTGCCACCGACCCCCTCTTCAATGATAGCGCCACCCGGCATGGTGCAATCACCATTTGGGCGGTGTGAGCCTGAACGCAACACCCGGTACATCGAAACCTAGACCTTGCCGGAACCCCCCTGTGAAGTTCTCACCCTGATATCTATTTAATTTAGTGGAGGAAAAGCGGGTCAAAATCCTTATAATTTATCTGTGATTCCTCAACCTGCTGGCAAATTCGTATTATTAAATGAACGACACGCCCAAAACACCACCTTACCAGGAAGGGTTCCTGGTCGCCCTGATAGTTCTGGCCATCGCCGGGCTGATTTGGCTGTTTCTACCCTTTCTACCGGCTCTCTTCTTTTCCCTCATCGTAGCCACCGCCACCTATCAGCTGTTTCTGAAACTTCAGCATCGGTGGAAACTCTCGGATACCCATGCCGCCACCCTGATGAGCATCCTGATCTTTTTCACTGTCATCGCCCCCATCACCTATCTGCTGGTGGAGATTTCGCTACGTGCCGGTGAGCTCTACGGATCGGTGCAAGGCTGGGTGGATGCCCAGGACACAGAAAGTCTCAAGGAGATCTATGCGGAAACCGCCAAGAAACTCCCTTTTAATTTAGGTGATCAGACCGCCCTCATTTCACAGATCGGAGAGAATCTCAATAAACTGATTACCGTTGCAAAGAATACGATCGTGTTTTTGCTCCGCAGCGTCCTTGGCAATACAGCAGGTTTTCTTACCTTCGTGTTTCTCTCGGTTTTCGCCCTCTTCTTCTTCTACCGCGACGGTGATGACGTGGCGCGTCAGCTGAAAGTACTTTCACCGCTACCGAATCGTTACGACGAAATGTTGATGGTACGTTTCAGCAGCCTGGCCACCGTGTTGACCATCAGTGTGGTGATCGTGGCCCTGTTGCAGGGACTGAGTTTCGGCATTCTGATGAGTTTCATGGGGCTGCCGGCGCTGTTTCTCGGTATTGGCATCGCCGTCACCTCCTTTATCCCGGTTGTGGGCTCCGCCCTGATCTGGATACCGGTCGCCGTATACCTCTACATTCAAGGTGAGGCATGGCAGGCTGTCCTGGTAGCCGTATGGGGAGCGGTGGTGATGGGCTTTGTGATCGACAATATATTGCGGCCGGTGATGATTCAGAAGATCTCCAAGGGCCTGCCTGACGGCGGCAACCTCGGTGCCCTGGATCATACCTTGCTGACTGTGCTCTCCACCCTGGCCGGGTTGATCCAGTTCGGCATCATCGGCATGCTGTTCGGCCCGGTCATTGCGGCCATGGCGATAGCCATCTTCGATGTCTATGAACAGATGCACGGCGACAGGCTCGACAGGGACAATTGCTAGAAGCATTTAAATCCGGTTTGGCGACTGGTTTTAAGTGACTCGAGAAGCCCCTTCCCAACCAGGGATGCAGTTTCCCCCTGTCCAGCCGCTAAAGGTAAGAGAATCCACTTAGACCAGGAGTCACCAAATGGACGTTTCTGGAGCCAGCTCACCCTCTGCCAGCATGCTCGCAACCATAGCGACCAAGACCGAAACCAGTGTCGCCGTGCAGAAGAAAACCATGGAGATGGAGAAACAGACGGCGGAGAAGCTCATCGCATCCATAGAGCAGAGCGCGCCGAAACCGACCAGCACAGGTGCGGTGGGCAGTAATATCGATATTATGGTCTAAGGGGTATTAGCTACCCACATCCCCATGGGATTTCCGTTCCTGCATAGCTTTCTCGATGAGTTGACGTTGGCTCTCTGTCAAGGTCATACGAAACTGAGACATCAACTCCACCCCCAGTAACGTCAAATCAGCGAGCGCGCGGCCATAATCATCCGCCAGGCGACGGGCCTCTTTCTCGTCGTAACGATCAGCCTTGGCCAGCTGTTGCAGCGCCTGCAACGACTTCTGCGCCTTTTGCAAATTCATGCGCCGCTGCGGGGCCTGGTTGTACATAATTGTGAAAAGCCGGTCCTGCTGTGCCTGGGTCATGGTGAATTTATCCAGGCTGGTGGGCGAGTTGTCCTTGCCAGGCAGGTGAAATTTATTCCCGGGCTGCTTGGCCATCCTATCGGTCGGTCCCATGCCACTCATATCGGCTCTCCCCATCACCAGGGTTGAGGCTGTAGCCGTCAACAATATCAGCAATAGAGTAAACAGTGCCTGTGTTAAAGATTTTCCCATCTGCATATCGAAAATCCTCCCAAGATTGAGTAGTGCTAAATGTTAGATGTTGAAGCCATCCAGTCAGTTTAATCAGAACAATGTTAAGTGCGGTAAAAGCTGGGTAAATCTTTGTAAATAATGAAATTAGCTGGATCACTCATTATGCGTCTAAACTAAGGTAAAAAACCGAGTATTAATGAACAGGGAAATCAGAAAACGTGCTGTTCATTGATGGTTATCAATAGATAATCAGAGGAAATATCTAGAATTAAATAAGGCATTTAAACAGTATCGCCAATTTCCAGACCATTATGGTTGGTAACAAACCCTCTTTCGTGAAGTCATTTTTGATCGCTTCACTCTCTATGACGGCCCTGCTGTTGTTGATAGTAGGCGGCTTTTTCTACATCGATTTTCAATCCGAACTGCAGATCATCACCGAACGTGAACGCAGTCAGACGCTGCTCGGGGCAAAACTGATCGAGCGCAGGCTCGACAGTGTGGCCAGAGATGTCTTGTTATTGGCCAAGTCTGTCAGCCTAAACCGATATGGTGAGCATGGCGCACAGGAAGCCATTCAAGACCTTGGCCGGGAATTCCGCAACACATCCTGTCTGAAGGGAACATACGATCAGGTTCGTTTTCTCGATGAGTCAGGCAAAGAACGTGTGCGGGTCAATTACCGTGAGGGGGATTGTCAGCTGGTGGCGGAAGAGGATCTACAGAATAAAAAAACACGCTACTACTTCAGCGACACCTTGAAACTGGGCCGCCAACAGATCTTTATCTCTCCTCTTGATCTCAACATCGAGCACGGCGAGATTGAGCGTCCGTTGAAACCGATGATTCGAATCGGCACACCGGTTTTTAATAACAAGGGACAAAAATTCGGTATTGTTTTGGTCAATTATTTAGGCAAGGAGTTGATCACTGATCTTAGTACTGCGATGTCCGGATCAGACGGAGTCCCGATGCTGTTGAATCGTCATGGTTACTGGTTGCTAGGACCGCACAGTGACGATGAATGGGGCTTTATGTTCAAAAACGATAAGAGGATTGAAAACAGGCATCCGGAATCTTGGGCTACGATATCCACAAATGATTCAGGCCAGATCAGAACGACATCGGGCATGTTTACCTGGAGAACTGTCTATCCGCTATCTGTTAATTCTATATCAAGCACAGGGTCGACAGACGCATCCGGAGAGAGCTTGGCCTACGTGGACAGGGATAATTATTTCTGGAAAGTGGTTACACATATTCCACAACAGATGATTGAGGAATTACAAGACAAGCGTATAAAAATGGCACTGGTATTGCTGTCACTACTGATGCTGCTGGCGATCATCGCCGCCTATTTCATTGCGCGTTCCCGAGAAAAAGAGCTGCTCTCTATGAGTGCATTAAAAGTGAGTGAACACCGGCAAAGGGCGATTACCGCCAAGCTTGCAGAGGGCCTGATGGTCCTGGACAAAGAGGGTAAGTTGATCAACATGAATCCTGAGGCAGAGCGTCTCCTGGGCTGGTCCTATGCCATGCTCTCCGGTCAGAGGATTCATGAATGGATACATAAAGATGCAAGTGGTAAAAGTGAGCACGAATGCCCCATACTCAACGTTATCAAGGAAGAGAGAATCTACCATGTTGAAGAAGACCTGTTTCGCCGCGCGGATGGATCGGATCTGCCTGTGGCCTATACAGCCAGCCCCTATATCGTTGAGGATGAGGCGAGTGGGGTAATCGTCGCCTTTGAAGATATCTCCGAGCGCAAAAAACTCAAGGAAGAGTTGTTGCACCAGGCAACTCATGATGCCTTGACCGGATTGTTCAACCGAAGAGAGATAGAGAATCTCTTAGACCACACATTCAGTCAGGCAAAACGATATGGCCGTGATCTTTCCGTATGCATGATCGACATCGACCACTTTAAACTGATCAATGATACCCATGGCCATAGAGCAGGTGATGAGGCACTGAAGAACTTGGCTCAGGTACTTGAGCAGAAAACACGCAGCGCAGACATGGCTGGACGTTATGGCGGCGAAGAGTTTGTAGTGGTCTTGACCGAGACGTCCCTGTTGGGCGCCATGCGCTGGGCAGAGCAGTTGCGTGCAACCATTGAATCCACGCCTATCACCTTGAACGAATCCAACACGCCAATGAATTTGACCGTCAGCATAGGCGTCGCCTCGATCTCCTATGCAATCGATAATTCCGATCAGTTGATGGACAGAGCAGACCGTGCGCTCTACCTTGCCAAGGGATCGGGAAGAAATAAGGTCATAGGAGATGGAGAGAAGTTGGCCCGCGAAAACCAGTAGCAGTTAACAGCTGCCAATGATCACATCCTAGTGCACCGTACAGACCATACAGGGATCGAACGACCTGACGATATGCTGCACCGACACCGGGTCCTTTTCCCCTGCCCTTAAGGGCGCATCCACAAGCGCGAGCTCAAGGGCACCCGGCTGACCAGCTCCATCACGAGGAGAGAAATTCCAAGTGGTGGGGGCAATGATCTGGTAGTTCAGGATACGGCCGTTTTTAATCTTGATCCAATGGCCCAGGCTGCCGCGGGCCGCTTCCACCAGACCAAGACCCTGGGCATCCCTTGGGTATGGCTTGTGATTGCAGATCGCCTCCCCGGGTTTGATCTCCTTGACCCATGCCTCCATATAGATCACAACCCTGGCGATCTCCAACAGGCGAGCGATGACACGATTGCGCACATTACCGCCGCTCTCTGCCACCAGGGACCTGATCAGGGGCTGGCCATCCACCTGCTGACGTGCCAGGGCACCCACCTCCACCACCCTTCCGTCCACTCTAGGTGCCTTGCACCAGGTGTAGGCCTGTTCCACATCCGCGTCGGGCAGGGTAATACCTTCGAAGGGGTGCTTGGGATGCTTCTGATGCACCATCCAGCTATGGCTGACATCTTCTGTGATCAATGCAGTATCCAATGGCTGTTCGGCCCCGTTCCAGAGACCTTGGCGGAATATCGGTTCATCTTGTAAGCGATAGGCGCCGTAACTCATGAAATTGTCGTTGCCTCGCCCCAAAAGATGCAGATCGAGGGTATTTGCCAACTCCAGAAATCGTCTGAAATCACTGCTTTCGGGAGGCTG
Organism: Candidatus Thiodiazotropha sp.; assembly: GCA_040507005.1. GTDB lineage: Bacteria > Pseudomonadota > Gammaproteobacteria > Chromatiales > Chromatiaceae > Thiodiazotropha. The sequence continues at coordinate 8,070 of JBEVVS010000223.1, forward strand.
TTTATCGATCCATGCATCGAGGGCCGCGATGGAATCCAGCGCGGCGATATTTTCCAGGGTGTCGCCAAACAGCGTGGCTTCGAGAAATCGCCTGAAGCCAAACAGGATGGCCTGGAGCCTTGCCCGTTCCTGACTCTCAACGGCACGGGTAGTGCCCCCGGGTTGTATGGCTAGACTATGGGGCCACTTACCCGCCAGCAGTCCCATCAGGTGCATGAACTGTGCCCGGGCCGCTAACATCTCCCTCGCTGCAGTGCCGGTCTGGGCCCTGAAGCGTGACTCGATCATAGGGTACCAGGGTTCGTCAGCGTAGGTCTCACGGGCGAAATCGGGCATGAAGAAGAGATAGAAATGGGTCAGATGATCGGCCAGGTTTTCATTCGCCAGGATCAGATTGATGGCCAGATCGCCGTTAGGGGGGGGCGTCACTCCCTGCAGGTCGGCCAATGCCTGGGCCGCCGCCACCGATTGGGAGACGGAACAGATACCGCAGATCCTTGGGGTATAGACCAGGGCATCCCCCGGCTCTTTACCCTGGAGCATCTGCTCGAATCCGCGATAGAGGGAGGAAGAGACCTGAGCTGAACTGACCCTCTGTTGCTCGATCTCAAGCGTCACCTCCAGATCCCCCTCCACCCGGTTGAAGGGACCAACGATACGACGACTCATGACTTACCACCCGGCCGCCGCCTGGGTGGCACCCGAATATGATCCGCCACCGCGTTCTCTTTCAGCCGGGTGGGTGTCGCCGCCTTGGCAAGGGACGCCAGCGCCACAAACCAGGCCTTTGGCATATCCGTGGGCAGGCCTACCGGGATACCAGCGATCTTCGGTGTTTCGGTAAAGGGGTGTCCCGGCTCTTCAAAGCCGGGCGCGGTACAGTTGATACAGGCATAACCGCCCCGCAGACAGGAGCCCTCACCGTTCCACAGCCGGGTGTTGCAATCCGCATGTGCCTGAGTACCGAGACACCCCATGTGCTCCATCATGCAGCCCAGATCGGAAGGCTTTTCCGCACTCGCTTTATACTCGTAAAACTCATTTCGGGGACACCCATGATGCACAAGGTGGTCGGCATAGCTGCGCGGCCGTCCCCACTCATCAAGGTGCTCCGCTCCCAGTTCACCTGAGGCAATCTGTAAAAGAGTCTCGGTCACCCAGTTAGGATGAACCGGACAACCGGCGATATTGATCACCGGCAGCCCCTGTCTATCGGAAAACCCCTTGCCCAGCAATCCTCCGTCCACTGTTTCATCGTACTGCAGTCCACAGGATTCACTTGGATTGCCACCCGCGGCGGTGATGCCGCCATAGGCGGCACAGCTTCCCACCGCGACGACATGACCTGCCACGTCAGCGAGCCGTTTCACCCACTTCATCATCGGCTCACCGGTGCCTGCAAGTCGGTGAAACTTGCCGCTGCCGTTAGGTCCGCAAACCACGGAACCCTCAAGACACAACAGATCGAGACGCAGATCACCCTGGATGATCTTCTCTAGCAGTTCGATGAACTCAGATCCCGATGCCTCACTGAGGGAGGGATGCCAAAGGATGTGAATGCCCGCGCTCTCCAGGGTGGTAAATAGGTCGGGACCCTCTGCACAGAGCAGGGAGAGCGTGCAACCACCGCACCCCCCCGACTGCAGCCACAACAGATTCAGCGGTTGATGGTTGTGTTCACCCATCGGATGGCACCCGCAGCGGTATAGTCAAGGTGAAGACGGCACCACCCTCAGGGCTGTTTTCAGCCGACAGATCACCCCCCATGTCACACGCCAAACCATAACTGATATAGAGACCCAGGCCCGTACCCTTACCCACCTCCTTGGTGGTATAGAAGGGATCGAAGAGCTTGTTCATTGCATCTTCCGGGATGCCTGGCCCGTTGTCGTGAATACGAATCCAGACATCCTTGTCATTGCTGTTGCAACTAATAGTGATCTGCCTCGATTTTTGTCCCTCGATCACATCGACCGCATTCTGAATCAAGTTGATCAGGATCTGATGCACCTGGCCCTGACGTCCCCGCACCACACAACTCTCGGGCAGATCATATTGCACCTCCGGCTTCTCCCTCGATGCCTTGATCACCCACTCGGTTGCCGTCATGACCACATGCTTGAGTTCAAAGGGTTCCGGCTGCTCTTTCTGTATCCCGGAGTAACGACGCAGATCCAGGACGATGTTGCTGATGCGTTCTGCACCCTCCATGGTACCGGCAATCAACGGCCCCATGTCTGATTCAATCTTATCGATACGATATCTCTCTCTCAACTCCTGATGCAGATCCGATTCAAGGTGTTTAGCGACATCGGCGATATAGTCGTTAATGCGTACCCCGTATCGCTTCAGGGCATGCATGTTGCCGAAAACAACACTGATTGGATTATTCAGTTCATGGGCAACCCCGGCCACCAATCGACCAAGGGAGGCCATCTTTTCAGAGTGCACCAGATGCTCCTGGGTCTGTTTCAGATCGATATGGGCCTTGTTCAATGCCTCGTATGCACGGCGCAATTCACCCACAGGACGACCAATCAGCACCATCCCCAACAGCTTGCCCTTGACGTCGTATCGGGAGGAGCAGTTCATGGCCAGGGGCAAACTGCCATCCTCCTGGGTAAGCAGGTTGACCTCACAGTCGACAATGGCATCATTGCCGAGCTTTTCTGAAAACTGTGCAACCATGGGTTGCGACTCGACTCCGAACAACTCATTGAAGGGGCGATGCAGCAACTCCCCTTCCAGTTTACCCGTCAGATCCTCCAGGGCCTGGTTCACCTGCAGGATCCGGCCACTGATATCGCAGACTATCAACACCTCCCGCATCGATTCGAGCACGCTGCGAATAAACTGCTGCGCCTCTTCCAGTTCGGCATTCTTTTGCTCCAGCTCAACCTGGTAATGAACCAGGTCGGCATAAACCTTATCCATCTTCTGGATGACATCGATCCAGGCGTTCTCGGTGGTCTCATCCAGCTGTAAGGGTTTGTCCACGCCGACCTTATCGATCAGGCTGCTCTTGAGGTGGGTTTTTGTTTCAACCATGACTGCTCCCTGTTGTATGAGTCCGTAAATGAACGCAAATAAACGCAAATGGTCTCATTTGCCTCGCTCCTGTAATTCCTTACTTAATCACTGCGTCCAAAGAGCGCATGCTGCTTTGTTTGTTGTTTAAAAAAGTCGCTATATCCTGCATGACATTAGCGTTCATTTGCGGATTGATATTCGCCTTCAGGCAACTGTTCGATCTTCTCTAATCCGTAACGCTCCAGTTTGCTGCGCAGGCCCACCCGGGAGAGACCGAGTTCCTTCGCCGCCTGGCTCTTGTTCCAACGATTGCGGATCAGGCACTCCTTGAGGATCCGCGCCTCCAAGGATTCGACCCGCTCCTTGAGTGTGCCCTCCAAACCGTTCATTACCTTGAGATCGGCCTGATCCTCTTCCGGTGCCGCTTGCAGCACTCGGGGTGAGAGCATATCGGCACTCATCTCATCCGTGTCGCACATGACCAACATGTGGCGGATCTCATTCTGCAGTTCACGTACATTACCCGGCCAATGGTAGGCCTGCATACAGGCCAGGGCCTCCTCAGTGAATCCTTCGACACGCTTTCCCAGCTGACCCATTGAAGCTTCCAGAATCGACTTCGCGATCAATGGTATGTCCATCCTCCGATTACGCAATGCCGGCAATTGAATGGTAACCGTGGCAAGCCGGTAGTAGAGATCTTCACGAAAGCGTCCCTCTCGCACCTCCTGTTCCAGATCCCGATTGGTGGCGGCGATGATGCGCACATCCACCTGGCGAGTCTGGCTGCTACCCAGAGGACGTATTTCACCCTCCTGTAATACCCGCAACAGTTTTACCTGAAAAGCCGCTGACACCTCACCGATCTCATCCAGAAAGACAGTACCGCCACTGGCCCGTTCGAAGAGTCCCGCCCGGTCTTCAACCGCACCGGTAAAGGCCCCCTTCTTGTAGCCGAATAGCTCACTCTCCAACAACTCATCCGGTAGCGCGCCGCAGTTCTCCACTACAAAGGGTTGATCCCAACGGGTACTGTTGTAGTGCAATGCCCGTGCCGCAAGCTCCTTGCCGGTGCCCGACTCGCCAGTCAGCAGCACCGAAACATCATAGGGCGAGACCCTGCGGATCTTCTCGCACACATCGTTCATACAGCTTTCCGGACTGCGCACAATCTGATCGTCGCAGCGGTATTCGTCCCGCAAATGCTTACGTTTATGGTCCATGGCCGACTGTAGACGGCTTGGTGACATCTTCAGCTCTACCGAGAGGATCTCATTCTTGCGCTGTAGCTCGAACAGCTGGGCGGCATTCTTTAACAACAGGATCAGACTGTCCGGGTGCCAAGGCTTGGTGACAAACTGATAGATACCCGCTTCATTGACGGCACTGATGATATCTTCGGAATCGGTATAACCCGAGATGATCATCCGGATCACCTCCGGCCACTGCTCCCGCACCTGCTTGAGAAACTCCACACCCGTGGTCTCCGGCATGCGCTGGTCGCAGAGGATAATCTGCACCCATTCGTTTTCAAGAATCTTTCGTGCCTGATTAACATTCTCCGCTGTCTTTACATCGAACTCGTCCTCCAGGATGCGTTGCAGCGTCTCCAGACTGCGTACCTCGTCGTCCACGATCAGCACAGTGGGTAGACTGTTCATGACACTCTCCTGACGGTTTTGCTCCAACGATGATTGGCAAGGGTCAGCGGGGTTCGCGACTTCGCAACTTTATAGACAAAGTTATACCGAGCCACATGATAACTTGGATCGAATCCATAGAAGTTTCGTTTCATCTGTTGCAATTCCTCCTCACGATAGCTGGCCAATGGCTTGACCGCTTCATCGGCCTGCCGTCGCGCATTCTTATAATGTAGACGCTGAGTGAAAGCCGGGGTACGAACCATGCTAATTGCCAATTGACAAACCCGATCCGCCACATCCGCAGCCGATCCGTCGATCACCTTGTCAACCAGGTTCAGTGCCCGTGCTTCATCGACACCCATGGGCAAACGGCTCTCCACTATCTGCGCTGCAAGCTCATCACCGCTGTAGCGGGGTAAAAGATAGGTCCAGTACTCCGAACCGAAGAGATTTCCCATATCCTTATAGTGGGGATTGAGCACCACACCCCGCCTGGCCCACACCTCATCCGCGGCCCTGGCCAGGAACACCCCGCCGGCCCCGGCGTTACCCTGCAGCACAGCCACTGTCAGATGGCTCTCGGTCTGGATGATTTCACGGGCCAGATCGTCCATGGCATTGATATTGCGCCAGGATTCATCGGCTGCACTGGATGCCGCCTCGATCAGATTCAGATGCATGCCGTTGGACCAGTAGTCCGGGCCACCCATCAGCAAGATCGCTTGAGTGTCCCGGCGTTTCGCATCCCGGAAGGCCGCTAGCAGGGCTTGGCACTGGGCGCTGCTCATGGCGCCGTTATAGAAAGGGAAATGGAGCAGACCCACACCCTCAACCTCTTCGTACCAGATCTCCCGGTAACCCGTCGTCCCATCGGGCTCGACCTCAGGAAGATCGGCGACCTCCCGGGCCAATAGCTGGCTGGCCGGCAGTTTGAAGGGGTGTTCACCCTCTCGTTCTCGCAGATGCCCGATCCAGACAGCACCATCAACCGTGGCGCGACAGATTGCCGGACCGCAACGGGCGATCACTTCGCCAGGCCTCCCCTTCAATGTCGTTTCCGGCCAGGCATCGTAGAGGTAAAACCGGCGTCCAAAGAGCTCATCCAGGACACCCGGCACACCATCGCCGCTACGAATCTTACGCAACACATCAGCCGAGGCATGGCTCTGCCAGTCGATGGCCCTGTCTGCCTGTTTGACCAGGGGTTGCCAACCACCAGGGTGTGTGGCATCGATCTGATTCTGGGGTCGGGGTCGATAGTCAGCGGACTGAAATCGCTCCACTGCCTGGGATACGGCCGCCACGGCCGCCTCGGTGACCTCGTTGCGATAGAGACTCCCTTTGCTCCCGTTACGCATCTCGAAGGTCACACTGGCCCAGATATCACCCGCATCCATTTCACCATTGGCCTGGAGCACCGTGACCCCCCACCGCGCCTCACCTTTGAGGATGGCCCAGTCGAGGGAAGAAGGTCCTCGATCGCCCTCTATACCGGGGTGGACTATCAGGCAGACATGTTGGCGCCAGATCGCTTCGGGGATCGCCCGCTTGAGAAAGGGTGCAATGATCAGATCGGGGCAATGCAGCTCCACCGCCTCCAACGCCACCGCATCATTGATATCGAACTCCACCGAGACTTCGTGGCCCAGGGCCCGCAACTCCACATGGAGCCGCTGGGTGAGGCTGTTGAAGGCGTGGCTGAGCAACAGGATTCGCATAGTCAGATCAAGCCATAAAAGTCCGCAAATGAACGCAAAT
>JBEVVS010000258.1:0-14492 GCA_040507005.1 Candidatus Thiodiazotropha sp.
ACCTTTCACCAGATCCTTGAAGATGCGGCAGACCATCTCCCGCGACGCACCTATACGATTTGCCAGCTCCTGTTGAGTGACGTGACCCTCTATAACCAGCATCCCATCCCGCTCCGTCGCCAGGCTCATGAGGGTCTTGCTCAAACGTCCGTAGACATCCGAAAGGGCTAGACTTTTAACCTCATCGGTCAAGGTTCTCACCCTATGCACCATATCCTTCAACAGATGAATCGCAATATCGGGATTGCTCTGTAACACCTGGTGGAATGCCTGCTTGGACATAATGGCCATGGTTGATTTCACCATGGTCATGATTGACGCGGATCGTTTGTAATCATCGATCAGGGAAAGTTCTCCGAAATACTCACCTTCTTCCTGGTAGTTGATGATCGCTTCCTTACCATTTTCATCATTGAGATAGACCTTCACCCTGCCACTGAGGATGACATAGAGTGAATCACTATTATCCCCCTCGGAAAGAATAATGGTGTTTCTTGGATAGGTGCGGCGAACCATACGCTGCTCAATCACAGCCAGATCACTTGGTGCCATACCTTCGAAGATGGAGACGTTCTCAATCATAAGCGTATTATATACTCTGTTAACACCTTACTATGACTTTAACAGAAAAAATTCCACATACCAGGACGAAATCGATGTCAGCTATTAAAAAACTGGTGATGATGGTCTCAACAATCCAGAGAAAACCGAATGAATAAAGAAGCCGTTCTTCGTTCGACTTTCTTTGGCTTGATCATTGGTCTGATCGGAATTGTGACCAGTTTCACTCCCGGTAGCGCCTCCTGGGAGGAGAATATAGGTCTCAGTCTGTTATTTGAAATGCGTGGACAGCGACCGCCTCCTGAGCAAATCGCCATCATCTCAATCAATGGCCAGACTGCAGAACAGCTAGGATTGGGTGAGGAGATTCCCGAATGGCCCCGATCACTCCACGCCAAATTGATCGATCGCTTGACGCAAGCGGGTGTGGCGGTAATTGCCTACGATATTTTCTTTAAAAAGGCGCGCCAACCCGCCTCTGATGAGACCATGGCAAGCGCCATGCAGCGTGCCGGGAATGTGCTGCTCGTCGCCTATCTGGAGCAACAACGACTGACTGATGATCTGGCCAATGTAGATATAGAAAGACTGATACCTCCAACCGACACACTGGTCGAGGCAGCGGTGGGTATCGCCCCTTTCGTATTACCCAAGATCCCGGTCAGGGTCAGCCGTTTTTGGACATTTACTGGTGAAAACAGGTTGATCTCCCTGCCGGCCGCAGCCCTGCAGCTATTCGTGGATCCGGATGGCACGCTGTTGCATGGGCTCCTTGCATCAATAGACGAGTCATCGAATTCAGTCAACGCCAACCAGACCCATGCTCGCATTGTGAGCCGCATTCGTGACGATGTTTCTCTCCGAGGGCGTCTACTGGAAGCCTTTGCTGCCGGCCAGGCGTCACAACACCCCCCTCTTCAACGACAACGCTTCAATGCGCTGCTTAAACTCTATACAGGTGATGCACACCCCTATATCAATTTTTACGGTCCTCCTGGAAGCATACCTACAATACCGATACACCAGGCCCTTAAAGCCTCAACGGATGAGCTGGCCAATCTCAAAGGCAAGGTTGTCTTCGTCGGTTATGCGGGTACTTATCAGCCAAGACAGAAGGATGGTTTCTATACCGTTTTTTCGCAGCCCAACGGCCTCGACCTGAGCGGGGTTGAGATTGCAGCCACCGCATATGCCAATCTACTCGCATCCGAGACACTCATCACACTGGACGATTTCTATCTGATGCTGCTGTTACTCAGCTATGGCCTGGGGATAACCTTGCTGTTCCGATGGCTACCGGGGATTCGCGGCATCCTTGCAGGATTGCTCGTTTCCACGGCCTATTTCATCTTTGTTTACTACCTGTTCAGCCAGCTGCACGTTTGGCTGCCCTTGTTTGTGCCGCTTGTGGTACAGACCACACTGGCACTCATCCTGAGCCAAACCTTGCATTATCGTCAGATGCGGAGCAGTCGAGAGCGACTGCGGGAACTGTTCGGTTACTATCTCCCCGGAGATGTCATCGATGACCTTGCCCAGCAAAAAAGAGAACCAATGACCGATACCAGTTCCGCGTTCGGTGTATGTTTGGCAACCGATGCCCAGAGCTACACCAAATTTGCGGAAAACATGGAACCGGTGGATCTGCAAGCCTATCTCAACCGCTATTATGAAATCCTCTTCAAACCTGTGCGTACCAGACATGGTGTGGTATCAGACGTGGTCGGCGATGCGATGTTGGCGATCTGGCCCTCCACCGAACCCGATGTTTCCCTGCACCAGAAGGCTTGCGAAGCGGCATTGGCAATCAAGCGATCCATGCAACAGTCAGATCTGGAACCAAAACTCTTCACCCGCATTGGTCTGCATGCCGGTGAATTGGTGATGAGCCATGTAGGCGCCATCGACCATTTCGAGTACAGGGCCGTAGGGGATATGGTGAACACCACATCACGTATCGAAAATCTCAATAAACAGCTGGGGACCGCGATTCTTGCCTCGAGTGTGGCGGTTGAAGGGCTTAAGGGTATTGCGACTCGTGAGGTGGGTGAATTCGCTGTTGCCGGTAAACAGCAATCCGTGACGATCTATGAGATTTCAGCCATGAGTGAGGATGTCACACCCCGGCTGCGCAAGTTACATGAGGATTTTGCCCAAGCCCTGGCGGAATGGATGTACGGTGAACGTGAGACAGCATACCAACAATTCAAGCTTATCCTGAATGATCACCCGAATGATGGACCCACACAGTACTACGTGGATCAGTTCAGGGAACGTAGAAGCTCCCGTAAAAACCTGGTTTAGCACCCAATAACAACTTACCCCGGTTAGGCTCGCTAATAATTCAATGTAAGCGTTGACCCATTTGCCTATTGAAGGATTTAGCCCATTGCTGACTAGCCCGGCGCCCTCGAGTGTATTCACAATGATCACCAATTGCCGCCGGACCAAATACGGAAGCGTTTTTTCTGCCAACCTCTATTGCCACATTTGTATAACCAGCCACCGTAAGAATGTTGGCAGCCATGATGGCGTGGCGACATGATGAGGCGATGAGGCTGATGGAACTATTTCTGTTCAAGCCACGCTCAATCAAAAGTTCGTCAACACACAGTAGAAAGGCATTGTTTGACTGACTTCTATACGCCTTCATATATTCGCACCACTCATCCCTATCAACGTCAGTATAGGGAATATGTGCATCAGTCATCTCCAGAGAGCCTAATAGCAGGACCTCCACACTACTGCGTACATCGATACACAAAGAGTTGTTACTCGAATCCCACATGGTTCTGACCTCTATCGATCTTGTTAGACCAATCTGTTTTCTGATATCAGGTTAACCCTGACACTGCATCCATATCCGACTCTACCTCGCACCATGGCCGGTCAAGACAACCGGGATGGTCTGCATAAGAATGAGGATATCCAGCCATAGACTGCTTCGACGGATGTATGTCAGGTCGTAGTAAAGCTTGTTGGCGGCATCTTCCACCGTCTCACCATAGGGATATCGCACCTGGGCCCAACCAGTGATCCCTGGTTTCACCTGATGCCTGAGGGCATAGCCATTGATCTTTTTCTGGAAACCCGATACAAACTCCGGTCTCTCCGGTCGCGGACCGACCAGGCTCATCTCGCCTTTCAGAACATTCAAAAGTTGCGGTAGCTCGTCAATACGCGTACTGCGTATGATCCGTCCAATGTAGGTTACGCGCGAATCGTTGACGCTTGCCATCTGAGGCCCAGACTTCTCTGCATCAACCCGCATACTCCTGAATTTCAATACATAGAACTCACGGCCTTTATAGCCAACCCGAAGCTGACGGTAGAAAACAGGATCTCGTCCATATGAACTTAGCCAGATCAGTGCCATGGTGGTAAGCATGACCGGACTCATAAGCACAAGAATCAAAACACTCATAATCACATCAAACTGTCTTTTGCCGAATATTTGGTTCGTTGCTGTTTTGCCAATACCCAATTGGTTGAAATCGAGATAATCCCTGATCAAGGTGACAGGATTGATGGCACCTAATGAATCGGTGGTATCGATTTGATCCAGCTGGTAGTCGTTTTTGTAGCCATTGGAAATGGACTGGTAATCTCTGCTCATAGCCACGAACCTCGCTCCGAATATTATGTTCTTGATCTCATTCACAGCCCCTGGTAACTGCATGGATCGACCACTTCAAGGGTATTGCCAATCAGGGGCGTTTAAGATCCTCTGGTTACTATGATTTCAGAGAGTGGTGGCTTGTCAGTATCGAATGGAGCACCGGAAATATGTGACTTTTTCACTTGTCATCGAATCTTATTTCGTATCGGTCTGGAGAAGGCTTTGGCCAAAGCCTGAGATTTTTTACTGGAGTCCGGCTTCGAACGGTACCGCTGATTGTCGATAGCCTAAATGCAACATGGCTTTCTCAGATACATCCTCGGCGACACTGAACAGGGTTGTTAACTCATCGACAGAGTCGATACTGATGTGCGAATCCACCTGGTTACCGAATACCGGTGTAAATTCAACATCGATATCAGGCACCTGGTTCCAGGAGAGGACTGCCCTCAGCTTGGGTTGGACCCCATGCCCAATAGCATGCCTATAGCGTTCAGCCTCGAAACGACAGGAGACAAGATGATAGGTCGGAAGCTTTCGCTTTATGCCCTCTTCTATCGCATCACACACCTTGAAGTGGCCAAGCCCAACCGGCTGTAGCCCAAAGGTGTTGCCCCAATCGACAAAAAATCTGACATACTCAACCGAACCATGGCGGCGCAGAATCCCGCTGTAGCCATCCAACTGACGGATGCTGACCACCGCCATCAAGCGTGAAGCATTGGGATTGAACACTGCGCATAGCAACTCTTCCCAATGAGTGACATTGGAATATCTTCTGGCGAATCGCAATACCTCGCTCGGCGCAAGCTTACCGGCAAACAGGTGTGCCAACAGAATGTTTCTTGTTAATACCAACTCGTTGAGACTGTTTTCTTCATCTTCTCTTGTCACCAGATGATCCATCTGCAGGCCCTCTGTTTAATGCTTTAAATCCTCTCAGCTAGAATTTTTCTCCTCTTGAGCCCGATCCCATATGACATGGCACCATCCAAGATGTGACTTTTTCACTTGACACTCGGCAGTTCCAACCCGCAAAACGGACAAATCCCCACAAAACCGGGCCGGCAACAGTTGCGGGTAAATATTCTGAGTTGGGTTGACCTGAAACAGTTGACCCGCCCTCATGCATCACAGAGAATTCGGGATTTGGTATTTACAACAGCCGACAATAATATTTTTTTGGGGTGCATCAGTGAGATTTATCGCTACCATACTTCTCTCCTTTCTCTTGCCATCCGTAGCCTTCGCTGCGGCATCATCAGGAGGAGACCATTTCGACCTGACCAACCATTGGGTCGGTTTTACCGCTATCGGTATCTTCACTGTTGCTTACCTGCTGGTGATGGCGGAGGAGTTCACCCATCTACGCAAATCCAAGCCTGTTATCCTCGCCGCCGGCATGATCTGGGGCCTCATCGCCTGGTACTATCACAGCCACGGCATGCCCCACGCTGCCGAAGAGATGGTGCGCCATAACCTGCTGGAATATGCCGAACTGATGCTCTTCCTGTTGGTGGCGATGACCTACATCAACGCCATGGACGAGCGCAATGTCTTTGAAAAACTGCGCTCCTGGCTGGTCAACAAGGGTTTCAGCTTCCGCCCGCTGTTCTGGATCACCGGGGTGCTCGCCTTCTTCATCTCCCCCATTGCCGACAACCTGACCACCGCCCTGCTGATGTGTGCGGTGGTCCTCGCCGTGGGCGGCAGCAATACAAAATTCATCCTCCTGGCCTGTATCAATATCGTGGTGGCCGCCAATGCGGGGGGTGCATTCAGCCCCTTTGGCGACATCACCACCCTGATGGTGTGGCAGAAGAATGTGGTGACCGCCCAGGGACCGGTGGATTTCTGGGCCTTCTTCGCCCTCTTTGTGCCCTCCCTGGTGAACTGGTTGATACCAGCCGCAATCATGCATTTTGCGGTGCCTGACGATAAGCCCACGGGGGGCGAGGACGGGGTGGAGATGAAGCGTGGCGCGATACGCATCATGGTCCTCTTCCTGGCGACCATCGTCACCGCGGTCAGTTTCCACAACTTTCTCGGCATGCCGCCGGTAATCGGCATGTTGACCGGACTGGCCTACCTGCAGTTCTTCGGTTTCTACCTGAAGAAGACCTTTCACAGGGATCATCCCCACCTCACCAAGGAGGACATCACCGAGATGGAACACGACGGGCAGATGGGTGACATGGTCTCATTCGATGTCTTCAACAAGGTCGCCCGGGCGGAGTGGGACACCCTGCTCTTCTTCTACGGGGTGGTACTCTGTGTCGGCGGCCTGGGCTTTATCGGCTACCTGGCGGTGGTCTCCGAGATGATGTATACCGAATGGGGCGCGGCCTTGGAGCTCACCCAGGCGATGAACGCCACGCCGGCCAACATCATGGTCGGCATACTCTCCGCCATTGTGGATAACATTCCGGTGATGTTCGCTGTCCTGACCATGATGCCCGACATGTCCATGGGCCAGTGGCTGCTGGTCACCCTCACCGCGGGCGTGGGGGGATCGATGCTCTCCATCGGATCCGCAGCCGGGGTGGCACTGATGGGACAGGCACGGGGCAAATACACCTTTTTCGGCCATCTCAAATGGACCCCGGTCATCGCCTTGGGATATGCTGCCAGCATCGTCGTCCATTTGTGGATCAATGCGGGAAGCTTCTAAACCAAAAACAGGGACATGCACGGCATAAACAACTTGAAAAACGACCAACATTTTGGGATAGATAACACCGACTACTGAACATAGACCGAGTCCACTGGCTGAAATGAAGAGACTGACGGTTTCGCTTGCCCTGTTTTGCGCATCCCCCAACTTGGCGTTGGCGGAGCATATGTCAGCCAGTGGTTACAGCATGAGCAGCCATTGGGTCGGCTATCTTGGCCTGACGGTATTCGCCATCGCCCTGATCGCCGTTACCCTCGAAGAGTTCATCGAGTTGCGCAAGTCCAAACCCATGCTGTTCGCGGCGGGGATCATCTGGGGCTTGATCGGCTGGTATGCCAATCAGAATGGCGGCGGCCACCATGCGGAGCAGGCGCTCCGGCACAGTCTGTTGCAGTATGCCGAGCTGATGCTGTTCATCCTGGTGGTGATGACCTATATCAACGCCCTCGCCGAACGGCGAGTTTTTTTGGCCTTACGCAGTTGGGTCGCCAACCGTCGCTACAGTTATAGACGCCTGTTCTGGACCATCGGGCTGACCACTTTTTTCCTCTCCCCCTTTCTCGACAATCTCTCCACTGCGCTGTTGATGGGGGCAGTTGTGTTAAATCTGGAGCGGGACAACCATAAATTTGTCACCCTCAACTGCATCAACGTGGTGATGGCCTCCAATGCAGGTGGCGCCTTCAGCCCGTTTGGTGACATCACGACCCTGATGGTGTGGCAGCAGGATATCATCAGCATCAATGGCAGAGTCGACTTCTTCTCCTTCTTCAACCTGTTCCTGCCCGCCGTGGTCAGCTATCTCATCCCTGCTGTGATTATGCATCGGGTCTTGCCGGAGGGGCATCTCTCCAGTAGCCAGGAACCCATAAAGATGCGACGCGGGGCGAGACGCATCGTGGGCCTGTTTCTGCTCACCATCGCCACCGCGGTGCTGTTTCAGGGACAACTCTTCCTGCCCGCCGCCATCGGTATGATGACCGGTCTCTCCTACCTGCAGTTCTTCGGCTATTTTCTCAAGAAGACCCATATTCCAAGCCAGGAGAAGATCACCACGACCGAATCACCCGATTTCTCCGTGGTGGTGGAGAGCAGGCAGCCCTTCGATGTCTTTTTACGGGTCGCCAGATCGGAGTGGGACACCCTGCTCTTCCTCTGCGGCGTGATTCTCTGCGTCAGCGGCCTCGGTTATCTGGGCTATCTGACCCTGGCATCGGAACTGCTCTACATCCAGTGGGGCGCCACCGCGGCCAACATCTCCATCGGGGTCGCTTCCTCGGTGCTCGAGAATATTCCCACCATGACCATGGTGCTCAATATGCGGCCCGATATGTCACTGGGCCAATGGCTATTGGTCACCCTCACCGCCGGTATTGGCGGCAGTCTGCTCTCGATCGGATCGGCCGCCGGGGTTGCCCTGATGGGTCAGGCACAGGGAAGATATACGTTCTTTTCCCATCTCCGCTGGACCCCGGTCATCGCCCTGGGATTTGCAGCCAGCATCGCCCTCCACCTGTTCATGAATGCCAGGCTGTTTTAACGCCACCTGCCTTTCCATTGGCCCAATGATCGCAAAATAACTTTAATAATTTCATATATTTATACAATCACAACATCCTTCCGTCCAAAGCCAATCATAACCGGCAATCAAAAAATTTTAACCGCCTATTAACCAAACCCTGGTAGATGAATCCAAGGAAAAAGGCATTTCTTAGTCACTGGAAATCGCACATCTCCGTGTTATAGTTGGCACCAATTTTTTACTCAGAAACCAGCCCGGATAGATTAAAACAGCCTCTCTGAAGGCCACCGGGCAGAACAATATAACGAATTAGATTGAGGGAGAATCACATGTCCAAAAAGCATCCTGTGGTCGCCGTAACCGGCTCATCAGGCGCCGGCACTACCACCGTCAAACGCGCCTTCGAACATATCTTCTATCGTGACGGCATCAAGTCTGCCGTGGTCGAAGGGGACAGCTTCCACCGCTACACACGGGTTGAAATGCGTGAAAAAATGGCTGAAGGTCTGAGCCATTTCGGTCCTGAAGCAAACCGTTTCGACAAGATTGCCGAGCTTTTCAAAACCTACGGCGAAACCGGCGGCGGCAAAAAGCGCTACTACCTGCACAGCACGGAGGAAGCGGCTGAGCACAATGCCCGCCTTGGCTGTGATCAGAAACCTGGCGAATTCACCCCCTGGGAAACCATTGATGAGGGTACAGACCTGCTCTTCTATGAAGGCCTGCATGGGATGGTGGTGGATGGCGATGTGGATGTGGCCAAGTATGTAGACCTGGGTGTCGGCGTGGTGCCCATCGTCAACCTGGAATGGATCCAGAAGATCTTCCGCGACAATGCTGAGCGTGGCTATAGTGAAGAGGCCATCGTCGACACCATCATGCGTCGCATGCCCGACTACATCAACCACATCACACCGCAGTTCTCCCGTACCGATATCAACTTCCAACGGGTGCCGACGGTGGATACCTCCAACCCCTTCATCGCCCGCGACATCCCCACCCCGGATGAGAGCTTCGTGGTCATCCGTTTCAGCCATCCGAGGAAATTCGATACCGATTTCCCCTATCTGCTGTCGATGATCGACGGATCATTCATGTCTCGTCGTAACAGCATCGTGGTGCCCGGCGGCAAGATGGGTTTTGCCATGGAGATCATTCTGCAGCCAATCATCGAACGTATGATGGACGCCCGCAACGTCTAACCTGATCGGCCGCATAGCCTTTTTGGTTATGCGGCCGCCCCGCCCCGCAAGCCATATCCGCTTGCAATCGGACCCGCATCCGGATCAGTCGTATTTACTGTCTTTCCATTGCCGCAGTGCGGTGAATACCTCGCGGCTGGTGCTCAGGCTATGACCAGAGGCATCTTCCGCCGCTTTCACGACTGGGCCCTCGTCGGTGCGCAAAAAGGGATTCGTCAGCAATTCCTCCCTCAGGATCGAAGGAACAGTGGGAATGCCCGCTGCACGCTTTTCCCGCTCTCGCTCGATGCGGCTTGCCAGATCGGGATTCTGCGGTTCAACCCACTGTGCAAAGCCCAGGTTGGCAAGGGTGTACTCATGGGCGCAGTAGACCCTGGTATCCCCCGGCAGGGCGGCGATACGCTGTAGGGAGTCCGATAATTGCTCAAAGGTACCACCGAATACCCGTCCGCAACCGGCGGCAAACAGGGTATCGCCACAGAAAAGCACCCCTTCGCCGAAATAGGCGATATGTCCAAGCGTATGCCCCGGCACCTCCAACACCTGCAAGTCGGCCTCCAGTCCGGCTATCCGCGGCCTGTCTCCCTCCTTGAGTGGGTGAGTCACTCCACGAATGGATTCACCGGCCGGTCCATAGATCGCAACTCCAGGATAGGCCTCGCGCAGTTCGGCAATACCCCCCACGTGATCGTAATGGTGATGCGTAATGAGGATAGCGCTGAGATCGCAGCCGTGCTGCTGCAACCAGTTCAAGACCGGTGTCTCATCTCCCGGATCCACTGCCACGGCCTGGGATGAGGTGGGATTTTTCACCATCCAGATATAGTTGTCGTCGAAGGCATCGACGCCAGCAATCTCAATCATGGTCTCCTCCGAAAGCGCTATATCCCGTTATACGACCTGCAGCTTCGTCTCTCTGTTGACCCGCTCGATGGCCGCCAGGATGCCATCGAAATCAAGCCCGGCCTCGGTCAACTGCTGCTGATGACTGGCATGATCCAAATAGCGATCAGGCAAGCCCAGATTGAGCACCCTGACTTTTCGACCACAGGACGCCAGATACTCATTCACTGCAGAGCCTGCGCCTCCCATGACCACATTCTCCTCCAGGGTAACCAGGATCTGATGGGTGCCGACCAATTGATCGATCAGCTCCTCGTCCAGTGGCTTGATAAAGCGCATATTGGCCAGGGTCGCGTCGATATGCTCGGCAACCTGATGCGCGGTTGTCAGCAGGCTGCCGAAATTCAGGATTGCCACATTAGTGCCGGTGCGGCGGATTTCACCCTTACCGATGGGCAATCCGGTCGCTAGAGATGCTGTTACTTCAACCCCCGGACCTGTGCCCCGGGGGTAGCGGACCAGGGCTGGCCCGGGATAGTCATAGGCGGTCTGCAGCAGCTGGCTGCACTCCTGTTCATCCCCCGGCGCCATAATCACCATGTTGGGAATCAGGCGCGCATAACTCAAATCAAAGCTCCCCGCATGGGTTGCCCCATCTGCACCGACCTGTCCCGCCCGGTCCACGGCCAAGGTCACGTCCAGATCCTGCAGCGCCACGTCGTGAATCAGTTGATCGTAGGCCCGTTGCAAAAATGTCGAATAGATCGCCACCACAGGTTTCAAACCTTCACAGGCCAAACCGGCGGCAAATGTGAGGGCGTGCTGCTCCGCTATCCCCACGTCGAAATAGCGATTGGGATGCTGCTTGGCGTACTGCACCATACCCGACCCCTCGCACATGGCAGGCGTGATGGCCACCAATCGATCATCCAGATCGGCGATGGCGCACAACCAGTCACTGAACACCTGGGTATAGGTCTTACCGCTGCCATGCTTCTCCATCTTGCCCGTATCGGGATCGAATGGTGTGACCCCATGGTAGACACAGGGATCATTCTCCGCATGCACGTAACCCCGCCCTTTTTGGGTCACCACATGCAGCAACCTGGGTCCAGGCATGTTGCGCATGTTATGCAGTGTCGCAACCAGGGTATCGAAATCATGGCCATCGATGGGGCCGATGTAATTGAAGCCCATCTCCTCAAACAGGGTGCCCGGCATCACCAGCCCCTTCATATGCTCTTCCCAACGTCCCACCAGATCCCCCACCTGATGGGGAAGATGGCTGAGGGCGGATTTGCCCCCTTCACGCATGCTGGTGTAGACCTTGCCGGACAACAAGCGGGCGAGGTGATTGCTGAAACCACCCACCGGCTTGGATATGGACATATCGTTGTCATTCAGGATCACCAACAGATCCTGATCCAGGGCCCCGGCCTGATTGAGGGCCTCGAAGGCCATACCGGCACCCATGGCACCATCTCCGATGATGGCAACGACGTTGCGTTTTTCACCCTTCTGTTTTGCCGCCACCGCCATCCCAAGGGCTGCGCCA
The DNA here is from genome assembly GCA_040507005.1 of Candidatus Thiodiazotropha sp. Lineage (GTDB taxonomy): Bacteria > Pseudomonadota > Gammaproteobacteria > Chromatiales > Chromatiaceae > Thiodiazotropha. The sequence goes on from JBEVVS010000258.1 coordinate 11,977, forward strand.
ATGGAGGTGCTGGAGTGACCCGTACCAAAGATGTCATATTCGCTTTCGCTGCGTTTCGGAAACCCTGAAAGCCCCCCCTTCTGCCGCAGGCTGTCCATTCGCTCTCCTCTTCCGGTAAGGATCTTGTGCGGATAGGCCTGGTGCCCTACGTCCCAAACCAGGCGGTCATAGGGGGTGTTGAAGACGTAGTGGAGGGCAATGGTCAACTCAACCACACCCAGACCGGCCGCCAGGTGGCCACCGGTTTGGGAAACCGAGTCGATCAGAAACCGCCGCATTTCACTGGCCAGGGGCCTAAGCTTCGCCTGGTCTAATTTACGCAAATCCCTGGGCAGGGTGACTTTGCCGAGAAGCGGATAAGCTTCCAGCAGGTTTGGGCTTTGACTTGAATTGCCCTGATCCGACATGTTTGGAAGGCCTCACTTAGAGTGAAAGGTTGATATTGAGTGCTTATCTATGACAACTGCCGCGCTGAATTGTTAATTCTAACGCATGCTTAAAACCGGTGTATACACAGCAAGGGCGTGTAAATAGCTAAACAGGTGCTTGCTGGATCCGTTGAGCCTCGGACATGACAAAATCGTGAAAGGCCTTTGCCGCCGGTGAGAGCCGCTTGGTTTTTCGATAGACCATATACCAGTGACGTTGTATGGGAAGCCCCTCGATATCAAGAATCACCAGACGGCCGGTTTCCACCTCCAGTTCGATGGTATGGCTGGACACAACCCCCAGTCCCATTCCCGCCCGGACCGCCTGCTTGATGGCCTCGTTCCTGGTCATCTGCATACCGGTACGGATATTGATGCCGTGCTCCGCAAAATAGCGCTCCATTGCCAGTCGGGTACCAGACCCGGCCTCACGCATGATAAAGACCTCTTCCTCCAAACATTTTATCGGGATCTTTTTCTGGCCCTGTAGCGGGTGTCCAGGCGGGGCGATTACCACCAAAGGATTATCCATAAAGGGTTCATATTCCAAATCGATATCTTCAGGCGGTCGTCCCATGAGCACGATGTCGGTCTCATTGGTCTGCAGCAGTTCCATAAGGCGCTTACGGTTGGAGACGTCCAGGCGCAAATCGATACCCGGGAATTTACGGCTGAAGGCGGCCAGCAACCTGGGGGCGAAGTAGTTGACCGTGCTGGCGACTGAGATATCGAGATGCCCGGTATCCAACCCCTTCAATGAGGAGAGCACCTCCTCCATCTCCTCGAAAGTCTTGAAAATAGTACGGCCATAATCGTGGACTTCTCTGCCGGCCTGGGTAAGCTGGATTCTTTTGCCGGTCTGTTCAAACAGCGGCAGCCCCACAGACTCCTCCAGCTGCTTGACCTGCATCGACACTGCCGGTTGGCTGAGATGGAGCTCCTGGGCGGCACGGGTGTAGTTCAGATGCCTGGCGACAGTAGTGAAGACTCGCATCTGTCTTAGGGTTGTATGCATGGATAGACTCCCTCAGTTTGTAGAAATCGGTCTCAGTACGGCCCCAATGCGGCGGGACCTCTCCAGGTGAATATTTAGCCAGGAGCCAATTATCAGGAATTATACCATGTTTAAGATATGGTATAAGTTTTTTATTATAGTTCCGATTAAAAGATCTGACTTCACTTATGCGCCCTCATCCCTATACTAACTCCACCTTGACTAAGGTTTTAGACACAGATTTTTAATTGATTGGCAGCATGGAGTGTTTGTTCCAAGAGCTGCATTTCAAGGCAACGCAATCCTAAATTTGGAGGAATCGTTAACATGGCCAAGAAATATGATGCGGGCGTAAAAGAGTACCGTGAAACATACTGGATGCCCGATTACACGCCGTTGGATACTGACATCCTGGCGTGCTTCAAAGTTACCCCTCAGCCGGGCGTACCGCGCGAAGAGGTAGCAGCCGCTGTTGCTGCTGAGTCCTCCACCGGTACCTGGACCACTGTATGGACCGATCTGCTGACCGACCTTGATCACTACAAGGGTCGTGCTTACGCGATCGAAGACGTGCCGGGTGACGACACCTGCTTCTACGCCTTCGTTGCCTACCCGATCGATCTGTTCGAAGAGGGTTCCGTGGTTAACGTCATGACCTCCCTGGTGGGTAACGTATTCGGCTTCAAGGCCCTGCGCGCCCTGCGTCTGGAGGATGTCCGCTTCCCCATCGCTTACGTACTGACCTGTAATGGACCGCCTCAGGGTATCCAGGTCGAGCGCGATCTGCTGAACAAGTACGGTCGTCCGCTGCTGGGCTGCACCATCAAGCCGAAGCTTGGTCTTTCAGCCAAGAACTATGGCCGCGCCTGTTACGAGGGTCTGCGTGGCGGTCTCGACTTCACCAAGGATGACGAGAACGTCAACTCCCAGCCTTTCATGCGCTGGCGTCATCGCTTCGACTTCGTTATGGAAGCGATCCAGAAGGCCGAAGCAGAGACCGGTGAGCGCAAGGGTCACTACCTGAACGTAACCGCACCGACGGCTGACGAGATGATGCGTCGTTGTTGAAGAGTATAAGGAGTTGTAAGGTTAAA
>JBEVVS010000210.1:0-14480 GCA_040507005.1 Candidatus Thiodiazotropha sp.
AGTAAATCTTTAGCCGCTGCTTTGGCAGCAAAATACACCATGTCATCACCTTTATCATTCATGTGTTTTGTCGAGTTTTTGGGATAATTCAGCATGTTTGCAATTTCTTTTTGTTTGGGCTTTGTGCCATCGTCTCTCAATATTTCTGCGAAAGTAATTGTGACGTTCTTTAGGTATTCAAAGGACGACTCACCATTGTTAGCCGTTACAAAGGCCCCAAGTATCTCTTCTGCCGCTCCTGCCAGGTGAATGGCTGAATAATATGACTTGGTCTCGTAATAATGATAAAGAGCAGAGTCAAAGAGTTCTTTTGCTATATCTAATTTGCTTGTTCCAACCATGATCTTACCTTGGTGATATAACAGTTAAATAGACAGACGCTTGTTTGTCTGTGATAGGTGGTGTCTGTTTAACTCCATGGACATTTTTGCTGGTTTTGATACGCTTTCGCATATCGCAGACATAGCCATGGAGGGCTTGAGATGAACAGGAAACTCGCTGGCGGACACCAGCTTGCGGTTGAGCGTTTTTGGCATAACTATCTGTCTATCCTTGAAAAAAACTCCGTACCTGCTAATGCCAGGCAATGGTATCGACGACACATTGAAGAATACATCAAGGCTCATTCAACGGTCAAACTACAGCACCATCTGCCCCACCATGTGGATAGATATCTAAACGCAAAAGGCAGACTTCCCAGGCTCGAGGAGTGGCAGTTTCGGCAAATTGCCGAGGCTTTGCGCTTGCTGTTTTGTGAATTGGTCAATCCGGTATGGGCTTTGGAATATGACTGGTACCGCTGGCGTGGTTACGCCAGGGAGCTGGAATCCGATCATCCGACACTGATGCGGGATGCCAATCCCGCGCTTCTGGTTGCACCCAGTAGTAATCCATTGATCAAGCGTTTCCGGGATGAGAATTCGGCCTTGCATCTGGCCTTTGTCAAAACCATTCGTGTTCGTAGAATGGCGGCCAGGACAGAGAAAACCTATGAACATTGGCTGGTTCGGTTTTTCCAATATCATCAGTGGCGAGAGATCGACAAGCTATCCCCGAAAGATATATCCGCCTATCTCGAGTACCTGGCACTTGAGCGCCGGGTTTCAGCTTCTACCCAGAAGGTGGCTATGAACAGTTTAATTTTCTTTTATAGAGAGGTTTTAGGCAAAAACATGGAAGGTGTTTTCCCATACGCCAGGGCCAATCCTAAACGACGAATACCTACGGTGCTGTCGAAAAAGGAAGTAAAGGCATTGCTGGGCACCATGAACGGTCGCTCGAAACTGATGGCCTCTCTCATGTACGGCACTGGCATGCGGGTAATGGAGTGCGTACGACTCCGCATACAAGACATCGATTTTGAGTACAAGCAAATCACTATTAGGGCAGGTAAAGGCGGTAAGGAGCGAATCGTGCCTCTACCTGAGTCACTGATACCTCAACTCCAGCGTTATCTCAAAGAGGTGAAGGCGCTCCACGAGGGGGATCTCGCTGAAGGGTTTGGAGAAGTATTGCTGCCGGTAGCACTGGCAAGAAAGCTTGGCACGGCAGCCAAGGCTTGGCAATGGCAGTTTGCCTTCCCAGCCACGAAGCTCGCTATGGATCACGCCACGGGTAATATTAGACGTCATCATGTACACCAAACCGGCTTGCAGAAGGCGATACGCAATGCCTCCAAAAAGGCTGGTATCGATAAACGCGTCACCAGCCACACCTTACGGCACTCATTTGCAACCCACCTGCTGGAAAACGGCAGGGATATCCGCGTTATCCAGGAGCTATTGGGCCACGCGGATGTGAACACCACCATGATCTACACCCATGTGCTGCATAAGGGAGGCATGGGTGTCCAAAGCCCTCTGGATAGTCTGAGCTGAATTATGACTACTCAGGTTGAACCTTCACCCACTCGACAACAACACCATCCTCATCCGAGCGCGCCTGGAAAGGCTGGCAGACACAACGTCCGGGGACCGCGGCCAAACCGCCATCCAGATAGACCAGCGGCATCTGCTGCCGCTCCCATGTAGGTACGCCCCACTCCTGAAAGAGCTTTTTAAGCGGGCGGTGGTGATCCTGTCCTGGCAGCTGGCAACACTCGCCGCCCTGACGGAAACGGACTTCCACGCTGGCTTCTTGCCAACGCTGTGCAGAGATTCCGCCTTCACCGGGTTGTACAATCAGTCGTCCCAGGCCCTCGGGCAGTGTCAGCTCGTTTCCATCCGGCCAGGCCAAGGGCCGGGTGGGAAGATCGATGGTTTGGGCCCGATTCAGAAAGAGCCGGTCGCGATATCGGCGGACCTCCCAATCCTCCCAACAGATCAGCGGCACCGCATCGATGCGCCCATGCACCGCCTCCCTTTCGATGCGGACGATCTTTTTCGAACCGGGCATAGGCGCGCCGGCGGCTGCGATCCAGTGGCGCAAAAGATTTCTAAGGCGTATTGAGTTGAGCTGTTTCAGGGCCGGGACCGACAGGGTATAGGTTTTGCTGTCGCGGGCCTTGGCCAGGTCCTCTTCGGCCTCTTCCTTCACCAGCGTCAGCAGTTCGCCGCTGAAGCGGGCGGCCCGGGAGAGGGTGGTGGCGGCCGCCGGCCAGCGGGAACGGAGCAGGGGCATCACCTGGTGGCGGATAAAGTTGCGGTCGAAACGCAGATCCCGGTTGGAGGGGTCCTCCTGCCAGATCAGATCATGTTGCCTGGCATAGGCTTCCAGGGCCTGGCGGGAGCAATCCAACAGTGGCCTGGCCAACCAGCCGGGACCGAACCGGGTCAGGGGCGGCATGGAGGCGATTCCGGCGGGTCCGCTGCCGCGCATCAGTTGCAACAGCAGGGTCTCCGCCTGATCGTCCTGATGCTGGGCGGTCAGCAACAGCTCCCCCTCCCCCATCCGTTCGGCTATTGCCTGGTAGCGGGCCTCCCTGGCGACCGCTTCCAGACTCTCACCGCTGTTGACGTTGAGGGTCAGTTGCACACTCTCCAGGGGAATCTCATAGCCGATGCAGAGCTCCGTGCAGAAGCGCTGCCACGCATCGGCCTGAGGCTGCAATCCGTGGTGCACATGGATCGCTTTTAGGTCGAAGGGGAGCTGGGACCTGAGTTGGACCAGCAAGTGGAGCAATACACAGGAGTCGAGTCCACCGCTGAGGGCGAGATGGTAACAGGATGCGGTGGGCAGCTGCCGGAGGGTCTCAAGCAGCCGGCTGGCTGTGAGTTTCACAGCGGATGCCTGCTATCAGTCTCCGGAAAACTGACCATACTGCATGAGCCGCTGATAGCGGGTATCGAGCAGCTTGTCGACGGCCATGCTGGTGATGTTGTCCAATCCCTCCACCAACGCATGCTTGAGGTTCTTGGCCATGGTCTCAATGTCGCGATGGGCGCCGCCCAAGGGCTCAGGCACGACCTCGTCGACCAGTCCCAGCTCCTTGAGACGGTCTGAGGTAATCGCCATGGCCTCGGCCGCCAGGGGGGCCTTTTCCGCGCTTTTCCAGAGGATCGAAGCACAACCCTCCGGTGAAATCACCGAGTAGGTGCTGTATTGCAGCATCAGGACGCGATCGCCCACGCCCACCGCCAGTGCGCCGCCGGATCCACCCTCTCCGATCACGGTACAGATAATCGGCGTACGCAGGCCCGACATCACCTTGAGATTACGGGCGATGGCCTCGCTCTGCCCTCGCTCCTCGGCGCCGACGCCGGGATAGGCGCCTGGGGTGTCGATGAAGGTCATGATCGGCAATTTGAAGCGCTCCGCCAGCTCCATCAGGCGCAGGGCCTTGCGATAGCCCTCGGGTCGGGGCATGCCGAAGTTACGATAGAGTTTGTCCTTGGTGTCTCTGCCTTTCTGATGGCCGATCAACATCACCGGCCGCCCCTCGATACGGGCCACGCCACCAACGATGGCGTGGTCATCGGCGAAGGCCCGGTCACCATGCAGCTCGTGGAACTCGTCGAATATGCGGTCGATATAGTCGAGCACATAGGGGCGCTGGGGATGACGGGAGAGCTGTGAGATATCCCAGGGTTTGAGGTTGGAGAAGATCGATTCGGTCAGGGTCTGACACTTGTTCTCCAGCCGGGCAATCTCGTCCTGGATGTTGATCTCGTTGTCGGTACCGACCAGGCGCAGCTCTTCGATCTTCGCTTCGAGTTCGGCGATCGGTTGTTCAAATTCTAGAAAATTCAGATCCATGCGCGAAATATACCGGATTCAAAAAGGTTAGGACAGCCTCTAAAACAGGAAATCTCAAGCATAGACCAGCGCAACCAAATAGCAGCCTCTTACAGGGTTCACGAATGGGCCGCCTGACGACGACCTGCATTTTTGGCCACTTGCGGGGAGTGACGATATGCGACCTGCACAGAACCCGGTCCGAAGAACTGTTCGAGTCTGCGCAGCAACTCATCTGTGGGATTGACCTGCCACTCCTTGCCCAACTGGATATCGCCGCAGGCGTCTACTGCCTGATAGTGCAGTCTAATCCCGGTGGTCCCTCCCCTGAAGGGGGAGAGGATCTGCTGCAGTTGTTCACTGAATCCCGAGATGTCGAGGCCGTTGAGAGAGACTTTTATGTTCAACAGCCCCGCATAGTGGGAACGGGCCTGTTCAAAGGTCAGCAGGTTGTCGACCCGAATCGAGAGACCGCCGCGAAACTCGTCATAGTTGAGGCTGCCCGAAACCACCAGGATATTGTCTGCGGAAATCAGTTCCCGATGCTGTTCGTAGGCCTCGCTGAACAGGGTGCATTCGATACGACCGCTGCGATCATCCAACACCAGGGTGCCCATGCGACCCCGCTGGGTCTGCCGGTGGCTGGCACTGACCACCAGACCGGTGACCACCACCGGCACCCCGCGACGCCTTTGACCCGGCTCAGGGCTGGCATCGAGACTGAGATCCCCGATCCGGCTACTGCTGATATTGCCCAACTCCCGGGCATAGCGGTCGATGGGATGGCCGGTAAGGTAGAGACCCAGGGTCTCCTTCTCACCCAGCAGACGCTGCTCCTCCTCCCACTCATCCACATCCTTGGGGATCACCTGGGCGTGACTGGCCTCCTCCGGCTGGGGATCGCCCATGCCGAAGAGGTCGTTCTGGCCCACCGCCTGCATGGCATGATGTTGTTCGGCAAGTTTCAATGCCAAGGGCAGCTGCATCATCAGGGTGGCCCGATTGGCCCCCAGACCATCAAGGGCACCGGCGCGGATCAGGGACTCGATCACCCGCCTATTGACCTTGCGCTGATCGATGCGGCGGCAGAATTCAAAGATCTCCTGGTAGGGTCCATTGCTGTTGCGCTCATCGATCACCGACTCGATGGCGGATTCACCCACCCCCTTGATGGCGCCGAGACCGTACACCACGCTCTTTTCGTCAGCGGCAGTGAACTTATACTCCGAGAGGTTGACCTGGGGCGCCTCCACCTTGAGTCGCATGCGACGGCACTCCTCGATCAACGGCACCACCTTGTCGGTATTGTCCATATCCGCGGAACAGACGGCGGCCATGAAGGCGGCCGGGTAGTGGGCCTTCAACCACATCGTCTGATAGGAGACCAAGGCATAGGCAGCGGAGTGGGATTTGTTGAAGCCGTAGCCGGCAAACTTCTCCATCAGGTCAAAGATATAGGTGGCGGTCTCCTCCTCCACCCCCCGCTCCACGGCGCCCTGGCGAAAGATCTCTCCCTGTTTCGCCATCTCCTCAGGTTTCTTCTTGCCCATGGCCCGACGCAGCAGGTCGGCGCCACCCAGGGAGTAGCCCGCCAATACCTGGGCGATCTGCATCACCTGCTCCTGGTAGAGGATAACCCCGTAGGTGGGTTTCAGAATCGGCTCCAGATCCGGGTGGGGGTAGAGCACCTTGGCCCGGCCATGTTTACGGTTGATGAAATCGTCCACCATGCCGGACTGCAGGGGACCGGGACGAAACAGAGCCACCAGGGCGGTGATATCTTCGAAACAGTCGGGTTGGAGCTTTTTGATCAACTCCTTCATGCCGCGGGATTCCAACTGAAATACGGCCGTGGTCTCGGCGCTTTTGAGGAGTTTGAAGGAGGCCTCGTCATCCATGGGGATGACATTGATATCGATCGGCTCTTCACCTTTGCTTATGCGCTCCCCATTGACTGTCTTGAGTGCCCAGTCGACGATGGTCAGGGTACGCAGACCGAGAAAGTCGAATTTCACCAGCCCGACCTTCTCCACATCGTCCTTGTCGAACTGGGTGACCAACCCCTCCCCGTTGGCCTCACAGTAGAGGGGGGTGAAATCGGTCAGCAGTCCGGGGGAGATGACCACGCCACCGGCATGCTTGCCCGCATTCCTGGCACAACCCTCCAGCTTTTTCGCCATCTCGATGAGTTCACTCACCTCTTCATCCGTGGCGTAGGCCTGCTTCAGGTCATCGCTCTCCACCAGAGCCTTGTCCAGGGTCATGCCGATCTCGAAGGGGATCATCTTCGCCACCCGATCGGTGAAACCGTAGGGATGGCCCAGCACCCGACCCACATCCCGCACCACCGCCTTGGCCGCCATGGAACCGTAGGTGATGATCTGGGATACCGAATCGCGCCCGTAGCGTTGGGCGACGTAATCGATCACCTGGTCCCGCTTGTCCATACAGAAATCCACATCGAAATCCGGCATCGAGACACGCTCCGGATTGAGAAAGCGTTCGAACAGCAGTTCGTGTTCGATGGGATCGAGATCGGTGATCTTCAGGGCATAGGCGACCAGTGAGCCGGCCCCCGAACCACGCCCCGGACCCACCGGGATATCGTTATCCTTGGCCCACTGGATGAAGTCGGCGACGATGAGGAAATAGCCGGGAAATCCCATGCTGTTGATAACATCCAACTCTACCTGCAGGCGTTCGTCATAGACCTTACGCTGTTGCGGGAAGTCGGGTGACCGGGCATCGAGGATACGTGGCAGCCGCCACTCCAGGCCTTTGCGGGATTCCACCGCGAGAAACTCAGCGATGGTCATCCCCTCGGGGATCGGGAAATCGGGGAGAAAATTCTTACCCAGGGTCAGCTCGATGGTGCAGCGCTTGGCGATCTCAAGGGTATTCTGCAGTGCCTCCGGGATATCGGAAAACAGCTCCACCATCTCTTGCGGGGTACGCAGGTATTGCTGCTCGCTATAATTTCTCGGTCGCCTTGGATCGTCGAGGGTACGTCCTTCGTGGATGCAGACCCGTATCTCATGGGCATCGAAATCGTCAGGCTGCAAAAAGTGCACATCATTGGTGGCCACCACGGGAACGCCATAGTCCGCCGCCAGGGCCACACTCTCATGCAGGCTGCGCTCTTCATCGCTGCGGCCGGTGCGATGCAGCTCCAGATAGTAGCGGTCACCGAACAGCTCCAGCCAATGGTTGAGCAGCCGCTCCGCCTCAGCCTGGTTGCCTGCCAGCAGGGCGCGCCCTACGTCCCCATGACGACCAGCGGAGAGGGCGATCAATCCATCCGTATTGCCCCTCAGCCATTCAGCCTCCAGCAGGGGACGTCCCAGATGCTGGCCCTCCCGGTAGCTGCGAGAGACCAGCCGGGTCAGGTTGTTATATCCCACCTGGTTCTGCACCAACAACACCAGGCGGAAAGGCGTATTGATATCCTCCGGGTTGCGGATCCAGAGATCCACACCGGCAATGGGCTTGATCCCGGCGGCCAGGGCAGCCTGATAGAAACGCACCAGGGCGAAGAGGTTCGACTGGTCGGTCAAGGCCACCGCCGGCATGCCCGACTCAGCCACCTGTTTGACCAGGGGTTTGACACGCACCAGCCCATCTACCAGGGAGTATTCGGAGTGAACGCGAAGATGAACAAAGGGGAATTCCATGGCTGTCTATTCTACCCCGAATCGGTCTCAGGTCATGAGCCTGATAGCAACCGTTTGACCGGAGCGAATGAACGACGATGAATCGGGGTGACACCCAGAGATTGCAGGCCCTGCAGATGCTGTTTGGTCGGGTAACCCTTGTGGCGCGCTAGGCCATAGCCGGGATAGCGGCTGTCCAACTCGATCATCTCCTGATCCCGCGCCACCTTGGCGATGATCGAGGCAGCGCTGATCGCTTCCACAAGGTCGTCCCCACCGATAATCGTATCCACCCTGCATGCCAGTTGCGGGGCATGTTTGCCGTCCACCATGGCCAGAACCGGCATGCATGGCAGGCCCTCCACCGCCCGTTGCATGGCCAGCAGGCTCGCTTGCAGAATATTGATCCGATCGATCTCTTCCACCTCCGCCCGTCCCAAACACCAGCTATGGGCCTGCTCCTTGATCTGCCGGGAGAGTTGTTCCCGGCGCTTTTCACTCAGTTTTTTGGAATCGGCCAATCCCTCGATGGGCCGCTCGGGATCGAGTATCACGGCAGCCGCCACAACCGGTCCTGCCAGGGGCCCCCTTCCCACTTCATCGACGCCCGCAACCAAAGACGCAGATCGATGGTGATTTCGACTCATTCTGAGATCGACTCCATTACCTCCAAGCGAAGTTGTTTTCTATCGACCTTGCCATTGGGGTTGGTTGGCAAACTGGTACGAAAAATCACTTCGGCCGGCATCATGTAGCTTGCCAATCGCTGTTTGCAGTTATCGAGCAACTGCTTTTCCGTCACATCGATACCGTTTTTAAGCGAAACCACAAGCACGATCGATTGACCTATCGTGGTGTGGGGTATGCCTAATGCAATCACCTCGGATACCATGCCGGTGCGATAGAAAATCTCTTCGATCTCGTTAGGGCTCACCCGATAACCCATTGTTTTGATCAAATCATCATCTCTACGCAGGAAATAGAGATAACCTTCGCTGTCCATCTTTACGATGTCCCCCGACCAGACCGCCAACTCATCGCCGGGTATGGCATCAAAGCGATTGGGTATAGGCCTGAATCGCTGATTGGTCGCTTCGAGGTCGTTCCAGTATCCCATTGCCACCAACGATCCCCGATGAACCAACTCGCCGGGCTCATCCACACTGCAGGGACTTCCGTCGCTTCTTAACACCAGCACCTCGGCATTCGGAATGGCCTTGCCGATAGAGGTGGGTCTCTTGTTGACCTGGTCAGGCGCCAGATAGGTGGATCGAAACGCCTCTGTAAGCCCATACATGAGATAGATCTCTGTATCCGGCACTACCTGGCGCAAGAGCTCCGTGGTCTCTACCGGCACCACGCCACCGGAACTGGTGATATAGCGCAGATTGGCCGCTATCTCCCCAGGCCAAGGCAACTCGACCAGCAGATTCCATAGCGGTGGCACAGCGGCCAAGCCGGTGATCTTCTCCTGGGCCAGGGTGTTGAGCACTTCCATCGGCAACAGGTAGTTGATCAATACCACAGTGGCGCCGACCAGAAATGCGGTGGTCAACTGGCTCATGCCATAGTCAAAGCTGAGGGGAAGTACGGCGAGGATCCTGTCATCGGCACTGTTATTCAAATATTGGGCGACACTTTTCGCCCCGGTCACCATGTTTCTATGGGAAAGGATCACACCCTTCGGATCCCCAGTGCTGCCCGATGTATAGATCAGCGAGACCATATCCGTATCGATCACCCGGTGTCCGCAACTGGTGACAGGATTGCTGATCAACTCATCCCAGGCGATCAAACGCTGAGCATGCAATCCCTCTTCCTCACTATCCACCTCATCGATCAAGACCACGCTTTGCAGATCGACACAATAACCAAGGGCGGTAGTCAGCGAGCGGCATTTCCCCTGTGTGGTAATCAGCACCTTGGCATCGCAGTCCAACAGAATATGCGAAACCTGATGGGCCTTGAGGACCGGGTTGATGGGCACGAATACGGCACCGGCCGCGGCAGAGGCGAAAATGGAGATGACATTCTCCAGGCACTTCGGCAGATAGATTGCGATGCGGTCCTGTTTTTCGATGCCGATATCGATCAGCGCCCGGGAGATCTGATCGACCTGCTGGGCAAGTTCGGCATAGCTCAGCATGGTCGATTTGTACTTAATGGCCGTTTGTGACGGAGCGCGACTAGCCGAATTGTATATTAGATCATGGAGTAGTACGGCCATCGCGAATTCTAGGTATCCCTGCGGTAGGTAACTGACATTTGGTTAGATATTTTCCGCATTGCCAATAAGAGCAAAAAATTCTCCCTCTGTCTAATCAAATAATGGGTGACAGCCGGCATGCCCGGATCTATTTATTTGCCAGCAACTCCAAGATTGCGCCGGCGGCGACCTGGGCTGCATTTCTGCGCAGATTGCTGTGGATTTCAAGGTATGCCTGGGCAATCTCTGCACCCAGTGTCGAGTCTTCGAGAAACCTCAACACCTCCCTGCCCATGGTTTCCGGTTTACATGCCTCCTGGATAAATTCAGGGGCGTAGGGTTGATCGGCAAGCAGATTCGCCAACGCCACATGGGGCGTTTTCAGTAACTTAAAGCGGCGAATCAACCAAACCGTGAGTGGTGAAAGGCGGTAGGCCACCACCATTGGGCGCTTCAGTAACAGGGTTTCAAGGGTAGCCGTACCCGATGCGGTCAAGACTACGTCTGCCGCGCGAATCGCTGCTCTTGGCCTTCCATTCAGCAGCGTTATCCCCAGTTCAGGCGCTGTCGCATCGATGAGTTCCTGAAAAAGCTGTCTGATCTTCTGATTCACCATCGGCGCGACAAACTGCAGATCTGGCTTTTGCTGTTGCAACCACAACGCTGTTTGCAGAAACACGGGGCCCAGCCTGCTCACTTCACTCATCCGGCTGCCTGGCAACAGGGCGACGACAGGCCTCTCCCTCAGCAGGCCCAATCCATCCCTGTCGGCTTCGGGTTGTGACGCTTCCAGGGGAATCTGATCCGCCAGGGGATGTCCCACATAGACCGCGGGCACCTGGTGCCGAAGCAGGAAATCGACCTCGAAATCAAAGATACAGAGCATCAGGTCCACCGCCTTTTGCAGCTTCTTCACCCGGCCCTGCCGCCACGCCCAAACGGTGGGACTGACGAAATGCGCTGTCGTGATACCGGCCGACTTGAGCTGCGTCTCCAGTGCCAGGTTGAAATCGGGGGCATCGACCCCTATCACCAGGTCTGGGGGATTGGCAAGAAAGTAAGCCAGCAGTTTTTTACGGGTTCGTAGCAGTCCGGGCAGGTGGCCGATGACCTCGGCAAACCCCATCACCGGATCCATCTTGGCAAGAGAACGGCAACCAGCCGCCTCCATCAGCGGCCCTGTCATGCCCTCAAACCGGATATCGGCATCCTTGGCGTGCAAGGCTTGGATCAATGTTGCCGCCAACTGATCACCCGACACCTCATTGGCCAGGATGCCGATCCTTGGGGGTCTCTTTGCTTGTCTCTGTTGCATAGACGTAATTAGAAATACCCAAGGCTCGTGTCGTGGGGCCAGTCTACAGGCCCTAGCGTAAAATACCTCGCCCCTTATGTTTGAGAAAATCGGCTAGGATCTCAAGTTCAGGGGTTTCCTCCAGCATCTGATCAATCCCCTCCCTGGCCTCTTCCAGGCGTTTCTTGGAGAGGTAGATCAATTTATAGGCGCGCTTGATCTGCACTAGGGCTTGATCGCTGAATCCACGCCGGCTCAATCCCTCCCGGTTGATGCCATGGGGTTTGGCCGGTTGCCCGGATGCCATGACGTAGGGGGGTAGATCCATGCTGATGGCCGATCCCATCCCGGAGAAACTGTGCGCCCCCACCCGACAGAATTGGTGGACTTTTGTGAAGCCCCCCAAAATGGCGTGGCGCCCAATCTTCACATGGCCACCCAACGAGGCGGCATTGGCCATGATGATATGGTCTTCCAGCACACAATCATGGGCCACATGGATATAGGCCATCAGCAGATTGTCATTGCCGATTCTCGTCACGCCCTGATCCTGCACGGTGCCACGATGCAGAGTGGCAAATTCGCGGATCACGTTGCGGTCACCGATCACCAGGGAGGTTGGCTCACCGGCATACTTCATATCCTGGGGATCCTCCCCCACCGAGGCAAATTGGTAGATCCGATTGTCCCGACCTATTTGGGTAGGTCCCTTGATCACTACGTGAGGACCGATTTCAGTCCCAGCGGCGATCTTGACCCCGGCACCGATGATTGTGAAGGGACCGACGCTGACCCCGTCATCAAGCTCGGCATCCGGATCGATAACTGCGCGTGAATCTATCAGTTGCCTATCTCCCGTGCGGTGCACATGATATCCGCAGTGGCCACGGTTTTGTCCCCGACCTTTGCGGAACAGGCGAAAAAGCCGATGCCACGTTTCATCTTATTCTGGATCACCTCGATGATGAGCTGATCACCTGGCTCCACCTGATGTTTGAAGCGAGCCTTATCGATCCCGACGAAAAGATAGATGGTCGTCTCGTTGACTGTTTCCGGATTGGATTCCATGGCCAACAGACCGGTCGCCTGCGCCATCGCTTCGACAATCAGCACCCCCGGCATTACCGGTTGAATGGGAAAGTGGCCGTTGAAAAAGGGTTCGTTGTAGGTGACATTTTTCAATGCCAGGAGCCGTGTATCCTTTTCGTATTCAAGCACCCGATCAATAAGCAGAAAGGGATAACGGTGCGGCAGCAGGCTCAACACCTTATTGATATCCATTGCGATCAAACTGCCCTCCAGTTTCTCTTTCCATTCATCTCTACGGCTCTCTACAGGTCGTCTAGATGTTATTTTTTAAGAAGTCTCATCTGTTTTGCCATCGACTCCAGATTTCGAAGTCTAGCAACCACTTTTTTCCAGGCACCATTCTCCATAGCTGGAAGGTTGCCACTGTAGTATCCCGCCTCTCTGAATGAGCGGGTAACCAGGGTGGCCGCCGAAAAATGCACATTATCGCCTATCGTTAAATGTCCCACCAGACCAGTTTGACCGCCGATGGTGCAACGGCTGCCGATCTTGGTTGAGCCGGCCACCGCTGAGCAACCGGCCATCGCCGTATGCTTACCAATCTCTACGTTATGGGCAATCTGTATCAGGTTATCCAGCTTGACCCCATCGTGCAGGATTGTATCCTCCAGAGCGCCTCGGTCGATGGTGGTATTGGCACCAATCTCCACATCGTCCCCGACCCGAACCCGGCCAAGTTGCGGCACCTTGACCCAGTGCCCCTCATCATTGGCCAGGCCGAAACCATCCGCGCCCAGCACCGCGCCCGGATGGATCAGACAACGCTGACCCAAAAGGGTGTCTCGACAGAGGGTGACATTTGCCACCAAGCGGCTGTCGGCGCCGATCCTGCAATTCTCCTCGACCACACAGCCAGGGCCGATATAGACACCCGATTCTATGCTCACCCCCTCTCCGATCACGGCACAGGGCCCAATCCAGGCACTGCGGTCAATCGAAGCTGTTCGAGCGACGACCGCTGATTCGTCGATGCCGGGAGAAAAGGCGTCCTGGGGAAATAGCTTGGCCGCCACCTTGGCATAGGTAAGATAGGGATTCTCCGATACCAAACCGGGGACCGGGCAATCAGCGGCATCCTTGTCAGAAAGGATTACCGCCGATGCCTGTGTGGTGGAAAGGTATCGACGATAGGCGGGATTACTGAGAAAACTGATCTCTCCGGGTTGTGCGCCCTGAAGCGTCCCAACCCCGGTGATCTTGGTTTTCGGATCACCCAGCAGTTTCGCCTCGACAGCATCTGCCAGGTCACCGAGACTGGATCCAGATGATCTAGATACCACCTTATTCCGCTTTCAGCTGACGTAACTTGTCCAGCACCTTATCGGAGATGTCGATCTTTTTGCTAAAGTAGACGACACCATCAGAAACGATAAGGTCTATATTCTCACTCTTGCCCACTTCCCTGATCACTTCACGCACCTGCTGACGAAGTTTCTTGAACTCCTCATTCTGGCGCAGATTCAGATCCTCACGAAACTCGGTCTGAGCATTCTTTAACTTGCGGCTGCGACTGAGAATGTCCCGTTCCAGCCGCTTGACCTCAGACTCGCTCATCACTGAACCATCTCGCTGCAGCTTCTCTTCAAGTTGCTTCAGCTGTTTCTGGGAGGCAAGCAGATCCTTCTCACGACGGGAAAATTCGGTTTGCAACCTCTCCCTGGCCGTTTTGTATTGCGGTGACTCCTCGAAAACTTTCGTGGCGTTTACAAAGCCAATACGATACTCCTCAGCAGTAACGCTGAAGGACACGAACAACCCTAAGGTAATAACTATTAATATGTGTCTTAGCGAATTCACCCATTCACTCCCAAACTGATTAAAAACCACCACCAATCCTGAATTGAAGGTTCTTTATATCATCACCCTCTTCCTCTTTGATCGGATACCCCCAGCTAAACGAGAGGGCTCCCACTGGCGAGAACCAGGATAACATCAGACCGGTGGAAGCCCTAAACTGGTCCCACTCGATCTCCTCATCCCCCGCCAAATCGAATACGTTGCCCACATCCACAAACAAACCGGCACGTACCGTATCCTTGAAATCATCGCCGAAGGCGGGAAAGAGTAA
>JBEVVS010000136.1:0-14128 GCA_040507005.1 Candidatus Thiodiazotropha sp.
GTGTGGTGTGCGGCAAAGTGGAGGAGTTCATCGATCCCACGATTGAGAAAAGACAGCGGGAGATCGCCAAGCAGCACGGCTTCGAGATAGAGACCACTCGCTGATCATCTATGGCCATTGCAGCAATCCCAAGTGCAGCGTTGGATGATGCGTTAGGTTTTTTTCCGCAAACAACGAGTTATTTACTACGCTTAGCGCCTGATGGTTGTCTTTCTCCGACGCACCAACACCACATCCTCTCCTGACCCTAGTTAGGGCTGGATGCCAGATTGATCATCTCCTGGGCATGGGCCAGGGTCTGCTCCGTGATCTGAACCCCGCCGAGCATCCGCGCGATCTCCTGGATCCGCTCCTCCTCCTGGAGTTTGGCGATGGCGGTCCAGGTGGTCTTCTTTTGGGTGGTCTTCTGCACCTGGAAATGGTGCATCGCCTGGGCGGCGACCTGGGGCAGATGGGTGACACAGAGGATCTGCCGACTGGCGGCCAGGGTGCGTAGCATATGGCCGACGATCTCCGCCACGCCACCGCCGATGCCCACATCCACCTCATCGAATATCAGGGTGGGGGTTGAACCGTAGCGGATGGTTGCAACCTGGATGGCGAGGCTGATCCGGGAAAGCTCGCCGCCGGAGGCGACTTTGCTCAACGGCTGTAGCGGCATGCCGGGATTTGCGGATACCATAAACGCCACCTGTTCGAAGCCATGGGCGCCGGCCTGCTCCGGCTGCAGGGTTTGCAGGGAGACTTGGAATCTACCCCCTGGCATCCCCAGTTTTTGCATCGCCTGGGTAATCTCATCACTCAGGCGCTCAGCGACAGCGGTACGTTGGGTGCTGAGTTCTTTTCCTAGCGCCAGGTAGGCAGCCCGCTGTTGTTCCACGATCCGGGTCAAATCGGCCAGTTCAACCTCACTGTTTTCCAGTTGCTTGAGTGCTTGCTCGATCTCCGCTTGTTTTTCACTCAGCTGTTCCGGCTTGACCCGATATTTGCGCGCCATATCGTGTACGGTACTCAATCGCTCCTCCACTTGCTCCAGGCCAGCGGGATCGTGTTCCATATCATTCAGATAGTTACGCAGAGAAGTTAAGGTTTCATCCACCTGGATCAAGGCACTGTCGAGCATCTGCTGCGGCTCGTTGAGGGACTCATCCAGCTGTGCCGCTTCCCTGAGACGCTCAACGTAGCTGGAGAGTTTGCTGCGTATCGCCTGCTGCTCTTCATCCAGGCCGCTGATAATCCCCCGGCTGGTATCTCCCAGTTGCTCCTGATGACTCAAGCGCCTGTGTTCCTGCTCCAGGTCGGCCCATTCGTCGTTACTGAGGTTGAGGTTCTGCAATTCATTCGCCTGATATCTGAGCAGATCCAGACGAGACGCTCTCTCCTCAGCCGAGGCGGTCAAGGCATTGAGACTGTCGAGTTCCGTTGCATAGCGTCGATACTGCTGGGCAACCTTTTGTGCCTGTTCCAGCAGTCCGCCATAGGCATCCAGCAATCGGCGCTGGTGGCTTCCCTTGAGCAGGGATTGATGGGCGTGCTGTCCATGTATCTCCACCAGGATGGAACCTAAGGCTTGCAACTGTTGCAGAGGTACGGTGCGGCCGTTGATATAGGCCTTCGAGGGTCCCTGTCGATTCAGGCTGCGGCGCAGGATGCACTCATCCGCTTCATCCAGCTCGTGCTGTTGCAGCCATTCAGTCGCCTCTGGAAGGCTTGTTAGGTCGAACACGGCGGTGACTTCGGTGCGATCGCTGTCGGCTCTGATCAGGTTGTTGTCCGCGCGCTCCCCCAGGGCCAGTCCCAATGCATCGATCAATATCGACTTGCCTGCGCCTGTTTCACCGGTGAGTGCGGTCAGGCCGCTCTGCAGTTCC
Organism: Candidatus Thiodiazotropha sp.; assembly: GCA_040507005.1. Classification (GTDB taxonomy): domain Bacteria; phylum Pseudomonadota; class Gammaproteobacteria; order Chromatiales; family Chromatiaceae; genus Thiodiazotropha. The sequence goes on from JBEVVS010000136.1 coordinate 1,872, forward strand.
AGTGCCATGCTGGAGACTATCGCCAGATTGCGCACCTGTATCTCTATCAGCATCGATTATTTTTCGGATTTTCCGACCAGCCCAATTTGGCCCGCAGAATACTGTAATAGTCGTAGCCTTGGGGGTGGATCAGACGCACCTGCTCCGCAGCCTTGCGAATCCGGATAACCTCTCCGGGCATTGCAGGGAAAGTTGCCTGACCGTCGCAGGTGATCTGCACATCCTCCGCATGGGCCGGGTGGAGGTGTATTTCAATCGTGCTGTCACCGTCCACCACGATCGGACGATTACTCAGGGTGTGGGGACAGATGGGTACCATCACGATGGCGTTCAATGTGGGATAGAGCAGGGGGCCGCCCCCGGAGAGGGCATAGGCGGTGGATCCGGTCGGGGTGGAGACGATGAGCCCGTCCGATCGCTGGTCGTTGACGAGCTGATCGTCCACATAGGTCTCGAACTCGATCATACGGGCGATATTCCACTTGTGCAGAACCACATCGTTGAAGGCCAGGATGTTCTGTCGGGAGGAGGATTCATCACCCATGCTGACTTCCAGCAGGAAACGGCACTCCTGTTCATATTGACCGTTGAGAATCTCCTCAAGCCGGGTTGTCATCTGGTCGGGGGAGAGGTCAACCAGAAATCCCAGACGGCCTAGATTGATACCCAGTAAGGGGGTGTTTTGACTGGCCAGTACCCGGGCTGCGTGCAATAGCGTTCCGTCACCACCCACCACGATTACCAGATCACTGCGGGTTGCCAGTTCAATCTGCGGGACACCGGTGAGTGGTTTGCCCTTCAGCAGGCGGCAGGTAGCCTCTTCAAATACGACTTCCCGCTCTTGAGATAGCAGAAAATCGTAGAGACGCAGCAGTGTCTCTTTCACCATCGGGTCGCCGTGCTTGCCGATTAAGCCGATCTTTTGGAAGCGTTTATGCATGCTGGTTGGTATTGAAATCCCTTAAATACACAACGTTAGCATGCTGATTAGGGCAATCCAAGCATCCCGGCCGGTGTATCCTAGTGCTTGACTACCCAGATGCGAATTGCTAATTTTCCTATTAATTGGCACTCGGTTAATTAGAGTGCTAACAATCATTCCGGAGATTCCCTCAGGTGGAGAAGAAGTCGGTTAGTGATACCGTTGTTAACGAGCGCGCCCAGCATTTTCTGAAAGCGCTGATCGAGCGTTATATCCGCGAAGGGCAACCTGTGGGTTCACGCACCCTGGCGAAAGATACCGGTCTTGATCTGAGTCCCGCCACGATTCGCAATGTGATGGCGGACCTGGAGGAGATGGGCTTGGTGTCATCCCCTCACACCTCTGCCGGCAGGGTTCCGACCATTACCGGATACCGTATGTTCATCGACTCCTTGTTGACGGTGCAAAACCTGAACAAGCAAGAGGTCGAGAAGATCAGAAAGGAACTCTTGCTGGGCGGTGAAGAGAGCGGTGACGTGTTGAAATCCGCTTCCAAACTGCTATCGGGTGTCACCCACATGGCAGGCGTGGTGACCCTGATCCGCAGGGATAAAAACAATTTTCGCCAGATTGAGTTTCTGCCTCTCTCCGATCGCCGGGTGCTGGCGATCCTGGTGACCGAAGATGGCGAGGTACATAATCGGATTCTGCACACACATCGGGACTTCTCCCGTGCTGAACTGGATCAGGCCGCCAATTTCCTCAACAAATCCTTCGCCGGACACGATATGGAAATGGTGCGCCAGCGGGTATTGCAGCAACTGAACGATGCACGGGATCATTTTGACCAGGTCATGACCCAGGCGCTGACCATGGCAGGTGAGCTGGTCAATGCCAGTGAAGCCAAGGAGGACTTTGTCATCGCCGGCCAGACAAACCTGATGGAGTTTGCCGAGCTCTCCGGTCTTGAGCAGTTGCGGAAATTGTTCGACGCCTTCACCGAAAAAAGGGAGATATTACACCTCCTGGACCAATTCCTTGATGCCGAAGGGGTACAGATTTTTATTGGCGAGGAGTCAGGATACCAACTGCTCAACGGCTGTTCAGTGGTTACCGCTCCCTACCAGGTCAATGAAGAGGTGGTTGGCGTATTGGGGGTCATCGGACCCACCCGCATGAATTACGAGCGTGTGATCCCGGTGGTGGATATTACGGCTAAAATTCTCGGCGCCGTCTTGAAAAATCACTAATCATCCCCATCTATAGAAGATTGTACGCAGCAAGCGTAGTACTACCTATTTTTTCAGAGGTCAAACGAAGTGAGTGAAAAGGATCAAGCGCAAAATCAAGCAGATGCCATAGAAGAGGCGGAAGCGGCTGAAACAGAGTCCCGTAACGAGAATGAGATCAGCGAAGCGGCGGATCGCCCTCAAGAGGACCCTCAGGAGCTGACCAAATTGCTGGAGGACGCGCGGGCCAAAGCGGATGATCACTGGGATCAGCTCATGCGAACCCGTGCGGAGCTGGAGAATATCCGTAAGCGAAACCAACGGGATCTGGAAAATGCGCACAAGTTCGCGCTGGAGAAATTCTCCATGGATCTGCTTCAGGTGTGGGACAGTCTCGAGCTTGGACATCAGGCGGCTCAGGACGGGCAGGTGGATGTGGATAAGCTGCGCGAGGGTACCGAACTGACCCTCAAGCTGCTGGTGGATGTGATGAACAAGCATGGTATCGATCAGGTGGATCCTGATGGGCAGCCGTTCAATCCGGAATTTCACCAGGCGATGTCGCTGCAAGAGCGTGATGATGTGGCCCCCAACACCGTGGTGGCCGTGATGCAAAAAGGCTACCTGTTGAATAGCCGCTTACTGCGTCCGGCGATGGTGATGGTCTCCAAGGCCGGCTCCGGGGCGGCAATCGATGAAGAGGCTTGAATCATAGGCAGTTGACCCCACATTAAGGGCAGTTAGCAAAGAATTGCATATTTTTTAGACAAGAATTCGGAGAGAGAAACATCATGGGTAAGATCATCGGTATCGACCTGGGAACAACCAACTCCTGTGTGGCAGTGATGGAGGGCAGTTCCACTAAAGTGATTGAAAACAGCGAGGGTGACCGCACCACGCCATCCATCATCGCCTATGCCAATGATGGCGAGATCCTGGTCGGTCAGTCAGCCAAGCGCCAGGCGGTGACCAATCCGCAGAATACCCTGTTTGCCATCAAGCGCCTGATTGGACGCATGTTTGACGATGACGTGGTACAGCGTGACGTGGATATGGTGCCCTACAAGATCGTCAAGGCAGACAATGGTGATGCCTGGGTAGAGGTCAACGGCAAGAAGATGGCGCCCCCCGAGATCTCTGCCAAGATTCTGCAGAAGATGAAAAAGACCGCTGAGGACTACCTCGGTGAAGAGGTGACCGAGGCGGTTATTACCGTACCGGCCTATTTCAACGATTCCCAACGTCAGGCGACCAAGGATGCGGGTCGGATTGCCGGCCTGGACGTGAAACGCATCATCAACGAGCCCACCGCCGCAGCGCTGGCTTACGGCATGGACAAGAAGCGGGGCGATCAAACCCTGGCGGTCTATGACCTGGGTGGCGGCACCTTCGATATCTCCATCATCGAGATCGCAGAAATCGATGGCGAGCATCAGTTCGAAGTACTCTCCACCAACGGTGATACCTTCCTCGGTGGTGAAGATTTCGATATGCGCATCATCGATTATCTGGTGGATGAGTTCAAAAAGGATCAGGGATTCGACCTGCGCAACGATCCCCTGGCCCTGCAGCGCCTGAAAGAGGGTGCCGAGAAGGCCAAGATCGAGCTCTCCTCCAGCCAGCAGACCGATATCAATCTGCCCTATATCACCGCGGATGCCAGCGGTCCCAAGCATCTCAACATCAAGCTGACCCGCTCCAAGCTGGAGTCCTTGGTGGAGGATCTGGTGACCCGCACCATCGAGCCCTGCAGGATCGCCCTCAAGGACGCCGGAATCGACGCCTCCAAGATCGATGAAGTGATCCTGGTCGGTGGTCAGACCCGGATGCCGAAAGTACAGGATGAGGTGAAGGCGTTCTTTGGCAAAGAGCCGCGTAAAGACGTCAACCCGGATGAGGCAGTTGCCATCGGTGCCGCGATTCAAGGCGGTGTATTGGGCGGTGATGTGAAGGATGTCCTGCTTCTCGATGTGACCCCGCTGTCCCTTGGTATCGAGACCCTGGGTGGCGTGATGACCAGACTGATCGAGAAGAATACGACTATCCCCACCAGTGCCTCGCAGGTTTTCTCCACCGCGGACGACAACCAGACGGCAGTGACCGTGCATGTGCTGCAGGGTGAGCGTGAACAGGCAGGGGCGAATAAATCCCTGGGCCGTTTTGATCTGAGCGACATACCTCCCGCTCCCAGGGGGGTACCGCAGATCGAGGTCAGTTTCGATATCGATGCCAACGGTATTCTCAATGTCTCTGCCAAGGACAAGGCTACCGGCAAGGAGCAGTCGATCGTCATCAAGGCCTCTTCGGGGCTCAGCGATGATGAGGTCGATCGGATGGTGAAGGATGCGGAGGCCCATGCGGACGAGGATCGTAAGTTCCATGAACTGATCGGTGCCCGCAACCAGGCTGACAGTATGATTCACGCCACCAAGAAGTCCATGGAAGAGCTCGGTGAGGATAAGCTCGAGGCCGGTGAAAAAGAGGCCATCGAGAGCGCCATCAAAGATCTCGAGGAGGTCATGAAGGGCGACGACAAGGATGCCATCGAGGCCAAGACCAAGGTCCTGGCAGAGGCTTCTGGTAAGATGGCTGAACGGCTCTATGCCGAGAAGGGCGCGGATGCCCAAGCCACTGCCGCCGATGCCGGTGCGGCCGGATCGGATAGCGCCTCTGACGCAGGTGGTGATGATGTTGTCGATGCCGAGTTCGAAGAGGTCAAGGACAATAAAAGCTAGTCAGGGATACTCCTCGTAGAAACCGTGCATCGGCTTTTCAGCCGATGTGCGGTTTTTGGCGTTCTACGGGCAGGAAACCTGTTGCGGGCATTGAGGCAGTTGGATGGATGATGCATCTGGATACATAAGGGTAGTAGTAGATAACAACCATGGCTAAACGCGATTATTACGAAGTGCTGGGCGTGAATAAGAACGCCAGTGAGGCCGAAATCAAAAAGGCATATCGACGCCTGGCCATGAAATACCATCCGGATCGGAATACCGGGGATGCCGCAACCGATGCGGAAGAGAAATTCAAAGAGGCCAAGGAGGCCTATGAAATTTTGACCGATGCACAAAAGCGGGCTACCTATGATCAGTTCGGCCACGCCGGTGTTGATCCCAGCATGGGTGGCGGCTTCGGTGGCGGCAGTGCCAATTTTTCAGACATCTTCGGTGATGTGTTCGGTGATATCTTCGGCGGCGGACGGGGAGGTGCCGGTGGTTCACGGGTGCACCGTGGTGCCGATCTGCGTTACAACCTGCAACTCTCCCTGGAAGATGCGGTAGCGGGCACCACAGTCAAGATCAGGGTGCCGACGCTGGTGAAGTGCGATACCTGCGGCGGCAGCGGTGCGCGAAAAGGGTCATCCCCGAAGACCTGTGACACCTGTGGGGGTCATGGTCAGGTACGCATGCAGCAGGGCTTCTTTTCTGTACAGCAGACCTGCCCTCGCTGTCATGGGAAGGGGACGATGATCGAGGATCCCTGTCCCAGTTGCCATGGGCAGGGACGCATCCAGGAGCACAAGACGCTCTCGGTCAAGGTGCCGCCCGGTGTCGATTCCGGGGACCGCATACGTCTGGCCGGTGAAGGCGAGGCTGGTGAGCATGGCGGTCCACCCGGCGATCTGTATGTGCAGGTCGCGGTCAAGCCCCACGACATCTTCAGTCGAGAGGATAACCATCTCTATTGCGAAGTCCCGATCAGCTTTGCCATTGCCGCTCTCGGTGGTGAGTTGGAGGTGCCTACCCTGGACGGTAAAGTGATTCTGAAGATTCCCGCGGGCACCCAGACAGGTCGCTTGTTCCGGATGCGCGGTAAGGGTGTCAAACCGGTGAGGGGTGGCCCAATGGGCGATCTGATGTGCCGGGTGTTGGTCGAGACACCGGTCAAGCTGACGGGTGAACAGGAGGAGTTGATCAAGCGGCTTGACGAGTCCATGAAAAAGGGTGGTGCAAAACATAGCCCGCACTCCACCAGCTGGGTTGATGGGGTGAAAAAGTTCTTTGAAAACATGGGTTTTTAAACAGAGAGACGAATTGGATGACAAAAATAGCAGTGGTTGGCGCAGCGGGACGAATGGGCAGATCCCTGATAACGGCTGTTACTGAGGCAGAAGGGTTGGTATTGGGCGCGGCGACCGAACGCAAGGAGAGTCAGCTGATAGGCCAGGATGTGGGTGTATTGGCAGGTGTCGGCCACCTGGATGTCCCCCTGGTATCAGACTTGAACGCGGTGGTTGATGATTTCGATGTGGTGATCGACTTTACCGCCCCTGCAGCTACCTTGACCCATCTGGGTATATGCCGTGAGGCAGGTAAGCGCATGGTGATCGGCACCACCGGTCTGAATGAGGAAGAGAAACAGACCTTGCGCGAAGGCGCCGATGATATTGCCATCGTATTCGCGCCCAATATGAGCGTTGGGGTCAACCTGAGCTTCAAGCTGGTGGAAATGGCGGCCAAGGTCCTGGGAGATGAGGCAGATGTGGAGATTATCGAGGCCCACCATCGGCATAAGGTCGATGCGCCATCCGGTACTGCATTGAGGTTGGGTGAAGTGATAGCCGATACATTGGGCCGGGATTTGCAGACCTGCGCTGTCTATGGCCGTGAGGGAAAGACCGGTCCCAGGGACGGCAAGACCATTGGTTTCGAGACCATCCGTGCCGGGGATGTGGTCGGTGAACACAGTGTTTGGTTTGCCATGGAGGGAGAGCGCATAGAGGTTGTCCACAAGGCCTCGAACCGGATGAATTTCGCCCGTGGCGCTATCCGTGCTGCCGGATGGGTGGTCGATCAGCCCCGGGGACTGTTCGATATGCAGGATGTCTTGGGCCTCAGATAACAGGTGGCGATCTCATATCCATCCCGCTGCGCTGGCTTTCTGCTCCTGATCATGCTGTTGGTGGCTGGCTGCAGTGATGATCCATTGACTCCTGAGGAACAGCTGCGCAGTCTACTCAGTGAAGCGGAGAGCTATCTCGAAGAGCGTGATCTCACCTCAGCAATGGCTTTCGTCGATCCTGCTTATGGGGACAAGAACGGACGCGACTTCAGGGGGCTCAAGGCGATGCTGCTAGGCTATTTCATGCGCCATAAATCGATTCATATTATCTCCAAGATCGATCAGATCGATCTGCGTTCTGCCCATGAGTCGGAGGTTGTGCTCTTCGCCGGACTCGCTGGCTCTCCTCAGGAAGCGGAGATGGCCCCAGCACAATGGCGTGGGGATCTACTCCGTTTGCAACTGCTGTTCAAACGCAAGGATGGCGGGGATTGGCGTCTGCAGATGGCGGACTGGCGGCGGGCCACACCTCAGGATTTTGCCTTTTAGCACCCCCTTCCCGGATGCTTGCGGTTTCACCACCTGCCCCCTCAGGCCTGGCACGCCTTTGGCAATGGATAGGAATATAAAAATCCGCTAGCGCAAGCTACAGCCAGAACCTGGCCCGGAACCTGCATCAATATTCTCGACTGTAAGTGACAACGACAGGTTTAGCCATGGTACAGATAGCACTCATGCCCCAGGTTCAGGGGGATAAGCTGACTTCCGCAACCCCTGCTAAAGGGGGGGATCTCATCGCTCAGGTCACGGCAAACGGAGAGATTGTGGGGGCTACATTCGATCAAGCCTTGCAGGAGCTGTTGATGACTCAGGGCGAAGAGGGTGTGGTATTGCTCTCCCTGGCCACGCCAGCGCCAGATTCCATGCAGACCCAGTCGATAGCAGCTCAACATGGCAGCCCATTGCCGCTGCAACTCAACCTGAACGGCAAACCCTTGCCGCTTCTGATATCCCAGCAGATCGTGATGAGTGAGCAGGCATTAGAGGGGGCTGCACTTGCCAAGCCCCAGCAGCCACAACCCCAGTTGATGCAACCTGAGTTTCTGGTCCAGCGCTTGCTTGAGAATGGACAACCCCAGCCCCTGAAAATAGAACTCAATGAAATAGGCAGGCATCTGTTGGAATCAGGCAGGCCGGTTGAATCCACTGGACAGTTATCCGCAGTTTCACTGCAACCGCTAGTCAATTCATCCACGGGTATCAGACCATCGATTGTGATGCCGCTGGATATCCCTGTCGGTCAGGCGGGATGGGACAGGGCGGTGGGTGAGCGCATCCAATGGATGGTGGGTCAAAACATCCAGCAGGCGGAAATCAAGTTGAATCCGCCCCATCTGGGACCCCTGGAGATAAAGATTTCACTGCAAAGCGATCAGACCAACGTCACCTTTGTCGCCACGCAAGCCCCTACCCGTGATGCCATTGAGGCATCGATACCCCGTCTGCGGGAGCTGTTCGGTGAGATCAACCTCAATCTTGCCAACGTTGATGTGGGTCAGCAGCAGGCTGGTGAGTCTGCCCGCCATCGGGATGCTGAGTCGAATGATAACGGCACCACTGGGGGAGATCTGTCATCCCAGGAAGCAACCACTACAGAGTCTCGGGCATGGGTAATGGGTAGCGATGGCCTTTTGGATACCTACGCCTAGGGTTGCTTGACACCAGCCAACCCCAAATCTCCTCCTCATTCCCCCGCTTTGACAGGCTGCGAAGCGGAAATATCTGGTTTCAGCCTGTTAAAACATTTGTGACCTGGCCGGAAACTCCTCCATCTATTCCCTAGTTCTGCTATTTTGGCTATTTCAAACTGGTCCTCAGTAGGCGAGAATGGCTACCTGAGAGGAGGAACTACGGAACGTCTATGCGATTCATAAAGCTCTTTATTGTTATCCTGATCATGCTGCTGGGCGCAGTCTTCACTGTCCTCAATGCCGACCTTGTCGAGGTTAACTACTATTTTGGCCGTCGGGAGATTCCGTTATCGTTGATACTGACCATTACCTTGGGATTAGGTGTGGTACTGGGTGTATTAGCCGGAATGGGTAAGGTATTGGGTCTCAAGCGTGAAATACATAAACTTAAACGGCGCAGTCAGCTGGTGAGTGAAGAGGTCAATAATCTTCGTGCCTTGCCATTGAAGGAGCAGTGAGTGTTGCGATGTGCTTCAGAACCAACCCTGGTTGCTCAACTAGCCTGTTTGCCGAGGTGACAGGTGGTTGAGTTATTGCTTTTATTGCTGCCTGTAGCCGCTGCCTCCGGTTGGTATACGGCGCGGCGCGGTATGGCCAGTAAAAAGCAGAAGCAGCCACCACAGATTGCACCGGTCTATTTCAAGGGTCTTAACTATCTGCTAAACGAACAACCCGACAAGGCAATCGATCTGTTCATCGAATTGTTGGACGTGGATAGCGATACGGTTGAGACCCATCTTGCCCTGGGTAACCTGTTCCGGCGGCGAGGTGAGGTGGATCGGGCTATCCGTATCCATCAGAACCTGATAGCCAGGCCCAGTTTGAATCGCGAACAGAGGGCGCAGGCTTTACTTGAACTGGGTCAGGACTATATGCGCGCAGGTCTGTTTGATCGTGCCGAAAACCTGTTCCTGGAATTGACCGAACTGAAACTCTATAACGAGCAGGCCTATATCTACCTGTTGGAGATTTACCAACAGGAGAAAGAGTGGCAGCGCTGCCTGGATGTGGCTGAGAAACTATCGGCATCCCACTATCCCTCACGACCGAATGCGGTCGCCCATTTCTATTGTGAACTGGCTGAGCAGATGTTGAGCCAGCAGAATGTATCGGCTGCAGAGGGTTATCTGAAACGTGCCCAGCAGGTACAGCGCAGCAATGTGCGGGCGTTGCTATTGCAAGCCGAGATCGAATATACCCGGGGTGACTGCCGATCGGTGGTCAAATTGTTACAGCAGGTCGAGGACAATGATCCCATCTATCTCTCCGAGGTATTACCCAGGCTGGTTGAATGCTATAAAAAACTTGGCAGACAACCTGAGCTGTTTGAATATCTGCAGCAGCTGTATCAACGTCACCATTGTACGGAAGCGATGATGATACTCTCCGAGATGATAGCTGAAAAAGAGGGTGAGGGAGCGGCTGTGGATGCCTTGCTCAGACATCTGGAAGAGACGCCAGACTTAAAAGGCCTGGAGCGCTTGGTCAGATTGAATCTGCAGCGCAGTGAGGAGAGTCCCAAGGAGGCCTTGGAGGTCCTGCTGATATCAGTGATGAAGCTACTTGAAAAACAGCCATCCTATCAGTGCGATCACTGTGGCTTTACCGCGAAAAAACTCCATTGGCACTGCCCCAGTTGTAAGACATGGGGTGAGATAAAACCTCAGCAGGGGTTGACGCGAAGCTTTAAGGCTAACGCACTGACATGATGATCGATCCGAATTCTCGGATCCCTACTACAACAGAATGGTGAAAATAGCATGAATACCAGTGATTCAAGGGTCATCGTTGCACTCGATTATCCTAGCCAGGATAGGGCCCTTGCGCTTGTGGATCGCTTGGATCCCTCGCTTTGTCGGCTTAAGGTTGGCAAAGAGATGTTCACACGCCTCGGTCCTGCTTTTGTCGAAGTGCTTAGAGGACGCGGTTATGAGGTTTTTCTAGACCTGAAGTTTCATGACATACCCAATACTGTGGCGGCGGCCTGCGATGCGGCGGCTGATCTCGGGGTGTGGATGATGAATCTGCATGCATCCGGCGGACGCAGAATGATGGAGACGGCTCGGGAACGTTTGCAGGCCAGGAGCCATCGCCCGCTGCTGGTCGCTGTTACCATCCTTACCAGTCTCAGCGGTGAAGAGATCAATGACATCGGTTTCTCCGGCGACCCGGCGCAGAATGTCTCCCGTCTTGCCAAGCTGACACAGCAAGCCGGGCTGGATGGTGTTGTCTGCTCCCCCAGGGAGGCTGAAATGCTACGCAGCGAATTGGGTGATGGGTTTCTTCTCGTGACGCCAGGGGTGCGGCCCAAACAGGCGGCCCAGGACGATCAACGCCGTGTGATGACACCGGCAGAGGCGATCCAAGCCGGGTCGAGTTACCTGGTTGTGGGGAGACCGATAACGGCAGCGGCCGATCCCATTGCGGCACTGAAGTCGATCAATCAGGAGATCCTATCCAGCCAAGTATAAGGGACCTCATTGGAAGAACCCTGTATGATAGGATTTACGATACTGAGGTGTAATGAGTCACCTTAATGCGGGTAATTGAACAGCACCATTCATAAATGGTTTCAGAGGAGTTGTAATGAAAAAGATACGAAAAGCGGTTTTTCCTGTAGCTGGGATGGGTACCCGTTTTTTACCCGCAACCAAGGCCAATCCCAAGGAGATGCTGCCGATAGTGGACAAGCCTCTGATTCAATATGCCGCCGAGGAGGCGGAAGAGGCGGGTGTAACGTCGTTGGTATTTGTCACAGGCCGAAATAAGCGCTCTATTCCCGATCATTTCGACAAGGCCTACGAATTGGAGAGTGAACTGAAGGAGGCGGGAAAGACTGCCCTGTTAGAGAAGGTGCAGAACGTCCTGCCCACTGATGTAAGCTGTATCTATCTCAGACAGGCGGAAGCCCTGGGACTCGGACATGCGGTGCTCTGTGCAGAATCCGTGGTGGCGGACGAGCCGTTTGCGGTGATCCTCGCGGATGACCTGATCTCTGGTGAAGATGGTGTGGGCGCCATCGCGCAGATGGCGAAGATCTATGAGCGTTATCAGTGCAGTGTGATACTGGTCGAGGAGGTTCCCCGCGAGGAGACGGGTAAGTACGGCATCGTGGAGGTAGAGGAGGACGATGGCGAAACTGCCATCATGACATCCATCGTGGAAAAGCCGAAACCGGAGGATGCACCCTCCAACCTTGCTGTGGTGGGACGCTATATCCTCACGCCGCGCATCTTTGATTTGATCAAGAAGACAGGAGAAGGGGCCGGGGGTGAAATCCAGTTGACCGACGCCATTGCCGAACTACTGAAGTTCGAAAAGGTCCGGGTCTATCGGGTGAAAGGCAAGCGCTATGATTGTGGAAGTAAACTCGGTTATCTTGAGGCGAGTGTCGAGTATGGTTTGTCACATGAAGAACTGGGTGAGGAATTTCGTAATTATCTCAGTGAGTTATCTAAGGACCTATAAGGAAAAAGGCCGCTGATCAGCGGCCTTTTCACTGGATGGTACTCCCTAGGGGACTCGAACCCCTGTTACCGGCGTGAGAGGCCAGCGTCCTAACCACTAGAC
>JBEVVS010000002.1:0-14026 GCA_040507005.1 Candidatus Thiodiazotropha sp.
TAAAAACGTATTTTCGGTTCGTTGACTACCAGTGGATTGTCTCTAAAGCGTTCGTCTTCGAGGGCGTCGGGGATTATGAATAGATCATTACCGAGTATTGCATGACCGCAAAACGATATATCCCGTGGGGTTTCACTGACACTGAGGCCTGCGCAGGATTTGAACCACTGACGCTCTTCATCCACAAGGCTGACAAGGGAGATCGGCACGCGAAACAACTTTTTTGCCATCCGTGTTAATCGGTCGAAACGCTCTTCCGGGGGGGTATCGAGAATATTCAGTGACCGAAGGGTGCCAAGACGGGCTTGTTCGTCTGGGGGGGTTTGGGGTTTTTTCAATACAGCCTCCTTCCCATAACTTCCCTATCTGTAAGTAATAAAAATCACCAGCTCCTGTTAAACACAATACAAAGACACAGTTCCTTAGTTACATCTCGTGTGAACATCGATGATTCATAATCCGTGTATTAGGATAGTACCGATAAGCACCAATATTCCATTAAGATTTTCTGGTATAGACTCGCGCCATACCCGGATAATTCCTATACATCGCGTAGGTCAATTGAATGTCACCACCGCGTACAGGCTATCGGCATTCAGTTCGATAGTGGTATCACCGGACAACCCTTGAATCTCCGCGAGATGATCCTGCTTGAATCGTTGGAGAGACTCATTATCCAACTGATCAAGCAGTGATTTAAAACCAGCACCGTTCAATAAAGACCACCATTCGCTGATGCTGATTGGATATCGTATCGGCTCGTGTATCACGTCAATCGTTTTGAATTGGGCTGTGGCCGCCAGGGCTTCGATCTGCCCCTTGCTGTTGAGCCTCTCTCTCAATCCTGACGGCGGTTCCACACTGTACTCATGCTCCAGTCGTTTGAGAAACAGTTCGGCATAGGGATTGAACGCCTGTTCGGTAAAGGATGAGAATAAAAAACTGCCACCGGGCTTGACGGTTTTACAGATCGCCTGATAGGTGGCTTCCATATCAGGATAGAAGAAGAGGCCGTAGCCGCAGGTAACGATATCAAAAGTGTGACTGTCATATGCGATGGCATCCACATCGCACTGTATGAACTCAATGTTGGAAAGCCCTTTCTCCCTCGCCTTCGATTTTGCAATCTCCAGCATCCCCTGGGACAAGTCAATGGCATGAATCTGTGCACTCGGATGCTTGCCGGCAACTTCAAGGGCGACGGCCCCGGTGCCGGTGGAGAGATCAAGAATCCTCAAGCCTTCAGCGGCTGGAACCAAGCCTGCCATTTTCGCTGCGGAGATGGCAAAGAATATGTTCTTATCATATCGACGCGCAACATCATTAAACGTTGCCTCAACACCCTTCTTATATTCAGCTTTGTCCATGCCAACCTCTCCGCGTAGCAAGATTCCCTGGCAGAAACCCATCCCACGGAAAACGGATTGCTGTCATCAATCGGAAATCAGGTAACGGGTGGGATCGACAATACCGGCGTCTTCAAAGCCTTTTGCACGCAGACGACAGGAATCGCAGACACCGCAGGCCTCACCCGCTTCGCTCGCCTGATAACAAGAGACAGTCATACTGTAGTCTACGCCCAGTTCCACACCACGTCGGATGATTTCCGCCTTGGTCAGATTGATTAACGGGGTATGTATTTGAATGCTATCACCCTCAACGGCCGCCTTGGTGGCCAGATTGGCGAGATTCTGAAAGGCCTCGATGAATTGCGGTCGGCAGTCGGGATAACCTGAGTAGTCAACCGCATTGACACCGATGAAGATATCCTGGGCACCCAGGACCTCGGCCCACCCCAGGGCCAGGGAGAGAAAAACCGTGTTTCTCGCCGGTACATAGGTCACCGGAATACCGCTGCCCATCTCTTCCGGTACCTGTATGGAGCGGTCTGTCAACGCTGAACCGCCGATGTCATCGAGCCCGATATGCACCACTTTATGCGCCGCCGCCTGAAGTGATGCGGCTATGCGTGAAGCCGCGGCCAGTTCAGCGGCGTGGCGCTGACCGTAGGCCATGCTGAGGGCATAGCAGGTATAACCCTGGCTGTGAGCAAGGGCCAACACCGTTGCCGAATCCAGCCCCCCCGATAGCAACACCACCGCGCGTCTACTCATTGCTCATCTTCCCGCTTGGTTGCCCCACAACTGTTTGTGCAGTTGTAGCTGCAGCCTAGCCAGCACCCGATCCTCCACCATCCAGTCTGCCAGCTGGGTGGGATTCATCTGATCCTGGGAAGGAGAGAAGAGGACTTCACAGCGATCCATGATCCGGAACGCTTGCAACTGCTCACAACTCCACTCGTAATCTGCCCTGTCAGTGATAACAAACTTCACCTGATCATGGGCTCTCAGGGCATCCAGATTCAACATCCTGTTGCGGCCCATCTCCCCCGATCCCGGTGTCTTCAGATCCATCACCCGGGTAACCCGAGGGTCCACTTCTCTGATATCGAGGGCACCGCTGGTCTCGAGGGAAACCCGATAACCCGCATCGCAAAGGGCACTCAACAGCGGCAGGCAATCTGCTTGTGCCAATGGTTCACCGCCGGTCACACAAACATGCTGCACATGAAAGTCAGCGACCTGTGACTGAATCTCTTGGATGGTGTAGGACTCACCGCCGCTGAAGGCATAGGGAGTGTCACAGTAGTGACAACGCAATGGGCAGCCGGTCAGGCGAATGAAAGCGGTAGGATACCCTGCACTCCTCCCCTCCCCCTGCAGGGAGAGGAAGATCTCGGTTATTCTCAGTCGGGACATACTCGGATACGGGAAACGCTAGCCGGCGTCTCCGCTCAATGCCCCTCTTTGGTGAGTCGTTGCAGGCGCTTCTGCGCCAGACGGGATTCGGTGGTGGTGGGGTAGTTGTTTATCAACTCATTGAGAATATTTCTGGCATCCGTCCAGTTCTTCTTCTCGTAGTGGATATAGCCCATCTTCAGCATCGCACCAGGAATTTTGGGGCTGGAGGGATATTTTTCAGGTATCTTGGTGAACTCTCCCAGGGCGGTATCGAAATCCCGATTGACATAGCTGGCCTCTGCCAGCCAATACTGGGCATTGTCCTCGTAATCCCCCCCCGGGTAGTCCCGGAGGAAATTGGAAAAGGCGGTGATAGATTCACCGTAGCGCCCCTGTTTGAGTAAATTGAAGGCAGCCTGGTAGGCCTCCGCCTCCCTTTTCGGATCAGGGGGTGTCACCGTTGCAACCTGTGCAGTTGCCGAGGCCCCGAATCCGGGTGACCTGGCAGTGGATGGGGCGGCCGGTTGGCCTGCCGGCGCCGGTACCGGTGCAGAAGGCGGTGTCATCGGGGGTGAGATGGATTGCGCTGGGGGCGGCGGCGCTGCACCAGGCTGAAAGCGAGAGAGCCTCTGATCGATATCCAGATAGAGATCACGCTGGCGCCGGCTCATGGCATCCATATTGTGTTTCTGCTCCTCCAGATCTCCGCGAATCTGCTGCACCTCCTGTCGCAACTGCTGCACCTGCAGTACCAGGTCGGCAAGACTCTGATTCTGCATAATGCGTTCGATGCGCTGCAGTCGCTGCTCCAGGGTAAGCTTCGCGCCATTGGCAGCCAACACCGGACTCGTGACACACAACCCCATCAAGGTACAGAGCAAGACCCTTTCGATGATCAGCCTCATCACTCTCTCCCCTATCAGTAGACCAGTTCAACCCGCCGGTTAAGCGCCCAGGACTCTTCGTTGTGCTCGAATGTTGCAGGTCGTTCTTCCCCGTAGCTCACAACCACCAGTTGATTGTCCGATACCCCCTGTGCCAGCATCAGACTACGCACCGAGTTGGCACGGTTTTCACCCAGCCCCAGGTTGTACTCCCGGGTACCCTTCTCATCTGCATGGCCCTCCAAGCGGACAGCCACCTGGGGATTGGCTGCCAGATAGTCGGCATGGGCCTGAATCACATCCAGGTACTCCGCACGCACCGCGCTCTGATCAAAATCGAAATAGATCACGCGGGTGGCCAGAAGGCTATTGGGATTCTCCAGGGGATCTCCCTGCCAATCGCCCCCCTCGCTGGCGGCGGAAGTGGATGCACCCGCCTCGCTACCGGCGCCGGTGGATTGTTCGGAAACATCCGCTCCTTCACCTTCCAGGGTCGGCGTGGATGAACAACCGGCCACCAACATCAGGGATAGTAAAACTGGAATCCAGTGATTGAGTACTTTTTTCATTGCATATCTCCTTAGCAGCGGTGCAACTAATTGTTAAAAGGTGACCAGACCGGTTCACGCACATCACCCTCCTGCAGAGCGAGGCGTTGTCGTACACGGCCATCAACCGAGACCGCTGCCAAAACACCACGATGACCCGCCTTGGATGCATAAATTACCATGCTCCCATTGGGCGCGAAACTGGGCGACTCGTCGAGACTCCCCTGGCTGAGCACCTGCATCACACCGGACTCCAGGTCCTGAACTGCAATGCGATACTTGCCCTCTTCCCGGGTAACCAGGGCCAGCAGCTTGCCGTCCGGTGAGAAGGAGGCTCGTGCGTTGTAGCTGTTTTGGAATGTCACCCGTTGCGCCTTGCCGCCATGGGCTGAAACACGATAGATCTGCGGTCTTCCCCCACGATCCGAGGTGAAAACGATACTGCGTCCATCCGGTGACCAGGCCGGCTCTGTATCGATGGCGTAGTGACGGGTGATGGTCTTGAGCTTGCGTGTAGTCAAATCATAAACATAGATATCAGGATTGCCGCCTTTCGACAGGGTGAGGGCCAGTTTGCGCCCATCCGGGGACCAGGCGGGGGCCCCGTTGATGCCCTTGAATGAGGTGACCTTTTTACGTGTGCCGGTATAGACCCCCTGTACATAGATAGCCGATTGGCCCTCCTCGAACGAGACATAGGCGATCTGCCGACCATCCGGCGACCAGGCGGGGGACATGAGTGGCTCGGTGGATGTGACGATGGTCTCTGAATTGTAGCCATCCGCATCGGCGATATTCAGTTTGATCTTCATCTCACCATCGGTCAGCTTGGTGGAGGTGATATAGGCCACCCGGGTAGCGAAGGCACCCGGAATACCAAGCAGTTTCTCGTAGATCAGATCGGCAATCCGATGCGCGGTACTGCGCAGATTGGGCGCCGTGGTGGGGATGCTGTAGCCGGTCAGCTGTTCACCCCGGAAGACATCGAGTAACTGAAACTGAATCTGATAGCCACCGGCACCATGGGCCTGGACTTGGCCGATGACCAGATTTTCGATGCCCAAGGCCCGCCAATCCTTGAATTCAACCCCATCCACCGACGTAGGCCTGGCCAGCATATCCTCCCGCGGCAGTGTCTTGAAACGACCGCTGCGCTGCAGGTCAGCGTTGATCACCGCGGCAATATCCTCAGGAGGGGCTCCCTTGCCCTGCCAGCTGAAAGGTACCACGGCGATGGGCAGCGCTCCCTCCACACCCTCGGTGATCTCAATCGTCAACTCGGCGAAGAGTGCAGGTTGCCAGCACAATAAGCATATCAGGATAAGTAGATTTTTCTTCATAATCACGACTATTTAGCTACTCGGCTTAAAATTCAGTTTCAAGGTACGGAAGGACTCGAATAAGGGTCCACTCGGCACCTGCAGGGGAGCAGCTTTATACACAGCTGATTCCACCGATCGATCAAATGCCGAGTTACCACTGCTTCTGACAATACTCACACCACCAGGTACCACATCCCCTCCCGGTATCAGACGGACTTGAACAACACAGGAGAAATCTTTGCCTGCCTGTCCCGGTTTCAGCCAGTTGCGCTCGATCTGCTGCTTGATCACCGCCACGTAGCGATCGATTTCCCGACTATTCTGCTCCGCCGCCAACTGCTCTTGCAAGGCACGCTCGCGCTCAGCCTGTGCTGCGGCTTCCGCTTTTCGTTTCGCTTCTGCCTTACGCTTGGCTGCTAACTCGGCCTTGCGCTTTCTTTCCAGTTCAGCCTTGCGTTTCGCTTCAGCCTTGCGTTTCGCCTCCAACTCAGCCTGCCGTTTGGCTTCGGCCTTGCGCTTGGCCTCTTTCGCCTCCCGCTCCTTTTTCAGCTTGGCCTGGCGCTTGCGTTCAACCTCGAGCTTCTGTTGTTCCGCTTTCTCCTTGGCGATGCGTTTCTGTTCGAGTTGTTGCTGGCGCTTTTTCTCTTCAGCCTGCTTACGCTTGAGCGCCTCTTTGCGCTGCTTCTCCTGCTCTACGGCTCTCTCTTTCTGCTTGGCCTGATCGAGCTGCTTGGCGTCCACAGTATGCGCTTTCACCACGTTTACATTGGGTGAGGCGGGTTTGTGCGCTTTCTTCCAGTCGTAGCCGAATACCAGGAACACCACGATCAACACGTGCAGCAGAAGTGCCAATATCACTGAAACCGGATTTCTTTTAATCACTGCGAACAACGCTAAGACTCCGGCGATTCGGTAATCAGTCCGACACTGGGCGCTCCGCCGGCCTGTAACAGCACCATCGCCTCCACCACCCTTCCGTAGGCAACACCCGTATCCCCTCGCACCATAATCGGGGTCTTGGGTTTGTGTTTCAGAACAGCCTGTACCCTTCTGACCAGGGTATCGGGTTCGATCGGCTGATCCTTGCCCTGACCGATATCGATAAACATCTCACCCGCTCGATTGACCGTCACCACCAGTGGTTCATCCGCCTCTTTCGACAATGGCTCCGCATCGGCCTGGGGCAGATCCACCTTGACCCCTTGGGTCAGTAGTGGGGCGGTGATCATGAATATCACAAGCAATACCAGCATCACGTCGATATAGGGTACGACATTGATCTCCGACATGGGACGACGGCGGTTTTTCTGACGACTCATCGCAATCTGCCGTTTTAGGTGACTGCCTGACGTTGCAGGATGGTGGCGAACTCCTCGACGAAATCGTCATAGCGGTTGTTTAACCGCTCCACGTCGTTGGAGTAGCGATTGTAGGCGACTACCGCGGGTATGGCGGCAAACAGGCCGATTGCCGTGGCGATCAGGGCCTCGGCGATTCCCGGGGCAACCAGGGCCAGGGTCGCCTGTTTCACATTTCCCAAGGCGGTGAAGGAATTCATAATCCCCCAAACGGTACCGAACAGTCCCACATAGGGGCTGGTGGAGCCGATTGTGGCCAGGGTTGAGAGGTGGTGTTCCAGGAGATCGACCTCGCGGTTGAGAGAGACCCGCATGGATCGCTGTGCCCCATGCACCATTGCCATCGGATCCTTGTGACCCTTGGTGCGCAAGCGGGCGAATTCGCGAAATCCGGCACGAAAAATCGCCGCCATGCCGGACTCTTCATCGGTCTCCCTTTCGATCTGGCGGTAGAGTTCCGCCAAATCGCCCCCCGACCAGAAACGGCCCTCGAATTCATCCGCTGCACGCCCGGCACTCTTGAGGATACGCATGCGATCGAAGATCATGCTCCATGAGCTGAGGGATGCGAATACCAATAAGGCAATCACGAACTGAACCACAGGACTGGCATTGAGAATCAGATGGGTAATGGTTAGGTCAGTCGACATCCGGTATCTCCATCAAAATTTTCTTCGGTATCGGTGTGGGGCTCATTTTGTTCATATTCACGCAAACAACCTTTACATTTCCCCAGCACAACAGCTGAGCATCAGACGCTCTTATAACCTCTTGATATATGGTGAGACTGGCGCGCCCTATTTTTGCCAGTCTGACATGGACCTCGAGGGCGTCATTAAAGCGGGCTGGAAGATCGTAACTCACTTCCACATGCCGAACTGCGAAGATGATCCCGTCCTGTTGTAGCAGCCGGTCCTGCTCAAATCCCAGAGAACGCAGCCATTCCGTGCGAGCTCGCTCCATGAAATTCAAGTAGTTGGCGTGATAGACAACGCCGCCGCTATCAGTATCTTCGTAGTAGACCCTGACCGGCCAGACAAAACTCGGCGATTCGTCGTTCATACCTAACACCAAATGCGAATCACTGCTCCGCAAACACCATACTGAGCAATCCAAAAGACCGAGTAATCATACTTAGCTTCGTAAACCGATGGTAGTGAAAATACCCAATCCCGTATGAATCCCAAACTATGAGTATGTGATTTGAGAGGAGTTCCCTCTATCACCTTGTTGAATCTCACAGATTTTGACATCCAAGGCGGCGGTCGACGAACTTAGACTGGATGCAACCGGATTGGGCAAGAAACAGCGGTCAGCCGCCTACTCCTCGCGAAACAGGTCATCCTCGGTGGGTAGGTGTTCCCCCGGTTTGGGGGACAAACCAAAATGCAGATAGGCGGCCTGGGTAGCCACCCTCCCTCTTGGTGTGCGCATCAAAAACCCCTGCTGTATAAGATAGGGCTCCAGGACATCCTCGATGGTGCCCTTCTCTTCACCGATCGCCGCAGCCAGATTATCGACCCCCACGGGTCCGCCTTCGAACTTCTCGATGACTGCCAGCAGCAGACGCCGGTCCATGCTGTCAAAACCGTTGCCGTCGACCTTGAGCATGCCCAGGGCACTGTCGGCCACTGCCTGGCTGACATGGCCATCCTGCTTAACTTGGGCGTAATCGCGCACCCGCCGCAACAGGCGGTTGGCAATCCTCGGTGTACCCCGGGAGCGGCGCGCGATCTCTCCGGCCCCATCCGCATCCATGCCAATATTGAGTATCTGGGCAGAACGGGTAACGATCTGTGCCAGATCTTTGCTGTTATAGAACTCCAACCGCTGCACAATCCCGAAGCGGTCCCGTAACGGAGAGGTCAGGAGGCCGGCGCGGGTGGTGGCGCCAACCAGGGTAAATGGCGGCAGATCGAGCTTGATGGAACGCGCAGCCGGTCCTTCACCGATCATGATATCGAGCTGGAAATCCTCCATCGCCGGGTAGAGCACCTCCTCCACCACCGGGCTCAGGCGATGGATCTCATCCACAAAAAGCACATCATGGGGTTCCAGGTTGGTCAGCAATGCCGCCAGATCCCCTGGCTTTTCCAGCACCGGACCGGAGGTCTGCCGCAGGTTGACCTCCATCTCATTGGCGATGATATGGGCCAAGGTGGTCTTGCCCAAACCGGGAGGACCGAAAATCAGGACGTGATCCAAGGCCTCCCCCCGGGCCTTGGCCGCGGGGATGAAGATCTCCATCTGCTCACACACCGCGGACTGCCCCACATAGTCAGACAGGCGTTTGGGCCGGATTGCCCGGTCCAGAGCGGCGTCCTCACCTGTGGCATCGCCATTGATCAGTCTGGGTTCGCTATTCATTGCCCGATCCGGTCTGATTTAACCACACTCAACAACCTCGCTATTTCTGCACCGCGCTTTGCAGGGCAGCCCGTATCAGGGCCTCGCTGTCCATCTCATCCTCAGCCACCGCCTTCACCATGCCGCCGGCCTCCTGGGGTTTATAGCCCAAGGCCACCAGTGCGGCCACGGCATCGGTTGCGGCACTGCCGCGGCCCGTGGCCTGGGTGCTTTGCTGAGGAGTCAGCGCTGGCGTCAGATCCCCCAGCTTAGCCAATCTGTCACGCATTTCCACAATCAGCCGCTCTGCTGTCTTGCGACCGATTCCCGGCAGGCGTACCAGTGACGCCACATCCTCACCCTCCACGCAGCGACTGAACTCTTCGGCACTCATACCGGAGAGTATCGCCAATGCCATCTTGGCCCCGACACCACTCACCTTCAGCAGGCTGCGAAACAGGGCCCGCTCCGATTCCGTGGTGAAGGCATACAGCACGTGGGCATCCTCACGTATCGCGAGATGGGTAAAGAGAATTACCGTCTGGCCGGACTCCGGCAGGGTAAAAAATGTCGAGAGCGGTGCCTCGAGCTCATAGCCCACACCATGCACATCGATCAGCAGGTGGGGGGCCTGCTTATAGACGAGCTCCCCTTTTAAACGGCCTATCATCCTGGGTAGTTATCCGGTTGACGATCCAAAGGGTGATTATGACATGGATGGGACAGTGTGATCCTCATTTTCCGTGGCCTGACCGGTGCATCAGGGTGGTGTGGGTATGGGCATGGCTCAGGGCCACGGCCAAGGCATCCGCGGCATCGGACTGGGGTTTCTTACCCAATCCCAGGATCATCTGTACCATATGCTGAACCTGCTTCTTGTCTGCGCGCCCGCTACCAACCACCGCCTTTTTGATCAGGGTGGGAGTATATTCAGCCACACTCAATCCCCCGTGCACTGCTGCACAGATGGCCGCACCTCTTGCCTGCCCCAATTTGAGGGCCGAGGAGGGATTCTTGGCGACGAAGACCTGCTCGATGGCCATCACATCCGGTCTGTGTTCTTCAATCAACCCGGAGATTGCGGCGAATATCTCCCCCAGCCGGGGAGGCAGTGCCTCGCCATTCAATCTAATGACGCCGTGAGTCAGACAGAGCGACTGCATCCCGTCTGAATCGATCAGGCCGTAACCTGTGAGACGGGAACCGGGATCGATACCGATGATTCGCATTCAGCCAATGGCATCCAAGATCTCATCGGAGATCTCGGCGTTGGTGTAGACGTTCTGCACGTCATCCAGGTCCTCCAGCATATCGACCATACGCAGCAACTTCTCCGCATCGTTTTGATCCAGGGCCGCGCTGGTGGAGGCGTTGTAGGTCACCTCATCGGCATCGGGATTCAAACCGGCAGCGACCAGGGCATCCTTGACCTGGGAGAACTCCTCGGGACTCGAGATCACATCCACGGAACCATCATCGTTGCTGACCACATCCTCGGCACCCGCCTCCAAGGCTGCTTCCATCACGGCATCCTCGTCCACTCCGGGGTTGTAACTGATCATCCCCTGCTTGCTGAACAGGTAGGAGACGGAACCATCGGTACCCAAATTACCCCCCAGCTTGCTGAAGGCATGGCGCACCTCGGAGGCGGTTCGATTGCGATTGTCGGTCATACAGTCGACCATCACCGCCGTACCACCCGGTCCATAGCCTTCATAGCGGATCTCATCATAATTATCTCCCTCGGCACCTCCCGCACCCCGTTTGATGGCACGCTCAATGGTGTCCTTGGGCATATTCGCACCAAGCCCTTTATCAACAGCCAGCCGCAGACGCGGATTGGCACTGATCTCACCCCCTCCGATGCGGGCAGCCACGGTAATCTCTCGGATCAACTTGGTCCAAATCTTACCGCGCTTTTTGTCGTTGGCGGCTTTCTTATGCTTGATATTGGCCCACTTACTGTGTCCTGCCATACAAACCTCTCAAAACTGTAAATCCAAATATGCATTTTAGCATTCACCCGATCTCGCAGAAACTAAGGAATATTGGCCACTTAAGATTCACTGAAAAATGCCGATCTGTTGAGTACAATTTAAGGGCATTTACCAAGAGTCCGTTGTAACTCAAGGACCCGGCGCCTGTCGCCTTCGGGTGATAGATAAAGGCGAGCTGATTTGGCAATAATTATCGTTTCAATGAGCAGTCCCCGATGACCCAGACTGTCCAAGAATGGACCCGCAAGCTCTCTGTCGAGCCACTCCTTGTGATGCAGAGGACCCTGACCCAGGTCAAGGACCTGTTGCAGAAATCGAGCGTCAACCACAGCAGGTTATCGGAAGTCATCTCCCGAGATCCCGGTTTCAGTCTGCATCTCATGCAGCAGTTGAACAAGCTGCCGAGCCCGCCGAAAGAGCCCATCACCAAGATATCCGTAGCCATTCCCCTGCTGGGTATGGACGCCATTGAGCGTGCGAGCCGAACCCTGCCGTCTCTGGAGGACAAACTCAAAGGCCCACCCAGACGCGGAATAATCGATTGCTACAGTCGCGCCGCCCATGCCGCCATTTATGCCCGTAGCATCGCTGAACGACGGGGCTGGATGGAGGCCGATTCACTCTACACAGCAGGACTGCTCCACAACGTCGGCGAGATGGCATTATGGGCAGTAGCACCGGATACGATGCGGGCAATCCATACTAAAGTCAGCCAAGGAGCAGCCCGTGAGGGTGTGGCGCGGGAGACACTGGGTATCACCTTGGAGGAGCTAAGCGCAGGTTTGAGTCTGGCATGGCAGTTGCCAGAACTAATTCAAGATTCTCAGGGTATCTCCAACAGTTATGAGCCAAAGCCCCTGGCTGTGATGCTCGCCTCCGTACTCGCCAGAGAGAGCAGTTTAGGCTGGTATCGCAGCAAATTGGCTACTGACATCGAGCTATTGGCGGAGTTTCTTGAGATATCCTGCGATGAAGCCACCACCTATCTGCACCGCCTGGCATCGAATGCCGCCCGGGATTTGTGCGGATTGCCCCTTCCCTTGCCGGCCTTCTATCTGATCCCGGCGGAGAGGGAATCCCCGCAGGAGCAGACACCGGATAGGGCAGCTCGAACCGATGCGACGCAGCAACAGGTTAGTCATACCCAGGAGAGTGCAGCCACTGCGAAACCGGCGCCACAACCCCCTAAAAAGACCACGCCGGAACCACCCAAAACCCCACCCGAGAAACGCACCAATCCGTTACAGGCGTTGCTCAACGACGCCTTGCGACAGATGCATGAGGAGCTTGGATTAAGCCGGGCGATGTTTGCCATGCTCAGTCCGGACAAAAGCGCCCTCAGGGCCAGATTCGTGGTGGAGTCGGAACAGCAGCTCTCCCTGAAAAGTTTTGTGCTGGATATGAATAAACCTAATTTATTCAAAAGCTTGATGCACAAACCACAAGCAATATCACTACACAAGGGGAATGCTGAGAAGTACCTGCCGATGATTCCCCAATCCGCCCTGGAACAGATCAACGACAGCGGATTCGTCTCCATGTCGGTCTTTATCCGGGGCAAACCGGTGGGGCTATTCTATGCGGACAACGGCATCAGTGGCCCGGGTGTGACACGCCAGCAATACGATAATTTCAAGGCCATCTGCCAGAAAACAGTGCAATCGATCACTGCCTGACAGGTTCAGTTGCCTGGATCGCCCTGCACAAATGTCACACAAGGTGACAATTGATTTCCCAACCCGATTGCTTTGACCAAAGTCATTGTTTCAACCAATTCTAACGCTAGGATGTCACTTCCTTTTTTATGCTCAGGGTCGAAAGTGCAACAGCAGATAAGCTATCAAATTGGCAACAACCTCTATCTCAGTATCACCGATCGCTGCACCTTGGAGTGTGCGTTCTGTCCAAAGACCTATGGTGACATGAGGGTAAAGGGTTATGACCTAACCTTCGATCATCGCCCCACCGCTGAGGAGATTATTGCCTCGATCGATGACCCGGCGCGCTATGACGAAGTGGTATTTTGCGGCTATGGTGAACCAACCTTGAGATTGAACCTGCTCCTCGAGGTAGCCAGATACATCAAACAGCACGGTGGCCGGGTACGCCTGAACACCGATGGTTTATGCAACTTGATCCACAAACATGACACCCTACCCGAGCTCGGGGAGTGTGTAGATGCATTATCCATCTCATTGAATGCCCAGAACAAAGAGGTCTACGACATTCACTGCAGACCAAATCTGCCCGGTTCCTACGAGGCGATGCTGGAGTTTCTGCGTCGAGCCCCGGAGTACGTTGCCGATGTGACAGCTACAGCAATCGATGGCCTGGAGGGCGTCGATATTGCCGAATGTGAAGCAATTGCCAAATCAATGAAGGTAAAATTCCGTCGTCGTATCCTAAACGAGGTCGGTTAGCGGATCGCGATGACAACCCTGTCGCAACAAGCAGCAACATTCGGACAGTACCTGCTGAAACATTATGGTGAGCGGGTGCATAAAATCGCACTCGATGCTGCATTCACCTGCCCCAACCGAGATGGCAGCAAGGGACTGGGTGGCTGCACTTTCTGCAATAACGTCTCATTCAGCCCAAACGGGCGCCAGCCCAGGCCCATCAGGGAACAATTGGCATCCGGTCGCCGGGTGATCCGCAAGCGCACGGGTGCGCGTAAGTATCTTGCCTATTTCCAGGCCTATACCAATACCTATGATGAAATCGAGCATCTGTCCGCCTTATATGACGAGGCACTGGCGGATGTGGATGTCATCGGTCTCTCCATCGGCACCCGTCCGGACTGCCTGCCGGATGCGGTTATCGACCTGCT
>JBEVVS010000195.1:0-14012 GCA_040507005.1 Candidatus Thiodiazotropha sp.
GTAGCGTAGCGAAAGCGCCCCGAAGGGGTGAGCCGAAGGCGAATCAATCCCTCCCATCAGCTGGCACCCAAGCCAAGGAGTCCCTGGGCCCCTATTTATTTGGCGGATAGCGAGGCCTTGATTCGAACCCTTCGTTCGACCAGGCGCGCAGCGCCGCAGGACGCTGTAGCGTAGCGAAAGCGCCCCGAAGGGGTGAGCCGAAGGCGAATCAATCCCTCCCATCAGCTGGCACCCAAGCCAAGGAGTCCCTGGGCCCTGATCATCCCCCGTACATCGAGCTTTGCCTCGAGCCTGGAAAACAGCAGGTAGAGCCCCCCCAGTTTTCGGTGGAGAAAAAGTATATCCATGGGTGGCAGGCGGTTGTAGCGATTCTTCAGGCGCATTTCCACAACGATTTCAGCCATCCGCTTTGGCAGATCACTTTGAGCAAAATCGTAAGCCTTGTGACTGCGGGCGGGTTCAGTGGCAGCACGTAGTAGTTGGACCACGAAATTGTGGTAGCCTTCCGGGTCGCCTTCCCCCAGGTATCCGACCTTTTCCGCAGCCTGGGCAATGTCAGCGACATCCCCATCCAAACAGGCACTCAACAGTTGTAGCAGGACCTTACGTCGATGGGGTGCATAGGCACGGGTGGCGCCGTAGTCGAGTAACTGAAGACGTTCCGACCTGGTGTGAAAGAGGTAGTTGGAAAAATTGGGATCTGTCTGCACCAATCCCCATTCGAATACCTCCCGCAAAGCAATTTCCAGTAACAGGCTTGCGGTTCGATCTCGTAGTGCCTGGGACATCCCTTGCACCGATTCGATGGGATCCCCATCCAGATAGTCCATGCTCAACACCTCGGCGGTTGTCAGCTCCTCGACCACTGACGGGATCACGATGCGTTGATCCTCTTTCAGCTGCTGTTGGAACTTCTCCATTGCCTGGGCTTCGTGAAGATAGTCTGCTTCCAGATGGAGTTGTTTCTTCGCCTCAGACAGCAGAACTCCCAGATCAAGCTCATCCGGCAACAGTTTTAACAGGTTCATCAGCGTGCCCACATTGTCCACATCGCTGTCGATACTGCGGACTATGCCTGGATATTGGACCTTGATCGCCAGCTGCCGGCCGTTCTTGAGGGTTGCTTTGTGTACCTGGCCGATTGAGGCCGCGGCCATGGGTGTGAAAAAGAAGCGTGAGAACTGGCTTTCCCAGCCGCTGCCCCAGTTGCCCTCGAGAACATCGGCCAATTGCAGCATGGGCATGGCGTGGGCATCCTCCCGCAATCGTGCCAGCAGTGCAGATAGCTCAGGGGATATCAGGTGTCCGTTGTCCATGGATATCAGTTGTCCCACCTTCATGGCGGCTCCACGCATCTCCGACAGCCTGTGGGCGATTCGATTGACGTTGCCAGGAGTCAACAGCAAATCTCTCATGCCCGGACGTTCTCCCCTGACCAGCTGGCGGGCTCCCTCGGAAACCACACCACCGGCTATGCCGCCGGCAAGCTGGCCTATTTGGGTCAGTCGACTGAAACGTGAGGTGGGAATGGGTTTGTGTCTGGTCATGATCTCAACTCAAGGTTTGTAGCCCCAAACCCCATACACAGGGTCCGAGAGAGGTGTTTTCCCGGCATGGGGGTCGTCCGAAGGTCTTGGCCAACCCTTGGCGGAGTAGGTGCCTAGATTGCCGAAACCTGCTTGTTGCAGCCATTGGGTTAGCATCCCGACCCGCTCGAATTCGTGCAGCTCGCTCCAGATTCGAATCGCCTTGGTGGGGAACCAGCGATTGCTGAAGCAGGTAACGAAGAGACCGCCAGGCCGCAGGGTACGCTTTAGATCCTGCAAAACCTGCTCCGGGTTGATCAGATATTCGATGGAAGCGGTGCAGACTACGGCATCCAGACTCTCCGTGGAGTAGGGAAGGGCGGGCTCCCGGTTGAGATCGTGGACAGTGGCCTCGCTGCCGGCGCCATTGGCTGCCAACTCTTCCGGGTTCATGCCCAGCAGCTGTAGCCTGGCGGGGTTGACTCCCTGCAGATGTGAGTCATGACTGGCCATCAGATCAAGCACCAGGGCATTGTCAGGCAGCAGTCTCCGGTAGAGGCCATTGACCAGTTTCAAGGCCTGCCTGTCCAGATGTTGTACCATCCGGGGACTGGTATAGAAGTCGGCGTCATCGGCCTCGTCCATGCGGCCTCTCCCATTGGCGTCTGCAGAAAAAACCCTCCCGTTGCCATTAGCCAGGGGAGCCGCCAGGCCGGGGAATCGGATCAGCTCCGACAGGGGGTCTGAACAGCGACCACCCCGGCGATCGTATTCGGGCAGTATCTCATCGACCCGGAGCTGCAGCTGCTGCGGAAATCTTGCCATGGGGTGGTTGAGATCGACAACCATGCAATCCGGGGTCAACTCAATGATTCGAGCCGGTGTCACAGCATCTTCAAAGATGCCGGGGATGGGATGAAAGAATCCTTGTGGGTAGAACCTTCCCAAGCCGGGCTCAACCGTCAGGCCGCGCCGATGGTGGGTGTCGAAATCCCTTGGCGTTGCTCTCCTGAGAAGTGACTCGGACCAGGGTTGTATGCCGTATAGCAGCGGTTTTGCGGTGGAGACACTCGCCCCCTCCTGCATGCCGACGATCGCCCCGGCGAGGGTCTCAGGCAGTATGTCGGCTTCGCGAAACACACTGAATCTCTCCACATGCAGCTGATTTTCATGCTTGGCCTGGCCATCCGACCAGTTGGCTGTGAGGGTCACGGCGGCCAGGCCGTGATCTGTCAACTGTTGATGCTTGACCGATGGAACTACTGCGGGGTTACGGGTCTTTTTCAAGGATTCCATTTTGCTCGCTGGTTGTGGCTTGGTGGTTTCCCGAAAACTTAGACAAAAAACTTGTACAAGTCAAAAAATATTGTACAATTTCTATCATGAAGACCCTCCAAATTAAGTGAAAATTGAGATCAAAGACTCGTGACCAAGCAAGCGACAGATAGGCAAAGAGGAGCGGCATTCAAGGATGGTTTCCCCATCAGGGTGTTGGCGGAGCGCACAGGCGTGGGGGCGTCGACCTTGAGGGCGTGGGAGCGTCGTTACAATCTGCTGACACCCCAGCGTACGCCCAAGGGACACCGGGTCTATAGCGAAAAGGATGCAGAGATCGTGGAACGGGTGGTTGAATTGCTCCACGAAGGCCACTCGTTACCAACAATTGCCAGGCTGATACACCAGCCGGAACAGCGCATGGAGAGCTGGCAACCGGGAGTGGACCTGAGCGGCGTATGGCGGGACTATTTGCAGGATACCTTGCGCGCCATCAGCGATTTCAGCCATGAGCGCATTGAGGCCGTTTTCAACCAGGCCTCTTCCCTCTATCCCCTGGATATGGTGATGGAGCGGCTGATCGAGCCGGCACTGGTGGCCCTGGGAGAGAACTGGCAATCCAGTCCGGCCGGGATTGCCGAGGAACACTTCTACAGCAGTTGGCTGCGCAATCGACTGGGGGCCCGATTCCACCACGGCTACAGTCAGGCAGTAGGGGCGCGCATTGTTTGTGCCTGTATCCCCGGAGACAATCACGATATCGGCTTGTTGCTGTTCGCCCTGTCTGCTCAGTCTCGCGGATACAGGGTCCTCTATTTCGGTCAGAATCTGCCACTGGAGCAGATTCCACTGATTGTCGAAAGCTCTGGTGCGCGGGCCGTGGTATTGTCGGCCAGGGCCAAACTGACCGAGGATCAGGATAGCAGGCTGGCGGCCCTGACCCAGCAGTCAGCGGTGCCCGTGATGTTAGGGGGACACTCTAGCGACATGCCGCTCAGGGCCTTCGAGGCGGCGGGCGGGATCCTCTTGGGCGGGCAAATTTTACCGGCCCTGCAGGTCTTGACCTCGCGGGTGGAGGTGCATAGCGGCAGCCGCGGCTGGAAAAGGGTCTCCAATGGCAGCTGAGTCTCCCCTCTCTGTGGTTTGGTTTCGCCGCGACCTGAGGCTGCAGGACAACCCGGCGCTGCATGGGGCGCTCAACAGCGGTCTGGTTGTAGTCGCACTCTATATTCACGATCCACGGCCGAAGGATGGTTGGTCCATGGGTGGCGCCAGCCGCTGGTACCTGCACCATAGCCTGCTTGCCTTGCAGCAGGAGCTGGCGGATATCGGTGTGCCGCTGATCTGTCTGAAAGGTGATCCAAGGGAGCAGATGAGACGATTGCTCCATGAGCGACCGATTCGTAAGCTTTTTTTCAACCAGGTCATGGAACCGGGTGAGGCCCAGCTGGAACGGGATATATCGGCCCTCAGCGATAGGGGCGGGATAGAAATTGAGCGATTTCATGACGACAGCCTGTTGCCAGTTGCACGGGTCTCGAAACGGGACGGCACGCCATTCAAGGTATTCACTCCTTTTTGGCGCCACGCCCGGGGGCTCCTTGAGCAAGACGGTGTAGAGGAGCGCCTCTACCCCAGGCCGGACTCCTCCATCCATCCCTTGTCTGCAAACTCGCAGGAGGTGGCGGCGCTGGGCTTGCTGGACAGGCATCCTTGGCATGAGAAGCTCCACGCCTACTGGTCCCCGGGGGAGCAATCAGCCCTGAGGATGTTAGCGCTCTTTTTGCAGGAGCGGGTGGATGGTTACGAGGTCGGTCGCGATCTGCCCGCTCAGCTGGGAACCAGCCGGCTCTCGGCGGCCCTCCATTTTGGGGAGCTGAGTGTGGCGCGTCTGTATGCCGTCTGCCAGGGACGACTGGCCCATGAAATCGACGAGGGCGTACGGGCGGCTATCATGCGTTTCATCGCCCAGATCGGGTGGCGCGAGTTTTCCCGCCATGTGCTCTTCGCCTTTCCCCATACACCGACCATCTCCCTGAATGAACGTTACGAGCGTCCGGACGCTTGGGAGCAGGATATCGACGATCGCCAGCTCCAGGCGTGGCAGCGGGGGGAGACGGGCATTCCCCTGGTGGATGCGGGCATGGGTGAGCTTTGGGAGAGCGGCTGGATGCACAATCGGGTGCGCATGGTGGTGGCCTCTTTCCTCACCAAGAATCTGGGAATACATTGGCGCCATGGCGCGCACTGGTTCTGGGATACCCTGGTGGACGCCGACCTGGCCAACAACACCCTGGGCTGGCAATGGGTGGCGGGCTGCGGCACGGATGCGGCGCCTTACTACCGCATTTTCAATCCCCATCTACAGGCAAAGAAGTTCGATCCGGAGGGTGAGTATATCCGCCGCTGGCTGGGTGACGGCATGCACCGCCCGCCTATTGTCGACCTGGTTGCCAGTCGCGCCCAGGCCCTGCAACGTTATCAGTCCACCATTCGCCGGGTTAACTGACAGACCATGAACGGCGTTGATCCATTCGGCTATCTTCAGCAACTTTCTCTCCGTCTGGACTCTCTGACAGATCCCGGAGAGATTGAGAAAGTACTGGATGAGGTGGAGTACCTATTCGAGGTGATTCCCCCGGAGATGCAGGATCTGGCGGAACCGATTATCCAAATCCTGCGCAACAAGCTGTCTGAAAACCCACCCTGACCCTCTCTACTCAGCAGCAGTTTGATTTACCGCATTTAAAGCCCTGTTTCCCTCATATGCCATTGACAAGAGAGCTATAAATCTTCAGAATTCGCGTTCCACAAAAAGCGCCCGTAGCTCAGCTGGATAGAGTACCTGGCTACGAACTAGGGGGTCGGAGGTTCGAATCCTTCCGGGCGCGCCATATTCAAAAAGGGGGTCTGCATAGCAGGCCCCCTTTTTTAATATGTTGTCTAGTAGGCCTCGAACCTCCGACTTTAAAAAAAGCCGGTTCGACCAGGACCGGAGGTCCGCAGCATGAGCGCGAAGCGCGAATCATCCTTCCGGGCGCGCCATATTCAAAAAGGGGGTCTGCATAGCAGGCCCCCTTTCCCCGGGCCATTCATACGACAAATTGAGCAATACCATCACGAAAGGACCAGTCAACATCGTGATTCTCAGCAATCGTGATCAGCACATTCGCCGGATCGATACCGGGATTTTTCGCCAGGTTCTCAACGCATTTTTTATAAAAGGCCTGTTTTGCCTTGTTGGAACGTCCCGCGCGCATGATCAGAGACATCATCACTCTATCGCCATCACGCTCCTGAAATTGCAGGCAATGGGGTTCCACCTCATGGACGATCTGATAGCGGTCATCGTCGGGAAAGCCCATGGTTTCAATGACCGCGGAGTTGATACCGTCACTGACGGCCTTGATATAGTCAGGGGATTTACCCTTGAGGATGGAGATGTTGACTAGTGGCATGGCAAAACCTCTTCAGAAGAAAGATCTGTTTATAAATGTAACAACTATCTAGTAGTGGTTCCGTAATGCTGTGTCTGAGCGGGAATCGACAGCATCCTGAAATGCGTCAGTGAGGAGTGCGGCTTCCGCGGATGGGATGCAATAACCCATATCCTTTGATGGCAGTCTTGCAGTCTAATAGGACCGTCAGCGGCTCTGCTGATCCGGTGAGCCTACACCAGCTAACCTATGATCACAAACAGCGGTTTCTACCGGCGGTGAAGCTTTTCTCAGGTGACTCGTTTTATATAGGCAGTGTCACAAATCAACCGATGGATATTCATCTCTTGACAAAATAGGACAAACGTCCTATTTTCCGTCTAGGTCAGGTGTCCTAATCAAGGCTCTGTGCTTCGATAAGCCATGCATGGTGACTCGATTCTTTGACAAAGTCATAGGGCCTGTTAACACCAATCCAATTGGCACTGAATCAGAGGTAGTGATATGGCTCAGCGAGGGACACGGCAAAAGATTGTTGAGATAGCCGATGATCTGTTCTACCGGCAGGGTTTCGAACATACATCCTTTGCGGATATCGCCAAGGTGGTGAATATCTCCCGTGGTAATTTCTACCACCACTTCAAGAGCAAGGATGAGATTCTCGATGCTGTTATAAAAACCCGCCTGGAGATGACACAGCAGATGCTGGTCGATTGGGAGGAAGAGGGTGCTTCCCCAAAGGAGCGTATCGAGAGCTATATCAGAATCCTCCTCACGAACTGGACAATGATCAAAGAGTACGGTTGTCCTGTAGGCACCCTGTGTACGGAACTGGCAAAGCTGAACCACACATCGAAAGAGCAAGCCAGTAAGGTTTTCACCCTGTTTCGGATATGGCTGAGGCAGCAGTTCAGTCAACTTGGCTACGGGGATGAAGCCGATGGTCTCGCCATGCATGTCCTGTCATGGAGTCAGGGTGTCGCCACATTGGGAAACGCCTTCAACGACCTCGAGTACGTGAGCCAGGAAGTGTCGAAGATGTGTGACTGGCTCGATGTTATGAGTCGGCGCAACATAAGCGGTAAGAAATCCAATCAGAAGAAAAGGTAGTGAGATGTTTGTGATCATACTTAAATTTTCAGCTAACAAATCCCAGGCCGGGGCCTATATGGATGGGCACAATGCCTGGCTCAAACGAGGTTTCGATGACGGGGTGTTTTTGCTCTCCGGCTCTATTCAACCGAGTTCCGGTGGTGCGGTCTTGGCGCACAACGCTTCACTTTCAGATCTTCAAAGCCGCATTAACGACGATCCATTCGTCGCACAAAAGGTCGTCAGTGCGGAAGTCCTGGAGATCACACCAGGGAAAAGCGACGAAAGGCTCACCTTTCTCCTCGATTCATAATCCACAGGGTGCAGTGCCATGACAACGACAATAACAGGGCCCGACGGCCAACCACGTTGCCGCTGGTGCAAAGCGGCACCTGAGTTTCTTCACTATCACGACAAGGAGTGGGGCTTTCCTGTCAGCGATGATCGGCGGCTGTTCGAGAAGCTCTGCCTGGAGGGTTTTCAAGCGGGTTTGAGCTGGCGCACCATCCTTGCCAAGCGTGAGAACTTTCGCGCTGCATTCCATGATTTCGATTTTGACAGGGTTGCCCGCTTCAAGCAGCGGGACATCAATCGCCTGCTTAAGGATGAAGGCATCGTCCGTCATCGGGGTAAGATCGAAGCGGTGATCAACAATGCGCAGCGCGCCCGGGAGCTTGTGAAACAGGAAGGATCGCTGGCCAGCTTCATCTGGCGCTATGAACCCGATGGGAAACAAAGGGCAAAGCCTCAAAGTGTATCAACATCGGCAGAATCCATTGCCTTATCAAAAGATCTAAAAAAGTTGGGTTGGAAATTCGTTGGACCTACCACCGTCTATGCATTCATGCAGGCCATGGGGCTGATCAACGATCATCTAGACAACTGCATCATCCGGGGAAAGGTCGAAAAGGCGCGTCAACGCTTCCAAAGACCCTAGAAAGATAACATATAAAGACCAAAGCGGGGATTGGCAACCTAGCCCTCGTTGATAGGAATCATATTCCCAATCCGCATCCTATACTTTCTGATAAAGAAAGCCTAGGATATGTCAAAAGAACGAAATAATACTAGCTACGACAGACTAGGAAGCAATCGAACCTAGATTGAGGGAAACGGAATGGGGCGTCGCTTTGCCATTGTTTATATCTGCTTATTGGCATGTGTGTTCGATTATAGCCATGCTTCTGACGCCCACTTGCTCAAACATTCGTTCATAGAGGAATTCATCGACAGCAAAGAGCAGATAAGCGGCAATTCAACCCTGGGCGCAATCTACTTTTCGGAAAAGGATCAGGTGCGAGAAGACAGGCTCTACGCCTTGATCAACAAATCGACGACAGGCAATCTGGTACTTAGGATCAACAGTATCGACGGCCGATACTCCAGCGAGATTCACTACAAGCTTGAATCACCAACTGTCGGGTGGGTTCAGCTTGAGTTTCCTACTCAACACAGGGATTTTGTTCGCAAATATTCGACCAGCGAGCTGGCGGGTCTTTTGATGGATATAAATCAACAGAGACTTTATCCGTTGCGATGGGGTAGTGACGAACGTTCAAAAGTCGTTCGTTTATATATCAACTCGGAACGCGCCCGTGCCTATTTTATTTATAAGGAAAACGGAAAAAAACGTATCACTTATTGTAAAAAACCATCCCGATCATCAGGTTTTAAATTCAACAGTATCTGCGATGTGCCACTTGCGGCTATATCCAAACAGTCGAAATTGAATATTCACAGGAAGTTTGGTGTTCGTACTCTAGATCCCATTTCTGTGGAATTGTCACTCTAAGGCACTCAATAACGTTTTGTGTTTAGGTAGATGAATACGCCATCAAAACCTGAATCGACTTCTGAAGCAAAATCAGACAATCGATGGTTGGATGTGGTCACTGCTATTTCCATCATACTTGTCTTTTTCATAATAGCACTACTCATTAGCCTGATTCCAAAATCCATCATCACGACTCAGACCTTATCTGTAAACGCAAATACGGAATCGCTACAGATTGCATTAAAAGGTAATCGTACCTACTCCTGGAGTTTGCCAGCGGGAAGAGTGGCACTGTTAACAGCATTAAATAACAACTGTGACGATATCAATGATCACATGGTTTGTGATATCAGGAGCATTTCAACATTCCAGGTTTCAGGAGGACCAGAGCTCAAACTGACATCAATGCCTGGAAGTAAATTTATGATATCCCTGTCACCAGTGGATGGGAGGGAGATGAATGTGAAAATTCTCGGGAAAGACGGGGAGCTCCTGATGGAGACTGATGAGTTGCTCTTCTATGAATCCAGGCAAGACTCGCCAGAGACCCGGATTCCATTGATTATCGAGAGTGTCATTATCGGAAGCATGCTCTACGAAAGCACCGGTGACTTGGGTGAAGAGAATTCCACCTGGCAACCGATGCTGCGAGACGGCGCTTATTCAATTTTTGCCAATGTGGGCATTGATCGTGATCGTTTTCAGCTGTTGGAAGGTGAATTCAGTGCGGGAGACGTGGTCTTCATGCGCGCGAAGCCAACAGATGATGGACAGCTTGATGATGCCTCTGTCTGGGGCCATATCGCTATTGAACCGGCTGAAAAAGAGCGCCAGGACTCTGCGCCGATATTGAATGCCAGTTTCAATACCCCCTTTGCTGAACTGGACGTGCGTCGATTCGGAGCGCCAGAGGGTTATACAATTACTGCACCATTCTGGCTGGTCGTGTCAAAGCTGCCGGTATGGCAATCAACATGGGTAATCTTTATTTCAATGATTCTTCTCTACGATGTATTTTGTACCGCAACCGGCAAGACCAGAGTCTGGAATAAGAAGTTATATCAAAAGCTTTTAAGTTTTAGGCGAGCCAAAAGGAGCTCATAGGAAAATGAGTCAACTAAATAGTGCAAATGCCACCTTAAGATGGTGTGGCAACTTAACCATCGTGATGATGATCGGATTTAGTTTGTTTCTGAATACCGCACACATACAGGCTCAACCTGTACACGTGCAGGTCGATGGTGCCGGGGGTATTGAATATGGTGCGGGAATCAGTGTTGGCAAAGGAGAGGAGTGTTTCATCATAACCCCATCACATGTCATCGAGGGCGCCGGTAAGAATGCCATCACTGTGACCAATCTCAAAGGAAAGCGGGCAAAGGCGAGGGTCTTGAAACAAGTAATGGATTTTGATGCAGCTCTGCTCAAGTTGCAAGATAGTTCAAATTTCGATTGTCCAGAGGATTGGGATACAGGTACTGGGTTGGGAAAAAAGATAGAAAATGCTCCGTTCCTTATCTCCAAGAAGGTAAATGACAACGGCCGTGTTGAGCAAAACAGGTTATTTGTCTCGGGCTTGAGTGCAGAGACCATAGAATTGGAACCCTATAACGAGAGAAGCAAGCTGCAGGAAGGGGATAGTGGTAGTTCCGTATATGCGGCAAGCCATTTGGTGGGCATGGTAATATCAGTCGACACCGCGACAGGTGAGGTCATAGCAGTCAGCCAAAGCCAGCTTCATGGTTTGTTTGGTAAAGATGTCCTGCTACAAAACACCCAGATAGCGATGTTGGTGCCCTTTATATACAACAGGGCAGAGAATGTATACGCCACCTCCGCCGCGTTTGAGTATCTGGAGCAGAAAACCCCATTCAGACTGCAAGAGTCTCAGCCACGCACGAGACAACAAATTTCAAAAGGTGAAACTCCCACAGCTCCCGAAGGAGTCGACTATGTGATATCCGGTAAGATCCTTGATCTCACAAGCAAACGCGTCAAGAATCCGGATTACAAACCGGAAAAAAAACAAACTAATCAAAAGGACAAGAAACAGAGCTTCAAGGATATGTTTGTAGCATCCTTGAAGAAATCACTTACCAATAAGAACCAAAGTTATCGTTATTTCAGAAAGTATAATATTGACATCGAAGTTCAGGTGCAGGATGCATCATCCAATAAATATGCTCGTAACCTGGAAAGAGTCGCCTATCAGGTACCGGAGGATGGTACCCATGTCAATGAGTTGAATAAGGTAATGATACGCAATGCGGTCATCTATGGGTTGGATAGAACTTTCAAGAAATATGGATTACCAACAAAGTGATTTGCAATCCAAGCTAACTAGTTTTAGTCAGCATGAGACTGTGTAACCAACCAGATGACGAGGTCGTTGTATCTGGCCAATAACTCTGCTCATCTATAACATCGGCTGTCAATACTTGCATGGGTTGTAAGCAGGGATTGATCAGAAATATGACGAAATTAACCATGCTGATGAAGAGATTACCCAAAGCGATGTACATCATGAACATGGCCATCGCAAAGGACTTCATGTGGCGATCCATGGACTCGGCCTGGATCACCCAGGCAGAGGTCGAGAAGACGCGCAAACGGTTCCAAAGACCTTAGCAATGTGACAAAAATAAGGAGGGAAGGCATCTCTGCCTTCCCTCCAACCGATCATCTGTAATGAACGGGTATCGGCTTATTCAAACACGTGATCGCGGAAGAAAGGCTCCGGACGCTGGTCACGAATCTCGAAAACAACGGTTTCGTGATACTTGCGACCATGCTTGTCCTTGGCTGTGACCTTCGCAGTATGTACGCCGTTCTCCAGATCGTCTGGCAGGGCAACCTCCCAGAGATGGTTGGAGTTGTCGGTGTGCATCCATTCGTCAGAGGGACGCGGGCTGCTAGGACCTTGAGATGCACGTGTCCAGAGCTCGAAACCCTGGGTGCGGGGATTGCCGGAGGTGCTTTCCGCCGCATAGCGATAGACATACATCTGCTTCTCCAAAGCGAAGGGATCCAGAGTATTTTCGCTACGCGTCATCTCTATCTTGTCACCATCATCGATCTCTACCCATACCTTGGTGGCGCTGGAACCGTTCCAGACGTTGGCGGTAAGTGTGGTGCCGTACAACTCGTCCATGGGGATGATCATGTTGTCTTCAAGATCGTTGACGTTGACCGGGGGTATGCCATCGGCGCCGGCGCGCAACCAGTCGAGCAGTTGACCATACCAATCGACGAAGGTGGGGGTCAACATGCTCACAGCGATCTGTTTCTCCGCTGGTTCGCCGGTGGCCTTGAAGCTGTCCTTGAAGGTATTGCCGTCGAATTCGAAGACCATGAAACCACGCTTGGCGCCCAGGCGCTGGTAGGACATGGGGACACCGTCGTCATCAAAATCACCGCTCCACCAGGATCCGCAACCGGCACCGGTGATGATCTGGGGGAAGGGGGTTGCAGGGATATCCAGTCCGGCGATACCGGGACGGGCGCCCTCACCAGGCTCGAAATGCTCCAGGGTGTGTGTGTGACCACTCAGGGCCAGTGCGGGACGCCCCTCCAACAGGCGGTAGATGTCACCTGCATTGTCGGTCTGGTGCTTGTTGGAACCGCTGTCGACAAAGGAGATGATGGGGATGTGCATATTCATCACAACCAGCTTGTCCATCGGTACCTGGGCGAGGTCGTTTGCAAGCCACTCCATCTGTTGCTCAGTAACATAACCGTTATAGGTATCGCTGGCGTCGCAGAATGCATGTTCGCCATCGTGGTTGATACAGGGATACTGAACATTATCCAGGGTAAAGAAGTGGACATCGCCGATATCGAAAGAGTAGTAGGCAGGACCCCATTCGCGTTTGAAGGTATCGAAGGAGTTTGCGTCGGTTGGAGCGTCGAAGTCAAGGTCGTGGTTACCGGGTACATAGTACTGAGGTGTGTCGGCAACACCGAGTATCTGCTTGAAACGGGGATATAGACCAAGGTCGTCGCCCAACACGTCACCTTCGACAATGATGCCTTCCACGTCATCCATATCCATGGCGGCGAATTCCTTCGCCAGGGTATCACGCACATAACCCACTTCGTTGTTGCTATAGGGTTGGGTATCGCCAATGATGATCATTTTGAAGCTTTTGTCGCCTTTGCGCTTACCTTTCTTCTTGTCATCATCTTCATCATCATCTCTTTCGTTATGATCATGCTTGCTGAGTTCGCTTTTGATGATCGGAAAGTTGATTGCTTCCGGTAGCGGACCGGTGGGCTGCAGACCGCCAAAGCGGAGTTCAGGTGAACCTTCCGGCAAGTGGTGGTAGTAGAACTGAGGAACATTGTCCTCATCCACTGGAATGTCATACCCCGCCGGTTTGGTGATGAATACAGTCATGCCGGCGAATGCCGGTAATTCGTAATAACCGTGCTTGTTGGTTTTAACCACGTCCCGTCCATTGGAGACCAGGACGTTTTTAATACCCCTTTCGGAACGTTCCATCGCACCGTTCTTGTTTCGGTCCAAAAAGACTGTGCCTTTGACAATTTCGGCATCTGCTGAAGTACCGATAGTTTCGATTGTTGTTTTGTAGTCGATATTCTTTGCATGGATCACAGTCGGCAGGATGGTTAATCCCAGCGTTGCTGCAATCGCCGTACTAAGCGCTTTTCTCATCACAGGTATCCTCCCTAGGATATATATTGTTACGAGCAAACCTGACGGATTGCGCGATGGATCTTATTCCTGTGTGATGACATTGGTATTTCGCTACTGATAACTTTTTTTATCTTTAAAATGGCACTCTGATTATCAAATTTAATTCACAGAAGTGTTACTAAATTTTAATCCTGACATGTTTCTATTTGCGCCTTGAATGGACAAATATCCGCACTGAAATTGGGACAAGA
>JBEVVS010000199.1:0-13545 GCA_040507005.1 Candidatus Thiodiazotropha sp.
GCCGCTCTTTCCGGGCGTAGCGCAGTCTGGTAGCGCACTACAATGGGGTTGTAGGGGTCGGGTGTTCGAATCACCCCGCCCGGACCAAAAAATAGGGTTACCTGCCACAGGTAACCCTTTTTTTTACACTTCAGTCTGCCTGTCGGGTTGATTGATAACCCCATGCCAGGAACAACTCGCCACTGTTATTAACCACTAATGAACGCTAATCACCGCAAAAGTACGCAAATGGTTTATAACAATATCGTAGATTATTGAGCAGCAACCCTCATTAACATCCTCATACTATTTGCGTAACTTGGCGGTGATTCGCGTTCATTCGCGGCATGAATAAAAAAAGGCCGCCTTGCGGCAGCCTCTTTGAACTGATTGGAAATGTCTTTTTAGTGATTGACGGTGGTGAGCCCCAGGCTGACCCAGTCCTGCATGCCGCCACGATACCATTTGAGTTTATAGGCCGGGTATCCCAGGTTGATCAGGGTCCTGATGTTGGTGGATGACTGGGGGCACCAGCTACCATTACAGAACATCACCAGAGTCTTGGCATTACGAAAATCCAGATTGCCGTCAATTTCCTGGACACCAAGTTGATCGACCAATATGTCGTGTACACCTTCCGCTTCAGCTGCGACTTCGAAGGTACCTTGGAGATCCACATTGATCTTGTTCCAAGGGATGTTCACAGAACCAGGTATGGTGCCGCGGATGATCCAGTCGGGGGTACGTGAATCGATGACCAGAACCTTGCGATCGCCATCGCCGACCCGCTTCAGGTAACCGAGGACCTCCAGCTCACCCACAGTCTCTACACCAGGGGCAACGGTTGCAGGCTGAATGCAGAAGGGTGGGCAGTGTCGGGCAACTTTGGAGAATGAACCCGGGATCTTCGCCTGCTTGTCGTCTGAGCGAGAGATGAGAACCTTTTCACCGCTATGGGTCACTTCAACGGACTGTAGACCAGGCGTAATCTGATTCCCCTCTGCAATCAACTGGGGTGGGAGTGCTACGCCACTGACAAGTGCGGTAAGCATGAGTGCTTTGACAAACTTCATTATGTCTTCCTCCAGGCGTTAGCCATTATTAATAGTGTAGATACGATGGCATTTTCAGATCTTTCTGAGACATCGCCTGTTCATATCCCAAGTGACCCTGTTTAGCAGCCTTGTTGGCTAGCTTGGCGGCCGCAATAAAGTCACCCTTCTCCAATAGTCCCTTTGCTTTCTTGATCATTTTACCGGTATCGCGCCATTCCCCACCAACGCTGGCGGCTTGTTTTCTGGCTTTATCCGCGGCGGCGATCAATTTTTCCACCTTCTCGGCGGAGACTGCATCAGCCATGGTTGTCGTTGCAAGGCCGGAACCTATGATCCAGACCAGCAAGCTTGAAATGATTATTAATTTTCTATGCATCGTTATTCACTCCGATCGCGTAAATCTTTGTAGTCATGAACTGGCTGAGGCTGTTACTTTCTCGCGCCAGGACCATTCAAAGGCAAGCCATTACTCATGTAAGTAAGGAAGTATTCGAGATTTCGATATTCTTCACCATGAGCCTTGAAGGGTTTTGCACGAACCTGCTTGTTACAACCGGTGAATCGGCGATGCAGTGTTCCCACGGTACCCCATTTGGAGCGATATACGGGGAAGTGTGTGGTGTGACCGATTGCCGGACTGAGGATCTCAGTGCGCAAAATCATACCCGCGTTCTGCAGGTGGCAATGAGCACAGGAGAAATTTAGCTGGCCGCGACGGGTATAGTAAAATTTCTTACCCGCCTCATAGGCTGCAAGCGCATCTGGATCATCAGTGGGAACCACCACATTGGTGATCTGGCCGCGTGATTGATAGGAGAGATAGGATAGGAGGTTGTTGATCGGCCCCTTCTTGTATTTCATAGGCTTCTCGCCATTGGCCTCAAGGCAGTTGTTGAGGGCCAGTGGCAGGGTCATGACCATGCCTTTTTCCTTATCCCAATGCGGGTACTTGCCGGCAAGCGCGGGGCCGTCCGGAAAGCAGTCCTTATAGGTTTTTCCATTGGCGAATGGTTTTTCCCACATTGCCTGGCCTTCATCGATGAAAGGCTCGTAAGGTGGGAACTCTTCGATGGCCTCCCAGTTTTCACGGCCTACCGGATCAATGGAGTAGGCACCATTGATATAGTCAGTGGTCTCGACATTGGGGAAACGTTTTTTGAAGAAGTTTTGAAAGGCCTTAAGATCTTCTTCCGGGGTCGTTGCCTGTGCTGTGGTGATAAAGCCGCAGGTAATTACCATCAAGGTTAATTGACGAAATAGTTGTTTCATGTTCTTTCAATCCTCAAAGGAGTTGCTGTTGGACAGGCTGTAGTGTCAACACTCAGAGTGTCCAGATATATTCGACGACTTTTTCAAAATCAGCTTCGGAGAGGATGCCGTGTTTACCGAATGGCGGCATGGCCGATTCGGGGTTTTTGATGGTTGCATCCCAGATCTGCATACGCAGATCTTCCTTTGTGGGGAAACGGGATTTCATCGCTACCAGGGCCGGCGCTATATTTCCCGGTGATGGCGCGTTGATGATGTTATGGCAAGCTAGACAATTCCCTTTTTTTCTATCGAAGGCAATCTTCTTTCCTTCCTCAACAGCATTGCCTTCTGCAGCGAAGATTGCGGGGGCGACCAGAAACTGACCAGCTAGGACGCTG
Source organism: Candidatus Thiodiazotropha sp. (assembly GCA_040507005.1). Lineage (GTDB taxonomy): Bacteria > Pseudomonadota > Gammaproteobacteria > Chromatiales > Chromatiaceae > Thiodiazotropha. Next base: position 2,684 of record JBEVVS010000199.1, read on the forward strand.
AACGCGCCGGCCATTCCTATCCACTTTTTGGTATTACCAATCATTGTGTCCTCCAACTGGGGGTGAAAGTGGTTATAACCTGTTGTTATTTGGGCAGTAATGCCATATATCTGATGTTATAATGCTACAACAAGTCGCTTCAAGGCCTGAGTCTCTTTAGGACGTTTTTTTGGCTTAGAGCATTGTTATTCTTATAACAATGCTGTGTAAAGTCCAGAAAATGGTGAAAAAGGTTATGGTTTACCCCGGTATCACCTAAGGAAATGTAGGCTTTTTTAATAGGATAGGTGCGTAACCACCGGTAAATGGTCAAATTTCAATCAATGTCTAAGCAGGCGGAACATCAATCCTGGTATGTCTACATAGTGCGATGTGCAGACCATACCTTATACACGGGCATAACCAAGGATGTGGAGAAACGGGTGACCCAACACAACAGCGGTAGCGGCGCTAAATACACCCGGGGTCGCATACCGGTTGAACTGGTCTTCACCGAGGGGGTGCAAACTCATGGCGATGCGCTGCGCCGAGAGTATGAGATAAAGCGAATGAGCCCGGCAGTTAAGCGACAGATAATCGAAGCATCCAGGGCTCGGAAGGACGACACCTAGTCCTGATAAATTGCAATCCTATGTTCATCAGTCATCTACTTTTTGATACGGCCTTGAGTAAATTCATTGGTCCCAATCGTATTATCTTGTCCAGTTCGGATAACTCCTTCACGAACAGTGAGCCAACATAACCCAGGGCATTGATGGAAATCTCTTCACAGTGTTCTTGCGTGCGGGGTATTAGGAGCATCCACTCTGTTGTAAGCAACAGGTTGTATGGGGCCGATTGATAGTCACCATCGTTGCCTGTCACGGCATCTATCCCCAGCGAGTCGAGCATCTGTAGATAACGCGACTCTATCTGCCTGGCCGCACTTGATGGATCGTCCACCAGTCCCCTCGGTAACGGACTCCAGGAATGCAGGAATGGGAGTTGCGCCAGGGTATGTATCCCGTCCTCCCGTGGCGCTGTTGCATATAGCGCATCGAAGGGAGTTGCACTGAGTCCTGGATAGAGGGGCAGGGGAACCAGTTGCAGGTGTTTATGTTGTTGACTGGCACCCGCTGCAGCACCTCCATTATAGAAACCCAGTGAAGGGTACTCGCCCAGGCAGAGCCAAAGGGCTTCGAAGTCATCCAGGGTCAATAAACGCTCCTGATGCTGAAACTCCCGGGTCACAATCAGCAGATGGTTCTCCACCACATTGAATTTGTTCAGTACCGATAGATGGGTGGAGGAGATATCCGCAACGGTCAAATCCGGATCCGGCGGCAGGAAGGGATTGAAAGCTACGCTCTTATCTTGTGCCTTGCGTTTTAGGTTCTGTGCCACCCGCACCATAAACTTGAGTCCATCCTGTTCCAGGATGTGTAAGTCTGTCGTGATGCTCTGGAGCGCACCTGTGGTTAAGGCAGACTGTGTACGAGAACAAACCTGTTTCCATAGGTCGCCGGTTATCAGTTGCTGAGTCATCGGTAGCAAGAACTGTTTTAAGGCTGCTACAGGTCGGTTATTTTGAGTCGTTGTAAAAGATCCGGTAACAAATTGCCAACTGTATCAACAATAGCCTGGGTCTGAGGATCGATTTCAATATTTACTCGATCGCCGATCTTGCGTGTGCCGATGTTGGTGCGTTGCAGGGTTTCGGGTATCAGGTTGACATCGAACTCATCGTCTTCCACTTCACCGATGGTCAGACTGATGCCGTCGATACCGATGTAACCTTTGGTAAAGATGTAGCGGCGCCATTTGGCAGGCAGCCTGAACCTTATCCGGTAGTTGTTTTCACTGCTACTGATGTCCACCACCTGGGCGGTGCAGAGGATATGTCCTGACATCGCATGGCCGCCGATCTCATCACCAAAGCGGGCGGCACGTTCAAAATTTATCCGGTCCCCGACCTCAAGTTCTCCCAGATTGGTGACGCGCAAGGTCTCCTGCATCAAATCGAAATCGATCAGATCACCATCGATGTGGGTCGCTGTCAGGCAACAGCCGTTGTGTGCTACCGAAGCGCCAGCTACCAGGCCATCCAGTGCTGTTTCCGGTAGGCGTATTCGATGGCTGCGAAACGCCTGCTTCTGCTGAATCTCCACCACCTCTGCTGTCCCTTGGACAATACCTGTAAACATGAATCTAAGGTCTTCTCGATAATCTGGTTGCTAGGATGCAGCTGTGTGCCTGTTGCTTCGCGTATCTCAGTTTTAAGGACACTGCTGCATATGAATCAATCTTTGTTACCCTGGATATTGTACTCCATACCATGGCTGGTACTAGTCAGGGCTTCGATGAGCGGCCGCTGCAACCTGAACTTTCACTTCGGTGGTTGTTTATGCGGGATGGAATGACTCTCCCTGGTCTGGTTTAGCACATAATCCACAAAGGCCTGGTTTGCCTGTGTAAGATATCCCCCTTTTTTCCACGCCAGTGAGAGATCGAGAAATACCGGTTCCTCAAATGGAACGGCTACCAGGTCATTCTGCCCATCCTGCTCGATCACCATGCGCAGAAAGGTGGTAATGCCAAAGCCCTGTCGCACGATTGCCTTAGTGAGGGGGATCAGGTTGGTTTCAAATGCGATCTTCGGTGACAGCCTGCTGTCTTGGCTGTAGCGGTCGATAAACTCGCGCAGAAAATAACCAGTTTTAAACACCACCAATTCGTGGCTGAAGAACTCCTCCATGCTGATACTCTCCCTTGCCGCTAGGGAGTGTTCTCTGGGGACGCAGGCCACCATCTCTTCACGGGTCAAGAGTCGGGTCTCTAAATCCTCCGGGGTAGGATCGGTCACCACCACCCCAAGGTCGAGTTCACCCTCCCTGATCATATCCTGGAGACGACGCGTGCCCTGCTCATAGACTGAGAGGCTTAGGGCCGGGTAACGGTGCTTGAAGCCCATCAGGATGGGAGGGAAATAGTAGGAACCCAGCATGCTTGGTATGCCGATGCGCACCTCTCCCTTGGTCAATCCACGAAGTTCGCGCATCTCCAGCTCCGCGGTCTCCGACATTTCAATGATGCGCTTGGCGTGGCCCAGCAACACCTCACCCTCAACGGTTGGGGTTATCTGTCGCTCGCCACGGTGGAGCAGGGTGAGATTCAGCTCTGACTCAAGCTTGCGGATGGCGATGCTTATGGCGGGCTGTGCGATATGCAGTTTGCGGGCGGCGGCGGTAAATCCGCCATGCTGGCAGATGGCCTTGAAATATCTGAGTTGTTTGATATCCATATAATAATCGAATGAAATCAATATATATAATATATTTTAATTATAGCTTGATCGGGGTTAGGCTCAATACACTCCTTCGCAACCGATTCAAGTGGGTATGATCCAAGCCAATACACCGAGATTCTGGTCTGCCACCTTGGCCCTGTGTATCGGCTCGGTGATGGTATTCAGCAATCTCTATATCACTCAGCCACTGCTGCCGGAGCTGCGTGAGGCATTCCAGATCGAATCCCTGGAGGCAGCCCTGAGTCTCTCTGTGGCGACCCTATCCCTGGGGGTGTGCCTGCTCTTCTTCGGACCACTCTCCGATGCCATCGGTCGCCGTGTTGTCATTCTCACCACGCTGCTGTTGCTCTGCCTGGTTACCTTTGCAACCGCCTTTGCCGCCGATTACTCCGATCTGTTGATATTGCGCTGCATACAGGGGATCCTGATCGCCGGATTACCGGCTGCGGCACTCGCCTATATGGGTGAGGAGTTCGATTCACAGGCCCTGTTGTTGGCGGTCGGTCTCTATATCGGTGCCAACTCCCTGGGTGGCGTTAGCGGTCGATTGATCAGTGGCCTGGTCGCTGCCGAGTGGGGGTGGCGGAGCAGTTTTCTGGTCCTGGCCGCTTTCGATCTGGTCTGCCTGATTCTGGTCTATCGCATGTTACCCCTATCACGACAATTCGTGCCCAGACCGCTGCACTTTCAACGAATGCTAAAGGACCTGCTCCAGCACCTGCGCAATCCAATGATTCTTGCCGCATGCTTCATTGGGGGGCTGAATTTCTTCATCTTTGTCAACCAGTACAGTTACATCACCTTTGTTCTGGCGGATGAGCCCTATAACCTCTCTTCTGACTGGTTGGGGCTGTTTTTCCTGACCTATCTCACCGGCACCTTGGGTGCCTCGTTTTCCGGCCGTCTGGTGGTCAACCGATCACAAACCGGCGCGATGGGTGCAGGCATTGGGATATTTATGCTCGGTACCCTATTCACCCTGTCGCCTAATCTGGTATTGATCATCTGCGGATTTTTTATCAATGCCTTCGGCTTTTTCTTTACCCACTCCCTGGCGGCCGGCTGGGTCACTGGCCATGCTCAATCCGCTCGGGCCAGTGCCACCTCACTCTACTTGATGTTTTATTATGCCGGTGCCACGTTGGGAGGATTCTATCTGGAACCCTTTTGGCGCTGGGCAGGGTGGGAAGGTGTTGTGACCGGCTCCCTGATTGTGTTGAGTATCACCTTCTGTCTCACTCTCTGGCTCGGCAGCCGAAAGCCGCTCTGCGACGACCACCCTGCTCGTGTCGAGACTATTGAGCGCTAATCGATGTCCGTCGATGTTCGGTCCAATCTAAACCTGTCATTAAGTGATTAATGTAACAAGCAGATATTGTTGAAAATATCCATTTTCTTAATAGTTTTCTTGAGTTGTCGGGGTGTAAAAAACCCTGTACATCGACTCATGACGTGAGCCTTTGCCTGTGTGATAATTTCTTCCAATCATGGCGGATCGTCGCACAGGGATGTGCGGCGCGTAACTTAAATTCAATAGATGAGGATTGACCGAATGGATGAAAACCGTGCAAAGGCGCTGAGTGCTGCTCTGGGGCAGATCGAGAAACAGTTCGGCAAGGGTTCTGTGATGCGGATGGGTGATACCAGCGCAGTTCGCAACATCGAAGCGATCTCTACCGGTTCCCTGACCCTGGACATTGCGCTGGGTATCGGCGGGCTGCCCAAGGGTCGAGTGGTGGAGATCTACGGACCGGAGTCGTCGGGTAAGACCACCCTGACCCTGCAGGTGGTGGCCGAAGCACAGAAGATGGGAGGCACTGCCGCCTTCATCGATGCCGAGCACGCACTCGATCCCCAGTACGCAGAGAAGCTGGGCGTGAATGTGGATGAGCTGCTCGTGTCACAGCCCGATACCGGTGAGCAGGCCCTGGAGATCACCGATATGCTGGTGCGTTCCGGTGCGGTGGATGTGGTGGTCATTGATTCCGTTGCGGCCCTGACCCCCAAGGCAGAGATCGAAGGTGACATGGGTGACTCCCATGTGGGCCTGCAGGCGCGACTGATGTCCCAGGCCCTGCGAAAACTGACGGCCAATATCAAACGTACCAACTGCCTGGTGATATTCATCAATCAAATCCGGATGAAGATCGGTGTGATGTTCGGTAATCCCGAAACCACCACCGGTGGTAATGCGTTGAAATTCTACTCCTCTGTGCGTCTCGATATCCGCCGCATCGGTGCCATCAAGAAGGGAGATGAAGTGGTCGGAAACGATACCCGGGTCAAGGTGGTGAAGAACAAGGTTGCACCGCCCTTCAAGCAGGTACAGTTCGAGATTCTCTATGGTGAGGGTATCTCCCACGAAGGGGAGATCATCGAGCTGGGTGTGCAGCGTGGCATCATCGATAAATCGGGTGCCTGGTACAGCTACAATGGTGATCGCATCGGCCAGGGCAAGGAGAATGTGCGCAACTTTCTGAAAGAGAATCCCGACATCTCCGAAACGATCGAATCACGTATCCGTGAGGAGCTACTGCCTGAACTGGACAGCGAAGAAGAGATCGCTGAGGCTGAAGCCTGAACGGGGAAGACACCACAGAGATCGAGGCTGCAGCCATCCGTTTGCTGACGCAACGAGAACACTCGATGCGGGAGTTGCAACGCAAATTGCACTCCCGCGGCTTCGAGGAGCATGGCATCGAAACGGTACTGCTGCGTTTGCGGGAGTCCGATCTGCAGAGTGACGATCGCTATACCGAAAACTATATCAGCAGCAGGATGGAGAGGGGCCGTGGGCCGATCCGCATTCGGGCTGAGTTGCGCGAGCGTGGCGTCGATGAGACGCTGATCGAGACCCATCTCGATGGATACGCCGAGTTGTGGCCCTCCTTACTGCAACGGGCACATGATGCAAAGTTTGGCAGCGAGCCCGGCGCGGATCGAAGGCTGTTGGCAAAAAAGGCGAGATTTCTTGAAAATCGGGGTTTCCCGGCTGAAATGATCCGTCGATTCCTGTTCGATTGATCCCTGACCTCCAGTACCCCTAGCACCTGGTAATTGCAGCTCGTCTCCTGCAGGTTTTGATACCCTGCCTCAGCATTGGCGACTTTTCCGCCTGGGGTGAATCCTGATGGTGGGACTATACCTGGAACTGGTACTTATGGTGTAACCTATACGGGCTTTTTTTCTCCGTTCCTGTTATCTTTTACGGTTTATCTTCCGGTTAATTTTTCCTTACATGATGAAAACCAGCGCCGACATACGACAAGCTTTTCTGGACTATTTCGCCGAACGCGGACATGAGGTGGTCGCCAGCAGCCCGCTGGTGCCTCAAAATGATCCAACCCTGCTGTTTACCAATGCGGGAATGGTACAGTTCAAGGATCTGTTTCTTGGCCGGGAAAAGCGTGCCTATCAAAGAGCAGCGAGTTCCCAACGCTGTGTGCGAGCCGGCGGCAAGCACAATGATCTTGAGAATGTCGGTTATACCGCGCGTCACCACACCTTCTTCGAGATGTTGGGGAATTTCAGTTTCGGCGACTATTTCAAACGGGATGCCATCAAGTATGCCTGGGAGTTTCTCACCGAAACCATCGGGCTGCCGGCTGAAAAACTCTGGGTGACCGTCTATGCAGAGGATGACGAGGCAGCAAACATCTGGCTCGACGAGATCGGAATAGAGAGTACACGCTTTACCCGGATCGGGGACAAACCCGGGGGTAAGCGCTACGAGAGTGACAACTTCTGGTCAATGGGCGATACCGGCCCCTGCGGCCCCTGTTCAGAGATCTTTTTCGACCATGGTGAGGGAATCTGGGGCGGGCCCCCTGGCACGCCTGAAGAAGAGGGCGATCGCTACATTGAGATCTGGAACCTGGTATTCATGCAATACAATCGTGATACCGACGGTGTACTGACGCCACTGCCTAAACCGTCTGTGGATACGGGGATGGGGCTGGAGCGTCTGGCTGCTGTACTGCAGAGCGTGCACAGCAACTATGAAATCGACCTGTTCGCTCACCTCATTCGGGATGCCGCCAAGTTGACTGGTTGCGACAACCTGGAAGAGAAGTCTCTGCGGGTTATCGCTGACCATATACGTTCCTGCGCCTTCCTCATCGCCGATGGCGTATTGCCATCCAATGAAGGTCGTGGCTATGTACTGCGGCGGATCATCCGCCGCGCCATCCGGCATGGATATATGCTTGGTATGAAGGAACCATTCTTCTTCAAACTCGTGCAAAGTCTATGTGAGGAGATGGGTGAAGCCTATCCGGAGTTGTTGTCACAGGGTTCCCAGGTGGAAAAGGTATTGCGTCTGGAAGAGGAGCGATTCGCCCAGACCCTGGAGCAGGGAATGAAGATTCTCGAAGAGACAATCTCACAACTCGATGGCCAGATCATTCCCGGTGAGGTCGTGTTCAAGCTATATGACACCTATGGCTTTCCCAGGGACCTGACAGCGGATATTGCCCGCGAGCGCGATCTGACTATCGATCATGCTGGCTTCGACAAAGCCATGGCGGCGCAACGTGAGCGAGCCCAAGCTGCGAGTCAATTCGATGCGGTGGCGAGTGTCGACCTGGGATTGCAGGAGAAAACGCAATTTTCAGGTTATGACAAGCTCGAGGATCAAGGAAATGTAGTCGCCATTCTGCACGATGGTGAGACGGTCGATAGCTTGCAGCAGGGTGAATCCGGCATGGTTTTTCTGGACCATACCCCCTTCTACGCTGAATCTGGTGGACAGGTGGGGGATCAAGGTGTACTCGAAGGAGATGGTCTGCTGTTCGAAGTGGAGGATACGCAAAAACAGGGGGGCGAACTGTTTGCCCATATCGGTAAGCTTGAGGAAGGTAGCATCACAGTGGGTGACAAGGTGAACGGGCAGGTCAATGCCTATACCCGTCAGGCTACAGCGCTCAATCACTCAGCAACCCATCTCCTGCACGCGGCCTTGCGCCAGGAACTGGGTGAACATGTGACCCAAAAGGGTTCCCTGGTCGATGCCGAACGCCTGCGTTTCGATTTTTCCCATTTCGAGCCAATCACAAGGGAACAGCTGCAGATCATCGAGCAGCTGGTCAATCGCCAGATTCGCCACAATCATATGGTTGATACCAAACTCATGTCCTTGGATGAGGCCAAGGCATCCGGCGCCATGGCACTCTTCGGCGAGAAGTATGCGGAGAAGGTGAGGGTCTTGAGCATGGGCGATTTTTCCACAGAACTCTGCGGCGGCACCCATGTCAATGCGGTGGGTGATATCGGCCTGTTCAAAATTACCACAGAGAGCGGTATTGCTGCCGGTGTGCGCCGAATCGAGGCAGTCACTGGACAACGGGCTGTAGAGTGGATGGAAGCGGACGAAGAGCGGGTACAGCGCATCGCCGAGATCATCAAAGCAGGGCGTGACGAAATCGAAGATAAGCTGGAGCAGATCCTGGAACGCAATCGCAAGCTGGAAAAGGAGTTGCAACAGCTGAAAGGGAAACTCGCCAGTGCCGCAGGCAGTGATCTGGCCGCAAACGCCGTGAGTGTGGGCGAGGTAAAGGTGCTTGCAGCCGCCCTGGACGGCGCTGATGCCAAATCGTTGCGAGAGACCATGGATCAGTTGAAAAACAAGCTTGGTTCAGCAGTGATCCTGCTGGCTGCGGTGACCGGCGGCAAGGTATCCCTGGTGGCTGGAGTAACCAAGGACCTAACCACACAAATGAAGGCCGGCGATTTGGTAAAACTGGCGGCGGAGAAGGTTGGAGGCAAGGGTGGCGGCCGACCTGATATGGCCCAGGCTGGAGGGAGTAATCCCGATGATTTGCCCCAGGCCCTGGCGTTGGTGGAACCCTGGGTCAGGGATCAAATGGGTGCGGATTGAGTTTGGCTGCTTATGCCATTAGGCGACAATGCGGTTCCGTTAAGGGGCATTTTGGTGTTTAATGTGCAGCTTTTTTTAGGCAATTAACAGTTTTCTGGGGTTTTGAACTGACATGGCACTGATCGTGCAAAAATATGGCGGCACCTCTGTCGGCTCGACAGAGCGCATCATGGCCGTTGCAGAAAAGGTAAAGGGTTACAGGGATAGAGGTGACCAGGTTGTGGTTGTGGTCTCCGCCATGTCGGGTGAAACAAATCGCCTGATCTCACTGGCTGGGGATATCGACGAGGCGCCTGATCCCAGGGAGATGGATGTATTGGTCTCCACCGGTGAGCAGGTCACTATCGCGCTGCTTTCCATGGCTCTGCATAAAGCCGGATGTCCTGCCCGCTCCTATACCGGCGGCCAAGTGCATATCCTCACTGACAGCGCCTACAGCAAGGCCCGCATACGCGACATCGACGCGGCCCGTGTCAAGGCGGATCTTGAAGCTGGCCGGGTGGTTGTGGTTGCTGGTTTTCAGGGTGTCGATGAGCACGGCAGCATCACCACCCTTGGGCGTGGTGGATCGGATACCACGGCGGTGGCCATGGCCGCCGCACTAAAGGCTGACGAGTGCCAGATCTACACCGATGTGGATGGTGTCTACACCACCGATCCCCGGGTAGAGCCCAAAGCAAGACGATTGGATCGAATCACCTTCGAAGAGATGCTGGAGATGGCCAGTTTAGGTTCCAAGGTGCTACAGATTCGCGCTGTCGAATTTGCAGGCAAATACAATGTTCCCCTACGTGTCCTTTCCAGCTTCGAAGAGGGCGAAGGCACACTGATTACCTTTGAGGAAGAGAGCATGGAACAGGCAAAGATTTCCGGTATTGCATTTAACCGTGATGAAGCGAAACTGACCATTCTTGGCGTTCCCGATCAGCCGGGTGTGGCGTACAAGATCATCGGGCCGATCTCGAGTCAGAACATCGAAGTCGACATGATTATTCAGAACATCTCCCACGATACCGGCCGAACCGATTTCACCTTCACGGTAAATCGGGTCGACTTTAATCGTGCCAGGGATATCCTGCAGCAGACTGCTGATGAGATGGGTGCGCGGGAAGTGTTAGCAGACGACAAGATCGTCAAGATCTCCCTGGTTGGGGTCGGCATGCGTTCCCATGCGGGAATCGCCAGCAAGATGTTTGAGGCACTTGCCGGCGAAGGTATCAACATTCGAATGATCTCCACATCTGAAATCAAGATTTCCGTGGTGGTCGATGAAAAATACCTCGAGCTCGGCGTGCGGGCGCTGCACGAGGCTTTTGAGCTAGAAAACGAAGTACAATCCTAAAATTCGCAAATCAGTGCATTTAGGCCCTATAAACCGGGTTTTTGGATCGTTTTTTCCCTTTTTTACCCAAAGTCCAGTTGCTAAAATGTTAATACCAGTCCCGTAATTTACGGAGGCTTGGTTGGCAATGGTGGCGCTGAGATTTAGTAGTTACCTAATCGCAGCCCACCACAAACTCAAGGAACTACATGGAGACTGGACATGTTGATATTAACTCGCCGTGTTGGCGAAACCCTGATGATTGGAGATGAGGTTACGGTTACCGTACTTGGTGTTAAAGGTAATCAGGTACGCATCGGTGTGAATGCACCACGCGACGTGACCGTACACCGTGAAGAGATCTACGAGCGGATAAAAAG
>JBEVVS010000211.1:0-13313 GCA_040507005.1 Candidatus Thiodiazotropha sp.
GGGGAAAATAATTTGGCAGGCACAAGTGCCTGCCCACCCTGCGATCACTTATAGATCAAGCAGGTTCTAGGTTCTTATTATTCAAACGGTTGACCGGCAGTACCCGGCCAACCGTTGTCGGAAAATCAGCGTGGTACTAAGGCTGCCATGTCAAATCTGGCAGCTAGGCTGTTACCAGCGACCACCACCACCACCACCAGAGCTACGCTTTGGCTTATCCATAGCTTCATTGATTCTTAAATCACGTCCCTGAAAATCCTTGCCATTGAGTTGAGAGATGGCCTTTTCAGCGTCTCCTTGGCTCATTTCCACAAAGGCAAATCCCCTTGAGCGACGGGTTTCTCGATCCAGAATAAGGTTTGCCGACTGCACCTCGCCAATGCCTGAGAAAAGCTCTCGGACATCATCTTCTGTGGCAGACCAGGGAAGGTTGCCAACATACAATTTAGTCATCTATCTACATTCCTAACAAAATATATTTATATGTTCTGGCCCCGGCGGGTTCATGAAACCTGCCAGATTTGCCATGAACGCTAAACGGCACGGCTTTTTTTCATCAACCTTGCCCAAGCCAGGAAACTGAATTTGCCGATTCTCGACCTTGAAGAAAATCAAATGGGGAAGCGGTTATGGATCTGTTTCGCAGCGTACTTTGATCATACCCCTGAATAAAACAATATGCTAATGATTTTTTTATAAAAATCGTCATGGACTATATGTGTTATTTTTATCCCAAATCGGCTTAAATGTAGGCTGTATGGGCTGTTATTTCACGCTGGGTTTGTCCGTATGAGAATGAGTGGGTTGACTCAGGATCAACAGTGGTAAAACGAGATTGCGAAATCAGTGCTTTTTTTTCGATTCTTTTCTCATGGTTTTTGAGTGTTTAAGATTAGATTAAGAAATCATGGTTAAGTTGATAGCTCAACCGCATAGTATGCATTAGCCACTGATGGGAAATCCCCTAAGAGCGAGTTGCTGGCCTCAATGAGAGTCGGATGATGCGAATTTTGTTAGCTGAAGATGATAGGTATCTGGGCGAAGGCCTGACTTTTGGCTTGAGACAGCTCGGGCACACTGTGGACTGGGTCATGGATGGTATGGCTGCGGAGCAAGCTTTATTTTCAGAGAACCTGGATGCATTGATTCTTGATCTCGGCCTGCCTGGGCAGGATGGACTGCATGTGCTGCAAAAATTACGCAAGCAGGACCGGGATCTTCCGGTACTGGTGCTGACAGCCCGGGATGCGGTGGATAATCGTATCGAGGGACTTGACCTTGGGGCAGATGACTATGTTGTCAAACCTTTCGATTTACTGGAGGTTAATGCGCGTCTGCGGGCCATCACCAGACGCCGTGAAGGGCGTGCGACATCAGTCATCGTCCATGGTGATATGGTACTTGATCCCTCAGCTCACTGCCTTACCAAGGCCGGTGAGGAGATAATGCTTGGGGCAAGTGAATTTGCTGTTTTAGAAACACTGCTGACAAATCAGGGACGCATCCTTTCCCGGCAAGTATTGGAAGAGACTTTATACGGCTGGAATGAAGGTGTGGAGAGTAACGCTGTTGAAGTCTACATACACCATTTGCGTAAGAAACTGGGGAAGGAGCTAATCAGGACTGTCCGCGGTGTCGGTTATACAATTCAGAAACCGGTTCCTCAATGAGATCTTGGCGTGCAGCAGGCCACTAATCCTTCAATTCGCAGAAGACTGTTAGTCAGTCTGATTTCCACCATAGTCGTGCTTTGGCTTATAGCAGCCTATTTTGTCTATCTTGCCGCTCACCATGAAGTAGAGGAGATCTATGACGCCACCTTGGCTCAGGAGTCCCGTATCCTTGCCACACTGATGGTTCATGAAGTCGAAGAAGACAACGAAGCAAGAATGAATCTGCATAAAATTGTGCAGGAGTTGGGTGAGGATTTCATCAGCAGATCCTATGCTTTCAAACATTTCATTGATGAATTTATGGCTGATGAGAGTGAAAGAGACTATTTGACTATGGTTCCTCGCGAACGGGTATCGGGTCATCGTTATGAGGCGAAGCTAGCATTTCTCATTAAAGGGATAAACGGCAGGACCTACTTACGCTCAAACCTGCCAGCCACGTTTAATACATTTACGGAAGGATATAACAATCAAATCATTGACGGTAAATTGTGGCGTATGTATGGACTGAATGAGCCTAGTGGGCAGTTCCAGGTGCAGATTGGAGAGTTGATGTCTGTACGTCAGGAAACGGTGTCAGAGATTGTATTCAATAGTTTATGGCCAATAATCATCTCACTGCCGATGATAGGTCTCATTCTCTGGATTGTGGTGGGAAGCGGGTTAAAACCGCTGAAAACCATCGCTGACAAGGTGGAACACAGAGACCCAAAATCATTGGAATCAATATCCACCGAGCGTGTACCCCGTGAAGTTGTACCAATGGTTACTTCACTAAACAGCCTGTTTTATCGTGTGCAAAGAGTTTTGGAGAATGAACGGAGGTTTACGGCGGATGCCGCGCATGAGTTGCGAACGCCGATCGCTGCATTGAAGACATTGGCCCAAGCCAAATCCCTTGCCGACGAAAGTAATGGACATACACAGTTTCTCGATCAGGTCATACGCGGTGTGGATCGTGCAACTCATTTACTGGAGCAGTTGCTCATACTTGCTCGAATGGATAGCCAAACACTCGAGCATTCACATGTGGAAGAGGTGGATTTGCATGGCGAAACCATAAATGTACTTGCTGCCTTAGGATCACTAGCGTTAGCAAAGGATATCGAACTTGCCTACGAAGGTGTAAATCACCCTGTCATGTTGTCAAGTTACAAGCCAGGAATACAAATTCTACTGAGGAATATTATCGACAATGCAATCCGTTACACACCAGATAAGGGAGAAGTGTGTGTGAAAATAGAGGAACATGATTCAACCATTAAAATAGTCGTTTCTGATACTGGTCCTGGTATTCCGGAAGATGAACAGCAAGGGCTTTATCAGAGATTTAGACGGGGGGAAGATACCAATATACAAGGAAGCGGATTGGGATTGTCAATCGTCAAGCGCATTGTGGATCTGCATCATGCGTCTATTGAAATGGAGAACCGCAAAGACAGAAGCGGTCTCAATGTGTCTGTAATCTTCTCCCGTCATTGAGTGTGAGAAAATCGTCTGCCAAGTTGAGTAGTGCCAAGTGTCAATTTGAAGATTGCTTTTGATCGCAGATCTTCTTCGCCATCACCAATAGATGCTCCAGATACTGGAGACGCTTTTCTGAAAGCTCAACTTTGTCTTTTAGCTCCGAGTCATCCTCACCTCCATCGATGACATGAAAGGTGTCTGCAAAGAAAAAGACAAAGAAACTATCAAGAAAACGAATCTCCCGGTTGGTGTCCATAATCAAATTATCGATGCCAAAAAGATCAATCATCTTAGGATTATCGGAGTTGCGCCAGGTCTGCGCCGCTTTAACGAAGCGAGCCAGTTGGATGCGTGCTTTAGGATAGGTGCAGAGTAGCTTCACTGCCTCTTCTTCATTCTGTTGGTTAGCCATGTTGAACCAGATGTTGATTGCCTTTGCGAGCACGAAAATGCTTGGCCTGCCGTTAATTTTCGTTACCACGAACAAGGCATCGGGAATTATCTCGTCGAGAGTCTCTTTCAACTGGCGATAGTGACGAGCGAGCAGGTTTGCTTCACTTATGGAGTGGTCTGTAAAAGGACGTTTAATGACAAATTCCGTATAAATCACCCCATCTTCATCCTTGGTTTCTGATTCATGACGCTGATTGCTGCGCCATACCTCGCAGTGACTGCCAATGGTGGAGACCAGGGTCGGTCGGAGACGTTCTATATCCAGACAGGCAATATTTACTGAAATCTGGTCTCCCTGTTTATCTTCATCAATCTGCACTGGCTGATACCTTAGGTACAGAGGCGGAAGAGAAATTGTGGCTGCGGGTGGTTATGTGCAAATTTGCTGCAAAGAATGCCTGGATTTGTCATGCAAGTTATCAATCAATAGTTTCGTTTAAACAACAGATCCTAGTTACAGGCAGGGTTACTACGCCAAATAAAACAACCTAGACCCGATCAATCTCAGGTGAGTACTTGTTGCAGGAACGCTGGAACGCGATGGTCCAGCCAGTAAGCGGGACGCCAGGGATACTTACCCTGGACAAATCCTACATGCCCGCCAGTATCAGAGAGTTCTAGTGAAACACCGGGACCGAGATCTTGCAAGCCCGGTACATCCTGTGGTCGCATAAATGGGTCATCCCGGGCGTGTAAAATAAGTGTGGGTGTCGTGATGTGCTTGAGAAATTGTGCGCAGCTGCAACGTTGGTAGTAGTCGGCAGCATCGATAAATCCATTCTGTAATGCAGTGATTCGGTCATCAAATTCATAGATCGTGGCAATCGAGGCAATATTCTCAGTTTCGGGGATGGACATGGAACGACACTTTCGGGCATGGGATTTCAACAATTTTCTCAGCAGATGGCGGTTGTAGACCCTTGAAAAGCCTTGTTCCAAGCGCTTTGCGGCACTTTGCAGGTTAAAGGGGACTGAGACGGCAACTGCTGCGCTGAATGCGGAGTCGCAACCAGATTCACCAAGATATTTGAGTAAAAGATTTCCCCCCAGTGAGACGCCAATCACCGCTTGGGGAAGCACCTGCCTGCTATGCAGGATTTCCAATATTTCAACCAAGTCTTCTGTGGCACCCGAGTGGTAGCTGCGCTGCAGACGATTTGGCTCACCGCTACAACCCCGTAAATGCATGAACAGGCATCTAAACCCGGCACTGTTCAAGGCTGAGATGAGGGTGGTCGCATAGTGCGATTCGAGGGAGCCTTCAAGGCCGTGTATCAATAGCACCAAGGGCCCTTTGGAACCGTGCCAGGCCAGGTCGATGAAATCCCCATCACGCAGTTCGATCCGCTCTCGACGCAGTTCGAGCGGGACTTGCTGCCGGAATAGGCTGGGCCAAATTGTCTGCAAATGAGGTGATGGCAACCACCAGGCGGGTTCGAATTCACTCTTGATCAGTTGTGCCATCGTTATTGCTGTTGACCAAATATGAATACCACACGAAAAGCTTGTGAACAGGTCAGATCAATGGGTCATATGACTGTTCACTGAACTGCTTGCCATCTCCAATTTTAACATAAGCAGCTGAAAACGTTCATCAAAACCGACAGTATTAAGAATAGATTGCTTGTCTTCATGGGACAAGGGCAGGGCGGTAGTCAAGACGTTGACAAGCTGAGGCGTGGTCAGCTTTTTGAGCTGATCCGTATCCGTTTGCAGTTCATTGAAGTTGAGGTATCGATCAAGTGTAGAATCGATGCTGCTGCGCTTCTCTTCCGCGATTTGGAGGTTGAAATTGTAGTCGGATTCGAAACGCTCCCAATTGGGTCTGATCATCCGATAATCCCGGTCCAGGGGTAGCTCAGTCAATATGTCAAACCGGCAGACACCTGTGAGGATAACCTCGATTCGGCCATCCAAGGTTTCATTGTAGAAGGAGATCCGGGCAGCACAGCCTGTTGTATGTAGCTGATGCTGGGTAGCATCTTTACCCTCATCTGGTTGTACCATTCCGATCAAATGGTGGCTTTTCAATACATCCTGAACCATGTGCAGGTATCGAGGTTCGAAGATATTGAGTGGCAATTGCGCCCCTGGCATCACCACTGCCCCACTCAAAGGGAAGATGGGGAGTGAGGTTGGCAGCTGCTGAAAGTCAGGTAGAAACGGATTTTGCATAGTTAGAACTCCTATAGCCAGTAAGAGTTGTAGTCAGCCGGAATTGTTCCGCATCTGCCTATGATACTGATACTAGGGTTGAATATAGCTAACGCCAAAATAGTTACTTCACCCGGTCTTGAATCTATACTCCTTATGGGAAAGCCGTTCCCATGCCATTCCGAAAGAATCAATATTCGTCTGTATCGAATTTGATAATAGAATCAAACCTAGAAGAGCAGATACAGAATATATGGTTGATCAGTTGGGAATTATGTCCTAGTAAATGCTTTAGCAAAGATGGAGGAGAGACAGATGAGCGATATCGAATCCTTGCTCGGTAATGAGGCTGATACACTATTGACACACAGCTGTAAGACTATCGACAAATCCATGCTGCAGCTACCTGGCCACGACTTTGTCGACAGGGTTGTAAGCCAAAAAGACCTGAAGCCAGGTGTGCTTCGGGCCATGCAGACGCTGATCGATACAGGTCGCTTGGGAGGGAGCGGCTTTCTCTCCATATTGCCGGTTGACCAGGGTGTAGAACACTCTGGCGGGGCTTCGTTTGCCGCCAATCCGATCTATTTTGATCCTGAGAAAATAGTCGAACTCGCCATCGAGGGCGGATGTAACGCGGTCGCATCGACACTGGGAGTCTTAGGTTCGGTATCCCGTCGTTATGCCCATAAAATCCCATTTCTGGTTAAAATCAACCACAACGAAATACTCAGCTACCCCAATTTCTATGATCAAACCTTGTTCGCATCGGTGGAACAGGCCTTTGATATGGGGGCGGTCGCCATTGGCGCCACGATCTATTACGGCTCTGAAGAATCAAGGCGACAGATTCAGGAGATCTCTGAAGCGTTTCAACATGCCCATGAACTGGGCATGGTCACGGTTTTGTGGGCCTATCTCAGAAACAGCTCTTTCAAGATCGATGGCGTCGATTACCATACCGCCGCGGATTTGACAGGTCAGGCCAATCATCTGGCGGCGACGATTGAGGCGGATATCGTGAAGCAGAAGCAAGCGGTCGGAAATGGGGGCTATAACGCAATAAAATTTGGCAAAACAGACAAAAAAGTCTATACAGAACTGACCACTGAACATCCAATCGATCTGGTGCGTTATCAGGTGGCCAACTGCTATATGGGGCGAGCGGGGCTTATTAACTCAGGGGGTGCATCCTCTGGAGAGGGGGATTTGGCACAGGCGGTGCGAACAGCTGTCATCAACAAGCGAGCAGGTGGCATGGGCATGATCTCCGGGCGCAAGGCGTTTCAGCGACCTATGCAGGAGGGTGTTGATTTACTCCACGCGATTCAGGATGTCTATTTAAGCGAACAAGTGACAATTGCATAGAATATTAATGGGTTACAGCCTTGCTGTTTTCATCAAAAACCGTCTAAACTTGCCATGGATTGGCTTTGGGGTATGTGATGTGGGTGTTTATTAAAGGGATTCCAAAAGAGATTTCTGTTAGGGAGTTGCACAAGTTGGTATCTCGCCAATTTAGTCCTCTCTGGTCTATCATGCCCATCAGAGGTGTGAAGGTAGAAGAGAGTAAAATCCTTAAAATCATGCACACAAATACCAGAATCTGGGAACACTATGGTCTCGTCTATATCAATCCGTCACGACTTGTACATTCGGTCATAGGCAGGTTGAACACAACCAAAATCAAAGGAAAGCGAGTTCAAGCTCACCCCTACATAAGGCGACATAGGAGTAGGGATCGTCGTCGTCAAATAGTCGAGGGAATAGAGCAATATCCAGGGGAGCGTAGGCGAGAAGACCGCCGACGCCGAAGCCTGGTGAGTCAGATCAACGATCACTTGGTCTGACTGGACTAAGAGCGGAGCAGATTTATCGAAACAGAAAAAAGGAGATGTGGAAGTTTACATTTTTTTTAAATTCATGGCTTTCAGTAGGGTTTTGCTAGCCCTAGAGTGATAGTACCCAAAACCAACTATAGAGAGATAACAATGACAAAGTTAGTCGACATCGAAGGTATCGGTGATACTTATGCTGCAAAGTTGACGTCAGCGGGGATCACCAGCTTAGAAAATCTGTTGGAAAAGGGAAGTTCCAAGAAAGGCCGCAAGGAGATCGAAGACGCGACTTCGATAAGCGGGAAACTGATATTGAGATGGATCAATATGGCTGATCTATTTCGAATAAAGGGTATCGGTGAACAGTACTCTGACCTGTTAGAAGCTGCGGGTGTGGATACTGTGCCGGAATTAGCACAGCGCAAGGCTGAAAACCTGCATAAGAAAATGATCGAGGTGAATGAGGCCAAGAACCTTGTTCGTGCTACGCCAAGCCTCTCATCTGTTGAAAAGTGGGTGGCTGAGGCTAAACAACTGCCTCGTGTGGTAAACTATTGATATTTAGAATGCTATAAAAGGCTACCCCAAGCGGGATAGCCTGCACATGGAGTAAAAGGCCACTGACGATAGGCAGTGGCCTTTTTTATATGAATACGATTACTAGATTGATTTTTCCTCATACGAAGTACGTTTCTGTGAGTGCCTGCGTCAGGTAATATATACAGGTTTTAAGGAATATATCGGAGACAGTTTTATGCCTACCTACGATTACTATTGTGATACCAATGGAGAGAAGGTCGAGGTCTTCCACCCCATGAATGAAACGATCAGCAATTGGGGTGAGCTATGTAAAAAAGTCAACAAACCTCTCGGAGACACGGCTGAATCCGAGCCGGTGCGAAGGTTGATCAGCGGCGCTGCTGTTATCAGTAGCGCCAGCCGTGTCGACCCTGAACCTGCTTGCCCTGCTGGTGGTTGTTGTCCGAGCGGCGGTTGTAACTTTAATGATTAGAAGTTTGCTAAATGATCTATTTATTGATGCTTGGGGCTCTGCTGCTGGTTATTTTAGGACCACAGTTATGGGTACGGCATGTAATGGCAAAATACAATCGTCACCAAGAAGAGAATTTTCCTGGTAATGGGGGTAATTTAGCCAGGCACCTCTTGGATCGTTACGGTTTACACCAGGTACAGGTCGAGAAAACTGAGTCAGGGGATCATTATGATCCAGGGGACAAGGCTGTACGATTATCAAAAGACAAGCTCGAGGGAAGAACGCTAACGGCTATAACAATAGCAGCCCATGAAGTCGGTCATGCTTTACAGGATGCAGCGGATGAACCACTCTTTCAGTGGCGCACCAGACTCGGATCGATCGCCATAGGTGCGCAAAGGCTGGGTTCTTTTCTGCTCTTTGCAGCACCAATTCTTTCCATTGCCACTCGGGCTCCCTCAGCCGGGCTGGTGAGTGCAATGGCGGCCTTCCTTGTCATGGGATCAAATGTGATCCTGCAGTTGGCGACATTACCTGTAGAACTAGACGCCAGTTATAAAAAGGCTTTACCACTATTGAAGAACGGATATCTAGAGCCGGAACAGTATCGGGGGGCGGAAAAGATCCTGAGGGCGGCTGCATTTACCTACCTATCTGCATCCTTGGCAGGATTACTCAATTTCTGGCAATGGATACGGGTATTAAAAAAATAGAGTTTTGACGTTTGGCCGGATATTCCTTGATTGACATATTATTAGGGTGCGGAGGAGATGATGTACATACATTTAAAAAGGAGTTTGAATACACTGATTGCCAATACACTCCTGATCTTAGTTCTACAGCTAGGCGTTCCTAATTTATCTGCAGAGGAGTTGCAGGAGTCACCGGTCCCTGACGCTTATGTGGCCAGGGCTCAGTTTACCACAGCGGTTGTCGATAGAGAGCCGGTTGATCAGGTGATCAAGCTGGATACTCGTACAAATCGGGTTTTTTTCTTCACCGACCTGAGGCATTTGCAGGGTCGTACAGTGACGCACCGTTGGGAATTGGATGGACGGATCGAAAGTGTGGTCGACTTTAAAGTAGGCGGCCCTCGCTGGCGTGTCTATTCAGCAAAAAGTTTAAAACCGGATGAAACCGGTAAATGGACTGTTTTTGTAATCGATGAATCGGGCTGGCCGTTGCATGCAACAATTTTCGAGTATGGTGATCGGATGGAATAACCAAGTTGGAATATGTCGTGCATTACTGCGCCTTGAGGTTAAACTCCTCTTCCGCCATCCTGCGTAGCGTCAGCTCCTTCTCAAGCCTTTTTTCAACATCTACTGTAGGCGTCACTCTTGTAATATTGGGCGCTGTGGTTTGTTGAACCGGCTCTTGGATAAGCCTCTTGGGTTTTGCTGCCGGTGGTTCGATGTCAGGCTTAATCTGTACCTGGCTTAGATCTACTGGGACTTCCGTGGTGATCCCGTCAATTGCCTGATTGCCATTGAAGACCAGATAGAGGTATCCAGCGGCAATTGCGAGTAATATTGTAAATATTAAACTGGCTATGGTGAATGATGATAGGTGAAAGCCATTCTTGAACAGCAGGGGTTCAGGTTCCACGCGAAATGGAGGTATGGTTGGCTTGGTTCTGCTC
Source organism: Candidatus Thiodiazotropha sp. (assembly GCA_040507005.1). Lineage (GTDB taxonomy): Bacteria > Pseudomonadota > Gammaproteobacteria > Chromatiales > Chromatiaceae > Thiodiazotropha. The sequence continues at coordinate 10,222 of JBEVVS010000211.1, forward strand.
TGTTGTTTGGACTCAATTTGGTCTTTATCAGGAAACAGATGTACGCTTGATGGTTCGCTATTTGCCGAATAGAGTGCGCTATCCGGCATGGCGTTCAGAGATAGGTCAGATTTTTTAGAGTCGCTGAATAATTCAGAATTGGCCAGAGTTTGCGATTTCGTTTCAACAATATTGGCGTTTTCATTGTTGTTTCTTGGACTCGGATTTTCCGTCGCCTGATGCCTCTTTTTTTCTTCATCAAACTGTTGCTGTAGCTGATCGAGCTGCATGTTTAACAGTTTGATATTATCCTTAAGAGTATTCACCAACTGGTTGGATTTTACATTCTCGATCTCAGCTTTTTCCGCACGGCTGGTCAAGTCGGAGAGTAGATTCTCGAGACGCTTATTCTCTTCTTCTATTAGAGAGTCATTTCCGCTACTGGAACTCGCGAGAGATTCTTCTATCAGGTTCTGGTTTTCAATCTCTAATTCTTGCAGTCGTAGAATAAGATCCTTGGTTTCACTCTCTGCTTTTTGAGCGAGTTGTGAAAGTTTTTGGTTTTCATTCTCTATTACCTGGGCTCGCTGGGCCAGGTTGTGGTTTTCACTCTCTACTGTTTTAGCGTGCTGGCTCAGGTTCTGGTTTTCATTCTCTAATGCTTTAGCCTGTTGGGAGAGAGTTTGGTTTTCACTCTCTGTTGACTGGGCCCGATGGATCAGATCTTGGTTTTCACTCTCTATAGCAAGCGTGCGCTGAATAAGGCTCTGGTTTTCAGACTCAATGGCCCCGGTCCGTTCAATAACGGTTGAGTTTTCATTTTGCAATTCGGTGAACTTGAGTTGCAGGTGCTGCTGTTGACTTTCTATCTCAAACAACTGCCGACGTAAGTTCTCAGCTTCTGCCGACTGCTTTTTCCAGTGGGCAATTTCGTTAATCAATTGGCGATTTTCATTGGTTAATCGCTCAATCGTCTGCTTATGCTCAATCAACTCACTGGTTAGTTCATCTTCAGCGTCCTTATCACTACCATATCTAGCCTTGATTTCAGCTACTTGCTCAGCCGCAAGACGGTGAATCTCTGTTGCGCTTCGGGTAGGAGAGGATTGTATATTTGTGCTACGACTTGCGCTGGATTGAGTGGGATTGGTGGATAATTCTGAGGTATCCCCAACAAGGTTGACCGAGGCCATGCTTTCATTGCCTTTGTCGACAACCTGATTGCCACCATTATCAATCGCTGTTTTCAATCGGCTTTCTGCAAGGGATATCAACTCGATCAGACGCGTGCCGGGTTTGATGTCAGGTGCAGAGATTGCAATGCTGGCACTGACAACCTGCTCGGATTCACCCAAATAAAACTGTTTAGATGCAAGGTCTTCGAGGATTCTCCTGCCTAGGTAGCGCGTTCCAATGGCATTTGAGGCAGGGCGTAACACGGCAAACGAACCGTTGCCGAAATAGGCCATGCTATCGTCTGGATGAATGTGTTGTTTTATTATTTCTACCAGGGTCAGTAAAATATGTTCTATCGCCGGGTCGCTGTATTGATCGGTGATCTCATCGATCTGGTCTATTTTAACCAGCGCCACTGCGAGTTCATTCTTGTTGCGAATGGCGAAGGCCAGTTCCCGACTTGCCGACTCCATAAATTGCGCTTTGTCGACGACACCGTGGATAAAGTCGGTTTGAGGATCATCATCTTGCAGCTGTGAGGCTTCTGATTCCTCTTGCCCAATGTCCTCTCCTTCTTGTCTGCTTGCCAGGCTGGTCAGATACTCTTTGATATTGGTGGGATCGAAGGGTTTGCAGATGACATCGTTCGCGCCCAGTTGCGTCAATTCTTGGCGGATCTCGGGACTCTCCTCGTTACCAGTGACGACGATAAAAGGTAGTGTCGCAAGATGCGTGGAATCTGAATTCCTGATTTTGTTCAGCAGACCCCTGCCATCGAGCTTTGGCATTGATAGATCACTGAAGACCAGAGTGACTGATGGTGTCTCACAGAGGATATCCCAGGCTTCCTGGCCATTTTCCGCTTCGATTACCTGGCATTCGCCTTTTAGAATGTTCTTCAACGATACCCTGACAACACGAGAATCATCAGCAATAAGCACAGTTGGCCTATCACTGGCGTGGTGAGAGAAGCTTGTCAGAGCCTGTTCTGCCATTCCGTCTGGTTCTTTTTGCTTAAGCATGGGTAAATGGTATCTACCTTTAGCTTCGACTAATTAGACCAAAACTTTAGAATTCAGAAGTTTTAGTGAAGCATTAAAAATACACTACAAGATACTGTAAAAAAAGGTAAATTACTTTTAATCCTATGTTGCTAAATGTAAAATTTGAGAGCCACGTCACCCGTGGCTTCAGGGATCTGCCTGAAGTAGTTTCTCTCTCCGTGAAACTGACTAAATCCGAGTTACCACAGGATTCCGGTGTATGTTGGAAGGCCTCTTTCTGAACAGGGCAGACTGATTAGACTACTCGTCCGAGATGGATAGGTTTAGGAACAAGGTCAAAAAAATGAAAACTGGGGTTCTTTATAGGGTTATTGGCATAAGTTAATCTATATTTGAGTTTGGCGTTTCTGGAGAAAAACGGCGAAAAACAGGGATTAATGTGAACCTTGACGCACTCTTGAGCCTCGGCTAGGTTGAGCTTGTGCTCGACCTGGAGATATTTTTCACCTGGCCGATACCCATAATTGATCACCCAATCATTGAGCCAATGCAGGAATAGATGACAAAGTCAGTCTTTTATCTTTCAGATGGTGCGCCGGTAGAATCCGAGGATGCTAAGAAGGCTAGAAGCAAGGATCGCGAGAACAGCATCATAAAACCATTTGTGGACTCGGTTAAGCAAGACCTGGTCGCGAATAAGATTTATCTTCCCACACTCCCTTCATTGGCCCTTGAAGCCTTGATTGTGATCAATGACAGCGACAGCTCGGCCCATGACTTGGAAAAAGTGATTTCTCGGGATGCGGCACTAACCGCGAGACTGATTCGTTATGCCAATAGCCCTCTCTATCGGGGTTTGAACACAATCGCCTCGATAAAACCCGCGATTACACGCATTGGATTTCAGCGGGTTAAAAATGCAGTCTATGCAGT
>JBEVVS010000201.1:0-13293 GCA_040507005.1 Candidatus Thiodiazotropha sp.
CTTTCCGGGGCCATAGCTCAGCTGGGAGAGCGCAACACTGGCAGTGTTGAGGTCGGCGGTTCGATCCCGCCTGGCTCCACCAATTTCTTGTGAAGCAGGCGCTGATTCATTAGACCTGGGTATCCACTCCCATTATGTCCATGGAACCCCCCTTAACGCGATCACTCGACAGGCTGGTTATATGCTCTGGATCGATATACTGATCATCGCAATCATCGCCCTCTCAGCACTCATCAGTCTGATTCGCGGTTTCGCACAGGAGGCGATCTCTCTCGCTACCTGGATCGCTGCCTTTACCCTTGCCTGGCTGTTTTTCAGGCCATTGGCGGCGGAGTTGGAGTCATGGATCGATGTGCAGTCGATCCGGCTGGGCGTGGCGTACGGCATTATTTTGATCGTGGTGCTGATCCTAGGGGCGCTGGTCAACCACTTCATGAAGGTCCTGGTCAATACCACCGGACTCACGGGTACCGACCGCTTAATCGGGGTCTTTTTCGGTGTTGCCCGGGGTGCCGTGGTGGTGGCTGTTCTCATTCTGCTGGCAGGATTGACCCCCTTCCCGAAAGACAACTGGTGGCAAGCGTCACAGTTGATCCCCTATTTCAAGGAGATAGCCCTGTGGCTACAGGGTTATCTGCCTGATGATATTGCTGCAAACTTCCAATACTGATCCGGAGAACTGAAGCATGTGCGGTATTGTGGGAATTGTAGGTAAGACACCGGTAAACCAGTCACTCTACGATGCACTTTTGGTCCTGCAGCATCGGGGACAGGACGCCGCCGGCATCGTCACCTGCGAAAAGGGTAAGCTCTTCCTGCGCAAGGCCAACGGCCTCGCCAGAGACGTCTTTCATACACGCCACATGTTGCGTTTGAAGGGCAATATGGGCATCGGCCATGCCCGCTATCCCACCGCCGGTTGCGCATCCTCCGCGGAGGCCCAACCGTTTTATGTGAATTCACCCTACGGTATCACCCTGGCACACAACGGTAACCTGACCAATACCAAAGAGTTGACCAGGGATCTGTTTGTTGAAGACCTGCGTCATATCAATACCTCGTCCGATTCAGAGATATTGCTCAATGTCCTGGCCCATGAACTACAGATGCAGAATAAGCTGCGTATCGCCCCTGAGGATATCTTCAAGGCGGTCGCAGGGGTACATCGTCGCTGTCGTGGTGCCTATGCGGCGGTAGCCATGATTCCCGGTGTCGGGTTGTTGGGTTTTCGTGACCCCTATGCCATCCGTCCCATTGTCTTTGGCAAGCGTGAGACAGATCAGGGGACGGAATACATGATTGCCTCGGAGAGTGTCGCCCTGGATGCCATAGGCTTTGAGCGGGTACGCGACCTGGAGCCGGGAGAGGCCATTTTCATCAGTAAAAAGGGAGAGCTGCATTCTCAAATGTGTGCGGCTCACACGGTAAAATCCCCCTGCATCTTTGAATTTGTCTACTTCGCCCGTCCCGACTCCATCATCGACAATGTCTTCGTGCATAAAGCCCGTTCACGGATGGGCAAGAAGTTGGCGAAAAAGATCATGCGGGAGTGGCCGGATCACGATATCGATGTGGTTATTCCGATACCGGATACCAGCCGGACCGCGGCATTGACCCTGGCTAACGAATTAAAATTACGTTACACGGAGGGGTTCATCAAAAACCGTTATATCGGTCGTACCTTCATCATGCCGGGACAGACGGTGCGCAAGAAATCCGTCAGACAGAAACTGAATGCCATCGATCTCGAATTCAAAGGCAAAAACGTGCTACTGGTCGATGACTCCGTCGTCAGGGGGACCACTTCCCAGCAGATTGTTCAGATGGCGCGGGAATCGGGTGCCAAGAAAGTCTATTTTGCCTCAGCTGCACCGCCGGTGATCTACCCCAATGTGTATGGCATCGACATGCCTGCCGCCAGTGAATTGGTGGCGCACAACAGAAGCGTGGAGGATGTGAAGAGTATCATCGGTGCCGACCGGATGATCTATCAGGACCTCAAAGACCTGATAGATGCGGTTCAAAAGAAAGGCAAGACCGACATCGATCGCTTCGATACCAGTGTGTTCAATGGCGACTATGTTACCGGTGATGTCAGTGAAACCTATCTGGAACAGTTGGAACTGTTACGTAACGATGGGGCCAAGAAAACGGACGAGACGGCAGATAAGAGCATTCTTGACCTGCACAATGATGTGTAAGCGGGTTACTGACGGATACGGTCGTAGTAACGGGCGCGGTAGAGTAGGCGGGCCTGTTCCCCATCTGTGAAACCGCTGCGGGTATGTAAGACATTGTTGCAGATCAAACCTTGACCGGCTTGCAGCTTTGCGTGAAATTGCCATGGCGATGGGTTGTGCAGCAGTGATTTCAGATAGTCCACCGCCTCGGCCAGGAGTGGGTCGTCCAGCCACTCGATACTGCGGCTCCTGTCGGTATAGCGCATATGTAAATGGCCATCCGGGTAGACGGCAAATACCGGGCCGGTGCGCGCAGGCCTCAGCTCTTCCCCATCGACAATATTGGCCGGAATGGTCATCGCCTGAGGATGCATCAGGGCGCGAATATAGTCTGGGTTCCGGTCCATGATCTGGATAAACAGGATTTCATGATCGAGCAGATCGTTCTCACCCCCCTGTTCGGCGGGATAGACACAATGTAACAACAACCCGTGTATCTGCTGCTCCGGGAGGTTGTAATAGCCGTCTGTATGCCAGGCGATAGGGCGGTTTGAATAGGGGATATAGCCGTTGCGCAAGGCATCCGACTGGACTGTCAGGGATGAGATGGCGTCGTTATCCGCACACATATTGTGATCCAGGCGGGTGAGACCAAATGCCAAACCCAGCTCCCCGATAATGCGCTTATCCGTATCGTGCCCAGAGAGCCCCGCCCAAATCGCCATATTGGTTTTCCGGCACAAGGCAAGGATTTTGTCATGCTCCGATGAGGATAGCCGGCGTGGATCGCGAATTTCGACCACCAGTTGTCCTATCGAATCAGGGTAGTTATCGAGCTTCGCCTCACGCCATCTCGCGTAGGCGTCCTGATTTTCAGGCAGGAACGGTGATCGTTGATTGTCTGACATGCTAGAGATTTTCGCAGAATTCGTTGAGTGTTGGTATGATACTCCGAAATAGGGCCGCTGGAAAAACAACACGATTTTTCTAGCGGCAACCCAAACTGAATTGCAGACAGTTATTCTGTGAGGCGCATAATATGCATGCAGTCAAGCAACGCCCGACAATACCTAAGCCTTTAGCTTTGCCGTTACGCCTGATACCCAAAAAAGCGCATGGTATGATCCTGAGCTCTATTCTGAACAGAGTGTTTCGCAACGAACTTGAGGAAGGTGAGTTGGATTTTCTCGAAGGGCGGATTGTAGGCATCAAGGTGAGCGATCTCGGCCTTGGATACAACCTGACATTGAAGAATGGTGCGATTTCAGAGGCTGGAAGCAGAAAAACAGATCTGTGTATAACTGGATCAGTTTATGATTACCTATTGTTGATCAGTGGCAAAGAGGACCCTGATACCCTGTTTTTCCAAAGACATTTAATTATGGATGGTGATACTGGTTTGGGTGTTCATCTTAAGAATGTACTATCCGCGATCGAGATGGATAAATTACCCCTGCCAGCCGATATTCGGCCCTATATCGAACGTTTTATCAGGGTTTACGAGAATCTGCCCCATCTGACTCTGCGCACATAGGCGGGATTGGCCTGGGGTCACCTCAATCCGCCATCGGTAACTGATTCACGATACACTGATTGGCTTGTATTTTCGCGATTAAATCTTGGGTCTTTTCAGTTGGACCGCTACACCAATATTGCTCAACACCCTGTTGTCCATGCGATGACAATAGCGCTTCATCAACCAGTCTTCTCTGTAGCTGCTTGGCGACTGCCTGGCCGGTATCGATGATGGTCACAGAAGAACCGGCAATATTTTCGATGATCTTCTTTACAAAAGGGTAATGAGTACAACCCAACACCAGGGTATCAACACCCTTTTCAAGTACCGGTAGCAGCGATTGTTCCACGAGCTCTACTGTTCTAGCGTGACTTGGCCCGTTATTTTCAATAGCCTCTACCCAACCATGGCAAGGTGAATAGAATATATTGACACCATTCGCGTGTTGTTCAAGCAGGTTTTGAAACTTGCCGCTGATAAGCGTTCCTTCTGTTGCCAGAACTCCGATCAGTCCGTTACGGCTTGTTATGGTTGCCGGTTTTACCCCAGGCTCCATACCAATGATAGGCAGAGTGAATTTATCACGTAAATAAGCAACCGCGACGGCAGTTGCTGTATTACAAGCGATGACGATTGCCTTTACATTTTGCTGGATGAGAAAGTTTACAATGTATTCACTGCGATCGAGTATGAAGTCGCTGGCTTTATTTCCATATGGGAGGTGAGCTCTGTCGGAAACATAGATCAGATCTTCATCTGGCAACAGGTGGCGAATATGGTGTAACACTGAGAGTCCGCCAATACCGGAGTCGAAAATACCGACAGGAGATCTAGACAACATCATTCGTTTTTCTGGCCTCCAGCATTCTTTTGAGCTCTTTTGCTACAGATTTGTATTGCTCTAGCAGTTTTTCCGACTCCTTGGCAATAGTGGCTTGTTCAAGCCTTTGTACGGAGAAGTCCAAAGCAGGTACGCCGCATGATGATGTAGAGCCACGAATTTTATGCACAATTTCCTGTAAATTGCCCCAGTCCTGTTGCTGTATGTATTTTTCGATATCATCAAGTTGTTGTGGTAGTTCACTGCAGAGTTGATTGAACATCTCTTTTGCCAATGCTTGATCTCCACCGGTAATGCTGAGTATTTTCTTGTTATCGATGACAAGCAGGTCGTTTATATTGTACTCACTGTACCTATCTTCCGGTTCAGATTCATAATAACCAAGCGGTGTCTGTTTATCGAAAATATTCTTGATTGCAGACCACATTTGTCGTTCGTCTATAGGTTTCAGCAGGTAGCCATCCATGCCTGATTCTTTTATTTGATTTCGAGTGGCTGGAACAACGTCGGCCGTTAATGCAATGATCGGTGTGTGTTTATTATTACCCTCATTGTGTCGAATCACTTCAGCAGCTTTTGTACCCTTCATTTTCGGCATATGAATGTCCATCAAAATCAGATCAAAATCTTGCAGTAATGTCTGGGAGATTGCACTGAGCCCATCACTTGCTTCCGTTACATTGGCGCCGTTGTTACGCATAATTGTACTGATGAGTTTGAGATTGATGTCGTTGTCATCTACAACCAGAATATTGGAATTATCCAGGCCAGGGTCGGTTAAGCTCAAACTGCTATCTGTTGTGGTTTTCGAACTGCGATGAGTACCTGAAATGATCCTGTCGAGTGTATCAGCCAACTTGGCTGTGCTGAATGGTTTGGATAGATAAAAATCATCACTGATAGTTTGAAATTTTTCTATGATAATTCGTTCAGATGCACTCAGCAGTATCAGGAATGGTGTACTACAGATTTCGCGCAACCGGCGAATTTCACTCTCGGCATATCCAGATTCTATTTCACTGTTCTCGAATCCCATCACAATCACATCATATTTGTCATCGGGTATAATCGGAAACTCACAAACCGATGTTGTAATGTCAAATGACTCTAACACATGTTTAATGGCAAGAAAGGACAATTTATGATTATCGCAAATCAGTGCATGTTTGCCGCTGATATAGGGAGTATGGGGTTGAGTAAGACTAAGCGAGGGTTTGTTTAACGGTATCGTTACAATAAAATTCGATCCTTTTCCGGGACTGCTGATAAGCTCGATATCACCGTTCATCGATTGGGCGAGTTTTTTACAAATACTCAGACCAAGACCTGTTCCGCCATATACTCTACTAGTGGAAGAGTCGGCCTGTTGGAAGGATTCGAACAATGTTTCCTGGGTTTTCTTCTCTATACCAATGCCTGTATCGGTGACTGAAAACTTCAGCATGCAGCTGCTATCACTTTCATCATCGACCATAACCCGAATAATGACATCGCCCTGATGGGTAAACTTTATGGCATTACTGATCAGATTGACCAAGATCTGTCGAATGCGGGTTTCATCTCCGATGAGTGTGTTAGGTACGTCAGAATAGACAAGCAGGATCAGTTCGAGCCCTTTGTCGTGAGCGGATGGTGACAACAATACGGTGGGTTCTTCAAAGCATTCATGGACTTGAAATGGCGTGGTTTCCGGTTCAAGTTTGCCATATTCAAGTTTTGAGTAATCGAGAATTTCATTGATAATCTCAAGCAGATTACTGGCTGATTTTGATATGGTGTTGACGAGGTCACTTTGTTGTCTAGACAGGTTAGTTTTTAGCAATAAATTGGTAAAACCTAAAACGCCATTCATCGGTGTTCTGATTTCATGACTCATGTTGGCAAGGAATTCGGATTTGGCCTTGCTTGCGGATAAGGCGCGTTTTTTAGCCAGGTCCAGCTCAACATTCTGGATTTCCAAGGCTTCCATCGTTTCAGTGAGTTCTGAGGTGGCCTGGTCGATCTGTTGTTGCATGGTTTCGTGGGAGCGAAGTATCTGGCTGGTCATGGCATTAAAGCCTTCTTCCAGGCTTCGTATCTCACCCTTGGAAACTTCTGGTACACGTGCGGTTAGGTCGCCATCACGCATACGTGAGACGGCTTGGGTTAATCTGTCTATTGGCCTGATGACAGATCGGCTCAAGGCTAAGGAGAATATTGCTGTACTTATCAGGCCGACGACCAGCATTAGGAAGGAGTTGCGAATGATTATAAGCCTATTGTCGGCTAGGCGCGTTTTACTTAGAGATAGGGTCACCTTCCCCATACTTCGATTGATGTTGTCTCTGTTATTCAAGCCCTGATCTGGGTAGTCTAAAATATCTATGTCTTCAATTACGTATATCGCGGGCGCGGAAAATTCGGCGAGATTATTTGGGTTTTCGCTATACTGCTTCTTCATGCTGGACAGAAGCATACCGGAAGCATCAAACACCTCAATACTGTACACGTCTGTTTGCAGAAATACGGGCCGAAGGCTCATCTCCAATATGGACTTGTCACGTGTGAATATGCCGTAGACACTAATGGAAGCAGATTGGTTGGCTATTGAGATGCCTCTCTCATTGAATGATTCATTCAATCTATCAAGCTGGGTATTGATCAAATATACCGTCAAAATGAAGGCGAGGATAAAGGCTGGCAATAAGCCAATCATCAGTGCCTGAAAACGTAGTGACTTAAATTTAATCATCATCCTGTGTAGATCTTTCGATAATCGTACTTTTTAATTCAGATGCAGAAGTTTTAGGAAAATCCAGAGATCTTGCAACTTCAGTATTAAATAAAATTGAAAAATATTCCGCATTCTGCTCCCAATTTTCGATACCCTCTCCTGAATATATCCTGGTTATATTATCTCTTACATGAAATGCAATATCTTCAGGTGAGGAATATACGGCAGCTAATGCGCCGGCCTTGACATAGGCAGATGAAAAGCCAATCAGCGGTGTGCGCTTTCTGTACGCGGAAATCAGAATGTTGGATACAGTAGACTTGTTATGTATTTTTGTGTCGGGTACTGCGAGTAATACGTCAACATCATATAGCAGGCGGTTAAGGGAGGCGCCTATTTGATCAGCATTGTCTACCATCTCGATATTCAGGCTAAGGTCTAGCTCAGAGGCGGATTTAGTTAATGCTTTTTCAGTCACAGTGTCCTGTTTGCTAATGATAACACCAATATTTTTAAAGCTATCGGATAGAGCGCTTATAAGAAGCATGCTTCTGTCTAGCGGTTGGTCTAAAAACAAATAGTATTGGTTAGGATTCCTGCTGCCGCTGTTTTCTAGGGCTTCACTGTTTTTGGGGATAAGCGCTGACAAAATAATATTATCGTCGAGATACATTTTCGCGTAAACAGCGGCTTTAATGCCCAATGTTACTATAATTCTATGAGTTAGTGGAGAGTCGGCTTTAAGGGAGGATACTTGTCTGATCTCAAAGTTGGCATCCTGGCACTCAAAATCCTTGTTTCTGCACATCTTGATGGTGGAATTGGTTATCGTCGTTGCCACATCTAGATAGACGTCATCATTGTTACTGAGGAGGATGAGTATATTGCTCTCATCCGCGAATGCGTTGAGCGTCTGAAAGATTAGGCAGAAAAATACAAACAGCAAAGTGAAGCTTTTACTACACAAGCGGCGAAGTTCCGATGCATCATCTGAGCATGAGCGGCCTTTTGGATAATGTGCAGTCAAGTGATTGCCATCAAGTCGTCGCATAGTCGTAATCTAGAAAGAGGCTTTACCTTGAAGATAAATGCGTCGTTCCCAAACGTTGTGGGCATCGATACGATCGTTATGATAAAAATCGAAGTTTTCGTTATGCAGGTTTTGCAAAATTAAAGAAACATCAATGCTGCCTCTTGGCATGGGTATGTGCTTGTTCAGTTTTAAATCTAGGCGGCTAAAGTTGGGTACAGCGTCACCCTCGCCAGGCCATTCCATTTCGTCGATAAAGTAGTAAGCACTACTTGCAGTTAAGCCATCATCAAAAGTGTGGCTGGCAATCAGACTGAATGTCCTTTTCGGGATCTTTTCGGCGGCATTTTCCCGAAAACTTGGAACGCCATCCTTGATTCTTTTTAGTTCATTGCCACTGATATCCAGATAACTGATTCCCATAAATATCAAGTCTTTATTTGTTGGGCGAAAGTCTAATTCGAATTCGATGCCTTTAATTTCCACTTCACCAAAATTGGTATAGGTAAAGGCGCCGCGTTGATAGAGTTGATTTAATTGCTCCAGTACCTGGAGGGCTAATTCATCGGTGATTCCGCGATCAGGGTCTGCAATATTGAAATTGATGTATTGATCAATGATATTGGTGTACTTCTCATGGAAAAGGCATACATCGAAATTAATACCGTAATCTGTGAAGTTTCCAAAATAACCAAGCTCGACACGCTCTATTTGCTGTGGGTCGAGATCTTCTGTGCTTATAACCCAGGTATTAAACTCGTCATCCTGTGAGCCAATATATAACGAGAGGTGAGCGTTATCCTCATAGATGGTAGGCATTCGATAGGCTCTAGAACCACTTATTCTCAAAGTGCTGGAAGGTGACAAATGATAATTTACTCCCAGCCTTGGAGAGAAGACATGGTCTTTACCTTCAAATTTCTCAAGCATAGTTCCCGCGTTGATCACCGTGGAGGGGGTGGCATAATATTCGGCATTTACAAAAAGTCGGTAAAGGTCTCTGGAAAGAGGGTCTGTCTCCTGGAGCAGATAATAGCTTTCGCCTCGATCATGTCTTGCACCCAGTCCCCAAACAATCCTCAAGTTGTCTAAAGGTTCAGTGGTATGCTCAAATTCCAGATCGTAACGATGGGAGTTTAATCCGATCCATGAAAATAGCATGGGTGAGTCGGTGAGGTTCAAGGCGCTCAAAAAAGCATCAAAATCGTAAGCGCCACCAGATAATGTGGCGGCAAAGAGATCCGCTCTAATCGATTCGTCAAAACCTTGTAAATCATCCAGGGAATTAATTTGCTCAGATAAGCTGGGCAGTCGATTAAGATCATCGACAGAGTAGTAGTTGTGGTAGAACTGCAGGCTGATTTTGCTTTTTTCAGATAATACTCGATTCCACTCAATGAACTGGTAGTTGTACTGATTGTCGAGCTCGCGTTCCGTCTGCAGCAAGCTTGGCAGTCCTTCATCATAATTACCGTAAGCAACACCTACGGTGGTACGAATGGAATTATTTACATCGAAATTATAGTCGCTATCTATCTTCAGCCACTTTGCCCGCGATGAATCGTCCCGGTTATCGAAGCCTTCACCCTCTTTGTAACTCGTCGAAAGCCGGTAATCCAACTTGCCGACTCTATCTGAATAGGCCGCTTCCACATAACGGGTTTTTTCATATCCGGTTGTAACAGAAAGCATGGTCCCAGGAAGATCCGCTGGGTGCTCGGTTACAATATTGATCACACCTGCATAGGAGTTGGAACCATAGGCCGCTGCATTGGGGCCACGAATCACCTCGATGCGCAGAATCTCGTCCAGACTTAAATAAACTTCGGTCCATGGGATGCCGCCAAACAGAGGGTCATAAATTGACCTGCCATCAATCAATACTTGCATATCTCTGGCATATTCATCCGCATGCCCATGATAACTGACAGTGGTGCTGGTGCCGGAAAAGAAACCTACAGTAAATCCCGGTACCAGTCTGAGCAGGTCGGGCAGGTTCAACGCAGCGCTGGCTTTAATCATCTTTTTGTCGATGACCGTCATTGCTGTCGGGGTATCGGATTGCGCCTGGGATAGCCTGGATGCAGAGAGTACGACCGGAAGGTCATCATAGAAATAGCTTTCAGTAAAAGATAAACCGTCATCACTGATGCAGGAAGAGCTGTATGCGGCGATTAAAATCAAGCCAATCGGTATCAATTGTGATTGGCGATATATGGAATGAAACATGGGTTAACCTTGTGTTGTATGAGGCTTCATAGCAAGTCAGAGGTTTATATCAGCCAGATCGAATCGGCAGTTCGTCTGCCTCATCGACCACAGTTATCCTCAATGATTATGATACACCACCCGAGGATGGGCGTTATATCCCTTCATGAAGTTAAATCCGATGCTTAGGCGGGATCCATTCTTCGAACGGAGAGACCGTTCTTAGGGTGAACATAGACAACGTGATCTACAGATCTGGATTGAGTTATACGCGGGGGAATTAAATTCTTTTTTGGCCGCTCGTCCCGTGCCAATATCCGTTACACGCGCCAAGCGGCATATATCTGCTGAGGTCACTCAGCTTTTCATCATTCAGCGCTTTTCGGAAGGCATCCACGATGATTTCGGTTGCGTTGGACTGGGGGCTTATTCTTAAAACATCGACCTTTGTATCTCTAAGTGATGCTAGCTCGGTGAGCAGATTGCAGGTCTTTGCCGAGACGGTCTGGATACCGTTCAAAGCCAGAAAGGGTTCATTCTCCTGAGTGGAAAGCAGACGGCCATCGGGATAGTCGATACACTTATACTGACAGTCATCCTTAGGCAGGTTGTGGGATCGCGCGGTAAAACACCTGGCCGAAAGGGTCAAGGGTAAGCGCCCATAACAGAAAACCTCGGTTTCAACCTCATCGGGCCGCTCTGCCTGGATCTGCTGCAGTGTCTGACTTGAGAGTTCAACCGGTAACACCCAACGTTTGAGTCCTTTCGACGCCAATAGATTCAATGTCGCCCCATTATAGATATTGACACTGGGACCGGTTACAAAAGGAAGCCCTTTTTTACTCATGATTTGGACTGCGCCAATATCGTTGGCCTCGATCATGAAGCGCCCGTTGTCACAGAGTCTTCTCAGGGTCTTGAGTTCCGACTCCGCCTCTATCAAGGCAAGGGAAGAGAGAATAATCTCCTTATCGGTTTCCCGGTTTAATTTATCCGCCAGGTCAAGCCAGTCACCGCTGTTGAGACTGCGTCTCTTTGAGCAGACGGTTTCACCCAGATAGATGATATCCACCGGCATTTGCGCTGCTTGGGCGTAGAAATCGTATAGTGAATCCCTTGACCAATAGTAAAGTACCGGGCCGAGTGAGAGTTTTGGATTGATATGCATTTTTTATTGCCAGGGTCGATAGTATGGACCCAATGTGGTGCTGTTCCCTTCCGAGACCTGATCGAGGAGATGTTTCCAAGCTGAAGTTGCCTCGAACTTATCGGGATCTTGCAGGTAACGGTCTATCGCTTCGCGCCAGACTTTGGTGACCTGACCTACATAGGCCGGGGTACGCTGGCGGCCTTCAATCTTGATTGCTTTGATACCGGCACGCTGCAGTTCAGGCAGCAATGCCAGGGTATTCAACGAAGTGGGTTCTTCTATGGCGTAGTAGGTATTGTCTCCGACTGCAAATCGTCCCTTGCAGATGGTTGGATAGCCGGCCGTTTCATGTTTCTCATATCGGTCGGTCAATAGGCCACCCAGGCGTGACTCCAGACCCTTCGGCGTCTCCCGGTATTCAACGAACTGAGCCGGAGAGCAGGCACCGTGTGTATTGGGTGATTCACCTGTGACATAGGAGGAGAGGATGCAACGTCCTTCCACCATCACGCACAGGCTGCCGAAACCGAAGACCTCTATCTCAACCGGGGTATTTTCCACAACATGCTTTACCTGGCTGAGTGACAATACCCGCGGCAACACGGCACGTTTGATGCCGAACGATTCGTGATAAAAGGCGAGCGCCTCATAGTTGGTGCTCGATGCCTGCACTGAGAGATGTAGGTTGAGGTCCGGCCAGTGACGGCTCGCATAGTCGAGCACGCCGATATCAGCGCAGATCAGGGCATCAACCGACAACCCGGCGGCGCTGTCCACTGCTTCACGCCAGCGATCCCAGCCCTCAGGCCGCGGATAGGTATTGATAGCCATAAAGACGCGTTTGCCATGGGATTTCGCATAGGCGATACCCTCACGCGCGCGTTTTTCATTGAAATTCAATCCGGGAAAATGGCGTGCGTTGGTATCATTGCGCAGGCCGAAGTAGACTGCGTCCGCGCCGCTATCCACGGCGGCCTTCAATGAGGGCAGGTTACCTGCGGGACAAACCAGTTCCATACTCAATCATATCCGTTCAGGCGACCTGCCGACAGGCTGTGCGTCGCCGTTGCAGTTCGCTGGTTATAGCATTTAGTACCAGCCATTTCTTGGCACACCAGCGAGGGGCCAGCAGGATGGCTTCTGATGCGGTGCCGGTAAGACGGTGCCAGACCACATTCGAGGGCGTCCGCTGCACCAGATTCGCTGCAATATTGACATAGGCTTCCAGTGTGAGGGGCTGATACTCCCCCTGTCGCCAGGCATTGGCCAGCTGGGTTCCTTTGACGACATGCAGAGGGTGGAGTTTCAAGCCGTCGGTCCCCAGCTCCAGCACCCTATTCAGGGTTTCTGTGACATGATATGCCGTTTCCCCCGGGAGCCCCGCAATCAGGTGGGTGCAGACCTTGAGCCCGCGCTTTCGGCTGCGATATACGCTATCTGCATATTCGGCGAAACCGTGTCCCCGGTTTACCTTTGCGAGGGTTTCATCGAAGGCCGATTGCAGACCGAGTTCCAGCCACACTTCATAGCCCTGGTCCTGATAGCCGGCAAGCAGGTCGATAACAGCATCCGGCAGGCAGTCCGGACGGGTGCCGATGGAGAGACCGATGACATCCACATCCGCCAGTGCCTCGTCATATAAGGCGGACAGATGC
>JBEVVS010000255.1:0-1623 GCA_040507005.1 Candidatus Thiodiazotropha sp.
GGTTTTCCAACCACTTTTTCCTACTGGATGTTCTTACCCTCAAATTCAACATCAAAGAACTGAGGTCCCCCAGAGCTTTGGCTTGTCAGATTATCGTAACGAAAGAGCCTTGCCCCATCAGGTACAGATGTTCTTTCCACCTTGTTTGCACTTCGTCTCTCACAGACATCAAAGAAATCGAGTTTGTTATATGCTGCGGCCCCACCTGACATCTTCCCTTTCGCACGATAAGGTTGCCTATACTTTACTGAATTGGCTTTACGCGCATACCAGAGAATAAAGTTGTTTACTGATGCAAGTGTTTCTGTTCCACCAGTCGGCGAGCCAGCACCACCTGTGGTCTTGAAATTTATCTGGCTTATAAAACAATCATCTCCAAATATTTCATCAAGTACCGCACGAACACGATGTACATTCTCTTCTCCTATTTGAACAAAAATAGACCCAGAATTTGTTAATAAGTCCCTCGCTACTGTCAGACGGTCACGAAGATATGTCAGGTAAGAATGTATACCGTCGCGCCAAGTATCACGAAAAGCTTTAACCTGCTCAGGTTCACGCGTTATATGTTGGATTTTTCCGTCTTTTACATCGCGACTTGTTGTTGACCATTGGAAGTTAGAGTTAAACTTAATACCGTAAGGTGGATCAAAGTAGATACACTGCACATTACCGCGTAAACCTTCACGCTCAGCTAATGACGCCATTACCTGAAGGCTATCACCAAGAATCATACGATTAGACCAATGAGCATCGTGCTGATAGAACTCGGTCTTTGCATCCTCGCTAGGTAAACCGTTAAAATCTTCAAACAAATCGCCAATAAAGCCATCTTCCTGCTTAGCAGATTGAGACTGCTCTGTCTTACGGCGCAGATCATCAACAAGCGCTTTTGGATGGACTTTCTCTTGAATATAGAGCGGCGGTGCATGGACAACCAAGTCAGACCAATCCTGTTCATCCTTGCCGCGCCAAACTAACTGTGGATCAAGATCACGATTCCGGCGTTCGTAAGCCACACGAATAGAGCTTTTATCTTTTTCATGTAGAACGGCTTCATATTCCGCAGTCGGAATGTTTTTACGTGAAGCATCTTCATGGGTCAGTGTTTCTACCTTTTTCTTGGCCTTTGGTTTTGTTGTTCTTGCCATCGTTACCGTCCTTTCCCCATAGCCTCATCAATCATCTTATTGAAATGCTCATGGACTTTCTTTTTAAAGTCTTGCTCCATTTCAAATACATCAGCAAATTCCACAAATGCCCAGCGGCCATAGCTCTTCAAATTATTCACACCCGGCACCCAGTAAGTATCCATTGTGAGTTTTTTCTCTTTTGCATCTTCGCGGCGGTAGCCTTTGATCTCGACGACAAGATTTAAAGGGTCTTCGTTCCCATCATTGATCTGAACGATAAAGTCAGGTCTGTATTTTCGGGTTTCCGAACCGTAACGATAGGGAACTTCTAAACCAAGACTGTGGTTTTTGACATAGGAAATGACCTTTTCATGTGATTCCGCCACGCGGCAGAATTCGCCTTCCCAGTCGCTGTCCAATATGACCCAGTTGATATGGGACTTTAATGGGTTGGTCTCCCAGCGATCAGTTTTCGAAGTATTGAAACTGA
>JBEVVS010000255.1:1633-12923 GCA_040507005.1 Candidatus Thiodiazotropha sp.
AACTGACATGCATGGTTGACCCTGCTGGATTGTATGGGTCTAGAAAAGCTTTTATCGGTCGATCTTTGGTTTGCTCCGCTTGCGTAATGGCCGCAGTAATCCTCGAACAAGCCATGTCGGCCAATTCGAGGTACATGAGCTGCGCCGGGTAAGTACCGCCTTTGCAAATGAGACAATTATCCAACCAATGTTTCGCAATTCTCTTTAACTCAAAAAATAGGTTTCGCTTCGGTTCATCGTCCTTGTCACGCCAGTGTACTTCAGAAAGACGCTTGGCCAAGTGGAATAAGAGTGTCGAGTACCGCAAATCCCCCGTGTGAATTAGGTTTAGGTCAACGGCTTCACCAATAATGCCTGCATTTTGAGTAACGGAAGGTCCGACTAAATCCGGTGTCAGTTCAAGTACACTGTCTTCATTAAATTCGGCTGTCAGCCTTTCCTCAGGCAGTTCAACCCGATACCCTGTTACACGAGGAAAGCGGATTTCTAAGAAGTCTCTTTCGGGACGAACAGCTTTTACATGGATGGTCTCTCGTGGCGGCTGAGGCGGAGCTACAACAGGCTTAGCCGTAAAGTCAAAGGGAATACCCAGTACATCGGCATATTCGACATTGAATCGATTTTCTTCGTTTAAGTCATAAGACTGTCGCCGGAGCGCTCGGCCAATCACCTGCTCACAGAGTAGTTGAGTTCCAAAGGCTCGAACGCCAAGGACATGTGTTACGGTATTGGCATCCCAGCCCTCGGTAAGCATGGATACAGATACCACACAGCGTATATTTCCGCCGAGTGCACCATATTTACCGACTGTGTTCATTACCTCTCTCAAGAGGTCTTGATCAGTCAGGTTTTCCGCTTGGCGTTGATCTCCTGTACGCTCAACGATTTCACGGCGGTACCGTTCAATTTCGTCAGTCGCCATTGCGCGAAAGTTGGTATCGAGTGCTTCACCAGATTCCAACTGTTCACTGTCTATCAGTAACGTATTTGGCCTTGCCAATGGGCGGTCATAGTCGTCAAAGTTTCTAAATAGTTTCAACCTGCCGTTTACCAACACGGTTGAGCCATCTTCATTTTCACGATGAAACCCAGAGATATAGTCATATACCAGTTTTGACGTTGCAGTGTTATTGCAGACAACAATGAAGCAAGGTGGAACTTTGATCCCTCCGTCTTCCCAAAGCTTGTAGGTTTTTTCGTAGTGACCGTATAAAGCCTCCAGAGCTGTTTGCAATTCCACTGGGATACTGAGCGGGTCCAGCTTTGCTCCTTTTCCTCGGCCTTTCTTCGGCATTTTTGGGCCAATGTGCTTCCATAGCTCTCGAAACTTTGGCATTTCAGCGCCTGGAATGTTATCGGCAACTGGAACGCGAGGGAGTTTGACGATTCCGCACTCAATGGCATCCATCAGCGAAAAATCGCTCATTGTCCAGGGGAACAATGTGCCCTCTGCATAGCCTGATCCACTTAAGAAAAAAGGTGTTGCCGACAAATCAACAATACGATTTATACCAATTCTTTTACCTACGATTTCCAGACCGGAAATCCATAGACGCGCTGCTTCACGGTTGCTTTCGGCCTCTTTCTTTTCATCGCCTTTCAGGTCACCTTCTTCATCATCTCCAGGCTTTTCGCGGTAGCAGTGATGGGCTTCATCATTTAATACCATGATGTTCTTCATTCCCATCAGCTCGGGCACTACGCGCTGAAGCATCTGACCTTCTGTTTCAAGCGTATTTAAATCTTCTCCACGTTTCCCTTTAAGTAAGGCGCGACCACCTTTTGAAATATCAATCCGTTCACGCAGCTTGAAAGCGTGATAGTTCGTGATAACAATTTTGGCCCGCTCAAGATCGGCCAGCATATCGTTTGGAACAATTTCTCTGCTTTGGTAATAACTATCGGGGTCATTGGGCTGTAGAACACGCAGGCGATCCTTGATAGTTAAACCTGGCGCAACTATCAAAAATCCGCGGGTGAACTTTTTACTGGCAGGTTGACGCACGGCATTTATGGTTTGCCACGCGATCAGCATGGACATTACCGTTGTTTTTCCTGCACCAGTCGCAAGTTTTAGAGCCAGACGTAACAAGCCGGGATTGGCATCTTCATTAGCGTTTTGCAAGTACTCAATGAATTTTTTACCTGTTTTCCCTATTTTTGGGGCCACTTCAGTTAGCCATATGGCCACTTCGACAGCTTCGACCTGACAGAAGAAAGGGCGAATACCATTGAATTCATGGTGCCGCCAATGTTTCAAAAGTCTCGCGGTATCCGGCGTTACCATCCAGTCTCGTTCACTGGGCAATTCACGCCAAGCATCAACGTGGCTTCTTAGCTCATTGATTATAGAGATGGGGTCGTATTTCTGATGCCCATCACCAAGTCCCATGCTCTCATCGAACAGGTCTTTTGACTTCGCATCCTTGCGCTTTTTGGGCTTAGGTATGGGGGTTATGAATTCGGCACGTCTTCGGGAATTGATAATGTTCTGGGTAGGCAGTCCATCTTCAAGCTCCCAATGTGCGGTCGGGTACTCATAAGGCGAATTAAGTATTGGTTTTTTAAAGAATTCTTCTGACATTTGTTAGCGTTATTTCCATCCAGTGCAGTCTACCTTTTGCCTATCATCTTTTGCTCATCAATCCAATTCTCTACGTCTTCTCGTTTAAATCTCCAACTCCCACCAACTTTAAAACCGGGCAGTTTGCCATCAGCGGCTAGCTTGTAAGCCGTTTTCTCAGCGAGTTTCAGGTACGCTGCCACCTCTTTTAAGGTCAGAATCTGATCATTCATAGCGTTTGCTGTCCCAGAGCTAAGGTGAGAATAGGGGAAAATAGGGGAAGCTACAACTTGAAAGTGTCCAGATATCAGCTCCTTATAGAACTGACTAAGAAAGCGCGTGAAATAGGAATCCAATTCCCGCAACAATCGCATCCAAGGGCGTTCCTTGGTCGTCATCCACTGGCGAAACAGTGGTCGAGGTTGAGCGGCGAAACGCTCACGCACATCCAATCTGCGTAAGGTTGGTTGAGGGGAAGTCCATGAAGGGGGAGCCAACATCCCCCTTTCTGGTCGTGGTTTCCAAAGGGCACTGAAAGCTCTTTGGTCATGGGGGTATCGGGGGCAGCAGGTACGCTCCCCTGATTGGTGATCGAACGGTCCACCCCGTTCGCTGGCGCTGGAATGGCTCGATGCCGTGAAAGC
This sequence comes from Candidatus Thiodiazotropha sp., assembly GCA_040507005.1. Classification (GTDB taxonomy): domain Bacteria; phylum Pseudomonadota; class Gammaproteobacteria; order Chromatiales; family Chromatiaceae; genus Thiodiazotropha. The sequence goes on from JBEVVS010000255.1 coordinate 4,841, forward strand.
GCCATATCAGCTCTTGCCTGATCGCAGTGTGCCTTTGGCACCAAGGGAAGCCTAGAGCGGCCCAGAGGGTGCACGGGAGAGCGGCAGCGATCTCCCTGCCAAGATGGTATGGACGTAGTACATACACATCTTGCCGCCGTCCTTAAGCGCCATCAAATACCGGAACTATCAGGCTTTGCGCTAGTTCGGTTTGCGGCTATTACCCCCTATCGGGGCCGGACGTCGGTTATTGCAGGAGCATCCCCAAGGCCCAGAATCATCGCAAACCATCGTTACTCAGGTCCTGGCTCTCTTCCCTCTGGAAACATCCACGGGTAGCAGTGTGGATTGAGTTTATCCACAACTCTGTCAGACAACGCACCCCAACACTCAAAAGCAACGGTCGCAGCGGAGCGGCCAAAATCATCCGCCAGGGTTGCGTCGATATCAGGATGTGCCAGAAGTCGGTCAATCGTTCGGTTCGAGAGTGTACTGGCGGCATAGTGGAGCGGTGTCATACCACTCTCGTCACGCTCGTTGACGTCGTAGTATTCCAACGCGAGGTTCAGCGCCTCGACATCATTATTTTCCGCAGCGGTAAATATATTCGGCACCTCCGGCGGCACAGCCGTTCCTTTCCTTGGAAACTGTTTGGGCTTAGGAATAGCCATGAGGTAGCACGTCCGCTAACAATTGGTCAATGATTTCGTTTTCTTCGGCGATGGGATCATGCTGCCTTCTCAGCACGATTGCATTGCCTGCGGTGCTATTGAACGCCCACTTGAATAGGTTGCGGGTGGGTATTTTTCCTGTGATTTCGTTATCGCCTGTCTCTTCGTTTTGCGATACGTCATAGACCACACCGCCACGGGAGACGATGGGATCGGTCTCTTTATAAAAATACCGATTCAAAACACTGGAGATGGAAAATTCCGGCTGGTTTTTTCCCAGCGTCAGGTAGCTGAGTTCACCCGGCATAGCAGAACCGGATTCCGGGTCTCTTCGCCGCCAAAGCTGCAATACGAATGTATGGCAGTAATCATGATCGGGGATGTCCTCACTATTGAGATAGATCACCAAACCTGTGGCGGAAATCTGCCTGGAGCGAAATAGTGCGATATAGGCAAACTTTGCGTAACGCGTACCCGGCACGGGTTCGATTTTACAAATCGTGCGTGGAACATCTTGCTCCGGTTGATTGGGATCGTTCTCCCAGTGACCATCCAGTTCATCGACGGCTTCCCGGCCTATCTCATCAATTTTCGAGGGCAGGATGTAAATCCCCTTGGGGTGCTCAGTCTTGCCATAAAGGGCGACAAAGCCTTCCGCGACGTTCCGCAGACGATCTTCGGCAGGGCCTTCATTGGCATAAGGCATGACACGCCTGAATTGCTCTGAGCATATGAAATCCAGCACCAGTTCCCAGTTCTTGTCCTGTAACTGCCGATCCTGAACTTCCAGCCACTTTTCAAAGGTGCGCTGCGCAAATACCGGCTGTTTCGCGTGCCGATGAAGGTCACGCATCAGGCTTGTAACGCCCTTGCGGCCTGTTTCCCTTAAGTAATCACGGATCAGAACCTTCGCCTGCCGCTGCGTGATTGCCGATTTCATCGCCCTATTATTCGCGATTTGTTCGGATTTTGGGAGCTATTTTGTTCGTTTCAGGCCATGCGATGCTTCCCGCCAAGAGAGTTTAGGGAGATACGTCATGAGCAAATTCGACAGGGCGGTGGCACAGGGGCTGGGGGAACAGTCGATTGACGCGGCGCTCTATGAGTTGCGCCGGGAGCATGAAGAACGCCTGATCCAGGTCAGGGGGCAGTACAAGGAGGCGTGCGATAAGGCCGAGGCACTGCACGGCAGCGCCGAAGAGCCGGAGCCGCCGCAAACCGATATCTCGCACGAGATTGATGCGCTTCTGGCCCAAGCCAGGGAAGCGCTTTCCGGTCTGGCCAGTGCCTGCCGCCGGGCCGCGCAAATCCTGGAGGCGTTTCGCCTGCGCCACGGCCTGACCCGCAGCCCCGCTCAGCCACAAGCCGCTACAGCGTCGATGAGCACAGCGCTCCTTGTCTTCATCGAGGCGGCGGCCAATGCGGGGTTTTTCGCCAATGCACATATGGTAGCCGGGCCGTTCGCCGCGATTCAAATCAGTGTCTTGATTTCCCTGACGAATGTGAGCGTTAGCGCGCTGGGCGGTTATCTGATCGGGCGCTGGATGGATTACGGCAAGAATGCGGAAGATGCACGCGATCCGGCCTTTTCCATCCCCCGCCTGCGGGCCAAGATCGCGCTGGCCGGACTGATCGGCATATTGGGCTGGTTCCATATGACGGTTGGTTTGGTGCGGGCCACTGAGTCTCTCGATATCGTTCACCACAGCCTGTCCAGCTACGCACAAGTATTCACGACGCCGGAATCGCTGTTTCTGGTGTTGACGGGGGCCTGCCTGTCCATTCTCGCCTACCGCAAGGGCAAGTACGCCTTCGACGATCCCTATCCCGGCTACGGGACTCGCTCCCGCGCCCTGCAAACCCTGCGCGATGAGGTCGTGGATGCATACGAGGATTTCCGGGAGCAGATTGAGGATCGGTTCGACGAAGCGCAGCGTGATGCGGCAAAGGCTGCGAAGTCCGGCGTGCAAGGCGTGGCCCGCTACAACGAGGCTGTGAAGTCGTGTCAGACGGCAGCCCGCACGCTGGAAGAGGCGGTCAAGCGGGCTGAGATCGCCATGCGCATGCAGGCCGCCCGTTTGACCAGTCATCACCGCGCCGCCCGTGGACGCCGTTCGGCGGTCAGCGAAAAAGACCTCACACATTTGCTGGTGTTCGACACTTACCTGCCGGGAGCGCTACCGAAAGCCCTGAAAGACACGCATGAGAAGGCCAGTCGGGAGCACTTCGCGGCTCAGAAAGCCGACGCGCTGGCGCAGCTCACCAGCCATTACCAGTCCCTGTTAAACGAGAAGGAGGAAATGTGATGAACAGACGTTTGAGAAAGCAGCTCCCGGCCTTGCTGGGGATGGGCGGCGTATTATGTGCCTGCATCGTCGGCCTGGGGTACATGGGCTTCCAGGCTTACGGCAAGGCAACAGCCGACGAATACGGATGTTATGCGGATGCGCCGCAGCGCCAGACCGTTGTCCTGGTCGATGTCAGCGGGCCACGCTTCAATGAGGAGCAGGAACGCAGCCTTCGCCGCTATTTCGACAAGCTCTATAACGGGCTTGGCTTCAATGAAAAGCTCAGCATCATCACAACGGCAGAGGACCAGATCGGCTCTGTCCCGACCCCGCGCTTACATGTCTGCGGGCAAGCCTCTCAGCCAGGCGAGTTGGAAGCTATCAATGCTGAAGGAGCGACATCCGGCTTTTTGGCTCGGCAGAAAGAAAGGCTCTATGAGAAGAGCTTTGGTCCTGTCATAGCGGAATTGCTATCGCCGCAATCGAATAGCCAGCAGCGCTTCCAGTCTCCCATTCTGGAGATGATCCAGAACATCCGGCGCTTTCACCCCTTGCGCGAAGGGGATCGTCTGATCGTCGTGAGCGACCTGATCCAGAACAGCGATAGCGTGCAGTTTTGCCGCACGCGAAACGATATGCCCCCGTTTTCTGTGTTCGCCAAACGTCCGGTCTATGGGCGCTTAAAACCGGAGTCTCTGGACGGGATCGACGTTGAGGTGTTGATGATTCAGCGCCAGGGCTACGGCCATGACATTTACGCCTACTGCTACGGCGAAGAGGAGCTGCGGAAATTCTGGCGCGATTACTTGATCGCCAATGGCGTCGTAAATCCCGGCTTCGTGCGCATTCGTCACGGCTTTATCGAAGGCTAGATATGAGCCGTCCTGAGCAAAACAGCGTGCACTTCCCCAGCCTGGTTATCGTCTCTAGCCTTTTGGCCTGGGGCTGTGTCCAGGTGGGGCCTTTGTATGTAGGCGGTGAGCTTCAATGGCTCACTGCATTACTCTACGGCTGCACGGCTTTGGTTGGCCTGCGCCTTGTCATCGAAAGTCTGGGATTGCTGGCCCGATATCTGGAATGGGCCAGCGCGCATCAAGCTACGGGTAAGGACGGCACGGCCATCTGGGCTACGCTCAAGGACATCAGGAAGGAGCAAAGCCGTGCGCGTTCCGGTCCCTTCTGGGGCAGGATGGCATCGGGCTCGAAAACGCCGATATTCAGCGACTACGCATCCAATGCTTTGACAGTTGCGCCTGCGGGTTCCGGCAAAGGTATATACAGCGTTATCCCGAATGGCCTGTCTATCAGGGCATCAAAGGTCTTTAGCGATTTCAAAGGCGAGTTGGTCTGCGTCCTGAAAGACGCGCTGGAAAAGCGCGGTGAAACGGTGCGGGTGCTTAATCCCGGCGGGTTGTGGGAGGAGATTATCGGCAGTGGAGACTGCTACAACCCGCTAGACATCATTGTGGACGATCTCGAACGGCCCGGCGGCCTTCGTGACGTTCCAGACGATCTTCGGGAACAAAGCGCTCAAATACTGCCTGAGCCAGCACAAAGCGACGGCGAAAACACTTACTGGCGCGAAGGCTCGCGTAAGTGCATGAGCGTCGCCATGATCCTCCAGACCATGATCGAGGGCCGCGATGCGACCTTATCTTCGGTTGCCTTGCTGATTGAAGACCGGGATGCGCTTGAGACGAACCTGCGCTGGATCGTCGGCATTGACGCGGAAGGCAATGCGCGGGCCGACGGCCCGATGAAAATAGAAAACTGCGCATGGGCGAAAATCCATGACGCGGCAGACCTTGCCGAATTTATCCAGTGGGTGCGGGCGCAGGCCAGGAGCTTGCTCGCCCTCATGAGCAATGGCGAAAGCCGCACCTTCAATTCTTTCATCAGTGGGGCGCAGCAAGCCCTTGCCCCTTTCGCATTCGGACGGCTCGCGCCCGCTATGCGCCGCTCCACCTTCGATATGAACGATCTCAAATCGAAGGACAAAATAACAAGCCTTTTTATCGTTGCCGACGCCAGCCGGATGGAAGCTTATAAGAGCTATATCGGCCTGATCCAGTGGTGTGCCATGACGGCGATCAAGCGCCATCCCAATAAAAGCGTGCCTGTGTATTTCATCATGGATGAGGGAACGAACTACAAAATTCACAGCCTTGTAAGCCTTCTGACATGGGGGCGGTCTTACGGGCTTCGCCTGCACCTCTTTTTTCAGGACATTTCCGCTTTTGAAAACACCTACGGCAGAACCGCCGTGGAAACTCTGCTTTCCGAGACGGAAATCAAGCAGTTCCTGCCGGGACAGCGCTCCCCGAGAACGCTGGCCATGATAAGCCAGTTGCTCGGTGATCAAAGCGTTATGAGCGCGGGCCACTCTCCAAACGAACAGGGCGTGCAGGAAAAGACGGCGAAGCCGGACGAGCGCTGATGACGGCGGATGAAGTCCGCCGCAGTAAGCACGGCCTGCTTTTCATCCGGCGCTCACTGCCCGCTCTCATTGAGCCGATTTCTTACGCGGAAGTTCATCCCTGGCGCAAACAGGCAGGCATCAATCCGTTCCATGGCAAGCCTTTTCTCAAACGGGTGAAACTCAGGATTCGAAAGTGGTGGACAAGATGAACCACTATAAGCCAACACGGCTGCGCGGGAGGCAAGTGCTTGCGCAATTCATCCGCATCATTGCCGGAATGTTGGAGCGCTGGCCGTTGCTCCTGCTTGCCGTGGTCATCGTTTCGCCTGTCGGCCCGCATCTGCGTTGGAATTACGCCTATGAGCAGCGCGGAACTTACCGCCATATGTTCGCTTGCGAGTATTTGGGATCGCGGGGCTTTATCAATCATGTAGAAGCTGGCCGCTGCCCTGTCTTCACAATCATTGATACACGAAAAAAAGTTAAGCGGTAGTTCTCATGAAAAATCAGGCTTCGTCACATGACCAGAAACCGGAAAAACGCAATTACTTCAAAGCTCAACGGAAAGTTGAGGTGTGCGAATACGGCTGTCACAGCCATGTTTGGAGAAATGAAAATGCGGCCTATACGAAAAAAATTAAGAAATTGTTAAAGAATGGAGCGGTACGATGAATATAGAAACACAGTGCATCGCAAGTCTTTTTCTTGCGTTCAGCTCTTCATTTGGCAAAAGAGTTTGCCCTTTTTTAAGCAAACCGCTTTTGCACCGCTCCGCTTATTCCATTCAGGCCCCTTGCCCGGAACTGGCGATATGTCTGCCAAGAAAGGAGGAAGACCATTGACGGACAAAACCAAAATAGACCTGAACGAGCAATGGCTTTCTGCCCAGGAACGGCCAGCGGCAGCAATACCTGAATGCGATGTTGAAAAGTACCGCGAGCACATCAAGGATTTGGATTTAACCGAGGCGGAACAGACCGATCTGATAAAAACCCTCTGGCCCATAATGGCGGCTTTTGTTGATCTCGGATTTGGTATAGATTCAGTTCAGCTCCTCTCATCTTCGCCCCGCAAGGCGGAATCGGTTCCCGGCAGGAATGGTGGCGCAAAAGATAGAGCGGCGAACACAAATGGAGTGAGTAATGACGAATAACGAACAAAAGGCAGTCATTTACTGCCGCGTATCCAACAAAACCCAAACGACACGAGGCGACGGGCTTGGCTCGCAGGAAACGCGCTGCCGGGAATATGCCAAATATAAGGGATACGAAGTCGAAGCCGTCTTTACGGATGACGTGTCGGGAAGCCTGATCAAGCGCCCAGGCATGCAGGCTATGCTTAAACACCTGAGCAAGCACCGCAAAAGCCCCCGCGTGGCCATCATTGACGATATCTCAAGGCTAGCGCGGGGACTGGATGCACACCTCCAGCTCAGGAGCGCTATTGCCAAAGCCGGGGCGACGCTGGAAAGTCCATCCATTGAGTTCGGCGAGGACTCGGATTCCGTTTTGGTAGAAAACCTGCTGGCCAGCGTGTCGCAGCACCAGCGCCAGAAGAACTCCGAGCAAACCCTTAACCGCATGAAATCGCGGCTTAAAAACGGCTACTGGGTGTTTCAGGCCCCTGTCGGCTATCGCTATCAGAAAACCTCCGGTCAAGGCAAAATCCTTGTCAGGGACGAGCCTGTCGCCAGCATTATCAAAGAGGCCCTAGAGGGGTATGCCTCCGGGCGTTTCCAGTTGCAGGTCGAGGTGAAGCGGTTCCTGGAATCCTTCCCTGACTATCCGAAGGATAGAAAGGGCGAGGTGCGCAACCAGCGCGTCACGGAGCTGCTGACAAGGGTCTTGTACGCCGGATATGTGGAATCCGATGACTGGCAGGTCAGCCTGCGCCCAGGACGGCATGAAGAACTCATCAGCCTGGAAACATACAAAAAAATCCAGGGCCGCCTGAAATCCACCGCCAAAGCCCCAGCCCGGAAGGATTTGTCCACGGACTTCCCCTTGCGCGGGTTTGTCACCTGCGGCGAGTGCGGGCACACGCTCACGGCCTGCTGGTCAAAAGGACGCACGGCGCATCATCCGTATTACATGTGCTTCCATAAAGGCTGTTCCAGCTATCGCAAATCCATCCGGCGCGATGTCATAGAGGGCGAGTTTGAACAGTTCCTGCTGTCTCTCAAGCCATCACAAGAGCTGTTCAATGCGGCCCTGTCCATGTTCAAAGACCTGTGGAATTATCGCCTGGAGTTCCAGAAGACGCACAGCAAATCCCTTGCGCTGGAGATTTCCAGGACTGAGAAAAAGATTGAGCAACTGTTAGATCGCATCGTGGACGCGGAAAGCAATGCCGTGGTAAGCGCCTATGAAAAACGCATTAGCCAGCTTCAACTCGAACAGCAGGTGATGAAGGAAAAAATCGCCAAATGTGGCCGTCCGGTGAGAGGCTTTGATGAAACTTTTCGAACCGCTATGACGTTTCTCGGAAACCCGCATGAACTCTGGGCTTCCGGGGGTATGGAAGACCGTCATGCGGTGCTAAAACTCACTTTTGCGGACAGATTGGCGTATGTGAGGGGAGAAGGTTTTCGAACCCCAAAAATGACCTTACCTTTCAAGGCTTTAGCAGGTTTTTCAGGGGGTGAAAACAAAATGGCGCGCCCGGAAGGATTCGAACCTCCGACCCCCTAGTTCGTAGCCAGGTACTCTATCCAGCTGAGCTACGGG
>JBEVVS010000094.1:0-12242 GCA_040507005.1 Candidatus Thiodiazotropha sp.
GGATGGTGCCCGGGGCCGGAATCGAACCGGCACGACCCGAAGGTCGAGAGATTTTAAGTCTCTTGCGTCTACCAATTTCGCCACCCGGGCGGAGTGGTTCTGTTTTGATAGCTGTCACGGCAAGGAGATGGAGGCTGAGCCCGGAATCGAACCGAGGTCCACGGCTTTGCAGGCCGCTGCATAACCACTCTGCCACTCAGCCCAAATTGTTAATTCTATCACCTATCCTTGATGAGTCGAATCTTATTAAAAGCAGACCCTGATTCAATCAAGGCATGCTTACACAAAAAAGGCCCCGGTGGTGTCGAGGCCTTTTTAGCATTTGGAGCGGGAAACGAGACTCGAACTCGCGACCCCAACCTTGGCAAGGTTGTGCTCTACCAACTGAGCTATTCCCGCTTAATTCAGGAAGGGCGTATTGTAGCTACAGATCCTCGTCTGTCAACCTTTTCCTACTGTTTTAGCACGACATTCAGGCCCTTTTGTACGGGTTTTACGGATTTCTCCGGTAGGGTAGCGTGATGACGATCTCAGCCTCTTTTTCGGTCCTTTTCATGGCGCTCACATCCGCGTCCCATGGCAGTCTGAAGCGACGCCGCATGGATGAAGAGGATGAGACAAAACTATGACCGCGCTCGCTGCGATTCTCCACACGATGGGCCTCTTTGTTCTGCACCAGCAGGGAACGGCCATCCACACTGACCTGTATCGCCTCGGGTGAATAACCTTGCAGCGAGATACGCAGATGGTAGCCTGCATCGTCCTGATCCTGCCTGAATCTGACCCGTCGCTGCAGATGCATGGAGGATGGTGCTGTGCCTGCCCTGTGGGATGACACGCCTGGATGATAATAACCGGGAGGTTGGGCATAGAGTTGGGCAGTGGCCAAAACCATGCAGAAGACGCTGATTGTATAAAGCAAGCCTTTCATTGTTAACCTCCTCAAAAACTCCGGTTTCCGTATTGTTAAGCTTAGCAGTTGAATATGCTGCGGGAGTGTCGGAGCCCCTTGGTATTGTTGCTATTTGCGCTCCAATGAACCACTCATCTGGCGCTCCCCCAGCAGGCTGGGCAGGGCAGCGCGGATATAGATCACCATCGACCAGAGGGTGAGTATGGCCGCGATATAGAGCAGCACGAAGCCAACTGTATATATAGGTATGTTCCACAACGGCTCTTCATAGATGAGCAACAGGATGGCAATCATCTGCACCGCGGTCTTGAACTTGCCAATCAATGACACCGCAACCATCGTCCTGGCGCCGAGCTCGGCCATCCATTCGCGCAGGGCTGAAATAGTGATCTCACGGCCGATGATAACGGCTGCCGGGATGGCGAAGGCCGGCGTCGGTTCCGACTGCACCAGCAGCAGCAGGGAGACAGCCACCATCAGTTTATCCGCCACCGGATCGAGAAAGGCGCCAAACGGAGAGACCTGCCCCCAACGCCTGGCCAGGTAGCCATCGAACCAGTCAGTCACCGCGGCGATGGAGAATACCAGGGCGCAGCTGAGCCGGGCCCACTCCACAGGGAGATAGAACAGCAGCACGAAGACCGGTATCAGGACAATTCGCAACAGTGTGAGAATGTTAGGAATATTCCACATTTTGATCACTAGCCCTTATCATGAAATGCGTGATAGATCTGCTCCGCCAAGGCTGTACTGATACCTTCGACACTGGCAATATCCTCTATGCCCGCCCGCGACAGCTCCTGCAATCCCCCAAACTGTATCATCAACCGCTGTCTGCGTTTGGGGCCTATACCGGGAATCTGTTCCAAAACCGAGCGATTCCGGGCCTTTGAACGCCGCTGCCGATGCGCGGTGATGGCGAAGCGATGGGCTTCATCGCGAATCTGTTGGATTAAATGCAGTGCCGGTGAATCAGCAGGCAGTATAATGGGTGCTCCACGCCCCAACAAGAACAGCTGTTCCATACCCGCCTTTCGCTCCACGCCTTTTGCCACCCCTAACAGGGTCAGTCCGGAGATGCCCAGATCCTGCAATCGATCATGTACGGCACCGATCTGGCCCTTGCCCCCATCGATGACCAGTATATCAGGCAGCGCCACCTCACCCTTCTTGACCCTTCGATAGCGGCGTTCCAGGGCCTGGGCCATGGCGGCATAATCATCCCCCGGTGTGATGCCCTCGATATTGAAACGCCGATAGTCTGACTTTAACGGTCCCTGCTCGTTGAAGACCACACAGGATGCCACCGTCGACTCACCCCGGGTGTGACTGATATCAAAACACTCCATCCGCTCAGGGACAGCCGGCAACTGCAACGCCTGCTGCAAGGCCAGCAATCGCTCCTCCATGCCGGCCTGGGCGCTGAGTCTGGCCTGCAGGGCCATTTCCGCATTCCCCTGGGCCATCTTCAACCAACGGGCGCGCTCCCCGCGTACCCTGCTACTGATGCGGACCCGCTGATCGGCCTGTTGGCTGAGTACCTCCTGCAACAGTCCCTGCTCTGGCAACTGTTGGCTGATGATGATCTCATTGGGTACGGGTTTTTCCAGATAGTATTGAGAGACGAACGCCTGCAGGATGGTCTCCGGAGTCGCATCCTGGGGCGCAGATGGATAGAAGGACTTATTCCCCAGATTACGGCCAGAACGGATATAAAATACCTGGATGCAGACACTCCCTCCCTGCTTGGCCAGGGCGACGATATCCAGGTCTCCCCCCTCGCCACTCACGTATTGCCGCTCCTGGATACGCCTTAGATGTTTGATTTGATCCCGATAGATGGCCGCCTGTTCAAAATCCAGTGCCTGGGAGGAGCCTTCCATCCGCGTTGCCAGTTGGCCGATTACCTGGTTTGTTTTGCCCTCCAGAAACAGTACCGCATGCTGCACATCCTCTGCATAGGCCTCGACAGATACCAATCCGACACAGGGCCCGGTGCAGCGCTTTATCTGATATTGCAGGCAGGCCCTGGAGCGATTGTTATAAAAACTCTCCTCGCATTGACGCACCGGAAAAATCTTTTGCAGCACCTGCAGGGTCTCCCGGGTCGATGCGGCACTGGGATAGGGACCGAAGTAACGCCCCTTGCCCCGTCGCGCACCTCGCCGGAAAGAGAGTGCCGGGTAGGTATGATCTGTGGAGAGATAGATATAGGGGTAACTCTTGTCATCCCGTAGCAGCACATTGTATTTGGGCTTGAGAGACTTGATGAGGTGATTTTCCAGCAGCAGCGCTTCGGCTTCGGTATGAGTGACGATAACCTCGATCTGGGCAATCTGCCCTACCATGCTCTGTATGCGTCTGTTGAGGCTGCGGGTGAAGTAGCTGGAGACCCGTTTTTTCAAATTCTTGGCCTTGCCCACATAGAGCACCTTGCCCGCAGCGTTGAGCATGCGATAGACACCTGGCCTGGTGGTCAGGGTCTTGAGAAAACCGGCGTGATCGAATTCACTCTGCTGCATGATGGTCTATTCAGCGATCGGGGCAATCCAGTGATGATAGTACCAAGCTTTGTCCCTCTGACCACAGACAGGCGCAAATCAGCGATGCCCGTGAAAGAGGATCGTTCATCAATTTCGACTATTGTGTATCGAGCAGTTTCCGGGCACGCCGAAAGATCTTTTGAAACATGGCTGGGGTGAGTCTGCGGGTCTGGGTGTTGTAACGGCTGCAATGATAGGAGTCGATCATCAAGAGTCGTTCATTGAGCTGATGTTCCATAGCGTGAGCGAATGGATAGCTCTTCTGTCTGAGCCCGAGGGCCTTGATCACAGCCTGATGGGCAATCGAGCCGAGGCTGATAACAAGACTGTTCGGCGGCATGCCATCCAATTCATCCCGCAGAAAGCCGTTACATCGATTGATTTCACTGCCAACCGGCTTGTTTTGAGGTGGCAGACACTTCACGGCATTGGTGATTCGGCAGTTCTGCAGCTTTAACCCGTCGTTTCGGGAGATCGCCTCGGGCTGATTGGCAAAGCCGAATTCGTAGAGGGTCTGATAGAGCAGGATGCCGGCATGATCACCGGTAAATGGCCGACCGGTGGCGTTGGCACCATGCATGCCAGGCGCCAGGCCGACGACCAGCAAGCGTGCATCGGCAGCACCGAATGGAGCCACGGGAGCGGCATGATAATCGGGATAATCGAGTTTTACCTGGCCAAGAAAATCGACCAAGCGCGGACAACTGCGACACTCGGCATCGAAGCTCATGAGTTATTTTCGCTATCTTTCAGAATTCCGTGTCGGTATGCAAGGCGGGTCAATTCAACATCATTTTTTATATCGAGCTTGTCGTAAATACGTTGCCGATAGGTGCTGACGGTTTTAGGACTGAGGGAGAGGATATCCGATATTTCCAGGTTCTTATGTCCCTCGAGTATCTGCAGCAAAACCTGCACTTCTCTCGATGACAAGGCCTTGAATGGATTATCCGAGCTGCCCTGCCACTCGGTCAGGGTATGTTTTCTTGCCACATCGGATGCGATGTAGTGATGACCACTGTGCACAGCCCTGAGGGCACGCAGCATCTCATCCGCTGGGCATCCCTTGGTGAGAAAGCCCATGGCACCCACCTCATGCAGGCGAGAGGGGAAGGGATCTTCATCGAGCACGGTCAATGCAATCACCTTCAGATCGGGTTTGATGCGCAACAGCCTGCGGGTCGCTTCAATACCGCCCATGCCCGGCATGTTGACGTCCATCAACACCACATCCGGAGAAGTCTGTTGCAACAACTCAATCGCCTCTTCCCCGCTCGACGCCTCTCCGGAGACATCGATATCGGGCGCTTTATCCAAAATACCTTTTACACCGGTTCTGATCAGCTCGTGGTCATCAACCAGTAGAACTTTTATCATTTCTGTATCTCATGAGGTCCCTCTAGTGTATCTTTGCAAGCCGGAATTGCATTCCTTTTTTTCTTTCATCCAAATCATCCCGGCAGACCGACATAACTGTACTAATGTACCCCAAACTGCCGGTCACCGCGAGTACCCTAAGTCATTAGATATTTAATACACAGCACTTCAGTCAACTATATTCCGGCAGCATGATTTCACCCGTAACCATCGGATTTTTAAGATCAAATCCATGGCCTTGCGTGACACAATAGCGCAACCATTTGGATAGAAACAGATTGATTCGCCAACGCTGTTCAAGGGTGGGATTGCCACCCCATCGGTGCAAGGGCAGACTCGATTGCCTAAGGTCCATGACATCGATCTGTCTTGAATCGTGATAGACCCTGAGGGTTGCATCAGGATCGGGGTAGTCACCTACGGCATGGCTGAAATAGTAGGTTAGGTGGATTAGTGTGGTATAGGGGGTCTGCTCCAGGACTTCGAGGTGGAGATCCATCCCCCGCTCAAGGTTGGACTGATACTTGCCTGACATCTGTGTGAGCGCCGGCGCCAATCCCATCAACGATGAATAGTTTTCCTCACTCAGATCCAGCAACATTCCCACGCTCGGTCTCGCGGTCAAAATCTTGCTTATGTTCCATGGATAGCCGGCACTGTACATGAACGGATTAAATTTCCTCTTTTCTCGGTAGACAATAGTATAAGCGAGAGGGTGGATGATCGTGTGATTAACCCGCTATTCAGATGCCTGGGGTCAAGAATAAAAAACCCTGGATTGTTAATATCGTCCAGGGTTACCAAACAGATTTCAAATCACGCCATCAGGGATCTGACCAATCACTCAATCAGGCATTTTGTCCCTTCTGCTGCTCCGCTTCGATTTGCGCGCGAACCTCGTTCATATCCAGTTCGCCTGCTTTGCTCAATAGTTCACGAAAGGCAGACTCCGGCAGGGCGCCCGGCTGGGAGAAAATGATGATATTGTCCCTAAAAATCATCAGGGTTGGTATCGAACGCACCTGAAAATGCATCGCCAACTCCTGCTCTTCCTCGGTATTGACCTTGCCGAAGACAATATTCTCGTGATCCTCCGACACCGACTCGTAAGTTGGTGCAAAAGACCGACATGGCCCACACCAGGGGGCCCAAAAGTCTATGATAACAAAATCGTTCTCTGTAATAGTCGATTCGAAATTGTCTTTTGTCAGTTCTACTACTGCCACTTTCCGGCCCCTTGCTGAAAACTATAAAATTGATGGGATAGTATCAGAATAGCCAATTTAATTCCTGTCGGAATCATCAACCGACCGACCTGACCGAGTCCCTCGATATTCCCTCTTGGGACGGCGATAATCTGATTTGTGCTGGCATGAGAAGAGATCCCAGCAAGGCTGCCCAGATGAACAACCTCGCCAGCGACCGGCCTCAGAGATCGCCTCGCAGCATCTTATCCCAAGCCTTGAAAAATCTGATCTCGAATCTCATCCACACCACCTACTCCGTTGATTTTCAAATAGTTGCAATCACCCGATTCTGCAACTTTGGTGTAGAAATTAATCAACGGCTCGGTCTGATCGTGATAGACCTTGAGGCGGGCTTTGACTGTCTCTTCCTGATCATCATCCCGTTGAATGAGATCCTCACCGGTTACATCATCTTTACCCTCAGATTTTGGAGGGTTATAGATGACATGATAGGTCCGACCGGAGGCAAGATGCACTCTGCGCCCAGACATACGCTTGATAATCTCCTCATCGGGCACGTCGATCTCCACAACCGCATCGATCGGCACACCTGCCTGTGAAAGTGATTCAGCCTGAGGGATGGTGCGCGGAAAGCCGTCAAACAGATAGCCGTTATTGCAATCATCCTCGGCAATGCGCTCCTTGACCATGCCCATGATGATGTCATCAGAAACCAAACCACCCTCATCCATGATCTTTTTCGCCGCAACACCAAGCTCTGTTCCCGCCTTCACATGTGCCCGCAACATATCGCCAGTGGAGATTTGGGGAATCTGATATTTTTCTTTGATGTAGTTTGCCTGTGTGCCTTTACCGGCTCCCGGTCCGCCGAGCAGAATGACGCGCATATCGATACTCCTTTGGTTTGTTATAAGGATTGGGGCAGTGTGCCACGCCCTGGCAGCTTGAACCAGTTGAGGCTATCAATAGGTGGATACAGGGTGCTTATATCAACTCGAAGCGAGCTTTAGCATTAAACTATTGAGGCGCCTCACAAAAGCGGCAGGATCATCCAACTGTCCACCCTCTGCAAGTTGAGCCTGATCGAAGAGAACCTTGGTCAGATCACCAAATTTATCGCCGTCCTGCTCTGATTCCAGGCGCTCAACAAGTGGATGATCTGCATTGATCTCCATGATCGGCTTGGTTTGCGGCGCATCCTGTCCGACCGATTTGAGGACCCTGGCCAGGTTGGCGCTCATGTCATGCTCCTCCACCACGAGACAGGCAGGGGAGTCGGTGAGACGTTGGCTGACGCGGATCTCCTTGACCGTCTCGCCCAGCACCTCCTGCATACGCTGTAACAGCGCCTGGTGCTCCTGGGACGCCTGTTCACTGCTCTCCTTCTCTTCCTTATCTTCCAGGTCCCCCAAGTCGAGGGCACCTTTGGCCACCGACTGCAGGGTTTTACCCTCAAATTCAGTCAGGCTTGTCACCAGCCATTCGTCGACCCGGTCTGACAACAGCAATACTTCAACACCCTTCTTCTTTAGCACTTCAAGGTGTGGACTGAAGCGTGCCGCCGCTGCGGTATCGGCGGTGATATAGTAGATTTTGCTTTGCCCCTCTTGCATGCGGGAAACATAGTCGGCCAAAGAGATATTCTGCTCGTCAGTCTCGTTATGGGTACTGGCGAAACGCAATAACCCGGCAATCCGCTCCCGATTGGCGTAGTCTTCCGCCGGCCCCTCCTTCAACACCTTGCCGAATTGATCCCAGAAGCTCTGATACTTCTCCTTATCCGATTCCGCCAGCTTCTCCAATGCAGACATAATGCGCTTTACATTGGCCTGTCGAATGGTGTCGATCTTGCGGTTATGCTGCAGAATTTCACGTGATACGTTGAGGGGCAGGTCGTCCGAATCCACCACGCCTTTGACGAAACGCAGATAGCGGGGCATCAGTTTATCCGCCTCGTCCATGATAAACACGCGCCGCACGAAAAGTTTCACCCCATGCTTCTGATCCCTGTCCCAGAGATCGAAAGGCGCCCGTTGGGGTATATACAACAGGGCGGTATATTCATTGTTACCCTCTACCCTGTTATGCACATAGGTCAGCGGGTCCTCGAAGTCGTGGGAGACGTGCTTGTAAAACTCATGATACTCCTCTTCGGAGATATCGTTTCGATTGCGCATCCAAAGGGCTGTCCCCTTGTTGACCCGTTCGAACTCCGGTGTCTCCGGCTTCTCCTCCTCTTCAGCGTAATGCTCCTTCTCCATCTCCACCGGAATGGTGATGTGGTCAGAGAACTTGGAGACGATGGATCGCAGTCTGTAGCTCTCCAGGAACTCCTTTTCATCTTCGCGCAGGTGGAGAATGACGTCCGTGCCACGGCTCGCTTTATCCAGATTTTCGATGGTGTAGGAACCCTCCCCGTCAGATTCCCAGCGTACCCCATGCTCCTCGCCCAAACCGGCACGGCGGGTCAGCAATGTCACTCTATCGGCAACGATGAAGGCGGAATAGAAGCCCACCCCGAACTGGCCGATCAATTCACTGTCCTTGGTCTGGTCCCCGGACATGGCTTCGAAGAACTTGCGGGTTCCCGAGCTGGCGATGGTACCGATGGTTTCAGCCACCTCCTGGCGGCTCATGCCGATGCCGTTATCGGAGATGGTGACAGTGCCCGCCTCGGCGTCGACGGTCACCCTTACCTTGAGTTCGGGATCGTTTTCGAACAGGGCTTCGTCCGTCAGGGCTTCAAATCTCAATTTCTCTGCTGCATCGGAGGCGTTTGAGACCAGCTCCCGAAGAAAAATCTCTTTGTTACTGTACAGCGAACGGATTACCAGGTTGAGTACCTGGCTAACTTCTGCTTGGAATTCAAGGGTTTCCTTATGGGCTTCGACAGTCATCTTTAACTTAGCTCTCCAACGGATTAGATTAACAATAGGAAAATGGGTTAGAAATCAATCGTCGCTTGATATGGGGATTCAAAACCTATTTTCAAGTGCACTGGCGAAATTAGAGTTCTGTTACGAATCCAAGACTCGCGCTATTCTCCTCGTAGCTGTTAATATCCGTATCGGCATCCCGCTCGTTATGGGCAAACCGCAGTGTGATTCTGCTGTCTTGCCCGATCTGATAATTCAAGCCCAGGGAGGTCAGCAATTGATCATAGACCAAGGTATCCTGTTCATGATCAGTACCGATAATATGAATGAAACCGCTCATCAACCGCGAAAGTCTGCGCTGCATCAACAACCCGATTTCGATATCTTCCGTGTCTCTTCCATCACGCTCATAAATACGCTCCTGGAATACAGCCTGCAAACCGATATAGTTTCTGCCAGTCTGATAAGTGAACTCGGTTGAAAACCTTTTACTCTCGTAGTAATCCTCGGAAAGAGAAGGACTGTAAGTACCCCGGGTCGTGATGGGAAATGATTCCAAAATTGGATCCCTTACCATTTCGCCGAATGCATCCATACGTTCAAACAGGGGTGCTGTTCTCAATTCTTCTCGAGCACTAATAAAATCCTGCTCGTACCTGGCTGTCCATATGGTTTTACTCGACCGATGACTGAAATCAAAATAGTAGTCATCACCGAATGAACGTTCACCCACACCCAGTGCAACACTGGTTCTCGGTGTAGGCGTGTAAATCGCACCCACTCGCCATGTCGTATCATCCCTGTCCTCTGCCACCGCCAATTCATACTTTTCGTATCCCGCGGAGAATGAGAGCGCCCATTGCTGGGTCAGTTTCTGGATATAATCGGCTCGCGCTATCTGGGTCTCGTTATTGACATCCAGATTCTGATATTCCACATCACTCTTTTGCAGCAACAATTCCCATATCTGATTTGTGAACATGCTGCCGCTGCCGAACGCGATCTCTCCACGTTTAGCGGTACTATCGTTATCCAAGTCCTCGGAATAGTTGACCTTGTCTCCGGTTAACCTGACCTCTACCACGCTGAAGTTACCTAATCTACCTGTCAAATAGGGGCTTAAACCCACGGTGTAGTAATCGGTATCATCCTCAGCACCGGTGATGCCATCGATACTGGTTCTCCCGGTACTGGTAATGTTGGTCCTATCAGCCGTCAACCAGCCATCAATGTAGAAGTGGTTTTCGGCAAGCTCGAGATTACCCTCTGTCCGCATAAAATGAACCACCTCGCTATCGGAGGTTTCATCACTGAAATGGCGATATTCGGGGGCATAGTTGAAATCCAATGATGCCCTGCCCCCCTCCTTAAAAATCGATAAAGTAGGACTCAGAACCGTTACGTTATCGCTTACCTCATCCTCGTTGGTCAGATTTACATTGTCCGTGTATATATGTCGCAGTCCGACACTTGGAGAGATAACCCAATCGGCCCCGTAGACACTGCCTGTATTCACAGCGACGACCATGCCACACGCAAGACAACCATATATAATGGCGTTGCCCCTGATGATCCGCTCCATGACTAAATGATTCAGCTTTTTGATGATCATTTTCCACATCCTTCATCAATCGAAATCCGGTATAACCCAATTTGCATTTATAATGTCTGCCGCAGCCTGGATTAAGGTTCGAAATAAGATACGCAGGATAAATCAAGAAGTCGAGAATTAGCGCTCACAAACAACGAATCCCTCTCAAACCCCTTGATAGCCTGGTTCTGCAACCAGCATCATGAGCTGAACACCGGTCAAAAGGGGCTTTTTAACTTATTGATTTTATTTATTTTTGATAGGCTAATACCCGTTGCGCGCACAGCTCATCCGAAGAATGACTTCTGATCACAACCGGGGTTCACATATGGGTGCGAATAACGCAACATATAGAAAAAATCGACGACCGCCGTAACGAGTAGCTAATGAATATCGACACAATCAATACCCAACCCTTCGATGATCAGCGTCCAGGCACATCGGGCCTCAGAAAAAAAGTCAAAGTTTTTCAAACACCTCACTATTTAGAGAACTTTGTCCAAGCCATTTTTGATACCCAAACGGATCTCAAGGGAGGCACACTTGTGCTTGGGGGGGACGGTCGCTACTACAACCGGGAAGCGATCCAAGTGATTCTGCGCATGGCCAGCGCCAATGGGGTGAAAAAGGTCTTGGTCGGCAGCGGTGGATTACTCTCCACCCCAGCCGCCTCGTGCCTTATTCGTCACTATAAAACCGATGGTGGCATCATACTCTCCGCCAGTCATAATCCTGGCGGTCCCGATGAAGACTTCGGCATCAAATTCAACACCCCCAATGGCGGACCCGCACCGGAATCAGTCACTGACTCGATCTATCAGCGGACAACTGAAATTGATGAGTATCGAATCTCTCAGACTGACCCCATCGACCTGGACACCCTGGGGAGTATCACCCTGGGTGATACCCAGATCGATATCATAGACCCGGTCCAGGACTATGCCGACCTGATGATGGCCCTGTTCGACTTCGATCGTATCAAGATGCTCTTCGACTCCGGCATGTTCTCCATGCGCTTCGATGCCATGCATGCGATTACCGGGCCCTATGCCACGGAGATTCTCGAGGGAAGACTGGGGGCGGAACCCGGCACAGTCATCAACGGCGTACCGAAGACCGATTTCGGTGGTGGTCATCCTGATCCCAACCTGGTGCATGCCCATCAACTGGTATCCCTCACCAAAGGGGCCCATGGGGTCAATTTTGCCGCCGCCTCTGACGGTGATGGCGACAGGAACATGATTCTCGGCCGGAATTTCTTTGTCACCCCAAGCGACAGCCTGGCAATCATGGTAGCCAATGCCCATCTGATCAAAGGCTATTCCGGCGGTATCAGTGGCGTGGCGCGATCCATGCCCACCAGCCAGGCGGCAGACCGGGTGGCGGACAAGCTCGGCCTCTCCTGCTACGAGACACCCACCGGCTGGAAATTTTTTGGCAATCTGCTGGATGACCGAAAAATCACCCTCTGTGGCGAGGAGAGCTTTGGCACCGGCTCTGATCATATCCGCGAAAAAGACGGTCTCTGGGCAGTGCTGTTCTGGCTCAACCTACTGGCGGTCAAACAGCAGTCTGTGGAGAAGATCGTCACCGATCACTGGAGGGCTTTCGGCAGAAACTACTATACGCGTTACGACTATGAAGGCATTGACAAGGCGGATGCACAAGCGCTGATGGAGTCATTGCGGGAGCAGCTTGCAATACTGCCCGGCCAGTCATTGAACGGCTATCTCG
>JBEVVS010000193.1:0-12157 GCA_040507005.1 Candidatus Thiodiazotropha sp.
GGCGGAGAGAGAGGGATTCGAACCCTCGATACGCTATTAACGTATACACACTTTCCAGGCGTGCTCCTTCAGCCACTCGGACATCTCTCCGGATTTTTGGAGGCGCAAGATTAAACCAGTTCAAGTCCGGAATCAAATAGCTAAAGATGTCTGCTGAATTCGGCAACGATGGCGTTGGACTCTAATTCCCTGAATTTTTCAACACTGATGTGGATTAATTTGCCGTGATCACCGGATTCGAAGTAGAGATCGGGTTGTTTCAGCAGGCTTGCATCGACCAGGGTCTCGATGCCGTAGGGCAGTCCTGTTGGCGGCACCGCACCGGTTTCGCAATCGGCGAAGGCCTGCTGCAGTTCATCCTCGGAAATAAGGCTGAGTTTTCGGCCGGTGAGCTGCTTCAACTGGTCGAGTTCGAGCCGATGCGTGGCGGGTATCACCGCAAGCAGGTAGCTCTCATCGTCCCCGAGCAAGACCGACTTGGCCATTCTGTCCCCCGGGATATGGGCGGCTTCTGCGGTATGCAGGGTTGAATCGGTACGCCTATGATCGATGATTTCAAAATTGATACCACTATTCTGCAGATACTCTCTGAGTGTGATTGCTATTGCCATGTCCCCACCTCTGATTAGCGCTCCTTTAGGGTGTGTCCAATCTGACTGATACACCCATTACATCTTCCCTAACAGTGACTTAGACGACATACATGTCTCTACTGGGACGGGGTGAAGAGGGTTGAGGAAAGTGTGCCGCAGGCCATCTTTTGTCAATCCATGCCCCGTCTGTTTTTTAGGGCCCTAAATAGGAGTATAGTTCGCCGGTCAACACCAATGATGCAGTTGCTGATTTTGCATTTTGAATACCACCATCACCTGACTGATTAACGAATTACCATGGCGAAAAGAAAGAACAAATCCCCTTCCATTGCTAAACAAGCCGACCGTCACCACCTCTACGAGCTCTCTGTTCAGTGTGCAGAGGCGGAAATCGACTTCGTCGATGAGATGTACAAAAAGATCCATGGCAAGCGGGCAAAGCGCCTGAGGGAAGATTTCTGCGGCACCGCAAATGTCTGTTGCGAATGGGTACGACGGCGCAAATCCAATCGAGCTATCGGTGTCGATCTGGATAAGGAAGTGCTGGATTGGGGTCGGGACAACCAACTGCGCAAACTCAAGCCATCCCAGCGAAATCGCATCAGTCTGATCGAGGAAAATGTACTCTCGGTGGATACCGAACCGATGCAGATCATATCGGCCATGAATTTCAGCTACTGGCTGTTCAAGGAACGGTCCGAGCTGAAAAACTATTTTCAGCGGGTTCACCAGCAACTGGCCGATGACGGTATTCTGTTCATGGATGCATACGGGGGTTACGACTCTTACAAGGAGATGGATGAGGAGCGTGAGATCGAGGATGGGGACAGCACCTTTACCTATATCTGGGAGCAGGAGAAATATGACCCTATCAGTGGCACCCTGATCTGCCACATCCATTTTGAGTTTGAGGATGGCTCACGTATGCAGCGTGCCTTCAGCTACGACTGGCGGTTATGGAGTCTGCCTGAGATCCATGAACTGTTGAATGAGGCGGGTTTCAGCAAAGTGACTTTCTACTGGCAGGGATTCGATGAAGACGACGAACCCGATGGGGTGTTTCTCCCCGTCAGTGAAGGTGAGGCGGATGCCGGGTGGATCTGCTACATCACGGCCGAAAAGTAACGGCTATCTGGCGCTTCTGTTCAGCACGGCAGCGCTGAAGCGTGCGCAGTATTCATGAATAAAATCGGCAATCGCCGCTGCATCATTGAGGTCGAGTTGGGGTAGATCTGTTGCTTCCCCTATCCCATTGTCGCTGGCAATGGCGATGATTGATTGATCAGCAGGAAACAGCAGAGGTTTACCCAGTGCACTGCGATGCAACTCAATCTTGGGGAATTTCAAGTCTCTAAAACCCTCAACCAACACCAGATCGACAACCCTGCAATCGAGTCGAGCCAGAAGCTCCGAGAGTTCCGGTTCACCTTCTTGCGACTCATCCACCATCAGTGCCCAACGCCTGGCGCTGGCAAGCAGCACCCGGTTGGCGCCTGCTTTGCGCAGTTCGTAGCTGTCCTTTCCAGGTTGATCGACCTCCACTCGATGGTGGGCATGCTTGATCACCCCCAGCCGTAAACCGGACTCTCGCAACAGCGGAATCACTTGTCTTAGGAGGGTGGTTTTACCTGTGCCGCTGTAGGCGGCGAAACCGAGCAGAGGTACTGGACAATCCTCAGGCGTCTTCACGCTTCATGCCGTGAATCATGATAATCAGATCGGCAGCCTCCCGGCTAATCCCCAGTTCCGAGATGAGTTGTTCTGGCCCTGCGCCGGCATGCACCATTCGGATGGCATCGCTGTATGGGGGTTCACCCTGTTGACTGCTCTGTTCGATATTCTCTTGGCGTTCCTCTAAATCCCTGCCATGGCGTTCCAGTCGATTCACGCGCTTATCCACACCAACCGCACTGGAGCAGAGGGCGCTGACTGTCTGTTTCAAGGTTTCCACTTCCCGCTGTAGCTGTTGGTATGACTCACGTCGATTGCGTTCGAAGATTAAAAAGACAACCACCAGAACCAACAATAGCAGCACTATTGGCAACAGACCGAACCAAAAAAGTGTCGTATCACCACCCGTCATATCTGTCGTCCTATCGGCAATCGAGAGGATGATCAGGCATACTCATCAATATGCGGTTTCCCATCATCCTCATTTTGCTTCTGTTTCCTCTGCTGTTTCTGTTTACGATCTTCAACAGATCTGGGACGCTCGCGGCGCAACGGCGGTTTAGCCGGTTTTATCGGCGTCAGGGGATTGAGTGGATTTTGTCCTCCGATCTCAGGCATATCTGGCTTCCTTAACGAAATGAACGATTTTTGCCTCACTCGTGCTATTGATTTCTAAAAGAATAGCTGAAAAACCGTTCCAGGGACAAAAATCCCCTGTCAGATGCAAATCAGAAATTATTCACCACTGTCCGGATCGACATGTTGCATGGATTAATTTTTCATCCAGTAGGGATACCGGATCAATACATGCTGATCTCTTGCCACTCCTCATCAGTCAATAATTTATTGAGATCTACCAGAATCAGCAGGCTGTCCTCTTGTGTCGCGACACCCTGAATGTAACGCGAGCTCTCTTCGGTACCCACATTCGGTGCCGCATCGATTTCCATTTCCCGTAACTCAACGACTTCAGCTACCGCATCCACCAGTATCCCGACAACCTGTTTTTCGGATTCAATCACAATGATACGACTTGCATCATCCACTTCCTTGGTGGGTAATCCAAAGCGGGTTCGAGTATCGATGACTGTCACCACATTACCACGTAGATTAATGATCCCCAGGACATAGGATGGAGCGCCTGGCACGGGAGCGATCTCTGTGATACGAAGCACCTCCTGCACCTGCATTACATTGATGCCGTAGACTTCATCCATCAAAATGAATGTTACAAACTGTATCAGCGGACCACCGCCAGCCTCTTCATCGTCTTCAATTGTCATGCTTACACCTCATCGTATTATCATCTTTTGCGCTGAACGGAGTGATCGTTTGTACCTTTCTCTGTTCAGCCGGCAAGCATCTTCAAGATTCCATCCACATCCAACAACACGCTTAACTCCTGTATGATGATACCTGCGTACCATGGCCGTATGCCACTGCCTGTACGCCATCGAACTTCCTCTTTATCCACTAATAGCGTATTGCAGATTCTGTCAACTGCCAATGCTCTCTGTCCGTCACCGATCAATAACAGGTGTTGCGGTGAGACAGCGCTATTCTCGTCCAATCTTTCCGGCATTAGCAGCTTGGCGCTGTTTATGACCACAACCTTTTCATCCCTGTTGACTGTGACCCCCATCGACCAGACGGGTTGCCCCGGTAATTGACTCGCCTCTCCCGGGAAATTGAGGATTCCCGTCATGGATGAGAGCGGAATTCCCAACTTGATGCCATTCACCTCGAATAACAGGACTTGAAACGCTTCATCGACCCAGTCAGGTATATTCGGCAGCTTTGTCTGTTCACTCCTGTCGCTCGCTTGAGGCGTAGGCACCGGCGCCGATTCTGGATGCTCATCAAGCTTAATATCGGCATCAGGTATTGGCTCTTTAACCTCCACCTTTGGAGCTGCTGTCGCCAAGTCGTCAATCTCCGATAACAGTGTATCGAGATAGCTTTTCAGTGCACTGTCTGGTTCGGCAATTTTGCTGGCAAGCTGCACTGACTGAGACTCACTGGCGCGACCATTCATGTAGCCATGCCCGCTTGATATACCGGCTCCTCTGCTTCATCGAGAAGGTTCTGCAATAGCTTCTCATAGGCCGCCACACCTCGGCTCTGAGGCGCGAAAAGCGCTGGGGGTATACCCGCCTTACTGGCTTCTCTGAACAGCGTATCCACGGGTATCAGGCTATGCCATACACGTCCGGGATAACTCTCTCGCATCACTCTGAGGCTGTCTATGGATGCCCTGGTACGTCGATCGAACATGGTGGGCACCACCAGATAGGGCAGCGGTATATGCCTGGATTTCGTCACCATCCCCAGGGTGTGCAACATCCTTTCAAGGCCCTTGAGGGCGAGGAATTCGGTTTGAACCGGAATAATCAGTTGTTCGCAGGCCGCCAGGGCATTGATCATCAACACCCCGAGAATGGGCGGACAATCGAGAATCACATGGTCATAGCGATTCTCAAGCTGAGCCATTGCCTGCTTGATCACCAATCCCATCCCGTCCATTTTTCCAGCCTGGCGGTCCAGGGTTGCCAGGGCCATCTGGGCCGGCATCAGGTCCAACCCTTCTGTTCCTGTAGGATAGATCAGGCTGTGGGGGTCAACCTGCTGTTGTTGCGCCACAGCCCTGAACAATGAGTAGACACTCTCGTCCAATCCATCCGGATCGTAGCGAAAATAGCTGGTCAGAGAACCGTGCGGATCGATATCCACCAACAGCGTCCGAAGCCCCCACTGGGAGAGCAATCCGCCCAAGGAGACAGTGGTGGTTGTCTTACCCACCCCGCCCTTTTGATTGGCTACTGTCCAGACTTTCATTGGCCACCCGTGGGCAGATCGATGATGCGGTCGGCACTCCCGTTCATACCCATGATTATCAGTGAAACACGGCGGTTTTTCGCCCGCCCAGATTCCGTGTTGTTATCCGCAACCGGCCGGTGTTCGCCATAGCCCACGGCGGACATGCGTTGTGGCTTTATACCCATCCGGGTCATCAAATGGACCACGCTCGCGGCACGGGCCGCGGACAACTCCCAATTCGACGGAAACTCATCGGTCCTGATGGGACGATTGTCGGTATTGCCTTCCACCTGTATCTGATTGGGCACGGTATTCAACACCCGGCTGATGTTTCTGAGGGCATTCACGGCCGCTCTTGAAAGATGGGCGCTGGCGCTGGGGAACAGCATCTTGTCTTTCATGTTGACGATCACCCGATCATCTGTGAAGCTGACCTCCACCAGTTCCTGGTCCACATAATCACTCAACATATCCTCGATGGTAGCGGCAAGGAAACTGAGCCGTTGCGTCTCATCATTCGGCATCGCGCCTATCTCATCCAGATTCAGGCCCTGCTCCTGATAGGTGCCGGGTCCCTGGTTCTGTTCAGTCTCGATCAGGGCGTTCTCCTGGGCCAAACCCACGGCACTACCGGGACTGCGATTGAGTTCGCCGACCTGAATCGGTTCGAGACTGCGGCTGCTCTCCTGAAAGGCATCGGTGAGTGTTTGAGAGAGGACCCTGTATTTGCCTTCATTGACCGACGAGACCGAGTACATGACCACGAAAAACGCGAATAACAGGGTAATGAAATCGGCATATGAGACGATCCAACGCTCATGATTGACATGTTCCTGCTTACGCTTGCGCCGCCTGCTCATTGGAGGAAGCCCTTGAGCTTGGTTTCGATACTGCGTGGATTGTCGCCCTCTGCGATCCCGATCACACCCTCAATCACCATCTCGCGGAATTTGGCGATATTCTCTGATTGGGTTTTCAATTTGGCCGCAATGGGTAACAGAAACAGATTTGCCAGGCCGACGCCATAGATGGTGGCGACGAATGCAGTGGCGATACCGCTCCCCAGTTTGCTTGGATCCGCCAGATTCTGCATCACATGGATGAGACCCATCACCGCACCGATTATGCCGATGGTGGGTGAATAGCCCCCCATACCCTCGTACACCTTGGACGCCTGGATATCGTGCTGTTCGCTGGCATCCACCTCCATTTCCAGGATGTCACGCAAGGTCTCAGGTTCACTGCCATCAACAAGCAGTTGCATGCCTTTGCGAATGAAGGGATCGGGTTCCTCGTCCGCGATGGTCTCCAGCCCCAGCAGGCCCTCTTTTCTGGCGATATTGCTCCAGGCCACCAACTTGTCGATGGTGGTGCGCATATCCAGCCTGGCGGGCAGAAATACCCGCCCGGAGAGCCGTAATGCATGCAGAAATACCGGCACCGGGGTCTGCAGCAATATGGCACCGATTGTGCCCCCGGTGACAATCACCATTGCCGGACCGTTGACCAGGGAGTCTATATGACCGCCCTCCAGCCAATTGCCGCCCAATATCGCCAGAAAAGCGATGATTATTCCGATAAAGCTTAGAAAATCGAGTCTCATAACACTCTCATCGGCACGAAAATCCCATAGTTGACCCTATCCATCCCCGCACCCTGTCCCAACGGTTACGAAGCGATCCTGGCCAGCAAGGGCCCGATCTCGTCAAGCCCCACAACCCGATCAGATAAACCTGCTTTTTCAACAGCTTGCGGCATACCATAGACCACACAACTGTGTTGATCCTGACTCCACAAGGCGGAACCGGTCTGTTTCAGCTTTCTGGCGCCCTGCAAACCATCCGCCCCCATACCTGTCAATATCACCCCCAGGGCCCGATCCCGGTAGCTGTCCGCAACCGAAGTGAACATCAGATCCACACTGGGATGGTAGATCTGCCCGGGCAGTGGATCGCTGATTCGAACTTGGTATTTGGAGGGTCCGCGTTCGACCTGCAGCTGTTTTCCGCCTGGCGCAACCAGACATTGCCCTGCAATCAACAAATCTCGATCCGCCGCTTCTTTGACTTTGATTGAACAGGCCCCATTCAACCGATCCGCATAGGCGCCTGTAAAGCTACCGGGCATATGTACCGCAACAATGATCGGCAATGGAAAATTACGCGGCAGTGCACTCAAAACCTGGCGCAAAGCCACCGGTCCTCCTGTGGAAGCACCGATCGCCAGCAATTCCGGCTTCCTACCGCCGACACCCGACTGGGAGGCCGTGACGGGACTGCGACTGGCGGGGGGGCGGCGGCTGCCTAGCACACCTCGAAGACTACTCAATCGTGATTGACCAACCGCCCTGACGCGTTCCAGCAGTTGTTTGTTTGCCTCTTCTACGCCGCTGCCAAGATTGCTCATATCCTTGGGCAGAAAATCCATCGCCCCCGCATCCAGGGCATCCAGTGTCTCCTTGGCACCCTCTTTTGTGAGGGCGGAAAACATCAGGATACGGGTTGGCATCTCCGCCATGATCTTACGCACAGCAGAAATGCCGTCCACAACAGGCATTTCCACATCCATGGTAATCACATCGGGTCTAAGTTGGCGAGTACGCTCAATGGCCTCCTTTCCATCCGCTGCAATACCGACGATCTCTATATCATTCGCCTGGGACAAAGCCGCGCTGATACGGTTTCGAAAGAATGCCGAATCATCAACAATCAGTACTTTCAGCTTGGCGGCCATAATCCGTTGTTTTCACTCTAGTGACTGTGTGTGAGCAGGGCTGCCAACCATATTGCAATTTCCCTAAAATTTCTTGGCATACTTCCGCATAAGACCGGGCACATCTACGATCAAGGCTATTTTACCGTCACCGGTGATAGTAGCCCCAGCCATACCATCCAATCCTTGCAAAAGTGCCCCCAGCGGTTTGATTACGACCTCTTCCTGACCAATCAGGTGATCGACAACCAGACCGACTTGAATATTGCCGACATTGACAATAACCACATGCCCTTTTGACTTATCTTCGTCATTGATCGGATTATTCGGTATTAACCAATTGCGTAGATAAAAGAGAGGCAAGGCACGCTCTCGAACCATGATAGTCAACTGCCCGTCAACCACGTTCGTGCGCTTCAGATTGAGGTTGAATATCTCCACTACACTGGCCAGGGGCAGTGCGAAGGGTTGATTTCCCAAAACCACCATCAAGGTGGGTAGTATGGCCAGCGTCAAGGGCAACTTGATGATAATGATACTGCCCTGTCCCCATTCGGAATCTATCTCCACCGAACCATTCATTTGGGCGATGCGGGTCTTCACCACATCCATACCGACACCGCGTCCCGAAACGTCGGAAATCTCCGTCTTGGTGGAAAATCCAGGGGCAAAGATAAGATTAAAGCACTCCTTGTCATCGAGACGGGCTGCCGCCTCACTATCCATCATCCCTTTCTCCACAGCCTTCTTACGCAGCACCTCCGGGTCCATACCCTTACCATCATCGGCGATGGAAAGCAGAATATGATCGCCTTCCTGGGCGGCGGAAAGCACTACCCTGCCCCGTCTCGGCTTGCCTTTCGCCTCGCGCTCTTCCGGTTGCTCAATACCGTGATCGACTGAGTTGCGGACCAAATGCACCAGCGGATCAGCCAGCGCCTCCACAAGGTTTTTGTCCAGGTCGGTATCTTCGCCCACCATTTCCAGATCGATCTCTTTTTTCAAACTCCTGGCAAGATCTCGCACCACCCTTGGAAATCGGCCAAATACCTTTTTAATCGGCTGCATCCGCGTCTTCATCACCGCCAGTTGCAGGTCGGATGTCACCACGTCCAGATTACCCACCGCGTTGGAAACATCCTCATCATTCATGGTTGCCTTGAGCGTTGCCAGGCGGTTACGCACCAGCACCAACTCACCCACCATGTTCATGATGTCATCAAGTCGTTGGGTATCCACGCGCACAGAGGTTTCAGCAGCTGGTTTACTGGCAGCGGGCTTGGGTGCCGTTTTCGCCTTCGCCTCCGGGGCCGGTTTCTTGGCAGGCTCTGCTTTCTTGGCAGTCGCCGGCTTTTTCGCTGGCTTGGCAGCGGGCTTAGCGGCTTTCTTGGGAGATGATTTTTTCGCCGGCTGCTGTGGTTGTTTAGCCTCGGTGGTTTTATCCGACTTGATCTTGTCTGGGCTAAACTTCCCCGCACCATGGATCTGGTCTAGCAGATCTTCAAACTCATCTTCGCTGATTTCGTCATCACCGACCGGGGGTTTTGCTTCTTTTTTCGGCTTCGCCTTTTGTTCGGCAGGCGCCTGCTCTTTACTCAGCTTATCGGGATTGAATTTGCCTTCACCATGAATCTCGTCAAGCAAGGCTTCGAATTCGTCCTCGGAAATATCGTCAGAGGCCGCAGTTTTTTTTGCCTTCTCTTCTGTCTTGGGCTTACCCGTGAATTTACCCTTGCCGTGTAGTTCGTCCAGCAGGTTTTCAAATTCATCCTCGGAAATATTCTCATCTTTGGCGGCGGGGCCAGGCTCTTGAATCGCATCCAGCAAGGACTCGAACTCGTTATCACTCATGTCCTCCGATGAAGAAGAGGCACCCTGCGCTGTTGACTCTGCCTCCGCCGCCAGCGTTGTATCTGTTTGCTCCACTGCTTCAGTTTCGGCGGATTCCTCTACCGCTTCTTCATCTTCCGCTTCCTCTTCCTCTTCACCTTCCGGCACGGCAAACTTATTCAGCCGTTCGATCAGTTCCGGATCCGCATGCTCCGGCATGATACCTTCGCGTACCTGTTCGAACATGACATTGACGATATCCAGCACCTCAAGCACGGAATCCATGAGATCCGGACCCACGCTACGCTGTCCCTGGCGCAGTATATTGAAGACATCCTCGGCCCGATGACACACTTCCACCAAGGGTTCTATGGATAGGAATCCCGCACCACCCTTAATCGTGTGAAAACCTCGAAATACAGCATTTAGCAGATCAAAATCATCAGGTTGCTGCTCCAGATCCACAAGCTGTTCACTTAACAGCTCTAGAATCTCTCCAGCCTCGACCAAAAAATCCTGAAGGATTTCGTCGTTGACATCGATGCTCATCTAATGCTCCCGGTGGATCACCGAACTTTACCGAATGTTGTTGAAATCTATATCGGTCCTAACCTGAATAACTAAAACCCCAGGCTGGAGAGCAGATCGTCCACATCGTCCTGATTTGTCACTTGTTCTCCCTGATCCAATCCTGGAATAGCCGGTCCCGCTAGCACCTCAGCTTGGTCTTTCTTCTGATCGGGATCATCCAGCTTGCTGCCGGTGATACGTACCAGCATCACAAGCTTCTCCTCCACATCATGAACCAGGGTGATGACCTTGCGAATAATCTGACCGGTAAGGTCCTGAAAATCCTGAGCCATCAGCACTTCAGACAGATTTTTGTGCAATTCTCCCGCATCGCTTTCCGTACTCTTTAAAAACCCTGAAAGTGAGCTGCTCAACTCCTTGAAATCCTCTTTATTGAGCAACCGGGAACGCAGATTATCCCACTGTTTCGCCAGTTCGGCAGACTCCCGCTCAATCTTCTCGATCAGTGGAATACTATGTTCCACGGCAGTGAGTGTGCGATTTGCGGATTGCTCGGTCATGGTGATGACATAGCTGAGTCTCTCCTTGGCATCGGGAATCTCCACATTGGTCATATCAGAGATTCGGGCGTCCAGGAGAAAACCGTTGATGGCATCATGCAGTTCACGGGTCAGGCGACCTACCTCTTGAAACAGGTCGTCGTTTTTCTTTTTCTGTGTCAGACTTTCGATTAAGCGCTCGGATTCCGCATCATCACCGGCTTCCAAGCTGATAACGAGGGACTTTGCAATCTCTAATCGTTGTTGGTTATCTTGTTGTCCCATTTTCTACTCCAGTCACGGCCTTCAATTAACCCACTCGTTCGAAGATCTTGTTGATCTTCTCTTCCAAGGTTGTGGCAGTGAAAGGTTTGACGACATAGCCATTCACACCTGCCTGTGCCGCCTCGATAATTTGCTCGCGTTTCGATTCCGCTGTCACCATCAATACCGGCAATGAGGCCAATTTGTCATCCGCCCTCACTGCTTTCAGCAGATCGATTCCCGTCATTCCCGGCATGTTCCAGTCTGAGACAAGAAAATCAAAATTCCCACTCTGCAGCATGGGTAGTGCCGTGAGACCATCATCCGCCTCCTGGGTGTTGTTAAACCCAAGATCGCGCAATAGATTCTTGATAATCCGCCGCATGGTGGAAAAATCGTCCACAATGAGGATCTTCATGTTCTTGTCCAATGCTACCTCCATCCTGTTACCGCTGACTTCCCATCAGCGGACTACAGGCCAACCGTTACTCTTCGTCGTGTACCAATGAAAGCCAATCTGTCAGTCGTGACCGCAAACGCAGTGTCGCCTGACTGTGTATTTGACAAACCCTAGACTCACTCACACCCAGTACATGCCCGATTTCACGAAGATTCATTTCATCATCGTAGTACATGGCAATGACCAGCCGCTCACGATCGGGCAAGCCTGCGATCGCATCCGCCAATGCCTTCTTGAAGGCATCTTTCTGTAATCCATCGAATGGCGTGTCGCCGGACCCTTCCCGGGCAACCGGAAAACCGTCACTCACCGCTGTCAGTTCGTCCAGACTGAAAATGCGACAACCGGTTGAATCCCGCAGGATTTGATGGTACTCCTCAAGACTCATGTCCAAGGCATCGGCCACCTCTACATCCCGGGCGTCTCTACCTTCATGGTTCTCGATTTCCCTCATCGCTTCAGCAACCATGCGTGCCTTGCGGTGTACAGAACGTGGTGTCCAGTCACTGCGCCGAATCTCATCCAGCATCGCCCCGCGTATGCGGATACCCGCATAGGTCTCAAAACTGGCACCCTGTGTGGGGTCGTAGTTTCTGCTCGCCTCGAGCAGTCCCAACATCCCCGCTTGAATCAGATCATCCGCCTGAACATTAGGTGGCAACCGGTTCATCAGGTGATAAGCGATCCTTTTCACCAGTCCGGCATGTTGATCCACCAGATCATCATAGTTCTGCTGTTGC
>JBEVVS010000203.1:0-11859 GCA_040507005.1 Candidatus Thiodiazotropha sp.
ATTCTCTTCGCCACTGCTCGATCCTGAACGCTACATGGCCAATCTGAGAGAGGCCATCAAGAGCGGGAGGGAGGTTTCAGATGAGACTGCTTACCGAACCCGGACAGACGAGGTCCACTGGGCCAGCTCCCGATTCGCACCGGAATTCGATCTTGACGGCAAGATCCAGTCTGTACTGGTTATCTCCAACGATATCACCAAGCAGAAACAGGCAGAACTGGAACGACAAGCGCACACCCATTTCCTCGAAAGCCTTGACCGCATCAACCGAACGCTACAGCTCAAAGGCGATATCGAACAGATTATGCAAAGGGCATTGGACGAGCTACTGGATATCTTTGCTTGCGACCGCGCCTTCATTCTTTACCCCTGCGATCCGGATGCCTCGACCTGGACCATACCCATAGAGAGCAATAAACCGGAGTTCCCCGGGGCCGGGGGTCAGGGTCCGCAGCCGATGGATGAGCATGTCTCCTGGATACTGCGCACCCTGCTCGATACTGAACATCCCGTACGCATGGGACCGGGGGCCGACTATTCCCTCCCGGAGCCTATCCGCGAGCAGTTCAGCATTCACTCCCTGATGTCCGGCATCCTGCGTCCCAGAATCGACAGCCCATGGCAGTTGGGCATTCAACAGTGCACGCACGATCGCATCTGGACCGATCAGGAGGTGCGCCTCTTCGAGGAGATCAGCAATCGTCTGACAGACAGTCTCAACGACCTGTTGAACAGCCGCAACCTGCGTGAGAGCGAAGCGCGCTTCCGCCAGGTCTTCGAGAACTCCCCCGTCCCCGTGCAGGAGGAGGACTACTCCGCGGTCAAGACCTATCTTGAGTCATTGCGCAGCGAGTATGGTGACGATCTTGCGGGTTATCTTGCCCAACACCCGGAGGTGGTCAAGGAGTGTGCTTCGCTAGTGCGCTATATCGATATCAATCATGCCGCCATGGTGCTGCACGAGGCCGACAGCAAACAGGAGATGTTACAGGTCTTGCCACGGATCTTCGTACCGGAAACCCTGGACGACTTTCGCCACATTGTGGTCTCGCTGATGGGGGGTGAAACCAATATACGCAGGGAATCGGTACTGCAGACCCTGCATGGGCGCAGATACGCAATCGAGGCCTTTCTTTCCGTATCACCCGGCTATGAAGAGAGCCTGGCAAAAGTCCTGGTCTCCCTGATCGATATCACTGAGCTGAAACAGGCGGAGCTTGAACGCCAAGAACACCTGCATTTTCTTCAGAGCCTGGACCGGATCAACCGGGTACTGCAGGAAGAGGGCAATATCGAACAGATCATGAACAAGGCCCTGGACGAGGTGCTCGATATATTCAGTTGCGACCGGGTCTACCTCCTCTACCCATGCGACCCGGATTCTGCCTACTGGTCGATACCCATGGAACGCAACAAACCGAAGTATCCGGGTGTGCTCGAACTAGGCAATGATATGCCCATGAACGAAGTAGTCGCTTGGGAAGCGAAACTGGTGCTTGAAACCGAACACCCCGTGCGAGTGGGTCCTGGCACGGAATATCCGGTGGCGGAATTTCTGCAAAAGAAGTTCAGCATTCGCTCCTTCATGGCCATGGCCCTCTACCCTCGGGTGGACAATCCCTGGCAGTTGGGCATTCATCAATGTTCCTACGACCGGGTCTGGAGCGATCAGGAGCTACGCCTGTTCGAGGAGATCGGCCACCGCCTTTCCGATGGACTGAACGATCTGCTGGTCACACGCAATCTGCGGGAAAACGAAGAACGCTTTCGCTTGGTCTACGAAAACTCACCCGTACCCATCTGGGAAGAGGACTTTTCCGCCGTCAAGACTCGCCTGGATGAGTTGAAAGAGAGCAGCGGCGATGATATCGAGGCCTATCTCCTGGCCCATCCCCAGCTCGTCAGGGAGTGTGCTGCACTGGTACGTGTCGTCAACGTCAACAGTGCGGCCCTTGAACTGCACGATGCGGAGAGTGAGAAAGAGCTCTTTGAAGGGCTGCCAAGGACATTTATCCCAGAATCCTACGATGCCTTCCGTAAGGAACTCATCGCCATTGCACGGGATGAGACAGAGCTGCGATTCGACGGCGTGGTGCAAACCCTCAGGGGTGAGCGACGAGATGTGAGTGTCGCTTTTTCAGTCTGTCCGGGGTACGAACAGAGCCTGAGCAAGGTCTTCGTCTCCCTGTTCGATATCACCCACCGCAAGCAGGCCGAAGATCAGTTGCGCCTGGCCGCCAGCGTCTTCTCCACCAGCCAGGAAGGTATTCTGATCAGCGACGCGGAGAACCGTATCATCGATATCAATCCGGCCTTCACCCGATTAACCGGATACAGCCGCGCGGAAGCCCTGGGGCAGGATCCCGGTTTTCTCAGTGCGGGACGACAAGGCGAAGCTTTCTATGCGGAGATGTGGCAATCGATCAATACCACGGGCGAATGGCAGGGCGAGTTGTGGAACCGACGCAAATCAGGGGAGATCTTTCCCGAGCTGCTCTCCATTGTCGCAGTGCGTGATGAACATGAGCGGCTGCAGCATTACGTGGGAGCATTTTCTGATATCAGCATGATCAAGCAGCATGAAGCCGATCTCGACCGTATCGCCCACTACGATATGCTGACCTCGGTACCCAACCGGCGCCTGCTAGGGGACCGGCTAGAGCAGGCCATCGCCCATGCCCGACGGCATAGCAAGAATCTTGCAGTCTGCTACCTCGACCTGGACGGCTTCAAACCGATCAACGACCAGTTCGGACACGAGGGGGGGGACCGCATGCTGATCGAAATCGCCAACCGCCTGGAAACGATGTCACGTGCCGAAGATACCGTCTCCCGCCTGGGTGGTGATGAGTTCGTGCTGCTATGGAGCGATATCGGCAGTGAATCCGATTGTGCAAGAGCCCTGGAGCGGGTTTTGAACAAGGTTGCCGAGCCGATGCAGTTGAACAATCAACTCGTGACGGTCTCGGCCAGCATCGGCGTGACACTCTATCCGGATGATGACGTGGATGCCGACAGCCTGCTGCGCCATGCTGACCACGCCATGTACACGGCAAAGCAACTCGGTAAGAACCGTTACCAAATCTTCGACGCACGCCTGGAACGGCAAATCTCCTCGCAAGTGGAATACATGGACAAGATAGGTCGTGGCTTTGACAGGGGGCAGTTCGAGCTCTACTACCAGCCGAAGGTGGACTATACGATCTGTGAGGCGGTGGGTGTAGAGGCCGTGTTGCGTTGGAATGATCCCGTGCTCGGACTGGTTGGACCCAAGGAGTTTATTTCGCTGATCGAAAACGACATTCTAGCCTTCCGCATGGGGCGCTGGGTGATGGAGCAGGCGATTCATCAGGCGAGGATCTGGCACGAAATGGGAATAACCATGCCGATCAGCATTAACGTCTTCCCGCGCCATCTCAAACACCGCACCTTTGTCGATGATCTGCGCGGTGCGATTGCATCAAACTGGCCGCAGATGCCAAGGAATCAATTGATGATAGAGATCGTCGAGACCAACGCCCTAGAGGAGCTGGAACCCATTGAACAAGTGATCAGGCAGTGCTTATCGATGGGGATCGGCTTCTCCCTGGACGACTTCGGCACCGGTTACTCCTCACTCATCTATCTGCGTCGCCTCAGCATCCAACAGCTGAAGATCGACCAGTCTTTCGTACGCGACATGCTCGAAGACCCAGAGGACGAGGCAATCGTCGTTGGAGTAATCAGCCTTGGAAAGGCCTTCGGGCTAGAAGTGGTTGCCGAGGGCGTGGAAACCATTGAACAGGCCCGGTACCTGGTGGATCTCGGCTGTCCCATCGTCCAGGGTTATGGGCTGGGGCGACCCATGCCTGCACATACCTTTGAGCGGTGGTATGCAGACTTCAACACTATGGAGCTGAATGTATGCCGCAAATAGAGAACTTCCAGGCAATCGAGTGGGATGAATCAATGGCCACCGGCATTGCCGCCATCGATAAACAGCACCACTATCTTGTCGAGACCCTGCAGGATATGAATAAAAGACTGCTTGATGATGACAGTGACCTTTTGTTGAGCCAGGTAGTCAAGGACCTGCTCGGCTACGCCCTTATGCATTTTGAAACCGAAGAGGCGCTGATGCAGCGATATGACTATGCCGCGGCCTGTCCCGATGATGCACAGGCCCATATCGCACAACATCGCGACTTTTCACGCCAGGTTGTTACTATCCGCGACCAGCTGCGGGAAGGTCAAAAGGTTTCACGTATAGAGATACTGCGATTTCTCAATCACTGGTTGCGCGATCACGTACTCGGTGTTGACCAGTCGCTGGGCAAGTTTTTGCTAGAGAAAATGGATTAAGTCGTTTTAGGACTGCAACGATATCGGGGGAAAGAGGAACACCAAACAGCAGAGGCACGGAAAAACCGAGCGAGTAAGACAATGAAATCTTCTCAATTCAACAAAATTTTGGTTGTTGATGATAACGCTGCCAATCTCAAGTTTTTAATGGAGCTTTTAACTGAGAAGGGTTATAGCGTCTATCCCGCCATCAATGGTGAGCTCGCACTGGAGTTTGTCAAATCCATGCTGCCAGATCTGATCCTGCTGGACATCAAGATGCCTGGACTGGATGGCTATGAGGTTTGTCGGCTGCTCAAAACCGATACAACCACTGAATCCATCCCGATTATATTCCTCAGCGCCCTGGAGGATGAACACAACAAAGTGAGGGGATTTCAGGCAGGTGGTGTGGACTACATCACCAAACCATTTCAAACAGAGGAGCTGCTGGCTCGGGTGGGCATCCAGCTACGCTTGCGAGAACTCTCCGAAGGACTGGAGCAGGAGGTTAACGCCCGCACCCTGAAACTCAGCCTTGCCAACAAACAGCTTGAGGATGAAATCATTCAACGCAAAGAGGTAGAAGAGGCCTTGCGTGAAAGCCGACAGCGATTGGGCAACATCGTCTTCAACAGTCCGGGGGCCATCTACCGATGCACCAATGACGAGCACTGGAGTATGGATTTCATCAGTGCCGCCATCACCCAAATCACCGGTTACCCGAGTGAAGATTTTCTGCATAACCGAGTTCGCTCCTTCGCCAGCATCATTCACCCGGACGACCGCCAGACTGTAGCCGATACGGTGGCGAATGGCCTGGCGACAAAAAATCGATATGAGGCGGACTTTCGCCTGGTGGCGGCGGATGGCAGCCTGCGCTGGGTGCACAACCAGGGCCTGGGTGTTTTAGCATCCGATGATAAATTGGTCTGTCTGGATGGCATCATCGTCGACATCACCACCCAGAGAAGGGCAGAGGAGATGGTGAAACTCAATAGCGATCGCATGGAGGCCCTGCTCCAGATGTACGAGATGACCCATGCAAGCGAGGATCAGCTGATGCGTTATGCCTACGAATCCGCGATTCGTTTGACCAGAAGTAACCTGGGATATCTGGGCTTGATGAGTGAAGACGATACTACCCTGAACATTCACTACTGGTCCCCTGAGGCGATGGCCGAGTGTAAAGTACCGGGCTCACCGCAGGTCTTTCATTTAGAAGGTGCTGGGTTGTGGGGTGAAGCCGTACGTCAGCGCCGTCCCATCGTCACCAACGACTACGCGGCATCCAACCCTTGGAAAAAAGGCACCCCGGAAGGTCATGTCAAACTGATTCGCCATATGAATCTTCCCGTAATCGTTGACGGTAAAATTGTATTGGTGGCCGGTGTTGGAAATAAAGAGGAAGATTACAACGAAGGTGATGTACAACAACTCAGGCTACTGATGGAAGGTATGTGGCGCCTGATCGAGAGGCTACGAGCAGAACCACACTGAACAAATGGCATACAATCATCCACCCAGTATTGAACAGCCGCTCGGCATGATCTGAGCTGATAATCCGGCCTAGTCAAAGCAAAAAAATCTAACCGATGTCAATGAATTTATAGGCTATTTGCCTTTGCCTTCCACTGCATAACAAAGTGGTCAATTCCATATAAACGTCTATGCTTGTTGATATAGCCAACGGAAGGCAGATAATGAAAAAACAAGCACTTAGCCAACTCCATACCCATGCCGCTGCTGCACCGGCGACGCATCAAATACCACGCACCCTTTTGCTGCGAAAAACACTCCTTCTGGCCCTGCCGCTGATCACTCTGTTGGGCATTGCCATTATGGGCTATTTCAACCAACAGATATCAGCGGTTGAAGAACATGCACGCAAGATGAATGAATTTACCAACCAGGACCTCTATCTGACACTGCATCAGATCCTGCGCAACATCAAAGGTGATATACGGCTCTTGGCAAGCAGCCCGCTGCTGGAAAAGGCCATGAATAATCCACAGGGAGACAATGCGCAGGTGCTAAGGGATGAATGGCTGGTATTTTCCGCACAAAAACGCATCTATGATCAGCTTCGACTCCTGGACCTAAGGGGGGTTGAGATTTTACGAATTAATTTGAACAATGATGGGGCAAATCCCGTACCACCACATCAATTGCAAGACAAATCCGACCGCTATTATTTTAAGGAAGCCATGTCCCTTCCAACAGGGCAGATCTACCTTTCTCCACTCGATCTAAATATAGAAAACAACAAAATAGAACAGCCGCTGAAACCCATGCTGCGTATTGCCCTCCCACTTAACGATCAGAAGGGAGACAAGTCAGGACTCCTCGTTCTAAACTACTTGGCCAGCAATATAATCAATGAGATCAATGCCCATAATGTGCTGACAGACAGTCAAAGTCTCCTCGTTAATCAACATGGCTACTATCTCTACGGTCCCTCCAGAGATAAAGAGTGGCTGTTCATGTACCCTGATCACAATCAAGACAGGGGTAAATTTTCGACCGACTATCCAGATGAGTGGCGATATATCAACCGGGTCGGAGATGACCAGCTGATCACTGATAACGGTATTTTCAATTTTCACTGGTTATCCACAAACGAGACTAGCGAAGCGCCCGGTCCATTCACCCGACAACTTGTCATGGTAACTATGTTAAGTACCGCTAAATTGGCTAGCATGAGAGCGCCTTATCGAGAAACGGCACTCTGGATAGCCCTATTGGCTTTGCCTGGCATAATCATATTCGCTGCGTTAACTACTCGCTTCAGACTAAGGGAAATCAGTGCCTACGAACGGGTACGCAGTATGGAGGCCAATCAACGCCTGATACTCGAGTCGGTAGGTGAAGGCATCATGGGTGTCGATGCAAAGGGAACGCTGACCTTCGCAAACTCTCGTGCCGAGGATCTTATCGGTTATCGACAAAATGAGATGCTGGGTCAGTCACTGCACCATCTGATCCACGAATGCCGCAATCATCAAAGTCACCATTTAGTGGATAGCTGTCCATTGCAACAGAGTCTGTTACACGGTCAGCCCTGCCATGAAGACAGCGATACTTTTTTGCACAAGAATTGCGACTCTTTTCCTGTTGAATACATCAGTAATCCGATAATCAAGAACGGGGAACTACAAGGCGGCGTTGTCTCTTTCTTCGATATATCGGCACGTAAACAGGCAGAGCGACACGTCGAATATCTGGTACTGTACGATCCCCTCACAGATCTTCCCAATAAACACCTCTTCCTTGACCGTCTGAAACAACAGCTGGCAATAGCCAGGACCAACCATCAGATTTCAGCTTTACTCTATATAGACATCGACCGCTTCAAACAGATTAACGATGCAATGGGTCACGACAGCGGTGATGAAATACTCGTTGAAATCGCGCGCAGACTCAAATATATCACCCAGGAGGGTGATACCCTTGCGCATATCGGCAGTGACGAATTTGTGTTGTTGCGCGCTAATGATTCAGTGGATGCGGACCACATGGCCCACATTGCACAACTCGCAGCTGACGAGATCATGTTGATCCTCGAACAGCCCTTCTACCTGGAACGAAATACTGTGCGCATAACCGCAAGTATCGGTATCGCCATCTTTCCTCTTGCTAACGAAAATGCCTCGACAATACTGGGCCAGGCGGATACCGCGGTCGCCAATGCCAAACAGGCCGGGCGTTACACCACGCGGTTTTTCAAAACAGAAATGGAGCAGACCACCAAAAGCTGGCTGCTGATCCATAACCGATTACTCGAAGCGCTTGCTCATGATGGGTTCACCCTAGTCTACCAACCAAAGGTTGAACGCGACTGTAACTTCATCGGAGTCGAGGCGTTAGTACGCTGGGAAGATGAGGAACTGGGTATTGTCAGTCCGGAAGATTTTATTCCCATTGCCGAGCAAAGCGGTTTGATTCTACAGATCAATGACTATGTCTTGACCCATGCTTGCAGACAAATGAAAAGATGGTCCAAGGCCGGCTTGATTCAAGCCATTGGCCGTATAGCGATAAATATCTCACCCTCACAGTTCAACAACAATAACTTCGTCACCTATATCCTGGAGCATATTAGTCGTGCCGGCATTGAACCCAATACCATCGAACTTGAAATCACTGAACGGACCCTGTTATCCGATACGGATGAGATACGGAAAAAGCTACTTGCACTGCGTGAGCTGGGTATACGTTTCAGTATTGACGATTTTGGTACCGGCTATTCCTCTCTCGCCTATCTACAACAACTCCCGTTGGATCGACTGAAGATCGACCGCAACTTCATCGCCAATGTGGATAAGAAAAGTGATCAACAAAGAATCGTTGAGGCGATAATTCTGCTTGCCAAGGGCCTTGCTATAGATGTTATTGCAGAAGGAGTAGAAACAGCCGATGAGATGAGCTACCTACTTCAAGCTGGATGTCACGAGTTTCAAGGATATCATTTTTACCGGCCAATGGATTCCGATGCCATAACAAAGTTACTGCATCAAAAGGTAACGGGTTTAACCAGCCCTACAGCCATGCAGTAATACATCTGTTGAGCGGAAAAAACCCCAATTGCACAACCGGATCATGGAGAGGCACTCCACAGCGACTATTTTTAACCGCTGGAGTTTGATAGCTTTTATCTAATGTCTTCTTCGAACTTCAATAAATTTGCATAACATGCTAATGCTTTTTCGTCACATGCTCCTCCAACAAGGACACAATCTATACCCGAAGCCATTGCACCGCCGAGATCTCTCCTTACAGAGTCACCTACTACGACGCAGTGTTCTTTGGCAATACCAAGCTCGTTGACTACAAGCTCAAAGGGTATCGAGGATGGCTTTATCATGCCATGGTCCGAGGAAAATGACATCGCTGAAAACAAGCTGATGATCCCTTTTTCTTTGAATGTATTTAACCATCTATCTTTAGCCGACCAAATATCGATTACCGCTGAAAGAGTAAATTTAGATGCAAGCCGTGAAAGCGTTTTTATATAATCGTCAGGAATATAGCCATGCTCATGAAATGAAAAGGTACTAGCCATGAGGCCTATTTCTTCATTGGGTAGATTTAAACCAGCTGCCTTGACTATTGCTTCCTCGACGCTGGGGAAACTATGCCTATATTTTACGTCAGGGTAACGAACCTCAAGGTACTCAAAAGCATCCTTAATTACACCATTAACAACGTTTTTCGGTAATTTGCCACCCAAACTACTGTAATATTCTGAATAATCTTCATCGTCACTAAACCTGTCTTCCCCAAACATGAAGGTGCTATTCATATCGAGAAGCAGC
This sequence comes from Candidatus Thiodiazotropha sp., assembly GCA_040507005.1. Taxonomy (GTDB): domain Bacteria; phylum Pseudomonadota; class Gammaproteobacteria; order Chromatiales; family Chromatiaceae; genus Thiodiazotropha. The sequence goes on from JBEVVS010000203.1 coordinate 9,636, forward strand.
GCTTGTTTTGTTTCTAACAACAGAGTTCCTTTTTACAGCTAACACTTAAGCAGTTGGGCGCAAGCAACTGAGCGCGCAGTGTCCCACCGGAGTATCTGTTTATTCATTCTCACCATGAAAATACAACATACTGACTTAAAAAATAGATTATGCATATAAAACCTAAACCATTAATAATGAATCCCAAAGTAATATAATGACTCTTAAGTAATTCGCTGACACCTACTAACATCCCTAACCTCGATCCAATACCGATAAGGACCAGTACGCCTCCTATAATGGCGAATGACATGGCAATAAACCACAAAACCTGAACATGAGTTCCATACATTACTAATAGTTCAGTTGGTTTTGCCGGTGTTAAGGTATCCAGCACAAAAGCAATAGTTATAAATAACAGTGCAAATACAATCGCATTAAATCCTTTTTCCACCAGTATCTTCATTTTAAATAGTTAACACCTATACAGGGGGGACTGGAGCGATAATGTCAGCGAACCAGGGAACGTTAGAGAGCGACATGATTTATATATTAAGCCTTCAGTCATTGCCAATTACGATTGTCACTATAGCTACCCAAGCAACAACGATTGCGAGGTACCATGCAGTAATAACAACTAAGGAAAGATACCATTGACCTCGATTATCCTTGACACCTTTAATCCCCTTGAGATTTCCCATTAACAGTTCTTTATCAAAAAAGAAACCATACCCGGAACTCTTCTCTGCATTAAAGATCCTGTCTTCAACTTCCGGCATGTTCTCGCTGAGAATTTTTCTATTTAACGGCAGGGCGTAGTATCCGTATATGAGACCCAAAACGATTGCTGAAACAAAAAAGAAGGGATTGAAGATCAGACTCATAAGTTCCATTTCTTGATACGCTTAATAATCCATTAGACAGAATCTTTAACTAATACGAATAGCGCTGATGCGGCCTAGTATAAGAAACAATCCGGTTGACCTGGGCAGACAGCACGAGGATTTTAAAAGGCAGGTTGATGTGAACGGTTCTCCTGCCATCGTCCCTGACCTCACTCCCTGATTGTTCGATAAACAATTGAATTGCCGATACTTGCTTGATACTTATGTCGACGCGAATCTACAGAGCAAAGAAAATCGATGCCCTAATTAGGGCCTAGAACAAACAGAAAATCAAGCTGTGATCTGGATCTGAAATGGAACGGCACTTGCAAATGATAGACCGAGTATATCCATTTAATCGGCGACTGTGGATGGCTACTAGCTGAGAATGGATTGTTGCGGATTTAGCCTCTGCAGAACCCCTGCAAGAACCAACAATAGAGCCACAACAACAGGGCCAAAAGGCTGATCCAGCCATAGGGCCAACAAGAAAGCTGCAATGTAACCGGTGGCGCCAAAACCCACGCTGATAACAAGCGCCTGTTTCCAGTTTCCCGCCGAACGGAATGCCAGCCATGGCGGAATGAACACCAGCGCGAAGGCAGCCATTAGGCCGACAGTGGCAGTCGCCACCGCCATGGCCAATGCCGCGAGCAGATCGAAAGCGAGATGCCAACGCCATGCAGGCGATCGATTTGCCGCATCGTGACCGGGAAAGAAACGGTTGCGGACTATGATCGGTATCAGCCAGTAGAGTCCGGCCAGGGTAGCGATCACCAGTATCACCGCGGCGGTAAAATGCGAATAGCCCGCAAAGTAGAGTTGGCCCTCCACCATGGCGTGACCCATAACGCTGCCAAGCCTGGTGTTTGCGGCAACCAACAGGGTGATGGACCACCCGGCCAGGATCATAAGTGCATAAACTGTATTGCCGCGAAAACCCCCGAGGGTCTTGATGGCCGCCCCCATAGCCGCACCAAAAGTCGCCCCGACCACCGCAGGCACGTGGATGGCCAGCCCGACCAGGGCACTGGCGCCGGCCAGGTGGGCGAATCCCAGCGCGGCGAGCCATTCGTTGCGCAAGCGCAGCAGCACGCCGACGGCGGAAAGGACAGACGCCACCAGCAAGCCACTGAGAAAAGGTAGAGTGAACAGGGTGTACTCGGACATTATCGGATCACACTACCCTCTATGTTGATCACCCGGTCGCAGGCTTGATCAAGAAAGCGCTGTTCATGACTCACCAACAGCACGGCCCGCGTACCCTGCTCGGATTTTAGAATCTCCGCAAGGATTGTCTGGCCTTCCGGGTCGAGATTATTGGTGGGTTCGTCCAGCAGTACCAGATCGGCCCAGCCTCC
>JBEVVS010000030.1:0-11768 GCA_040507005.1 Candidatus Thiodiazotropha sp.
CCGAGAGTGACAAACTAATCGTGCGCACCTATCAGCGTTTCCTGATCAGGGATCGCTCACTTCAATACAATCTTGAACTGGTGAAGATGGCTGAGACCATGCGTAAGAAAATTACGCCGGATGAGTTTGGCATCTCTAGCTGCTTTACAAACTCCTCAGACGACCTGGAATTGGATGAGTTCAAGGCGCTTCTCGATGAAAGCTTGGATTAGTTAAAAGGCGCTTACGAAAAAAGGGAGAGTCACTCTCCTATCCCCACACCCTCTCTCATCAATGGAGAGGGACAATGTCTCAACATAGGTCTACGGACGCTTTGTGGAATTCATAACAATAGTTATTCTACCGGGTTGAGCTCGCCAGACTACGCATATGGAACTGTAGCCGGTATTGCAGGATAATAGTGCCAGGCAATATAGTCACCGGTCGGATGGCCGCAAGTGGATAGAAATTGCTATGAATACACAACACGAACAATGGCCTAAGCTGTCATTGGATCAGTGGCATGATAGCTACGAGACGCTCCACCTTTGGAGCCAAATCGTGGGAAAGATTCGTCTATCACAGAGTCCTTGGGTCAATCACTCGTGGCACGTCCCTTTAAATGTCACAGCTCGTGGATTGACAACATCACTCATTCCCTATGGCATCCGCGCTTTCCAAATTGATTTTGATTTTGTCGATCACCGACTCCACATAACCGCATCTGATGGTTGTCGATACTCTTTTGAGCTTCAGCCAATGTCGGTGGCGGAATTCTATCGGCAAATAATGGATGGACTTGATGAGTTGGATATCGAGCTGGCTATCTGGCCGCTACCCGTTGAGATTCCTGGTGCTGTCCAGCGCTTTTCCGACAATGATAAACAAGGGTCATACGACCCCGAAGCTGTTGCGAGATTTTGGCGGGCCTTGCTACAGATTCATCGTGTCTTCACTCTGTTCCGCGCCCGCTTCATCGGCAAGGTGAGTCCAATACACTTTTTCTGGGGAGCATTCGATCTGGCTGTGACTCGCTTTTCCGGCCGGAGTGCGCCTAAACATCCAGGCGGTGTTCCCAACTGTGCCGACTGGGTGATGGAAGAGGCCTATTCCCATGAGGTATCGAGCGCAGGTTTCTGGCCAGGAGCAGGGCTGGGTGAAGCCGCGTTCTACGCATATGCCTACCCTGCACCAGATGGCTTCAGCGAATATTCTGTACGGCCGGATGCGGCCTACTATCACAAGGAGCTTGGTGAATTCATCCTGCCTTACGAGGCCGTACGAAACGCGAGCGAACCCGATAGCCTGCTGTTGGACTTCTTACAGAGCACCTATGAAGCAGCCGCGGACCTTGCTGGCTGGGAGCGCGACAAGCTGGAACGTAAAGCTGATCCGGGTATGGATAAATTCTGACTACGCAATCTGTCACATCCAGAATCTGCATAGATATAACAATACAGTAAGACAATTGAAACATTTGATTTTTGATATATATCGAATATGATATATATCAAATGATGAACATTACTCCAGAATCTGTTTTTAGCGCACTGGCGAATTCCATGCGCCTGCGATGTGTTTTGTTGCTGCAGAAAAATGGTGAGCTTTGTGTCTGCGAACTCACCCAGTCTATGGATGTGGCTCAACCCAATATGTCCCGAAATCTCGCACTCTTGCGTGAGGCTGAATTGGTGAGTGATCGACGTGATGGCCAATGGATTTACTACAGGATCAACCCCGATCTGCCTGACTGGGTACAAAGCATACTTGAAATAACAGCTTCAGCTTCTGAGAAAATCGATCTTTACCATACTGACCAAAATAATCTGGCCGCAATACTAAAAACATCAAGCGGCAAGCGTTGCGCTTAACTGCTGTGGTTCTAAACCTGTTGGCTCTGAATCCTTTAGCTCATTGCCTTGGGAAGGTACGAAATGAGTGACAAAATCTACAATGTGCTTTTTTTGTGTACAGGCAACTCGGCCCGCAGTATTTTTGCTGAGTGTCTGATGAATCGCTTTGGAAGTGGAAGATTTCGTGGGTTCAGTGCGGGGAGCCATCCTAAAGGTGAGCTCAATCCCTACACGATCATTGAGTTGAAACGAAATAATTATCTCACTGAAGAATTACGCAGCAAGGACTGGGAAGAGTTTGCCGGGGATGGCGCTCCGACAATGGATTTTGTTTTCACGGTTTGTGACAAGGCCGCGGCAGAGGTTTGTCCGGTATGGCCGGGACAACCGATGTCAGCTCATTGGGGCATTATGGATCCAGCCGCAATCGAAGGTACCGATATAGAGAAAAAGGCGGCCTTTTCCAAAGCCTATTCTGAATTGCAAAACCGGATTTCCATTTTTGTCAGTCTGCCTTTTGAATCCCTGGATAAGCTGAAACTTCAGGAAAAACTCGACGAAATCGGTAAAGTCACCCTTGATTCATCTGAAGACTCAGCGGCATAAGATCATTTACATAGAGCAAGGCTGACAAGACGAATGAGCGCACAATGTGAAGTCACCGCGAAACAGGCTGTCGGTAGTGAAATGGCTTTTTTTGAGCGTTATCTGACCCTATGGGTGGCTATCTGTATTCTCGCCGGTATCGCCCTGGGGCATCTGTTTCCCGCGCAATTCCAAACCATTGCCCAGTTGGAAATAGCCCATGTCAACCTGCCCGTGGCGATCCTGATCTGGTTGATGATTATCCCAATGTTGCTCAAGGTGGATTTCTCCGCTTTGCATCACGTCAAGGAGCACTGGAGAGGCGTAGGTGTCACGCTCTTCATTAACTGGGCGGTTAAACCTTTCTCCATGGCCTTGCTGGGCTGGCTATTCATCTATAACCTTTTTGCACCCTATCTGCCCGCATCCCAACTGGACAGTTATATCGCGGGACTCATCCTGCTGGCGGCTGCGCCTTGTACTGCCATGGTGTTTGTGTGGAGCCGCCTGTCAGGTGGGGAACCTAACTTCACCCTAACTCAAGTCGCATTGAATGACACTATCATGATCTTTGCCTTTGGCCCGATCGTGGCATTGTTGTTGGGGCTTTCGGCGATCACTGTGCCATGGGATACCCTGTTTCTGTCGGTTGTACTCTATATCGTTTTTCCCGTCATCCTGGCTCAGATATGGAGAGGTCACTTAATAAGGACAGGTGGAGAAGAGTTGTTAAAGAAGCGACTTGATTCACTTCATGTGCCTTCATTGTTGGCGCTGCTCGCTACACTTGTCCTGCTGTTTGGATTTCAGGGAGAACAGATAATAACCCAACCGATGATTATCCTTCTGCTGGCCGTGCCAATCCTGATTCAGGTCTATTTCAATTCAGGATTGGCCTATTTGCTAAACAAAAAGTTTGGGGTAGAGCATTGTGTTGCCGCTCCTTCAGCACTGATCGGCGCGAGTAACTTTTTTGAACTGGCTGTTGCCACGGCCATTGTGTTATTCGGTTTTGAATCAGGAGCGGCTTTAGCCACTGTGGTGGGGGTGCTGGTGGAGGTGCCGGTGATGCTGTCGGTGGTTAAAATCGTTAACAAGACGAAAAGCTGGTACCAGGCATAATCAACAGTCTCTAGCAAAAGAGTCCATTGATTAAATACTCAGGCAGGATCCAACCTTAGCAGGGTACTTCGCTACCCTGCAGCTGATACAGGTGTTATCCGGAGGAGTTACTGAGCGCGTATCAGGCTTGGCTTTTCTTGTGCAGCAAATCTCGTACTTGACTGATACCTACACCGAGAACGGTGGCGATGCCCAAAGCTGTTACAGCAAATACAAATACGGCTGATGCCATGATCAAGATGGGTGCTACATTCATGATGATCTCCAACTAGCATTCTGAAATTGATTACATCTGCAATCTCAAGCCCTATATTAGCATCTTGTGAAATAGTTTCAAACTATATATTCGTATTTTATTTTTTATTGATCAAGATCATTACATGCTTGTACAAATTCTCTTAACTTGGTGTGCGTCGAAGAATCGATTATGAAATGCAACGATTACTGAACGGGATATTCGATCTACCTGGATGGTCGGCCCGTTCGGCACTGTAGTCCCGCTTTTGGCTCTGTTTGTCTATAACCTATAAGCCTCGTTGTAGCGGTTGTGCACTTGATCAGCGAGGAAATAATAATGAAGTATATGGCATGCAGATTGCCAGTCTGGTTTTTTGTTTTTCTTTTGACCCTCTGCTTTGTCACTCCCATTCAGAGTGCAGAGGGGGAGGACGTAGTGACGATCTTGGGGGAGACACCCCCCCCGGGTTTTGACCCGGTCACCGGCGATCGTATCATCCCGAATAAACGCTGTCTGAAATGCCATGGCGATGTCCATGAGAAGACCGACACCCGGGATGACGGCAGTGTCGTCGATATCTACGCCGATCCGGATGTGATCAAGGAGAGTGTGCATGGGGAACAGGATTGTACCCATTGTCATGCCACCATAGACCGGGTGCCGCACCGGGAGTCCCCGGAGGTTGTCGTCGGCTGCGTGGAGTGTCATCGGGAGACCTGGGACAAGCACCGCAACGACCCCGATGAGAAGTACGAACGCCTCGGCGTGGTGATGGAGACCATCGACGCCTATTACGACTCGATCCACGCGCTGCCCAACAAGCACGACCAATCCGAGACCAATGCCACCTGCTACGACTGCCACGAGGCCCACAACGTCGGCTCCCTGGGCAGCCACCAGCGTGAAGAACACCGCCTGAAAAACCCCGAGGTGTGCGGCGAGTGCCATAAGAAACAGCTCAACCACTACCGCGAGTCGGTTCATGGCAAGGCGGTGCTGGAGGAGGGCGACAGCGAATCGGCGGTCTGCTCCGACTGCCATACGACCCATGAGATCGCCTCACCCGAGACTGACAAGGCCAAGCTGGCGATCACCAAGAACTGCGGTGATTGCCACGAGGATGCCCAGCGCACCTATTTCGACTCCTACCATGGCCAGGTGCATCGACTCGGTTACACCAATACCGCCAAGTGTCACGACTGCCACGGCAGCCACCAGATCAAGGACGAGGACGATCCCACCTCGGAGATCCACCCCAACAACCGCCTGGAGAACTGCCGGGTCTGCCACGAGGATGCCAACGACAACTTCCTCACCTTCTGGCCCCACGGCGATGCCAACGACAGGGAGAAGTACCCGGGTCTCTGGTTCTTCAAGATCTTCATGCAGACCCTGATCTTCGCGGTAATGGCCTTCTTCTGGGTGCATGTGGTGCTGTGGCTCTACCGCGAGGTGATGGACCGCATCCAGGGTAAGGGCTTTATCGAGGATCTGAGTCATCCCGATGTGGTCTATTTCCGCCGCTTCCCGGTTATCTGGAGCTGGATCCATGCGCTCTTCGCTATCGCCACCATGACCCTGATCCTGACCGGCACCACCTTGCTGTTCGCCCATACCGGTTGGGCCAAGGCGGTGGTGGTGTTCCTGGGTGGCACCGAGATGGAGGGTATTATCCATCGTACCGCGGCGGTCATCTGGCTGGCCATATTCCTCGCCCATCTCTCCATCGCCATCGGCAATATCTGGCGTAATCGGAAGACCTTCAAGTGGTTTGGCAGCACCTCCATGGTACCCAACTGGAAGGATTGGGATGATCTGAAGAGTATGTTCAGGTGGTTCCTCGGCCGTGGTGAGCGGCCCGAGTTCACCCACTGGACCTATTGGCAGAAGTTCGACTACTGGGCCCCCTTCTGGGGTGCTGCGGTGATCGGCTCATCCGGTCTGATGCTGTTCGCGCCTGAGACCACTGCCATCGTTCTACCGGGTTGGATGTTCAATATCGCCACCCTGGTGCATGCCGAGGAGGCGCTGCTGGCGGCCATCTTCCTCAACTCGGTGCACTTCTTCAATGTGCACTTCAGGCCCGAGCGTTTCCCCATGAGTACCACCATCTTTACCGGTAAGATCCCCATCGAGGAGTTCAAGCACGACCATCGTCTCGAATACGACCGACTGGTCGAGTCGGGTGAACTGGACAAACACCTGGTCAGGCGCCCCTCGCGGCGTGCCGATCTGGCCGCCTCCTTCATCACCACCGTGCTGATCATGAGCGGTCTGGCCCTGCTGACCCTGGTACTGATCGGCGTGATGACCAAGCCGGTCTGATGGGGGTAGAGAAGATGATGAGAAACACTTGGATGAGCAACAACTTTCGCAAACTACTCCTGATCATGCTGGCGTCGCTGCCGTTGGCTGCCCAGTCGGGACCGTCGGGGCAAGCGTTGGCCTTCACCTGCGCCGGCTGTCACGGTACCGACGGCTCCAGCGTCGGCCCCTCCAGCCCCTCCATCGCGGCCATGGACCCGGATGTCTTCATCGACGCCATGGATGCCTACAAGCGGGATCAGCGTAACTCCACCATCATGAACCGCATCGCCAAGGGCTACAGCGATGAGCAGATCAAGGCCATGGCCTGGTTCTTCGCCAAGCAGAAGCTGCAACTGCATGTGCAGAAGACCGACCGGCAAATGGTTGAACTCGGCAAGAAACTGCACGACACCCATTGCGAGAAGTGTCATGAAGAAGGTGGCCGCGCGGGAGACTCCGGCACCCTTGCGGGGCAGTGGATACCCTACATCGAATACAGCATGGAGGATTTCATCGAGGGCAGGCGACCCTACCCGAGGAAGATGAAACGCAAGGTGGATGCAGCCATCAAGGAGCAGGGCGACCAGGCAGTGCCCGCGTTGATTCACTACTACGGCAGTAAGCACTGATCGCGGAGAAGGAAGAAATGAATAAAATCAATCGTAGAGACTTCATCCGCGTGAGTGGCGGCCTTACCCTGGCGGGCGGTTCGCTGATGTTTCCAACCCTGGCCCTGGCCAACAGCCCCAGGGTGGTGATCGTGGGTGGCGGGGTAGGGGGCAGTACCGCCGCCAAGTACCTGCGCAAGCTGAATCCCAATGTAAAGGTCACCCTGATCGAGGCGGAGAAGAACTATACCTCCTGCTTTATGAGTAACGAGGTATTGAGCGGCGACCGCAGCATCGACTCCATCACCTTCGGTTACGAAGGGCTGAAGGGCCATGGGGTGGAGATCGTCATCGATCGGGTCGCTGCTATCGAGCCCGATAAGAAACAGGTCGTCACGGAGAAGAGCGGTCGATTCGACTACGATGCCTGTGTGGTCTCCCCGGGTGTCGATTTCAAATGGGAGGCGATAGAGGGCTATAGTCCGGAGGTCGCCGAGACCATCCCCCACGCCTGGTTCGCCGGCTCCCAGACAGTCACCCTGCGCAAACAGGTCGAGTCGATGCCGGAAGGGGGCAGTGTGATCATCGTCGCCCCGCCCAATCCCTACAAGTGTCCCCCAGGACCCTATGAGCGGGCGGCGCAGATCGCCATGTACTGCAAGCACCATAAGCCCAAGGCGAAGATACTCATTCTCGATCCCAAGGACGCCTTCTCCAAGCAGGGGCTGTTCAAGCAGGGCTGGTCTCAGCTCTACGGCTTCGGCACCGAGAATGCCATGATCGAGTGGGTCGGCGCCGCGGGCGGCGGCGTCGTGGAGGAGATCGACCCCTCCACCCGCACCCTGCAGGCGGAGATCGAGGAGTTCACCGCCGACGTGATCAACATCATTCCACCCCAGAAGGCGGGCAAGGTGGCCTTCGCCTCGAACCTGGTGGAGGGCGACTGGTGCCCGGTCAACAAACGCACCTTCGAATCGACCCTGCACCCGGATGTCTATGTCCTGGGCGACGCCTCCAGCGCCGCCAAGATGCCGAAGTCGGCCTACGCCGCCAACTCCCAGGCCAAGGTCGCCGCCGCTGCCATCGTCGCCAAGTTCGCCGGTGCCGATCCCGGCGATCCCACCTACGTCAACACCTGTTACAGCATCCTCGGCGAGGCCCACGGCATATCCGTGGCCGCTGTCTACCAGCTGGACGAGGCGAGCAACACCATCCTGCCCATCAAAGGAGCGGGGGGGCTGTCACCCATGGATGCGTCGGCGGAGCAGCGCAAGCGCGAGGTGAGTTACGCCCATAGTTGGTTCAAGAACGTCATCAATGACATGCTGGGGTAGGGCTAACTCAGCGATCGCCAGGGATGGCATCCACGCTCCGGCATTGAATCAGGGATGCCATCCTTTTCTCCTGTAAACATAAACTGGTTTCAGTTTTGCTACATTTCTTTGTCTATCTCCAAGGATCAACCCAAGGGCTTTTAGACTGATTGGGTGAATTAATGTTTAAAGATGCATTGACGCTATATTTGGTGTGGCGTCACCTTGCAGTAATCCCGGTTGAGCGCGTCGTAAGCATTGAAGGTGTACCTAATCATGAAATATCAGCTGATTTCTAAGGGAAGGTTATTGGAGGGGATGCAAGAGGCGCCCAGCATCGAGCAGATCGGACGGCTTACAGGTCTGTCAGAGGAGAGGATCAGACAGACATTGCTTTCGGGCAGACCGGCCAAGCTGATGAGCGCCAGCAGCCGGGAGAAGCTTATGGATCTCCATCGTGACCTCCGGGAAGCCGGATTGGAGGTGGAGATCGTTTCAAAGGTCTTGGGTTGGAAACGACTCGCCGTTGCTTCGCTGGTAGTGCTGTTGTTGGCGGTGGTCGCGGTGGCCGCTTTTGCCTGGCATTGGCTCCACAGGCCTTTTCCAGCCGAAGTGGCTTCAGTGGAGAATGCCCTGTTCGACGAGAAGCTGGTCGCCATCGGGGTGATCGATGTGGAGAAACTGGTGGCCCTTGACAGGTACTGGTTTGGGGATCTGGATGCCCAGGCATTACCCGTGGATGAGCAAAGAAAGCGGCTGCTTGATGATCTGTTTAGGGGCCCCGCGAATTTCCGTGAAAACCTTGGTCATGTTCTGCTATCCCTGAGTCTGTCCCCTGAGGGTGGTGTTGCTCAGCAGCTGATGTTGCTGTCGGGAAGCTTTGAAACCAAAGCCCTGCTACAGGTCCTTGACAGTCACTATCGAGTAGAACAGATTGCCGATGACCATTGGGCCCTCAACAAGAAAGTGGCCCCTCAAACACAACCTTTGTGCAAAAAGGATGATGCGGTTGAACAGGAGGTCTTTTATCTACGCATCTCACCCGCATGGGTGATGCTCTCCAGCGACCGGGTCCGTGGCGAGGAGGTTTGGCCCCGCCTGCGATCCAATTACCGAGCTACGCAGGATCTTACCCCTTGGCGCAACTATCGAAAGGGTCGCTTGATGAGCTTCATGGCAATGACCCCGGGGGATATCGGCAAGTCGCTTGGGGGAATGCCGGGGATGGCGGTTCAGGGTGCTGTCTCCGAAGCGCCCCAGATAGACGCCTTTGGTGCGGCGCTGGAAATCGATCTGCTGCAGGGGGAGCTGCATGCCAATCTGCATATCATGAGCGATGATGTCACTTGGAACCGCGAGACCGGATCCGCTATACGCCAGAGGCTGGATCGTATGGCCCAGGACGGTCGCTCCATCTCCCCCACACTGGCTGAGTTGCTTTCCCGGTTATCCGTTGACAGCCGTACGGATTCCCTCGACATAAATCTAGCCCTTGATAGTGAGGTGATCGATAGCCTGCAACAGATTGTCCAGGAGGGGATGAGCAGCTTGTTCTCTATTGGCACAAGCAGCCAGGGTGGCGCTAAGCCCAGGGAAAAGATCAATGAGAATCCTCGGCAGTATGTGAATAGGAATCTTACCCAACTGCCTCCTTATAAGGATCAGTATCAATCCAATCCACCGCTCTTCCAGAGCGGCCCCTTTACGGTTGATCTGAAATCGATCAAGCCAAACGACAAAGGGGCGCTTGAGCTTTGGCTGGAAGGCAAGGTAGGGCTCCCCACCAGCGGAGATCAAGAAATGGGCAGCGACGGCAAGTTCTCGATTTCAGTCGCCTCCGTCCAGGATGGGGCGGGAAATGAGTTGCTGCGGGATGAACGTTGTCTTGATATGGATGAGTTGGGCGTCAGAAGGCCAAACCATGAGGAAGAGAGCAATACCAACCATCACCAGGATCATGGCTGGGTGTGGAAATATGTGCGCCTCAATTCCGGGGTAAGTGTTGAGCAGATCCAGCGAATCGCAGGGTCGTTGAGTTTCTCCATGCCGACTCATGTGAGACGGTTCGAGGTTCCCCTGAGGGCAGGTGAAGTGGTGGAACATGCCGGATTGAGATTTTATCTCAGCAGTATTAAAGAGAGTTCGGTCAGTTATCAAACTTCCGGCGAGAGCGGGCGTCTGCTCGAAATCCGCGGGCTCAACAAGGAGGGGCGTACACTGCGCCAGAGTTGGCGAATGGGCGATCCTGATACTCAACGCTTCACCCAGAGTTTTGAGGGAGAGGTGCATGGGCTGGAGCTCTATGTCGCTGAACGCTTCTTCCGCAGCAAAGCCGATTTTGTTCTCAGTGATATCTTTCGTCCAGCCGAGAAAAAAGCGCAGGCGCAGCAACCGTTATGGTTCGCCCCCGAGGGGATTGAACCGAAACAGTGGCATGACTATGGGGCCCTCGATCTGGATAAATTGAAGATTGATCCCAACAAGGACTGGCAGGTATGGGGGGGGAAAGTCACACAGATTGCACAGAGCAGTTGGGCATCGGTGAAGATGTTCATTACCCATACCCCCAAGCAGTGGGGCAATAGTCCCATGGCCCACATCTATTTCCCCCAGCTGCCGGCGTTGCCGGGCGTATTATCGGCCATGAGTTACCGAATAGATGAACCGGCGGAGAAGGAGGGGAGCGTCGTACGCTATCACAAAGCGAGCTATTGGTATCACTCCAAGACGGGTGAGGTGGTTGTGAAACATAGTTTGGAGGGGAAACCCATAGCCCTGAATAATATTTCGCTTGTCACAGGTCTTGGCGAGAATCAAAAGCTTGAACGGCTCAAGGGAGAGATCATATTTCGTTTGCCAAAGCAGACGCGATCCACCCGGCTGCGCCTGAACGAATTATGGGAGGGCAAGAGCGTCGATGGTGTCAGGGTGGTTGTCATGGATGTATCCCGGGGCATGTTTCCCGGTTATGGTCTGAAGATTGAAGGGGAGATAGAGAAGCTGGTCAATCTGCATGGCCTTTCAGCCCAGGGAGAACCCGTTGCAGCCTCACCGGTAAACTACCAGAACGGCGGCTACTGGACCATGACATTGCCCTTCGGCGAGGGGATCGAGGAGGTTGAGCTTGTAACGGCTATGGCGCAGGAAGTATTGCGCTATCCGTTTGACCTGAGTCCGACCTACCCGGCGGAGTAGTATAGGTTCGATAGCCAATGGAACAGGGACTATCCTTGGCTAGAGCATCCAACCGCTTATGGGTCCTATCTGATCCAGTGGCCGTACTACTATGAGGTCCCAGTGTAGCCCTGGAGACCTTGCGGTTTATGGCAAAATGTTCTAAAAAAGAAGCCAGTTCAATTTCTCCGCCGTCACAGGGATGCTTTTTGGAATGGAACAGGAACAGCAGAAAACGGTTGATCCAGGCAAGGTAGCTTTTCTCAATGTTCGGAGCATAATCCGAAACTCTCATGTAAATCAGGTAGTTCCGCCAATTATCCAGGAATTTCTTTACCAACCTGTTTCCGGGGGCCGTGGCAGACTCTCATTTTTCATCAGATTGGGATATTCATGGGATTAGGCTTATCAGAGAACATATATAGTACTTTAGGCGGCATAACACTATATTTGTGCCGTCGTCATAAGTCATTATTTGTGACGTCCACATAAGACACTGTTATGGCTAGAAAGGAATAAGTACTCGTGAGATTCCAGGTAGAAGGCCCTTTCGAACTAGATCGGAATAAAAAGGGGCTTATAGATTCAA
>JBEVVS010000234.1:0-11717 GCA_040507005.1 Candidatus Thiodiazotropha sp.
AATACGATGAGCTTTCGGTTGGTGATGCACCTCATTCGCCTGCCACGACATTCAATTTGGTGAGTTATATTCAGATCAGGGTATAGCATCGCAGTTAACGGGCAATACCGATCGATGATTTAATAGAGAAGTGTCTGTCCCGGTCGGTGCCTGCCAATTCCGGTCATTCCCACTCAATGGTAGCCGGCGGCTTGCTGGAGATGTCGTAGGCCACCCTTGAGATGCCCTGCACCTCGTTGATGATCCGTCGCGACACCTCTTCCAGAAACTCGAACGGCAGGTGGGCGAACTTGGCGGTCATGAAGTCCACGGTCTTTACCGCACGCAGGGTCACCACATATTCATAACGCCGGGCATCCCCCACTACACCCACCGACTTGACGGGCAGGAATACCGCAAAGGCCTGGCTGACTTCATCGTAGAGATTGTGTTTGTAGAGCTCTTCGATATAGATGTGATCGGCCTGACGCAGCAGGTCGGCATACTCCTTCTTAACCTCGCCGAGGATACGCACGCCGAGGCCCGGTCCGGGAAAGGGGTGACGGTAGATCATCTCATAGGGAAGACCCAGTTCGACACCGATCTTGCGTACCTCATCCTTGAACAGCTCTCGCAGGGGCTCTACCAATTCAAGTTTCATATATTCGGGCAACCCGCCCACGTTGTGGTGGGACTTGATCACATGGGCCTTGCCCGACTTGGCGCCGGCGGATTCGATCACGTCGGGATAGATGGTGCCCTGGGCCAGGTAGGAGACATCCTCCAGCTTACCCGCCTCCTCCTCGAAGATATCGATGAACAGATTACCGATGATCTTGCGTTTCTGTTCCGGGTCCGCGACCCCGCTCAGGGCCTTGAGGAATCGATCCTCCGCATCCACCCGGACCACCTTGACGCCCATATGTTCGGCGAAGGTTGCCATCACCTGATCGCCTTCGTTGAGGCGCAGCAGACCGTTATCGACAAATACGCAGGTCAGCTGATCGCCGATGGCGCGATGCAGCATCGCCGCCACCACGGAGGAGTCGACACCGCCGGAAAGGCCCAGCACAACCTGCTTGTCGCCAACCTGTTCACGCACGTGTTTGATGGTGTCTTCGATGATCTTGCCTGGTGTCCACAATACCTCGCAGCCGCAGATCTCGAACAGAAACCGTTCGACGATACGTTTTCCCTGACGGGTGTGGGTGACTTCGGGATGAAACTGCAGACCGTAGTAGTGGCGCGACTCATCGGCAATACCGGCGATGGGCGCATTCTCCGTCTCGCAAATCACCTTGAATCCCGGGGGCAGCGTCTCGACCCGGTCGCCATGACTCATCCACACATCCAACAAACCATAGCCCTCCTTGCTGGTGTGGTCTTCGATATCCTTGAGCAGTTGCGAGTGCCCGCGGGCGCGTACCTGGGCATAGCCGTACTCATGCTTGTCCGATGAGGCCACCTTGCCACCCAGTTGCGCCGCCATGGTCTGCATACCATAGCAGATGCCCAACACCGGTACGCCGAGGGCGAAGATCTCATCCGGGGCCGCCGGTGCCTCATCGGCGGTGACCGTCTCCGGTCCCCCTGAGAGAATGACACCGGCCGGTTTCACACCGGCAAGTCCCTGATCCGGGTTGTCATAGGGAAAGATTTCGCAATAGACCCCCGCTTCACGAATACGACGGGCAATCAATTGGGTGTACTGGGAGCCGAAATCGAGGATCAGGATCCGATGCGCATGGATATCAGTAGTCATGTCAGTCGCGCCGATAGTTGGGGGCTTCTTTGGTGATGGCCACATCGTGCACATGGGACTCGGTGACACCCGCGTTGGTAACCCGCACGAACACCGGCTTGGTACGCATCTCATCGATATTGGCGCAACCGGTATAACCCATACTGGAGCGGATGCCGCCGATCACCTGATAGATGACGCCCACCACAGGTCCCTTATAGGGGACCCGACCCTCGATACCCTCGGGCACCAACTTCTCTTTTTCGTTGGTCTCCTGAAAGTAGCGGTCACTGGAACCGTCCTTGCCGGACATAGCGCCCAGAGAACCCATACCCCGATAGGATTTATAGGAGCGGCCCTGATAGATTTCCACCTCGCCGGGGGCCTCATCGGTGCCGGCGAACATACCACCGATCATCACTGAGTAAGCACCGGCGGCCAGTACCTTGGCGATATCACCGGAATAGCGCAGACCGCCGTCAGCAATCAACGGCACGCCGCTTCCCTCCAATGCCTTGGCTACGTTGGTTACCGCGGTCACCTGGGGGACCCCCACGCCGGCAACGATACGCGTGGTGCAGATGGATCCGGGGCCGATCCCCACCTTGACCGCATCCGCGCCAGCCTTGACCAGGTCTTTGGCTGCCTCACCGGTTGCGATATTGCCGCCGATCACCTGCACATCGGGATAGTGCTTTTTCACCCAGGCGACCCGGTCCAGGACACCCTGGGAGTGGCCGTGGGCGGTATCGACCACCACCACATCGACCCCGGCCTTGACCAGCGCATCCACCCGTTCCTCGGTACCGGCTCCGACACCGACGGCGGCGCCCACCCGGAGACGCTCATGCTCATCGCGACATGCGCCAGGGTAGTCCTTGGCCTTTTGGATATCCTTTGCGGTAATCATGCCGCGCAGGGCAAAGTCGTCATCCACCACCAGCACCTTCTCGATGCGGTGTTTGTGCAGTAGTTGCAATACCTCGTCGCGACTCGCCCCCTCTTTGACAGTAACCAGGTTCTCCTTTCTGGTCATGATGTTACGCACTGGATCATCCATCATACGTTCGAAGCGCAGATCCCGGCCGGTGACTATGCCGACCAACTCCTTGCCATCCACCACCGGCACACCGGAGATGTTTCTCGCCCGGGTCAGTTCTACCACCTCGCCGATGCTGACGTAGGGCCCCACCGTGATCGGTTCACGAATGACACCGCTCTCATATTTTTTGACCTTGGCTACCTCAGCGGCCTGTTGCTCAGGGGTCATGTTCTTATGGACTATACCTATGCCCCCCTCGAGGGCCAGCGCAATGGCGAATCTGGATTCGGTCACCGTATCCATGGCGGCAGAAACCAGGGGGATACTGAGATTGATCTCACGGGTCAGCTTGGTCCGCAGATCAACATCTTTTGGGAGCACCAGAGAGTGGGCCGGCACCAGAAGGACATCGTCGAATGTGAGGGCTTCTTCGATTACACGCATAACAGTTATTCCGGCAGGTGGTGTGAAATAAACCGGGCATTATAGGAGGTGCCGGTTAGCCGGTAAACCGTTAAGCATAAAAAGCATATAAAACAACAACATGCTATATCCACAATAAACTCTGGATCTGCACATTACCGATTCGGCAGGGGGCACGCCATCCGCTACCCCCCGGCAGACGTACCGATGAGCACCTCTTGTAGCGGACCAAGATCACAGCAGGGCCAAAAATTACCCCACATTCGAGTTTTCAAGGGCTATGCTTTCGGTAAGGAAGGCTTTTAAATCGGAATTTCGACTATGCTGAGACGAGCTATCAGCCAGATCGGAAGGTATCTCCTGCTCATTTCGCTGTTATTGGCAGATATCGCACAGTCAGACCAGCCCGTCTCTCTGGTCAAAGTCGGCATCTATGACAATCCCCCGTTGATCACAACCAACCAGACCGGAATCCCCGGTGGTCTGTTCATAGACACCCTTAAAGAGATCGCTTCCCAGGAGGGCTGGAAGCTACACTTCGTTACCGGCACCTGGAGCGATGGCCTGCATCGTCTCTCCACGGGTAAGATCGATCTGCTGCCTGCGATTGCGATCAACCCGGCCAGGCAACAACGATTTATATTTACCGAACAGAGCCTGCTGAGCAATTGGGCGCAGATCTTCGTTGCGGAAGGGTCGCCTATCCAATCCTTGCCGGACCTGGACGGCAAGCGTATCGCCGTCATGCGTGACGACATTTATGTGAGCGGCGAAAAAGGACTAGAGGTACTTTGCAAATCGTTTCTCATTGCCTGTGAGTTCATCGAATACGATACCTATGACAGGGTGTTGCGCGCTGTTACCCAGGGCAACGCGGATGCCGGTTTGGTCAACCGTCTGTACGGTGCCACCCTGGGCCATATCTACCCTGCGATTGCCAGTCCGATTGTATTGACGCCCCAGGATATACGTCTCGCGATATCGCGAAAATCACCCTCGGCAACAACTATACAGAGACGTTTGGATCACCATTTGGCGATCATGAAAACTGACGATCTCTCTGTCTATCAACAACAACTGAGGTCCCTGTTCGAGCCAAAGGCCATCCAACAAGAGAAGACTCCGAGATGGGTGACGAAAACCCTGCTGATAAGCGGCTTGGTGATTGTCTCACTTTTGATTGTGTCGCAGATCCTCAATCTGAAGCATAGTCGCAAGAGCAAAAGACTGATTTCCCAGGAAGCGCAATATCGCCAGTACTTCAATGGCGTGGCCATCGCCCTGTGCGAAGGTGACAGCTCCAGGGCATTGATCAAGTTGCAACAACTCATTGACTCAGGTGTAAAGGATATACGCGGCCATTTCGACAACCATCCTCAAGAGATAGCAGACTATATTCGGTTAATTCGAGTTATAAACGCCAATCCGGCCACCCTGCGACTGTTTGCCGTCGACAGTCTCTACGAACTGCAACACTGGTTGCCGGATAGTTACACCCCTGATGTACTCACTGCGCTGAAAGAGTTTCTCATCGCAAGCAGTGAAAAAAAAACCACCTTCACGGCGGAAATTTCCATGCTTGCTGCCGATGGCAGACGGGTTCAGCTGATTGTTGCGTTTCCCCTCTCTAACACGGTTGATGGAGCGCGCCATATCCCCGTATCGATCATGGACGTGAGCCTGCAAAGGGAGACCGAGAGACAACTATCTCTGGTCATCCAAGGTGCATCTTTGGGATTTTGGGATTGGAACCTGATCAACAACGAGATGACGGTAAATAATCGATGGCTGGAGATGCTGGGTTTGCTGCCGAGTGATGTGAATGGGGATATCGAGGATTGGCGGAGTCGTCTCCACCCCGCAGATCGTGAACGGATAATGCCTATTGTCATGCAGCATATCGAGGTTGGCATTCCTTACAACGTCGAGTTTCGCATGCGACATAGTGATGGACACTGGATATGGATCGAGGGGTCAGGCGGTGCCGTTGAACATGAACCAAGCTCTCAACGTCCGGTTCGCGCCTGCGGCACCCATCAGGAGATATCGGAGCGTAAACGGGCATCCGAAACCCTACACACCCTGATGCAGAGCATGGTGGGGATCAGCGGCGGCGATTTCTTCAACCATGTGGCACAGGAACTGTGTAACTGGTTCGACGCCGATAGCGCCAATATCGGCGAGCTGATCGGAGACAGCCGTATCAAGTCCCTGGCCATGATCGCCAACAACAAGGCCATTGACGAATTTGAATATGACCTGGCGGGAACACCCTGCAATACGGTGATCAAGAAAGGCGCCAAGCTCTACACGCGAGGCGTGCAGGATCTATTTCCCAATGATGAACATCTGGTGACGCTGAAGGCCCAGGGCTATGCCGGCACACCCATCAGGGATCTCACCGGCAAGATTCTCGGCATCGTCTGGGTCACCTCAAGCAAACCCCTGTATATGGAACCCGAATGGGCAGAGGCAATGGACATTATTGCCGCCCGCATCAGCGCCGAGATCGAGCGCATGCGCGCGATGGAGAAGCTGGAACATCAGGCCTCGTACGATATCCTTACCGAGTTGCCAAACAGACGCTTGCTGATAGATCGTCTCAGCCAGGCAAAGGCACGCTGCATGCGACACCACCACCGCGGCGCGGTGATGTTCATGGACCTGGACCACTTCAAAACCATCAACGACTCCTTGGGACACAATATTGGAGATATGCTGTTGCAGGAAGTGGCGAAAAGATTGACGCAACAGATTCGCGACGAAGATACCGCATCCAGACTGGGTGGTGACGAATTCGTGGTTTTGTTCTCTGAGCTTAGCGGCGATCCTCAACTAGCGGCACAACAGGCCCAGCAGGGTGCACAGAAGATTCTGAAAACCATATCCAAGCCCTATACAATCAACGACAATGAACTCCACGTTACCCTGAGCATCGGTATCGTGATATTTCCAATGACCACTGAAACCGCCGACGACATTCTGAAGTTTGCCGATACCGCGATGTATCGCGCCAAAGAGGCCGGTCGGAATACCATCCGCTTTTTCCTGCCGGGCATGCAGCAGGCCGCGGAAGAGCATCTGCGCCTGCAACACGATCTTCGTCTGGCATTGAAAAACAATCAACTGCAACTCCACTTCCAACCCATGCTCAACGCGGAGGAACAGATTGTGAGTGCGGAGGCGCTGTTGCGCTGGAACCACCAGCAACAGGGTCAAATCAAACCCAGCACGATTATCCAGGTGGCTGAAGAGTCGGGACAGATCCTGCCACTCAGCGAATGGAGCCTGAGACAGGCCCTGAGATTGACCAGCCGGTGGATGCAGGAGTCCAATTCACTTGGACGCATTTCAGTCAACATCAATGCCGTACACTTTCATCAGGTGGGATTTGCCGATCTGGTTAAGACAATTTTGCAGGAGACCTCATTCAATCCGAATCAGCTGACCCTGGAGATCCATGAAAACACCTTGATCGAAAACCTCGATGAAGCGATACAGAAGATCCTCGCCCTGAAAAAGCTGGGGGTGAGATTCTGTATCGATAACTTTGGGATCGGTTTTGCTTCTATCACCTACTTAAGACAGCTTCCCCTTGACGAATTGAAGATCGACCGCAGCTTTATCAGGGATATCACCACCGATCCCAAGGATGCGAAACTGGTTCAGACCATCATCACCATGGCCCATCAGATGGAGGTCGACGCAATCGCCATAGGTGTCGAAACAGAGGCGCAATTGCAATTTCTTCGTGACAATGGCTGCAAGATATTTCAAGGTTACTACTTTGACCATCCGTTAGCACCGGATATGTTTGAATCCAGCCTGAAGAAACAGCCAGCTTGAACACGACACAGAGTGATTTTGCACAACGAGACATCTATACGGTCTCCCGACTGGTGCGGGAAACACGCTCGGTGCTTGAGGGCAGCTTTCCCCTGATCTGGATCAGTGGCGAAATCTCAAACCTGGCTCAACCCGCCTCCGGGCATATCTATTTCAGCCTCAAGGACGAGATCGCCCAGGTTCGTTGCGCCATGTTCCGCATGAAACGTCAACGGCTGCGTTTCCAGCCGCAGAACGGACAGCAGATCATGCTGCGCGCCAGGGTGAGCCTGTATGAGGCACGTGGTGAGTTCCAGCTGATCGCCGAGCATATGGAGCCGGCGGGTGAAGGGGCCTTGAGACTCGCCTTTGAACAGCTCAAGCAGAAACTGGCTGGCGAAGGTCTGTTCGATGCGGCAAACAAACAACCACTGCCCGCCATGCCACAGCAAATCGGCATCCTCACCTCACCCAGTGGCGCTGCGATTCGGGATCTGCTGACGGTGTTGAAGCGACGTTTTCCGTCACTGCCGGTGGTCATCTATCCGGTTCAGGTACAAGGTGAAGGCGCGGCAGAGCAGATGGTCAGGATGTTGCAACTGGCCAACCAGCGCGCCGAGTGCGACCTGTTGATCCTGAGCCGCGGCGGGGGGTCGTTGGAGGATCTGCAAGCCTTCAACGATGAAGGACTTGCCCGCGCCATTCATGCCTCCCGGATACCCCTGGTGAGCGGCATCGGCCATGAAATCGACTTCACCATCGCCGACTTTGTCGCCGACCAGCGTGCACCCACACCCTCAGCGGCCGCGGAGTTGGCAGCACCGGATCAAGCAGCCTGGTTGAAGCAGTTGCATCAACTCGAGCAGCGACTCGCCTCGAGCCAGAGACGTCGCCTGAAACATCACCAACAACAACTCTCCTCTCTCGACAACCGCCTGCTCAGACAACACCCCAGCCAACGTCTGCAGCAGCGGGCCCAACGTTTCGATGAACTGAGCCAGCGACTCAGACAGGCCCATCAGCTGCATCTCGTCACGTTGCATCATCGACTTGAAAAACTCCGCTCCCGCCTCTCCCATCTCTCCCCCCAGCAACACATCGAGGATCAGCGGCATCACTACCAACGCTATGCAGAGAGGCTGCAGCGCGCCATGGAGCGCCGCCTTGGTGATGAGAAGACCAGATGGGGGCAGCTGGCGCGGGACCTGGACACCCTCAGCCCCCTGAATACCCTGAACAGGGGCTATGCCATCATCAGTCGTGAAGAGGATGGACGAATCGTCCACGCAAGCAGTGAGGTGGAGAGGGGTGAGCGAATCACCGCCCGCTTGAGCCAGGGCAGGCTTGTATGCCGGGTTGAGGATAAAAGCGAATAAGTCCGCGAAATAACGCAAATCTTATTTAAAATATTTGGTGAGGGATGGGGCTACCGCCTGTTCCTGATACCTGTAGGGTGACCAATGCGGGATGTTAACACCAGGTAGTGAGTGGTTACGATAAATCATAACTCGCCGGAACGAATCACCATCATCTTCTCGATCTGCATATCCCGCATGGTATGGGGTATGCCGCCGACGCCCATACCCGACTGCCGCAAACCGGCAAACGGCATCCAGTCGACACGAAAAGCGGTGAAATCGTTGATCATCACCGCCGATGCATGCAGGCGCTTATAGCAGCGCAGGGATCGTTGCAGATTATTGCTGAAGACCGCCGCCTGAAAGGCGAAGGGCAAGCCATTGGCCTGATCGATGGCGTTATCCATATCATCATAGGCATAGACACAGACCACTGGACCGAACACCTCCTGGGTACTGACCTTTGCATCCAACGGCGGATTAAACAGCACCGTGGGTTGATAACAGGTGGCGGAAAACGGTTCGCCGCCGCAGATCAATTCTGCACCCTGTTCCACCGCCTCGCTAACCCAGGCATGAACCCGTTCCATTTCACGGGGGCGGATCAGCGGGCCGATGGCCGTCTTCTCCAGGGTTGGATCACCCACCTGCATCTTGTTCCCCTCCGCCGCCAGGCCATCCGCGATGCGACGTGCAATCGACTGTTCGGCATACACCCGCTGTACCGAAACACACACCTGCCCGGCATGGTAGAAGGCTCCTTTGGCGAGCAGCGGCAGGGCATCATCAAGATCGGCATCGGCAGCAACGATCACCGGCGCCAGGCCGCCATGCTCGAGGGCGCATCTGGTTCCCGGAGCCAGATGGGACCTTAGCCACCACCCCACCCGGGCACTGCCGATAAAGCTGAAGAAATCGACCCGGGGATCGGTCACCAGTTTTTCCGCGACCTCGAGATCGGCGGTGATCAGGGCTTGGGCCCATGGGGCCGGTAGACCAGCCTCTCTAAGCAACTCGATGAAACGCATGCAGGAGAGGGGGGTATCCTCGGCAGGTTTGACGATCACCGGACAGCCGCTGGCAACCGCCGGGGCAACCTGGTGCACAATCAGATTCAAGGGATGGTTGAAAGCACTGACAGCCACCACAACCCCGATCGGTTCCCGATGGGTGAAGGCGATCCGGCCCTGGGAAGCGGGATTGACCCCCATGGGAATCTCCTCCCCGACCTCGGTGCGCAGGGTCTCGATGCAGATCTCGATACCATCGATGGCACGCGCCACTTCAACCCGTGAATCGACAAGGGGTTTACCACCCTCCCTGGCCGCCTCCAGTGCCAGTGACTCAGCCCGCTCTGTCATCAGTTGGGCAGTGCGTTTGAGGATCCCTATCCGATCCGCCAGGGGCAACCACTGGTCCCGGTCATGGAACAGCTTGTGCGCGATGGTCAACGCCTGATCCACGCCATCCCCATCCACGCTATCTATGCTCGCGATCGGTGCCTGGTCGAAAGGCGCGGTGACAACCATCTGACCGGCAGGCTCGATCTCGGCAGCGATCATATGAGGGAAGTGGTTCAGTGTAGACATCTAGCTCTCCTAGGCAGTCGCTGGCGGCAATCTATTATCTTGGGTCTATCCGGCCATCAGTTCCTTTGCCTGCTTCACCCAGCCCTCCCGTTGGATTCTGCCTTTGAAGTTGAGTCTTTGTGAGAAATCCTCAATCTCAGCATCACTCCAGGCAGCGATCTGGGCATAACTGTTGACCCCGTATTCCAGGAGCTTTTTCTCGATCACTGCGCCGATACCTTTGATCATCTGCAGATTATTGGTTTTTGCCGCGGCCTGCCTGGGAGTGGATTTCTTGCTCGCCGGTTTTTTAGCCACCCGCCTTTCGCTCACCGGAGAGGCCTTTCTGGCACCCCCTTCCAGCATCTTTCGAAGTGCCTTGAGCTCTTTTTCCAATGCATTCACCCTCGCCTTCAGGGCTTTGTGGTGGTCAGCTTTGGCGAATTTTTGTTGTAACTTTTTCTGGATTTTAGATTGAAGCGCTTTCTTGGATTTACTCTTCTTGGGCATCAGCCTTCCCCTATTTAAAACCATTAATATCCGAGCCTAAGTCTCTAGTATGGAACAAATTTACTGTTTTTTCAGGGTAAATAGTGAGGTTAATCCCGCGACTGTCAATGCCATAACCAACGGACCGCTGGGGTTTCTGCAATACTCCCCTCAGGCCCTTTCTGGATTCAAGGACCAGCCGGGATTCCATGAATGGCAGGCAAGAGACACCTTTTGCAGATACCGGTATTGCGTTAACCAGCCCCGATACATGCAGGAATTTTTCGTCTAAAGTTGGGTTATAGACGATCACTAGCCAGCCAGTGGCTAGTTATAACAATGAGACACCTGAGGAGAGACCGATGCTGGTAAGCGACTATATGAGCTCCACCCCCATTACCGTGCAACAAGAGGACAATTACGATTTAGCCTTCGAGATCATGGAGAAGAAAAACATGCACCACCTGCCGGTTGTCGATAATGACAATCAAGTGGTAGGCATAGTTACGCGACGAGATCTTCAACTCGCTGCCCGCTATTTCAAAGAGGCACCGGTGGAGATCGCAGAGGTCATGCATACCCCGGTCTACACCACGAATGCCAATACGCCGCTCGCTTCCGCAGCCAAGCAGATGAACGACAACAGGATCGGCTGCCTGCCGGTCATCGGTGACGACAAAATCGTCGCAGGCATGCTGACTGAAACCGACCTCATCCGCGCACTGAGCGATCTCTTGGACTCTTAGGATTGGTGCTTTCAGAATAAAGGGTGCTACGCAGACCGGTTGCCCAGGTTGTTCAATCGTCACTCTGTAGCACGAGGTTCATCACATTCTTGAAAAAACCGCCCGGTGCAATGGTGATCTGCGCATTTTCATGATTGATCTCCTGCATGGCATAGCCGGTCACCTCGACACCGGCCTCACGGTACATCTCGCGAGATAGCTGGATATCATCAGCCCAGCGGGAGAGAAAGTCTTCACTGGGCTCAATATAGACAATGCGCCCGATCTCCTCCTGGATCAGTTTGGAGGCACAGCGGGGACAGGGGGGATGGGTAACATAGACGGTGCAATCAGTCAGATCCCGTTTGGCGAAGATCATCGCATTCTCTTCTGCATGAATGGTGAGATTGAGCTTGCAGTCCCGATCATCCAATCGCTCCTGCTTATCCTCCACACCGGCGGCAAATCCGTTGTAACCCAGAGAGACAATCCGGTTACCGTCGGTGATCACCGCGCCGACTTGGGATGAGGGATCCTTGCTCCAGGAAGAGATATAAGCCGCCAGGC